>JBBQUU010000009.1:0-91148 GCA_038212175.1 Opitutales bacterium | reverse complement strand
AGGCTTGTTTTGGTGACTAGTGTAGCTAGATAGCTAGCTATCACTATGAGCCAATCCGACAAACAGCAGATTCTGCGGCAAATTGCCGCCATCCCGGCCATGGAGCGCGGCAAGCTCTCGGCCTTCTCGTTCGGGGATCGTCCGGGTGCGGCCGGTCCTTACTACAGACTCCAGCGCTGGGAGAACGGCAAGAACCACACCCGTCACGTTCCCGCCGAAGATCTTCCCGCGGTGCAGGCCGCCGTGGACGGCTATGCTCAATACCGGCAACTCACCGAGCAGTATGCCAACTTGGTGGTCTCCGAGACCCGGCACGACATCGCCGGCTCAAAAAAAAACCGCTCCCGCCCCCGGTCCTCCTCGCCCAAGAAGAGGAAATCGGGCAACTGATCGAACGCTTTCAATCCCAGGTCCCCCAGGGCGACGCGGTCGCTCAAATGGAGATCCTGGTGCGCACGGCCGTTTTCAAGTCGGCCAATGCGTTGGTCGGCTGGCTGCTCCAGCAGGCCGCCGAGCGCATCGACGCGGCCTACCAGCCTCGGCCCAGGGAAGTTCGCAAAGGCCGGGAGACCATCGGGGTGCAGGGGATTTTTGGCCACTTCGAGCTCACGCGCGACTACTACCACCACGCCGGCAAAAAGCAGGGCCATCACCCCGCCGATGCGGCGCTGGGATTGGAAGTGGGTTACACACCGGCCCTGGCCAAGCTGATCTGTCTGGAAGGCGCCGACGAAGCCACTTACCTGAAGGCCCAACGGCATCTGGAACAAACCGGCGGCATCAGCGTGTCGGGTCGTCAGATTCATCGCGTGATCCAACGGGTGGGAAGAGCCGCGCAGCAGTGGCAGGAGCGGCCCGCCCAACCGGGCAGCTGCCAGCACTGCGACGCACCGGTCATGTATGTCAGCGCCGATGGCACCGGGGTCCCGATGGTGCCGGAGGAACTGGCCGGACGCAAAGGCAAGCAGGAGGGCGGCAAAGCCAAGACCCGCCAGGCCTACCTTGGCTGCGTGTTCACCCAGCACCGCGTCGATGAGGAGGGCCGACCGGTGCGCGACTGGGATTCGACGACCTACCTTTCCGGCATCATGCCCATCGACCAGTTCGGTCCCTTGCTGCGTCAGGAGGCGTTCCGGCGCGGTTATGGCACGGCCGCGAAGGCCGTGGTGCTCATCGACGGAGCCCACGGACTGGAAAACATGGCTGAGATCAACTTCAAGGGCTGCACCCAAATCGTCGACTTCTACCACGCCATGGAGCACGCCGCCGAGGTGCTCGACGCTCTGATCGGCAAAGCCCATCCCGACTACCCGGGCCGGCTTCGCCGCTGGGCCACGCACCTGCTCAAGGACAAGGTCGAAGCCCTGATCAAACAGTCTCGTCAGCAATGCGCGGGCAAACCCCACGCCCAGGCCGTCGAAAAAGCTCTGCACTACTTCGTGAGCAACGCGGATCGGATGCAGTACGGCACCTTCCGTAAAGCCGGCTACTTCATCGGTTCGGGCGTCGTCGAGGCCGGCTGCAAGACCGTGATCGGCGGCCGCTGTAAACAATCCGGGATGTTCTGGTCCAAACCGGGTGCCGAAAACGTCCTCGCCCTTCGCTGCATCCACAGCAGCCGCCGTCTCGACGAATTCTGGAAACACCGCCTCGACTCCCTCGCCGCACTCAACGATTCCCTCTCCTCGGCAGCTTAACAGAAGAATTTTGTCTCACACCCGCAGACAGGTTAAAATCACGTTTCCCGGCAGGGACTGGTTCTAATTCCTTTGACTCACTCCGCCGCCAAATTTTGCTTCGCGAGGCGCTGCCGCGGGCATGATTTCCATTCGCATCCAGCAACTCTCGAAGCGGTTCGGCCCGGTGGTGGCCTTGCACGGTCTCGACCTCACGATCGAACCCGGCGAGTTGTTTTTTCTCCTCGGGCCCAGCGGTTGCGGCAAGACCACCCTCCTGCGCAGCATGGCCGGCTTCTACATTCCGGAGGAAGGGCGCATTTTCTTCGGTGACGAAGACGTGACGAAGCTCGAGCCGCACAAGCGGAACACCGGAATGATGTTTCAGAGCTACGCGCTTTGGCCGCATATGACGGTGGCGGAGAATGTGGCCTTCGGGTTGGAGGAGCGAAAGGTCGCGAAGCCCGAGATGCGCAAGCGAGTGGCGGAGGCCCTGGAGTCCGTGCGCATGGAGGCGTACGCGGAACGTCGGCCCAATCAGCTTTCAGGCGGGCAGCAGCAGCGCATCGCGCTGGCGCGAGCCCTCGTGATTCGTCCGCGATGCCTGTTGCTCGACGAACCGTTGTCGAACCTCGACGCCAAACTCCGCTTGGAGATGCGCGCGGAGATCCGACGCGTCTGCAAGGAGTTCAAGCTCACAACGGTGTATGTGACCCACGACCAGAAGGAGGCGCTCTCCGTGTCCGACCGCATGGCGATCCTGGAGAACGGACATATTTTGCAGGTCGGTTCACCGCGGGAGGTCTATCGCCGGCCCACCTGCCGTACGGTGGCGAACTTCATTGGCGAGACGGATTTCATCACGGGTCGGCTGTTGGGGGTCGAAAATGGACACGCCGTTGTCGAAACCGCGATTGGGCGCTTTGAGGGCATTTTCGGGGACGTGCAGGCCAAACCGGCGATCGGTGCCGAGGTCACTTTGTCCATTCGCCCCGAGTGCTGGACGCTCGACGCCGCACCCAAGACGCAAAATTCGGTGAAGGGCCGGATCGGCGATTCCGTGTACCTTGGCGAGGTGGCGCAATACGATTTTGTCGCCGGAGGCACGTCGCTGAAGATCTACGAACTCAATCCGCGTCATCTTGGCCAGTCGGCCAGCGGCGAACTTCACGCCAGCGTCACCGTGGACGATGTCGTGGTGCTGGTGGCCTAGGCCGGTGCGGAGGCAAGACAATGACCGGGTCGTCGCACATTCAGGGTCTGCGGGAAGATGAGGAGGCGGGCCTGCAAAACCGGTTGGCGCCATGACGAAGCGTTTGCTCATCATCCTCGCGCTGGTCGTCACGGTGGCGTTGCCGTTCGTTTTCCGCCCGGCGCGGGTTGTTTCGGAGCGGGCGGATGAGACGATCGTGATCATCACGCCGCACAATGAAGCCATCCGTCACGAGTACGGTGTGGGGTTTCGTCGATGGTACCGGGAGCGCACCGGGCGTTCGGTGTCGGTCGACTGGCGGGTGATCGGCGGCACCAGCGAGATCGCGCGTTTTCTCGACGGGGAGTATGTGGCGGCGTTTCAGAACCATTGGACACGTCAGCTGGGACGGCCTTGGAGCAATGAGGTGCAGGCCGCGTTTGCCAGTCCGCGCCTTCCCGCCGATGCCTCGGTGACGGCGCGCGAGGCGCGCGAGGCCTTTCTCGCTTCCAACGTGAGTTCAGGAACTGATGTCTTCTTCGGGGGAGGGACCTACGATTTCGTGCGCCAGGCTCAGGCGGGGCGCGTGGTGGACAGCGGGATACTGCAGCGCCATCCGCAGTGGTTCGACGAAGCGGTGATCCCGCGCGAGTTTGCGGGCGAAGAGTACTGGGATCGCGACGGGCGTTGGATTGGCACCGTGCTCAGCAGCTATGGCATCATCTACAATCGCGACTCGCTCGCCCGCCTCGGATTCGAGCGCCCGCCCACCCAGTGGGTCGATTTGACGGATCCTCGGCTGATCGGGGAGGTGGCTTTGGCGGATCCGACGAAGAGCGGGTCGATCGCCAAGGCGTTCGAAAACGTCATACAACAGCAGATGCAACGGCGCCTGGTGGCGTTGCAAAGGGAAAGGCCTGCGGGCGACCCTGCTGAAATCGAGCGCCAGGCGGTGCGCGAGGGATGGCTCGAAGGCATGCGACTCGTCCAGCTCATGGGGGCCAACGCCCGTTATTTCACCGACAGTTCGCAAAAGCCGCCGATCGATGTGGCGACCGGAAATTGCGCGGTGGGATTGTGCATCGATTTTTATGGGCGTCAGCAGGAGGAGGCCGTGCGGCGTCGCAGTGGGAGCGAGCACTTGGGCTACATCTCTCCGCCGGGCGGGACGGTGAGTTCGGTGGATCCCATCGCTCTGATGCGTGGTGCGCCCAACCGCGAGGCGGCGGTCGCCTTCATTGACTACGTCATGTCAATGGAAGGCCAGAAGCTCTGGAATTTCCGGGTGGGCACTCCGGGCGGTCCGGAGCGCTTCGCGCTTCGCCGGCTACCGGTGCGGCGGGACTTCTACACCCCGGAGAACACGCCGTACCGATCCGATCCGAACGATTTTCCCTACGAGCAGACAGATCCGCTCATTTACCGGGCGGCGTGGACGAGTGGCATCTTTCGGGAAATGGCCTTCGCGATTCGCGTGATGTGCCTCGATACCCATCGGGATCTCGCCCGTGCGTGGCGGGCGATCATTGAGGCGCCGGAACCGGCCAAGGGGAGGGCGCTGGCGGTGCTGCAGGACCTCCAGCGGTTGAGTTACGACGAGGTCAATGGAACGATCAAACAGGCGTTGGGCTCGCGCAGCAAAGTGCAGGAGATCCGGTTGGCGAGCGAGTTGGGCGCGGCGTTCCGCAAGCAGTACCGGGAGGCAGAGGCGATCGCGCGGGGGGAGCGGTAGGGCGCAGGGCGTTTTTTCCCCGCGTACTGCTCGAATGGTGGGCGGGCGCGTCCCAGCGCCCGCTGCGGAGGAGGACGGCTGGCGGAAGCCGGTTAAGCTGTGCGCCCAAGCCAACGCGCGGAGGGACCCGCGCGTCCACCGTCGTCGAGCACCTGGTGCAAGGCGACGTACATGTTGCAAGCCAACGCGCGGAGGGACCCGCGCGTCCACCTTGGGCGGGCGGTGCCCGCTTCCGTTCACCATGACGCGACCTTCGCGGCGAAGGCGGCGCGGTCCGATGCCTTGAAGAACGAGGTTCCCGCAACGAACGTATCCGCTCCGGCCTGACGGCAGGCCTTCCCCGTCTCCAGATCGACCCCGCCGTCGACTTCAAGGCGGAAGGTGAGGGCGCGTGCCTGACGCCAGCGATCGATCTGTCGGAGTTTGGGCAGCATGTCCTCCCGGAACGGTTGCCCGCCGAATCCCGGTTGCACGGTCATGACGAGCACGAGATCGACCTGGTCGATAAACGGTTCGATCGATGCCGCCGGCGTGTCGGGATTGAGCACGATGCCGTTCTGGCAGCCGAGGGCGCGGATGCGGGCAAGGGCGGCTGCGTGATCGTAATCGGGCTCGATGTGAATGCTGATGAGGTTGGCTCCTGCCTGGGCAAACGGCTCGATGTAGCGATGAGGCTCCGATAGCATCAGGTGCGTGTCGAAGAACAGCTTCGAACGCGGGCGAAGGGCGGCGACGGTCTGCGGTCCGAAAGTAAGGTTGGGCACGAAGTGTCCGTCCATGATGTCGATGTGCACCCAGGACAGGCCAAGCGCGACGGCCATGTCGGTGCCGGAGGCAAGGTGGGCATGATCGCTGGCAAGCAGGGAAGGCGCGAGGATCGGAGCGTGAGTCACGAGGTCAGCATGGAGCGCGGGCCGGCGCAAAGTAAAGGCGGAGGTGGAGGCAGCCCCCGGGCTGGCGGACGGTCGCGGGAGTTCCTCGCAGCCTGGGAACGGAGGTCCGCCCGGATCTCGGGCCTGTCGGCGTTTGCCGTCAGCGGCCCATTGTGTCACCAAACATCCAATACAGCCCGGACGGCGTGGTCGGCGAGGCTGTCGGCCAAGAGAGGGAGGGTCTGGTACTCCGCCTGGAGTTGTCCGCTGTCGGTGAACACCTGGCGCCGGGCATGGAGCGGCCGGGCCTCAAACAAAGTTTTTCCGGATCGCTGGTCGCGCAAGGAGGCCGTGGCGCCGAGATCGAGATCGACCTTGCGGGCGAGTCCGGTGTCGTCGGGGCGTACGGTGGCGACTTCCCGCTCGAGACGGGTGAGGGTAAGCGTGAGGACGGCATCCGCGGAGTCGGCGGACGGGGCGAGCGTGACCCTTCCGTCGCGTAGAAACGCCTCGCGAAGGCGGGCGGTCACGAGCGCGGCCGCCTGCGGGACCGCGGCGTCGTTTTCAACCGGCGTCACGAAGAGTGTCCTAAAGCCCGGGGCGGCGCCGGTGCCGAGCCGGTAGTGGGCGCAGCCTGCACTGAGGCCGAGCGCCGCGAACAGGATCCACAGAGGGAAAAGTCGCAGCGTCATGGAGGTCGGCGGGCGGGTCTCCGAGTCGGAGGCCCGACGCTCAGAAGAGTCCGAGGAACTTGCGGCGAGGGGAGCCGGAGGCGGATTCTGCACGGGCGGCGCGGTTGGCTTCGGCTTCGTCGATCTTCACAAGTTCGCTGCGGGCGCGTTCGGCAATCGCGGAGTCCGGGAAGGCGGTGATGGCTTCGTTATAGAAGACGCGCGCGGCGCGGAAATTAGAGCGTCTCTTAAAGTAGAACTCGGCGATGGTCATTTTACTTTCCGCCAGAACTTCCTTCATGGACGTGAGCCCGCGCTCGGCGTTCGCCACGCTGGTATCGCTGGGGAAGAGAATGATGAAATCCTCAAAATAGGTGATCGCTTCGCGAGTCGAGGCCTGGTCGTACTCCGGCCCGTCGACCAGCGAGGCGTGGGTTTCGGCGAGCTTCAGGTAGGCGTCCGGAGTGAGAATGCTCTGCGGATAGAAGTTGATCATGCGGTCGAGCGCATCGATCGCCTCGATATCGTTGCCGAGGCGCTGGTGGGCGCGCGCGACATTCATCAATGCGAGAGGCGCATAATCGCTGTACGGCGCGTTGATGATGACCTGCTCGAAGTATCGGATCGCTTGATCGCGATTGCGGAAACCCGGCAGCCACCCCCATGTGCGGTTGCGCGCACCGTCCATCAACGCGCTGGCGATGCGGTACTGTTCTCCGACCACTTCATTGAACCGAGGCGTGTTGGGGTAACGGCTGACAATAATTTGAAAGGCCTCGAAGGCCTTGAAGTATTGCCGATTCGCCAGACGCAGGCGGGCAAGGCGGTAGACCGCTTCCGGGCCGTAGACGGAATTGACGTACCGCTTTGAAACCCGGTCGTAGGCACGCATGGCCGTGCGGTCATTGCCCTGCTCCTCCGCGCGGCGAGCGCGGTTCATCAGCTCCAAGGCATTGTTGGCCTCGTCGCCGATCAAGCCCGAGAGCACTCCCCCCTCCATGCGCCAACCGGTGCCCGGCGTCCACACGAGCTCACCGCGCGCGGGCAGGGAAAACAGACAAGCTAGAAAAACGGTGACCAGGGAGAGCTGGCGGAAGGCGCGTGCGAGCGGGGACGACATAAGGATTTACCAGCGAACCAGTGCGCTCCCGTAGGTCAAGCCCGCCCCGAACGCGACAAGGAGCGTGATGTCGCCTGGGCGGATGCGCCCGCTGCGGCGGGCTTCGTCGATCGCGAGCGGAATGGAGGCGGCGGAGGTGTTGCCGTAGCGATCCACGTTGACGTAAAAGCGGTCGAGCGGAAGCTCAAGGTATTGGGCAATCGCATCGATAATGCGAAGGTTTGCCTGATGCGGGATGACACAGGCAATCTGATCCGCCTTGAGGTGGTGTTGTTCCAGGATATCGCGGGCGGCGTCCTCCATTTCGCGCACCGCAATTTTGAAGATCTCCCGACCCTTCATCTGAATCGTGCGGGTGGCAGTTTCGGCGGGCCCGGGAGGGCTGCTGCCTCCGCCGGGAATGCAAAGGAGATCGGTCAGACCGCCCTCGGTGTAAAGTTTTGTGCCGATGATGCCGGATTCAGGCGTACGGGCGGGCCCGAGCACGACCGCACCGGCGGCATCGCCGAATAACACGCAGGTGGCGCGATCCGACCAGTCGAGAACCGAGGACAGCTTCTCCGCGCCGATCACCAAGGCATGGCGGTAGCGTCCCGACTCCAGCATGGCCCACGCGGTGTCGAGGGCGAAGATGAAACCGGAACAGGCCGCATTCAGGTCGAAGCACGCCGCATTGAGCGGAATGCCAAGTTTCTTCTGCACGATGCAGGCGGTTGCCGGCATCGGCATGTCGGGCGTGACAGTGGCGACAATCACCAAGTCGATTTGCCCGGCGGTGATGCCGGCCGATTCGAGGGCGCGGCGCGCGGCCATGGCGGCGAGGTCCGACGTGGCCTCGCCTTCGGCGGCGATGCGACGTTCGCGGATTCCTGTCCGGCTGAAAATCCACTCATCGGACGTCTCCACACGGTGGGAGAGGTCGTCATTCGTCATGATCCTCTCGGGGACGTAGGATCCGGTGCCCAGAAGGGCGATGGAAGGTGAACCCATGAAGTGGAAGGCGTCGGGTCAGACGTCGGGGGCTGCATCGACCGGCTCGGGACGAATGGCGAGATTGGCGCGCGCCACGTCTGCCTCGATCAGGTGGTTCATATCGGCTTTGACGATGTCACTCGCGATATGGATGGCATTCTTGATCGCATGACGATTGCTGGAGCCATGGGCTTTGAGCACGTTGCCCCGAAGGCCGAGCAGCGGTGCGCCGCCGTAACGCTCGGGATTGATCCGTTGCTTCAACGCCTTGAACGCCCCGCCGGCGAGCAGCGCGCCCGTCATACGGAGGGGGTTGGCCCTCAGTTCCTTCTTAAGAATGCCGGAGAAAAAGTGAGCGAGGGATTCCCAGCTCTTCAGCAGGAGATTGCCCGTGAAACCGTCGCAGACCGCGACGTCGCAATGATTGGTGAAGACCTGAAAGCCCTCGGTGGGACCGACATAGTTCACAAGAGAGCCGATGCGTTTGAACATATCATGCGTCTCGGCCACGAGATTGTTTCCCTTGCCCTCTTCCGTGCCGATGGTGAGCAGGCCCACGCGCGGGCGGGTGACGCCGAGGACGATGCGCGCATAATGAGAGCCGAGAATGGCGTTGTGCACGAGGTGCTCCGGCTTTGCCTCGGGATTCGCCCCGGCGTCGATCAGCACAAAGTACCCTTCGTCCCTGGGAATGACCGCGGCAAGGGCCGGCCGATCGACGCCTTCCATCGTGCGCAGCTTGATGGTGCCGCCGGCCATAAGGGCGCCCGTGTTGCCGCAACTGACGACGACCCCGGCTTCACCGTCCTTCACGCGTTCGATCGCGCGGAACATGGAAGCGTCCTTTTTGCGGCGGAGCGCCTGCATGGGTTTATCCTCCATCGTGATCACTTCCGAGGCGTGGAAGATGTCGATGGACGGATGATCACCGAGGCCGCAATGCGCGACCAAGGGGAGCAAAACCTCCCGGTCGCCGACCAAAGTGACCGGGTTGAGTCCGGGAAACTCGTCAAATGCGAGCTTTACGGCCTCGACGACTTCCGGCGGGCCAAGATCGCCCCCCATCGCGTCGACTGCGATGTTACCGGAAACGCCAGAGGTAAGAACCATCGCAAGCGGATGGCTTGAGGCAGGCGGTGCGCGGGATCAGACGCTCACGTCGAGCACCTGACGACCGCGGTACATGCCATTTTTGGGGTTCACGCGGTGCGGACGGAAGGCGCTGCCGTCAATCGGATCCTTGGCGAATTGAGGAGCTTTGAAAGCGTTGGCGGCGCGGCGGTTGGCGCTGCGGCGTTTGGACTGCTTGCGTTTCGGATTAGCCATGATGAATGCGGATTTTAAGAGTGTGCGTCGATTTCCGCCCGCCCTTGAGGAAGCTGCGAAAAGCGAAGGAGTAAAGCTCGCCCAAAAGGTGCGTCAAGCGATTTACCGGAACCGCAGGCGACTGCCCATTTTTGCAATCCACTCTCTCGTCCCCCGGCTTACTCCATCGGCAGGTGTGGCTCGATGTCCGCGTCGTAGTCGATTCCGGACAGGCCGAAGCCAAAGAGCTTGAGGAACTCCTGGCGATAACCGGCGATGTCGGTCAGCTCGGCGAGGTTTTCGGTGGTGACCGTCGGCCAGACGCGAGCAACTTCGGCTTGTATTTCCGGACGCATTTCCAAGTCGTCGATGCGCACGCGGCCACCGTCGTCGAACGACAACGCGCAGCCGTTGTACATCTGCGTGGCGAAGAGGCGCTGAATTTGCTCGATGCATCCTTCGTGGGTACCGCGCGCCTTCATGAGCTTGTAGAGGAGCGAAATGTAGAGCGGGACCACGGGAATTGCCGAGCTGGCCTGGGTGACGAGGGCCTTGTTGACCGAGATGAAGGCGCGACCGTAGCCATGGGCCTTGAGCAGTGCGTCGATCTTGCGGGCGGATTTTTCGAGGTCGTTCTTTGCGAGACCGATGGTGCCGTTCTTATAGATCGGCCAGGTCACTTCCGGCCCGATGTACGAATAGGCCACGGAGGTTGCGCCCGAGGCGAGCAGTCCGCCGTCGGCCAGCGCGTTCATCCACATCTCCCAATCTTCGCCGCCCATCACCGTGATGGTGTCGGCGATTTCCGCCTCGCTGGCGGGTTCGATGGTGATGTCGCTGACGACGCCCTTGTCGGTGTCGACCGTCTTGTTGGTGTACGAGGTGCCGACGGGTTTTAGAACGGATTTGTGAACTGCGCCAGTCGTGGGATGGGTGCGGCGGGGCGAGGCGAGGGAGTACACGACGAGATCAATCTGGCCGAGGTCTGCCTTGATTGCGGCGAGGACCTGGTGTTTGAGCTCGTTCGAGAAAGCGTCTCCGTTGAAGTTCTTGGCGTAGAGGCCGGCGGCGCGCGCGGCGCGCGTGAAGGCGATCGTGTTGTACCAGCCGGGAGTCGCGGAACGCCCTTCCTCGGACGGACGCTCGAAGAACACGCCCATCGTCGCGGCCTGCGAGCCGAACGCGGACGTGATGCGCGAAGCAAGGCCGTAGCCGGTGGACGCGCCGATCACGAGAACCTTCTTCGGTCCGTTCTTGATCGCCCCCTTGGCCTTCACGTAGTTGATCTGCTCCTCCACGTGCGCGGCGCAGCCGGCTGGGTGGGAGGTCACGCATACGAATCCGCGCACTTTAGGTTTAATGACCATGACAGCCGCCGAGGTTTCGCGTCGAAGTCGCCCGTGGCAAGTGACAAAGTGGCAACAGTGCCGTCGGTGAAACGAAAACCGTCGTTCGACAATAGCTCTTTCTTGACGGCAGGAATACACCCTTGGAAACGCAGGCAAACGGGCGGCATGGAGCGCGCTGTTTACCGCGTTCACGGAAACCGTCTAGCAGCCTGTCGGACTTAGCTTCAACGCCCTCGGTGGGCGAGAGATGAAGGGGCGTGCGCGGCTGGCCCTGCCGACAGGCTGCTAAACGAAAATGCCCGGGGCATTTTCGAGGAAGATCAAGTCGGAGGCCGGGCAGTTTTGTTTCATTATCGATGCGGTCGAGTCGCTCGACCGGCGTGCGGTCCGGCTCAACACCCGCAGAACCGGCGACGCCCAGTATCCGCCGACCATGCTCCTTGGCTTGCTCGCCTACAACGTGCGCCGCCTGCACACCCTCGCTCGCCAACAAATGCCCGCCGCGACCGGGTGAAGCGCCCCACCCCTTCCCATCCCGTGACCTCGATGACCGAAAATCCGGAGCCGCGCTTCGCGCGGCTTTAGCAGCCCGTTGGCGCAGGCACTCACTTCGCCGCAAAATCGTTCGCCGCTTTTTCCCGAGACGGAAAATCGCAACTCCGACGGGGCTACTAGGGGCTGATCAGGACCATCGGACCTTCGGCTTTGGGCACGCCGCCCTTGCGTTCGAGGCTGACGGCGAACTTCGCGATGTGCGCGATCGGCTCCTTCGGTTTGAACTGGAGGCGGGCTTCGCCGTTGGTGGGTTCGACGGTGAAGACGCCCCCGTCCACTGGGATCGGATACTGAGGATCGATCACCCAGAGCTGATAGTCGCGGTCGACGGGCAAGGTGGGAAGGTTCGCTACGGTGAGCACACCTTCTTGCGCGAGTGGATTCCAAACGGCGATGGCTTGGGCCTCGGGGGAGTCGGAGAGCAGCGAGGCGAGGGAGGAGATCTTCAATTGCGCCAAATCAGCCTGTTGTTGGAGGGAGGCGATGCGCGACTGCGCGGTGCGGAGGTCGGAAATCTGAACTTGGGCAAGCAGCCGTTCCGCTTCGAGCAGTTGACGCGCGTTTTCTCCGTCGATGCGGGCGAGGGATTCTTGGGTTCGGAGTCCAGCCAGCTCGGCCTCGCTGCTGACGTAGAGCTGACCCAGATAAGCGGCGCCGAGGGCAAAACAGGCCGCAGCGGCCCAACCGATCCACGGTGCGAGGGGAACGGGGACCACCTGGGCGGGCGGGGCGGCCTGTTCACGGGGAAGTGAGGCAAAAACGCGGTCCTTCAGCGCCGGGGCGGGTTGCGCGGGTGGGGCGAGCATCGCGAGGGCGGTCGAAGACTCGCGGAGTTCCTCAACAAAGCGTTTGAGCGAAGCATCCTTCTGCAGGCGGCTTTCGAACGCGGCCTTCTCCTCTCCCTCAAGGAGCTCCAAGGCGTAGAGCGACGCCGCTTCTTCTGTGCGTTCGTCGATCATAACGCTTGAGGCAGAAGTTCACGCAGCTTGAGAAGGCCGCGGCGGATACGGGCCTTGACCGTGCCCAAAGGCTCGCGAAGACGGGCGGCGATCTCCTGCTGGGTAAGGCCGCCGAAGTAAGCGAGTTGCAAGGCGGATCGTTGCTCGGAGGGAAGGGCCTCCAGCGCGTGCCTGACCGCGGCGGCCTTTTCCTTTTGCCAGAGCATGTCGCCCGAGTCGGCGTTTTCCGCTTGGTTTTCGTCGTAGCCGAGATCCGAGGGTGCGGACTCCGCGAGCAGTTCGCCCCGGCGCTTGCGGGCCCGGACGCGATCGATGGCGCGGTTGCGCGTCAGGGTCACACACCAGCCAAAGGCGGTTCCGCGGTCCGATGCGAAGTCTCCTGCTTTGTTCCAGAGCGCGATGAAGACGTCGTGCACAATGTCCTCTGCCTCGCGGGAATCATTCAGAACGCGCAGCGCGATCGAAAAGAGTGGGCGAGAATAGCGGTCGTAGATGAGGGAAAACGCCTCCCGATCGCCGCGCGCCACGCGACGGATCAACTCCGCGTCTTCTTGCTGACGTTGGGTATTCGACGGGCCAGGGTCCAGCGGAGCGGGGCTCATGAGATAATGAGTCCATTGCGATGAGGATCCGCGGACGTCCGCAGGGACGGCCATGTGCGCGGCCTCGGCGATGGAGCATGGAAACGCTGGCATTTCATGGGTAGGTACGCGTCACGAATCGCGTCAGATGCGAACTCTTGAAAAGTCTGGGGTCAAATCAACTGGATTAACCTAGACCGCGGATTTTAGTGGGTGTTCTTCCTTGAAGACATGGGCTGGAATGCGACATCGTCCTTCCACCCCATGGTCCCCTCCGCTTCCCCGGGTTCGGTCCCGGCGTCATCCTTGGAACCCGCTCCCACGTCGTTGGGCGGCTTGTTGCGCCAGCTTGGTCCTGGCTTGATCATCAGTGCCATCATCGTCGGGTCGGGCGAGCTCATCGTCACGCCGAAGCTGGGCGCCGAGGTGGGCTTCACCCTGCTGTGGTTCATCATCATCGGCTGCCTGCTCAAGGTTTTCGTGCAAATCGAACTCGGCCGTTACGCGATCACGCGCGGCCGGGCGACCCTTGAGGCGCTCAACACCCTGCCGGGGCCGCGCCTGGTGGTCGGCTGGGTGATCTGGCTTTGGCTGGCGATGTACATTTGCCTCGTGCCGCAGGTCGCGGGCATGGTCGGGGGAGCCGCGACGGCCTTGCGGTTGGGGGGGGTGACCATTCCCGTTTCCTTGCTCGCCGTGCTCATTGGCGCGAGTTGCGCCCTGCTCCTCGTCGTCGGCCGCTACCGGATGGTCGAACGTGCCTCCACGGTCTTGGTCGGGGCCTTCACGGTGACCACGCTGGTGGCCGTGGGAGCGCTTCAGTTCACGGAATTTGCCGTGACGGGCGCGGATCTCGCGGAGGGCTTCTCATTTCGTCTGCCTCCCGACTTGGTGACGGCGTTTGGCGCTTTCGGCATCATCGGTGTAGGCGCGTCCGAACTCATCTATTATCCCTACTGGTGCATCGAGAAAGGTTACGCGCGCAAACTCGGGCCCGACGATGGAACGGATGCTTGGAAACGTCGTGCTGAGGGCTGGCTGCGCGTGATGCGCATCGACGCGTGGGTCTCGTTCGTCATCTACACCACCTGCACGGTGGCTTTTTACCTTCTCGGTGCGGCCATCCTCCACGCGAAGCAGCTGCGGGTGGAAAATTCGCAGATGATCGAAACGCTTTCGTTCATGTACCGCGAAGCCTTCGGGGAGTGGAGCATGTGGCTCTTTCTCGTGGGAGCCATCTTCGTGCTGTATTCGACGATCTTTGGGGCAACGGCCTCCAATGCGCGCTTGATGGCCGATGCCCTGAGCTTGTTTCGGCTGAAAAGTTACCGCGACGCAGAGCACCGCGTGCGCTGGGTCAAGATTTGCAGCGTGATCCTGCCGATCGCGTTCACCTCGGTTTATCTGTTCTTCGGGAACCCGGTGCATCTCGTCTTCTGGGGCGCGGTGGCGCAGGGCCTCATGCTGCCGTTTCTCGCTGGCGCGGCCCTCTATTTCCATTTCAACAACCCCCACCGCGACCTGCGGGCGCGCCCCGTGTCTCTGGCGTGTCTCATGACGGCCGCGTTGCTCATGGCTGCACTGGGCTTGTACCAAGTGATCAGCGAGCTGGGGCGGTGGCTGTCCTGACCGCCCTCCACGCCATCGTGCCGCCGGCCGTGTATCCAAAGCATCAGCCCGCAGACGTGCGCGCGGTCTTCTTGGAAAGTGTCTCAAGCACGCTCACTCCCGCGAAGGCGGTGAGGGCGCCCGTCAGGAACGCCCCTGCTTCCGTGGCGACGATGGCCGGAGGCAGGCCGAGGTAACCGACACCCAGAACTGCGGCGACGAAGGCGATCGTGGCTACGACCAATCCCTCGACGATCCGGCGTTGGGTGAGCGACCGACGTGCCCCCTTCACAAATCGACGCGCCAGACCGCCCAGCGCCCCGCCGACCAGCGCTGCAACCAGCGGCCCGGTGGGGAAACGTTGTTGCACGGTCGCCAGTCCCGTCACGCCGTCCGCCGTGGCACGAACCACAATCGGGCCCAACCCGGCCGATCTGACCTGCATCCGTGTTCCCGCCTCGCCCGCGCGCAGGCTGAGCGGGCCGTCGTCGACCTGTGCCCGCCCGCTGACTTCAATCACCACGGCCGTGTCGCGGGCGACGGGCTGGTTGCGACCGTCGGGCAACACCTGAGTGACGGCAACCGCCACCGTGTCGAGGCCGAGACCGAGGACGGTGTTTCGCGCCGGTTTCACATCGAGGCGGGGCAGCGCGGTCAGCTCGAGGTTCACATCGGAAATCGATGAACGAACGAGAAGGGTCGGCTTCGCGGTGAGCGGCGTGAAGTGCAAGTCGACCGTTTTCTCGTTCTCCAGTCCAGGGGCCTCGATGGTCACCGTGGCCGTTTCGGTGGCGGTGAGGCCTTGATAGTCGATCTTCACGATCACCGGTTCAGCGAGGTTCAAGGTTGAGGGAACCGTATCGGGGCGACGCAGGCCGAAGGTGAGCCGTGTCACATAGCGCCCAAGTTGGGGATCCCACGGCGCCGGCATGGGACTGCTCGCCAACGTGAGGCGAAACCATGCGGGCTTGACTGCCCCGCCGCCCTCGGGTTGCGGCGCGTGCGGGACGATCACACCGCCCGGCAACACGAGGCGTTCGTTCGCTTTCAGCACCACGGTGCCGATGGTGCGCGGCTTCAGAACGATCGGCTTTTGCACGCCGAGATTCATGGTCACGACCCCGCGATCGGTGCGCGGCTCGACTTCGGCGGCGATGTCGCGTCCGGCCAGGTCGGTGACCTTGAGGTTTTGAATCGGCTCCGTCAGCCCCTCGACAATCGCGCGGCGTTCGACGGCCCGCGTCAGGGTGGAGGAGACGGGGCTCGTAAGGATCGCAGTGCGATCCGGCTGGGCCGGTGCCGCGAGGGCGAGGGCGAAGAGCAGCACGCCGGCGAAGGCTGGCCGTGCTCGTAAAACGATACGGGTGGAAAGCATGGCGGGGAACGGGCGTGGACCTTCGGAGCAGGGTCGCTGTTGCGAGCGCTTAGCCTGTATCGTGCACGGCGGTCCGGCAAGCGGAATGAGCCCCAACCACGCCCATGTAGCCACGGATGTCCCCATCCGTGCCGGGCATCAGCTGTCCGCCCGCGCCCAACCACGCCCATGGGGATCTGGCGGCTACACCGGACGGGCCTCCGGCGGCAGGACCTCCATGCCGAGGAAAGCTCTCGACGTTGCTCTCTCTCTCACTCTCTCGCTCTGCGGCCTCCGCGTGCTCCTGTTGATCCCTCGCTCGTGAACAGGCGCTGGTCGTTGGCCCTTCAGGTTGGGCGGATCGTTGACGACGGGCGGGCGAGCCCTCCTTGTGGCCCGGATGTCTCTGCCCGCCGCCTCCGCTCCGCTCGCGCCGCTGTCCGGATTCCCGAATGCCGACGCGGTGCTGGATCATTTCCTTGCGGCCATGGCGGCGCGCAATCTGGAACTCTATCCCGAGCAGGAGGAGGCGATCCTTGAGTTGTTCGCCGGTCGTAATGTTGTTCTGAATACGCCTACCGGATCGGGCAAATCGCTGGTGGCCTCGGCCTTTCATTTCAAGGCGCTCTGCGAGGGACGCCGTTCGGTTTACACCTGCCCGATCAAGGCGCTGGTGAACGAGAAGTTCCTCGCTCTCTGCCGCGATTTTGGGCCGGAGAACGTTGGCATGATGACCGGTGACGCGAGCGTGAATCCGAAGGCGCTCGTCCTTTGCTGCACGGCGGAAATCCTTGCCAACCGCGCGCTGGCCCAGGGCGACGAAGCCGGGGTTGCGGCGGTGATCATGGACGAGTTTCACTACTACTCGGATGCGGAGCGGGGCTACGCCTGGCAGGTGCCCATGCTCACGCTTCCCGCGTCGCGGTTTCTCCTGATGTCGGCCACGCTCGGCGAGACGGCGTTTTTCGAGCGCGAACTGACGCGTTTGACCGGGGCCGAGTCTGTCACCGTGCGCAGCGACCGCCGTCCGGTGCCGCTGGCGTTTGAATACTCCGAGACGCCGTTGACCGAACAGCTGGACCTGCTGTTGCGGTCGAACCGCGCTCCCATATACCTCGTGCACTTCACCCAGCGCTCCGCCTCCGAGGCCGCCCAGGCGCTGATGAGTCTGAAT
This sequence comes from Opitutales bacterium, assembly GCA_038212175.1. Classification (GTDB taxonomy): domain Bacteria; phylum Verrucomicrobiota; class Verrucomicrobiia; order Opitutales; family Opitutaceae; genus CAMAXB01. The sequence goes on along the minus strand of JBBQUU010000009.1, from coordinate 74,028 downwards.
GTGTGCACGAAGGAGGAGAAGGCGGCGCTCGCGACGGAATTGGAGTCGTTCCGCTTCAACAGTCCCTACGGCAGGGACATGAAGCGCTGGTTGCGCCATGGCATTGGTGTGCACCACGCCGGGTTGCTGCCGAAATATCGAATCTTGGTGGAGCGGCTGGCGCAGAAAGGACTGCTTAAACTCATCTGCGGCACCGACACGCTGGGTGTGGGCATCAACGTTCCCATTCGCACGGTCGTGTTCACGCAGTTGTGGAAGTACGACGGGCAGAAGTCGGCGATCCTCACCGTGCGAGATTTTCGCCAGGTGGCCGGTCGCGCGGGGCGGCGGGGTTACGATGACCGGGGCTTTGTGGTCGTGCAGGCGCCTGATCATGTGATCGACAACAAGCGCGCCGAGGAGAAGGCGGCGGGCGACCCCAAAAAGCGAAAAAAGCTCGTCAAACGCGCCGCGCCCGAAGGCGCCGTGGGCTGGGACGCTAAGACGTTCGAACGCCTCATGACCGCGCCCTCCGAAGGCCTGGTCTCCCGCTTCGAGGTGACGGCCGGCATGCTGCTGCTCGTGCTCAGCCGCGAGGCGGATGGCTGTCGCGTGATGAAGCGGCTCATCGCCGACTGTCACGAGACGCCCCACAAGAAACGGCTGTTGCGCCGCAAGGCCTGGCAGCTTTTCCGGGCGCTGCTCGATCGGAAGATCATCGAATGGATCGCTCCCTTGCCAAGCGGTCGGAAACTGCGGGTCAACGTCGCTTTGCAGGACGATTTTTCCCTCCATCAGGCCCTGTCACTCTACCTGCTCGACACGCTCCCCCTGCTGGAGCGCGAATCGCCGGATTTCGCCTTCAATGTGCTCACGTTGTGCGAGGCCATTGTGGAGGACCCCGACCAGATTCTTCGCCGGCAGGTGGACAAGCTGCGCGGCGAAAAGATCGCGGAGTTGCGCGCCGCCGGGGTGCCTTACGAAGAGCGGATGGAAAAACTGGAGGAGATCGAACATCCGAAACCCCTGCGCGAATTTCTCTACGACTCCTTCAACGCCTTCGCCGCCGCGCATCCTTGGATCGACCGTGAGAACGTCCGGCCGAAGTCGATCGCCCGGGAGATGTACGAACGCTACCTGTCGTTCGCCGACTATGTGCGCGAATACGGACTGGAGCGCTCGGAAGGCCTGTTGCTGCGCCATCTTTCCCAAGTATGGAAAGTGCTGAGTCAGACCGTGCCTGAGTCCTTCAAGACGGAGCCGGTGGTCGAGCTGGAACTCTACTTTCGCGAGCTGATCCGCGGCATCGACTCGAGCCTGCTGGAGGAGTGGGAGAGGTTGCGCGATCCCGATTACGTCGCCGTGGAAACCGGCGCGGAGAAGCCGGCGCGTCCCGCGTCCTACGATCTCACCCGGGACCGCCCCGGATTTCGCCGCCTCGTGCGCACCGCCGTCCTGGGTTTTCTGCAGGACGTGGCGGCGCGCGACTGGGACGCGGCCGCGGTTCGGGCGACCGGAACCGGTGACCCCGACGCGGGACTCGCGCGTCGAATCGAAGATGCCTTCCAACCCTACTTCGAGACCCACGAACGCTTCCGCCTGGATCCCGAGGGGCGATCGGCCAAGCATACCCACCTCGACGAAAGCGATCCACAGCGGTGGACGGTCGCGCAGGTTCTGGCCGATGCGCAGGAGATGAACGACTGGGAGGTTGTATTCACCGTTTCGTTACCTGATTCGCGGACACTCGATCGTGCCGCGGTGGTTTTCGTCGGTGCGGGTCCGGTCGGGTCGGCCCCCATCGCGCCCGTATAGCGGTCAGCGACTGGACGGGAACGTCACGTTGGCGGCGGCGTGTTCGGCTTCGTCGGCCAGGCGCTGAATTTCGGCCGCAGTGTCCGCCAGCGCGGGTCCCGGTGAAAGAGCGGAGGCCGCCGGCGCCGGGGCGGGTGGTTTGGGCACGAGGTAACATCCGGCAAACGCCGCCCACCCCGCGCATCCGACGAACCAACGCCAGAGCGCGCGGTAACCACCGGCCTTTCCTCCTCCCGTATTCACGCGTTCGAACATGTCACCCCATGAGCTCGCGGACAAGGGAAAGAAATTCTGAAAAAGAGCACGTTAACCCCGCTATCACGTGGGTGAGCAGGTTCGCCTGGTCGTTCCTTCAACCAGCACTATCCTCGGTCGTCTTTCCTCTCTCCTCTTCTCGCGGCGGTTTCTGCGGTCTCCTGTTAAACGTCTTCTTGAACAGACGCGGCCCGTCTTGGCTCAGCAGTGCCCCCCCAGCATTGCCACGCGGGCTGCAGGTCGCAACGCTCTCCGCATGGTCCGGGTATTGCCTACGATTATTCATCTCGACGCCGACGCGTTCTTCGTCGCGGTCGAGCAGGCGCGGACTCCCGAGCTGCGCGGAAAGAAGGTGGCGGTTGGCGGACGGGAGCGCGGAATCATCTCCTCCGCCAGCTATGAGGCGCGAGCGTGTGGCGTCTATACGCCCATGCCTTCGAAACGTGCGCTTCAGGTGTGTCCCGATTTGATTTTGGTTCCCCACACCGCCGGCGTTTACGGAGACGTTTCGGGCCGGATGTTCGACCTTTGCGAGACCCTGACACCGATGGTCCAACGCAACTCGATCGATGAAGGCTATCTGGATGTCGAACCGTGTGCGCTTCGCACCTCTGCGGAGGTCGAAGCCGCTGCGAGGGGTTTGCAGCAGAAGATCTGGGATGCGTTGCAGATCACCGTTTCGTTCGGGCTCGCGACCAACAAACTCGTGGCGCAGATCGCCTCCAAGCTGCGCAAGCCGCGTGGTTTCGTCGTGGTGCCACCCGGAACAGAGGCGGAGTTCCTGGCCCCGCTCGATATCGGGCGCCTTCCGGGAGTGGGCACGAAAACAGAGGAACGGCTCAAAGCCGAAGGCATCGCGCGGGTCGGCGATGTTCTGACGCAGTCTGAGACCCGGTTGCGCAGCCTCTTTGGCCAGGCATGGCGTGAAATGCTGGCGACCGCGCGCGGTGAAGACGAGCGCCCGGTGGAGACGGAGCACGAGGATGCCAAGAGTTATTCGCAGCAGGAGACGTTCGGCGAGAACGTGGAGGACTTCGCCACGATCGAACGTGTTGCCAAGCGGATGATCGACGAACTCATGCCCAAAATTCGTGATGACCGAAAACGCGTCCGCACGATGACGGTGAAGATCCGCTACCCAGACTTTGCCGAGACGACGCACGCGCATAGCCTGACCGAGGCGACCGACCTCGAACACGCGTTCTACCCGTGGGTGTCCCCGCTTCTGCGCAAGGCATGGACGCAACGACGGCCCTTGCGTCTGGTGAGTGTGCGGTTCTCAGGCGTCGAGGATGCGGCGACCCAACTCGATCTCTTCGCGGAGACGGACGAGAAGCGCCGTCGGCTGGCCGCGGTCCTCGATCGCCTCAACGATCGCGGACGCAACGCCGTGGTCACGCACGGCCATCAAGTGCGTGGGCCTCAGACAGCGAAGGGCGCAGAGGGAACTCGGTAGAACATTTTCTATCCTCTATTCTCTATCCTCCATCCTCTATTTTCTGCTCCTCTAAACACCATGCCCATCTACGAGTACTACTGCCCGGACAATCATACGGTTTACCAGTTCTACGCGAAGACGCTCGCGCAGGGAAAAGTCACTCCGAAGTGTCCCGATAATCCGACGTTTCGGATGGAGAAGCGGGTATCGGCGTTTGCTGTGACCCGCGGGGGCAAGGGAGAGGAACCATCCGCGGCGGAGAGCCCCGGGGAGAATCCGGCTGAGGATGCACGCATGGAGCAGGCGATGGGAATGATGGAGCGCGAGTTTGCCCATGTGGATGAAAACGATCCCCGTGCGATGGGCCGCATGATGAGGCGGATGGCGGAGATGACGGGCGAGAAGCTCGACGGCGAAATGGAGGAGGTGGTCCGAAAATTGGAGGAAGGCGCCGATCCGGAGTCGTTGGAGGAGGCATTCGGTGACGATGCTGGCGCCGACGATCCGTACGGCGAGGGTGGAGACCCTGCGGCGGGCCCGGAAAAGGAACGGAGTGAAAAGCGTGCCCGTTTCAAGGCCCTGCGTCGAAGGCCCGCCCGCCGCGACCCCAAGCTCTACGACTACGAGTAGCCTGGCTTGGCCGCGCAGATATTACGTTCTGACAATCTCTCTCATGCCGGAAGATTTTTATCTCCTTGGCATCTTCGAGGCTTGCCGGAGTCCTTCGAACCGACTGCCCTCCGGCAACGTGTTGATGGCGGGATCGAGGGCACTTGACGACTCTGCTACTCTCCATTTTTCAACCCGCCATGTTCGGCACCATAATCCTATCCCGCTCCCTGCCTCGTCGTTTAACGGCGGCGCTCGGCGTGGCGTTGATTGTGGTGCTGCATGTCCTGGCGCTGCGGCCCGACTGGCATGAAGCCTTGTGCCAGCACGAGCCGGCACCGAAGGCGTGTGCTCATGCGCACCAGCCAGGAAGTCACCACCATCACGACAACGGCGACTCCGATGCTGCGGCCGGATGTGCGGTCACGCTTTTCGCCCACGGTGTTTCCGTCCAGTTTGACGTGCCGGCCTTGCCGATGGCCGAACGCATGGTTGAGGCAGTTGTTTCCCTTCCTCGTGATGCGGAGTGGGTGGCGGCGGTTCGGCATCTGCGACCGCCCTCCCAAGCGCCCCCGAGCGCCTGAGTTGACCCTGTGAGGTCCCGCACCGCGCGTTAACTGCGGTGTGCATTCGCATCCTTGTGCTGCGTCCAGTCCACGCCGTGTCGGCGTGCCTGCGCTCCACCCAACTCAGCTTCGCCATGCCTTCTCGCTTTCGTTTGTCGCTTATTCTCCTCGCGCTCGGTTCGTTGAACCTGCACGCCCAAACTCCGGCTTCTCCGCCGGAGAAGCGGCCGCTCGAACTCGATCCGCTCGTCCTCACGGGCACCCGCACGATCCGCGCCCAGTCCGACGCCCCGGTCAAGACCAAGGTGTTCCTCGCCTCCGAGATCGAGGCCTTCGGCGGCGTGACGCTTGCCGACAACCTCCGGTTCATCCCCAGCGCCCGCTTCGAATCGGACTGCCAGAATCGCAGTCTCAACCAAATCCACCTGCTCGGCCTGAGCACGGACTCTACCGCCATCCTCTTCGATGGCGCGCCCCTCTACACCGGGATCGCCAAAGTGTATGGCGCTCATCTCTTCCCGACCATCTTCGTGGACCCTATCGAGGTCGTGAAGGGCGGCAGTTCTGTCCTCTAAGGCCCCGAAGCCATCGCCGGAGCCGTCAATCGAGTGACCCGGAAGCCGGTCCGCTCGGGCAACCACGATCCGGCCTGCTTCTACGGCCCGGTGCGCCCACGCACTGTTTACGCCACCGCCAGTTTGGCGTTTTGAATCCCATGCTCACCGCACAAAAGCTCCACAAGCGCTACGGCGATAATGTCGCCCTGCATTCGCTCGACCTCAACATCGCGGCCGGCGAGACCTACGCGCTGCTCGGCCCCAACGGGGCCGGCAAGACGACCACGATCAACTGCTTCCTCGGGTTTATTTCTCCCGACGGTGGCAAGGTGATGATCGACAACATCGACGTCGCGGCCGAACCACTCGCGACCAAGCGGCGGCTCGCCTACATCCCCGAGCAGGTCAACCTTTACGGCCACTTCAGCGGCGTGGAGAATCTCGCCTACTTCGCTGAACTGGGCGGTCACCGTTACGCGGATACCGACCTGCGCCGTTTTCTGGCTGACGCCGGCCTGCAGGCCGAGGCGCATGATCGCCGCGTCAGCGGTTACTCGAAGGGCATGCGCCAGAAAGTCGGCATCGCCATTGCCCTGGCCAAAGAGGCCAAGGCCCTGCTGCTCGACGAGCCCACCAGCGGCCTCGACCCGAGCGCGAGTCACGAGTTCAGCCAGCTCCTGCGCCAACTGCGCGAGCGCGGCGTCGCCATCGTGATGGCCACGCACGACCTCTTCCGCGCCAAGGAGGATGCCACCCGCGTCGGCATCATGCGCCACGGCCAGCTCGTCCGCGAACTCACCGCCGCCGAGATCAGCCACACCAATCTCGAAAAGCTCTACCTCGAAACCATGAGGGCCTGATTTGAAATTTTGTCTATTTTTCCCATGACCACAAAACCTAACGTCCTCCTTTCCCTCTTGCTGGCGCCGCTCGCGGCCTTGGCCCAAACCGTCGCGCCGCCGCCCGCGGAATCGCCCGTCGAACTCGAAAAATATCTCGTCGTCGGCAGCCCCATCGAGAACTACCGCGCCACCGACGCGCTGACCGGCACGAAGAACGGCGCCGCGCTCCGCGATGTTCCTTTTGTTCTCACGGTGGTGCCGCGCCAGCTCATCGAGGACCGCCGCTTCACCTTCCTCGGCGAGGCGCTCGACAACGTGGCCGGCGCCCAGCGCAAGCTCGGCTACGGCGGCGTGCAGAACTTCGGCGCTTTCATCCGCGGTTTCGACTCGGGGTTCGTGACCCTGCGCAACGGCTTTCGCGACTTTGGATTCTACACCCTGCGCGACACCGCCAATGTCGAACGTTACGAGATCCTCAAAGGGCCGGCCTCACTGCTCTACGGAAACCTCCAGCCCGGTGGCATCACCAACACGCTCTCGAAGCAACCTCTGGCCAGGCCGTTTCGCCAAGCCACGGTCATCGCCGGCGATTTCGATTTCTACCGGGGTGAACTCGATCTCGGCGGTCCGTTGACCGACTCCGTGTTCTACCGCCTCAATCTCGCCGCCGAGGACGCCGGCAGCTTTCGCGACGGCGTTGACAGCCGCAGCGAATTTATCGCCCCCGTGGTCACTTGGTTCATCAGCCCGGACACCCGGCTGACGATCGAACTCGAATACAAGCACGCCGACTACGTCTGGGACCTTGGCCTGCCGCGCAACCCGCTCTCGTTCACCGTGCCGACCTCGCGGTTCCTCGGCGAGCCCGACGCTCGTAACGACGTGCAATCCTTCTTCGCATCCTCGGTGCTTGAGCACCGCATCAACGCCAACTGGAAGATTCGCCAGAATCTCTCCGCCGCCTGCTCGGGCGGAGACTACGCCCTGCGGTCGCCCCTCAGCATCGGAGCTGATGGCCGCACGGTGAGCCGCGTGGCCTACGCCACCGACGAGCGTTCGGAAAACTACGCCGTTCAGCATGAACTCGTCGGTCAGTTCGACCTCGGGTCCACGCGCCATCAGGCGATCTTCGGCCTCGACCTCAATCGCAACCTGGACGGCTACGACTTCCTCTTTCAGTCGCTCGCCTCGATCGACCTGCTTGCCCCGGTTTACGGCGCGCAACCCGGGGCCGGGTTTCCGCTCTTCGGCAACGAAATCACCCGTGACGATGTGGGCGTCTATTTTCAGGATCTGATCTCGCTGCGCGACAACCTGAAGCTGCTCCTCGGTGCGCGCTACGACTCGATCCATTACGAAAACTACGACCGCCTCGCGAAGTCGGTGGTGCGCGTGGCCACCGATACGGCGCTGACCCCGCAAATGGGCGTCGTCTATCAGCCGACCGCGACCTCCAGTCTCTACGCGAGCTACAGCACGTCGTTTCTGCCCGTCACCAGCGGACGGCAGGCCGACGGCTCTTTTCTCGACCCGGAGGAGGGCGGGCAGTTCGAAGTCGGCGCCAAGCAGGATTTCCTCGGTGGCAAGGCCAGCGCCACGGTCGCCGCGTTCTGGATCACAAAGCAGAACGTCTCCACGCCCGATCCGGTCACGCCCACCTTCCGCGTGCAGACCGGCGAACAGCAGAGTCAGGGCGTCGAACTCGAACTCACCGGCGAGCTGCTGCCCGGATGGGACGTGATCGCGACCGGGGCCTACATCGATGCCTACGTCAGCCGTGACAACACCTTCCGAGTCGGTTCCCTCCTGCCCGGTGCGCCAGAGTGGAGTGGCAGCGTCTGGACCAAATACACCCTCCAGTCCGGCCCGGCCAAGGGGCTCGCCCTCGGGCTCGGGGCTTTCAGCGCGGCGAAGCGCAAGGCCGGCCTGCCCAACGCGACCTGGTGGCTGCCGTCCTACACTCGCTTCGACGGCATGGTCGGCTACGGCCGCGACCGCTGGAACGTGCAGCTCAACGTAAAGAACATTGCCGACGAGGAGATCTACGACCTCACCGGAACAACCATCATGCCGCAAGCTCCGCGCACCTGGCTCGTCAGCGCCCGTTACGCGTTCTGAGCCAACTCCGCCCATCGCCGCCATGCTTCTCCGAATCGCCCGCCACGAAATCCAGCAGATGCTGCGCGACCGCCGGCTCCACGCCGCCGGCTGGATCGGGCTGGGTCTGTTGGCGGCGCTGGTTCTGCTCGGCTGGCAGACCTTTCGCCGGGAGTTGCATGAGCGCGCGCATTTCGAGACCGAGGCGCGGCATCAGTGGGAGAATCAGGGCGAGAAGCATCCGCACCGCGCGGCCCATTTCGGTTTCTATCTGACGAAGCCGGAACTCCCGCTCGCTTTGCTCGACTCCGGCATCAAGCCGGCGACGGGCCAGGTGCTGTGGCTGGAAGCGCACCAACGGAGCGCGTTCACGCATTCCCCGCTCGAGGATGCTGGCGCCGCCGCGATTCTCGGCCTCACCAACGGGGCCGAGGTGCTGCAACTGCTGGGCGCGCTGCTCGTGGTGCTCGCGGGCTACGGATCGGTGGCGCGCGAGCGCGAAGACGGCACGCTGCGCCTCGTCCTCGCCCAAGGCGTCTCGCCTCTGCGCTGGTTTGCGGGAAAATGCTTCGGGCTCGGCCTGGCCTTCGCCGTGATCGCTTTGCCGGTGGGCGTTGGACTGCTGCTGCTCTGTGTGGCGGCATATCCCGACGGATTCACGGCAGGTGTCGCCGGCCGCGCTGCATGGTTGGGGCTCGCGTATGCGCTCTACTTTGCCACCTGGCTCGTCGGCACGGTGGCCGCCTCCGCGTGGGCCACAACCGGCCGCACTGCGCTCGCCCTGCTGCTCGTGTGCTGGGTGGCTGGCGGTATCCTCGCTCCGAGACTGGCTTCGTCACTGGCCGCCTGGCTCGCCCCGATCCCGACCGTGGCCGAGTTCCGCGCCGAACAGTCGCGGGACTTTAATCAGGGCTTCGACGGCGAACCCGGATGGGACGAGCAACTGGCCCGACTCGAAAAGGACACACTCGCGCAGTACGGCGTAACGACCCTGGACGAATTGCCCGTGGGCTTCTCGGGTTTACGCCTGCGGGCGATGGACGCCTTTACCGAACGCATCAGCGACCGGCATCAGGTCCGGCTCGAAGCGATCTACACCCGGCAGACCCGCTGGCATCTGATCACGGCCTCGCTCGGGCCGTTTGTGCCGATGCGTGCGCTCTCGCAAAGCCTGTCCGGCATGGATTGGGCGCATTACCGCGACTTCGCGGAGTCGGCCGAGCAATATCGCCGCAGCGTTGTGGCCTCGATGGACAATCTCATGGCGGAGCGCATGCGTGGCAACGCTTGGGAAATCCACTTCGATCACGCGGATTGGTCGCGCGTGCCAACGTTCACCTACGCGATGCCCGGCACCGGCTGGGCCCTGCGGCGGGCCTCCTTGCCGTGGATGCTCATCGCCGCATGGTTCACGGGGGTGGCGGCGCTGGCGTGGCTCGGAGCCCGGAGGATCAAGCCATGATGCCCGGAGCACCGCTTAGCCTTGCCCGTTGGGAACTTCGTCGGCTCCTGGCCGAGCGCACCGGAGTCGCGTTGATCGCACTGTGGTGCCTGCTGCTTGGCTTCGCTGCGACGCAGGGCATCCGGCAGGTTCAGGCCCGCCATGCCGCGATCGCGGTTGCCCTTGCCAGTGACCGCACCAACTGGACGGAGAAGCGTGCGCAACTGGTCGAGATCGAGGCCGGCCGCGCCGAACCCAAACCGTTTCGCGACCCGCGCAGTCCGACCAACTCGGTGATGGGCATGAGCGGCGAGCGCCCCCTCGTGCAGGTGCCGGCTCCACTCGCCGCGCTCGCCTCCGGACCGGGCGATCTGGCACCGGCAGTGCGCAAGGTCAACATGATCACGAAGCTGTTCGTCGCTCCGCAAAGCATCGAGAACCCGGCCAACCGGCTCGCCGGACCGCTCGACCTCTCGTTCGTGGTCGCCACGATGTTGCCGCTGTTTGTGCTGGCGCTCTCGTTCGACGTGCTGGCACGCGAACGCGATGCCGGCATCCTTCCCTTGATCGCCTCGCAGCCGGTCTCGCTCGGCCGCATCATGGGTGCGCGGCTCGCGGTGCATTTCGTCGCTCTCGGGTGTCCTCTCGCAATGGCCGCGACCGCCGCGGTGGTCGCAACCTTGCCTCCCTCCGGTTCGCTCCCGGCAGCGCTGGGCGAACTCAGCCTCTGGCTCGGTCTCGCGGCGGTCTACCTCGTTTTCTGGCAGACCTTGGCCGCCCTCTTGAATATCCGGTCCCGCTCCGCCGCCAGCAATGCGGTCATGCTCTGCGGTCTCTGGCTCGCCGCCGTCATTGTGATCCCTTCGGGGATTCAGGCCCTCGTGCAGTCCATCGCGCCGCCGCCGGACCGCCGCGAATTTGTCCTGCAGGTTCGCGAAATCGAAACCGATCTCTTCAAACGGGTGGAAGAGATTCGCGATGCCTATTATGCGGAGCGCCCGGATCGCCGCCCCACCGCAACGCTTAATGAATACGACACGTATTTCGTGCAGAATCTCTGGCCGCGTGCCCTCGCGGGTGACGCCGCGTTGGCTCCGGCGTTGCTACGCACCGACGAAGCCCGGGCGCGACAGGCCGGGTGGTGGCGCCGTCTGGCGTGGCTTTCGCCCACCCTCGCATTCCGCCTCGCCACCGAGCAGCTGGCCGGCGTAACGCCGGTGCAGCAGGGTGCCTTCCAGTCCGCCGCGCGTGCGTTTCAACGCGACTGGCGGGCGCATTTCGGAGCCCAGCTCGCGTCGATGACGCCGCTCACGCTCTCCGACTACGACACCAAACCGGAACCGCCCGTTGTGAAGGAATTGACCTCCGCCCGGCTCCGCTTCGCCGCGCCGTCGCTGCTTGGAGTGGCGGCAGCGACGCTCCTCACGCTGGCCGCCAGCATGACCGTATTCAAAGGAAGAAGGAGCCGACGATCGCCGGTTTCCCGTTAGCCGAACGGACCTCCGCTTTCGTCCGTTCCGCCCGCGCACCGACCGACTTTCGGCCGACTTTATTCAAACATGAACTCCACCTACATCTTCACGCTCGCGACCACCGGTTTCGCCGTGGCCTTTCTGCACGCGGCGATCCCGACGCACTGGCTGCCGTTTGTCATGATCGGCCGCGCCCGCGGTTGGTCGCGCCGCCAAACGCTTTCCGCCGTCGCGCTCGCGGGCGGAGGTCACATTCTCGCCACCACCGCGCTTGGCATCGGACTCGCGTGGTTCGGCTTCGAGCTCAGCGAGCGGTTCGACGAAGCGTTTCATTGGATCGTCGCCGGTCTCCTGGTCGGACTCGGCAGTTGGCTCGCGTTCCGTGCCCCGCACGGACGGGAATGCACGCATTGCCAAGGCATAGCCGGCAAATGGGTGCCGGAAGCGACGGACCGGGCCGCCCTCTGGGGATTGTTCCTGACGCTCACGCTTTCTCCCTGTGAGTTGTTCCTGCCTGTCTACCTGACTGCCGTGCCCTACGGCTGGCCGGGCATCGTTTGGCTCAGCCTCGTGCTGGCTGCCGCGACACTTGGGGGCATGCTCACACTCACCTGGCTCACGCTGCACGGCGTGCAACGCCTCCGATGGCAGTGGCTTGACCGGATCGATGGCCGGGTGATCGGCGGACTGCTCTGCCTCCTTGGAGTCGCCACCGTCGCGATCCCGCATTGAGCCACCTGCTCCGCGCATTTCAATTTCTTCTCCATGAACAACGCACCCATCCCTGTCACCGTCCTCACGGGCTTTCTTGGCTCCGGCAAGACCACGCTCCTCAACCGCATCTTGTCCGAACAACACGGCCGCAAAATCGCCGTGATCGAAAACGAAGTCGGCGAAGTCGGCATCGACAACCAACTCGTCATCCAGAGCGACGAGGAGTTGTTCGAGATGAACAACGGCTGCATCTGCTGCACCGTGCGCGGCGATCTGATCCGCATTCTGGCTCGACTCGCCAAACGCAAGGACCCGCTTGACGCGGTAATGATCGAAACGACCGGGCTCGCCGATCCCGGTCCGGTCGCGCAGACCTTCTTCACCGACCCGGAGATCCGCGACGGAGTTCAAGGCCTGCTTGGTGTGAGCCGTCGAGGCTGCGCCGTGGCGAGGTTGGGAAAAGGGCTTTCCCAGCAGTAATCACCTCAGCGGCCGGCTTCTTCGGGCGCCGCTTTCCGAATGGTCTGCTCCGCCTCCTGCCGGTCGTTGCCTTCCGGGTGGGGCGTGCCGGAAGGCGGGGTGGCAGCCTCCGGCTGGAAGACGAGCGCGGCGAACATCGGGAAGTGATCCGACCCGAATTCGGACAGCCGCTCCAGCCCGGCGAGGCTGAAGTGACCGGTGTGAAAGACGTGATCGAGCGGGTAGCGCATCAGCGGATGCTGGGCGTGGTAGGTATTGAAAAGACCGCGTCCGACGCGCGGATCGAGCAGACGGCCGAGGCGCTGGAAGAGACGCGTGGTGTGCGACCAGGCGACGTCGTTGTAATCGCCGACGACGAGCGCCGGCACGCCGCGCTCCTCGATTTCGCGCGCCACGAGGATCAGCTCGGCATCGCGAGGCGCGGAGCTCTGGCGCTCGTCCGCGCCCGGCGGATCGCTGCCCGGCGGGCGCGGATGCACGGCGTAAAGCTCGACGAGCGCGCCGCCGGGCAGCCGCACTCCCGCGCGGATGGAGGGCACTCCCGGCTCCACGCGAAAGAGCACCTCCGGCGCGACCAACTCGAACCGCGAGTAGAGCGCCATGCCGTAGTGATTCGACTGCGGCTGGAGCACGGTGAAACGGTGGCTCGCCTCGAGCGGACGGCATTGCTCGATCCACCAGGCATCGGGCTCGGAGAGCAGGATGATGTCGGGCTCGCGCTCGCGGAGGATTGCCAGCAGCGCGGTGGCGTCGCGATTCTCCATCAGCACATTGGCGGCGACGACGCGCAGCGTGCGCTCCGGCACCGGGTCGGCGGCATCGGGCACCGTCTTCCGCGCGAGCGGGGTAAAAGGGAAAATGAACCAGCTTTGAATCGCCACCACCACGGCGAGCAGCCCGGCCAGCACCTGGTCGGTGCGTTTCATCCGCCCTCGTAGAAAGACCGCGACGAGGAGCAGCGCCAGCGCCAGCCCCGCCACTTGGAGCCGGGGAAAATCGCAGATCCGCACCCACCAGAGATTCGTGTGGAGAAAGGGCAGCGTCGAGACCACCACGAGGACGATGGCGACGAGGCGGAGGAGAAACCGGACGAGGGGGACGGCGGTCATGTTCTGGCGGAGGATTGCAGGGCGGGCGGGCGGGTGGCGATGCAGTTCATGGCTGGCGCACCGGGAGCAGCGAGACCCCGGTCAGATCCGCGGCTTGGGCGTCTTGATTTTTCCCAGGCTCGAGGACTGAGTTTCTTCGCCCCGGGGCACGACGCTGAACGAGCCGTCTGTCTCCAGCACCACCGCTTCCACGGTCTCCAGCGCGTGGATACCCGCAGAGCGAACTGCCGCGTGAATTTCATCCTTGGTGACCCGCTCGCGCAGGAGCGCATCCTCAAGGAACTCGCCGCGATAAAGCAGCAGGGCGGGCTCGCCCGTCACGAAACGGCGAAGCCACGACACGCGGATGCTGGACCAGGTGATTACGAATTGCAGCCCGATCAAGAGCGCCAGCGCGAGGACCCCCTGCGACAGGGTGACATCCTGGCTGAGCGTGATTGTAGCGAGCGTGGAGCCGAGCGAGACCGTCACCACCAAATCGAAGGCGTTCATCTTGGCCAGGATGCGCTTTCCCGCGATGCGGAGAAAAAAGATCAGGCAGACATACGCGCCGACCCCGGAGATGACGACGCGCAGCAGCGAGGACCAGCTATCGAAAAGGTAAAAATTCATGGTGGCACTGAATGAATCGGGCTGGCCCGATATTCGCTCGGAAGTTCGATGCGGACGTCCCGCCGGCGGCGACTCGCCGTACGAGAGCTCGCTCTAATCCCGCTTCCTCCCTTCCGACCGCACCGGCGAACGCACGCGATGGCGGCGGCCCACTTCGTCTCCACTGAGGCCGTCGTAGGCCATCATCTGGATGTGCGAGGTCAGCTCGCCGCAAAAGAGCGTGAGCACGGCGACGATCTGCGCCCAGACGAGCAGGACGATGCCGATGGCCAGCCAGCCGTAGATGTCCTGGTAGCCCGCGAGCGTGCCGACATACATGGCGAACAAGGGCCGCGCCCCGAGGATGAGCGCCGTGGCCGTGAGGCTGCCGAGCAACGCGCTCTGCCAGTTGCAGCGATGGCGGGGGACGAATTTGTAGAGCCCGAAGAAGCCGACGGTGAGAAGCAGTGCGGGCAGCGTCCAGCGGAGGACGGCGAGGGCGGTGGCTTTGTCCGCCGGGACCGACTCCAGAGCGGAGCCGGCCAAAGGCCCGAGCAGGTCCGCGGCGAGAGCGGCGATAAAGAGCAGACCGACGGAGAGCAACACGCCGAGCTCGACCAAGAGGCGGCGGAAGAAGCCGTAGGATTCATCCACGTCGCAGGCGATATTCAGGGCTCGGATGAGCACGGCGACGACGCGGCTGCCCGTCCAGAGCAGGAGCACGAAGGAGAGCAGGCCGGTCGGGCCGCGGGCGGCGACAGCTTTGGCAATGATGTCGTGGATGGTCTCAGCGCGCGGGGTCATCTGCCCGAGCAGGTCGCTGGCTTTCTCGACCGCCCACTGTGGATCGATGAACCACGCGGCGATGGAGACGCCCGCCAGCGCGAGGGGAAAGAGCGAGAGGATGCAGTAAAACGCGACCGCCGCCGACCACTGCGGCCCGTGATCGACCACGAAATCGCGCGCCGTGCAGCCGAGGATGCTGAGCCAGCGAGGGGAATGCGCGCGCGCTTTCCGCCAGAGATTGCGGAGAAGATCGAGATTCATTTTTCGCCGATCGTTAGCAGGGCTTCCGAGGTCACTTCCCGGACCCGTGGCTGTTGGCCGGTTTCGTCGGTGTACTTCGTTGAGCAGCGGAAGGGGTTGCTCGCTGCGTAGGGCCCGGATTCGCAGATGGTGCGGCTGAATGCGTCGTCGTACGCGGCGGCGACCGATCCATCTGAACTCTTGATCATGGCATGCACGTTGCCCATCGCGTCGTCCGCTGGCAAGTACACGTTGCCGCCATCCGTCACCATGAGCCATCCGCCCACCCCGCCGGCTCGCTGGATCGTGCCCGACACGTTCTTTCCCCAGAGGTAGGTACTCTGGAGTGCGTCCGGCACTACTTAGAATATCAATCGTTAATTATTGACCCCTTATGATTGGGCACCATGTGCGATGGTACGTTCGGCCAAAATCAATGCCTCCACCGCTTCGTCGGTGCGCTGGGGAAACGCCTGCGGTCGATGGCTGCGCGGCTGCAGGCCCTTCAGACCTTGCGCGGCATAGCGCTCCAAGTGCTTGTAGCCGGTCTTGCGGCTGATGCCGAACTGTTCACACAGCTCCGTTATCGTAAAACGGTCGGTCTGCGCGAGCAGGACAAATCGAGTGATCTCTTCCATATGGGTTACGTTTTTCCACGGCATGATTGCCGTATGTGTAACCCATCACTCCGGTTTGTCTGTTACCTATCCTGCCGGTTCATACCCGGGGTCCGTCTTAATCTGGGGCGAACCGACCTCGCTTGAGTTTAACTCGACTGTGCGGGCTTGCTCGCGCCAAGCCCGAGGCGATGCGCTTCAAGTTGGACTTCGCCTGCGTATCCGACTGATGTGGTCAGTTCATGAGCCCTGCCACCGTCCGTCCCGATCTTCTCGCCCGCATCGAAGCCGCAAAGCGTGCGGTGACGGCACAAACCGAATTGCTGCACCGCGAATTTGGCCGGGCGAAGAGCCAGTGGAAGAGCGATGGCAGCCGGGTGACCGCGGTCGACGTGGCGATCTCCGAAGGGATCATGGCGGCGCTGCGGGCTGAGTTTCCGCAGGATCAATTTTTCAGCGAGGAACTTGCCGATGCACCGGACCCCGTGCCTTTGACGGCGCGCTTTTCCTGGGTGCTCGATCCGATCGACGGCACCAACAACTACGCGATGGGCATCGCGCACTGCGCCATCGCGCTTGCCTTGCTGGAGCACGGCAACCCCGTGTACGGCGTGATCTATGACCTCGCGCGGCGCACGTTGATGCATGGGGGCCCGGGATTCGGCGTCTTCGACGGTGAACGGGTGGCGGGTGTGCGTACGGATCCGCCCGGCGCGCAGACGCTGATCGGATTTCACACGCCGATGGACAAGACCTTTGCTCCGCAAGCGGGGAAGATTGTGAGCGAATTCAAGATTCGCGGTCTCGGCAGCAGCACGTTGCATCTGGCCTACGTCGCCGTCGGCATTCTTGATGGCACGATCGACCACAACGTAAAGATCTGGGATATCGCCGCGGCGATTCCGCTCGTCTGGGCGGGCGGGGGGCAGGTGGAGTTTCTTAACGGCCAGCAGCTGCCACTCACGGCGTTCGATTTGAAGATGGGCCGGATCTTCTATCTGGCGGGCAACGAAATCATGTGCGCTCGATTGCGCGCCGTGCTCTCGGTCTGAGCCGCCGCTCCGAGGGACAAAGGGAGGGCGCCCGGTCTCAGACCTGATAAAGCTGCCCTGGCACCGGATCCAGCACCTTGGCGTCAGGCAATCTCGCCGAGAGTTCGCGCAAGAACCACGCCCGGGCTTCCGGATCTCCGTGTGTGAGCACCAGGCTGCGCGGCGTGGCCTGCACGGCGAACTCAAGCAGTTCCTCGCGGTCGGCGTGTCCGCTCAACTCGAATTTTTCCACGTGGGCCTTGATCTTCGCCTTCACGTTGACCGCCTCGAAGAGGAAGTTGTCCCCGGTCTTCGACGCGAGCAGGGCGCCGCCGGGGGTGTCGGGATCGCAGTAACCAACGAAGCCGACGGTGTTGCGGGCGTGTCCCACCAACCCCGAGGCAAGCGTATAACTCGGCGTGCGCTCCACCAGCATGCCTGAACTGATGACGTAGAGGGCGTTTTGTTGCGGATCCTCGCCCGGCTTCAGATTGCGGGGCAGGGGCCGGAGCTTCAGGTCCTTGATGATGCCGTGGTTGAACGTCACGTGCTTGGTCTTGCGTGCGATCTCTTCGAAATATTCGGCGAGGGCCATGCCGAGGCCGGACGCGTAAATCGGACAATCGACAAGTTTGCCGAATTTTCGTGCGTCGTGGAAGATCGAGAGAATCTCCTGCATGCGTCCCAACGCGAACACCGGCAGGAGGAAGGAGCCTCCGCGCTGGATGGTGTCGTTGATCGACGTGATCAAACGGGCGACCTCGTTGACGCGCTCTTTGCCAGGCGGACGCTCGGTGGCGCCGCGGGTGGTTTCGAGAATGACGGTATCGAAGTGGCCGGCGGGGAACTTCGCCCCGGCCAAGGTGCGCTGATTTTCGAAGAGGACGTCACCGGAGAAGAAGATCGCGCGGTGTTTGTGGTGCAATTCGACGGCGGCGGCACCGGCGACGTGACCGGCCGGGTGGAGCAGGATCTCGATCTCGTCGCGGCGGCCGCGAAATCTCTTTGTTTGCCCGAAGTTGAGCGTCACGAAACGCTTTGCGAGCCGGTCGATTTCCTCATGGGTAAAGAGCGGGTAGTCCGGGATGTTGGCATCCTCTTTTTGCCGCAGCATGACGCTCGCTGAATTATGCAGCATGCGTTCGATGATGATGCGGCTGGAGGTGGTCATCAGCACGGGCGTCTCCGGGTGCTCGCGCATCACGATGGGCAGGCTGCCGATGTGATCGAGGTGGCAGTGCGTGATGATGATCAGGTCGAGGTGAGTGCCGCGGACCCTGGAAAGGTCAGGTGTGGCGCGGCGGCCGATCTGCTTGGGATTGAGGCCGCAGTCGACCAAGAGATTCAGGTCGCCAATTTGCACGAACAGCGAGTTGGCGCCGATACCGCCATCGCGGTTCAAATCTGTTAACTTCATATCGGGAAACGGGACAGCGAGCACCACCGCGGGTAAGGGAGCAAGCGCGAAGAATTGCGCACCGCGTGAGGTTCTATCCAGAGGTGGGCGGGCGCGTCCCTGCGCCCGCTGCGGTGGGTGGGTGGGCGCGTCCCTGCGCCCGCAGCGGTGGAGGACGCTTGACGTCTGCTGTCCGGGCGTACGCTCCAAACCACGCGCGGAGGGACCCGCGCGTCCACCTTGGGTGCGCCGTCCGGCCAACGCCTCACCAGTGCGCGTAGTCGCCCTGGTCCAAGCCGAGTGCGAAGGCCACGAGCAATTTTACGCACGCTTCTACATCCTCAAGGTCGACGACCTCGCTGGGCGTATGCATATAGCGCAAGGGCACGCTGATAAGGCCGGTGGCCACGCCGCCGCGACCCACTTGAATGACACGGGCATCCGTGCCGGTGGGGCGGGGATCAGCCTCGAGTTGATAGGACAATTTGAGGTGCTTGGCGGCGGTGATGAGGCGATCGTAGATCTCTGGATTGATATTGGGACCGCGGCAAATAATCGGGCCGCCGCCGAGGCGGGTGTCGCCGTATTTACGATGATCGCAATCCGGATGATCGGTGGCGTGACCCACATCGACCGCGATCGCGATGTGAGGATTGACCGCGTAGACCGACGCCATGGCGCCGCGCGCGCCGATTTCTTCTTGGGAAGTTGCCACGGCCACGACCTTCGCGGCGCTCTTGCGACGGCCGGAGGCGAGGCGGATGAGCGTCTCGCCGACGATGTAGGCCCCCACCTTGTTGTCGAAGGCCCGGGCGGTGCCGACGCTTCCGTGGAGCAAGGTGAAGCCCGCCTCGTGCGTGACGGTGTCGCCGATCGAGACGCGTTCGAGCGCCTCCTTTTTGGAACGCGCGCCAATGTCGATCCAGACATCGTGAATTTCGGGCAGCTTTTTGCGGTCGCTTTCGTCCATCAGATGGATCGCGCGTTTGCCTGTGACGCCCGATACGGGGCCGTGCGCGGTCTGAATCACGACGCGGCGTCCAGGAATCATGACCCGGTCGTGTCCGCCGATGGTGTCGAAATAGATGAAGCCGTCCTTGTTGACGTACGTGATGATGAAACCCAGTTCGTCCATGTGGCCCGCGAGCATCAGTGTGGGGTCGCCTTTGGGATTGAGCGTGGCGATGCGGTTGCCGAGGGCGTCCTTGGCATAGGAGTCGGCGGCGGGTTTGACGTAGCGGTCAAAAACCTTTTGTGCGGGCAATTCGGCGCCGGACGGCGAGCGCGCTTCGAGCAGGTCGGAGAGGAAGGGCGGGACCGGGTACTTGGACATGGGCGCAGCATTTGCCAAAGGCCGGCGGGCGCAAAGGGGAAAATAAGCCTTGGCGGAGCGGCCGGTTTGCGCGACATCTCCGGCTTTTCCATGACGATCTATCCCGCCATCGACATCAAAGCCGGCCGCTGCGTGCGGCTGACGCAGGGCCGCGCCGATCAGGAAACGGTTTATTTCGACAACCCTGCGGAGGTGGCGGCTACCTTTCGGGCGGCCGGCAGCGGATGGGTCCATGTGGTCGATCTCGACGGGGCTTTCGGAGGCGAGCCGCGCAATCTTCCCCAAGTGGCGGCGATCGCCGACCTGGGCATGAACGTGCAACTCGGAGGCGGCATGCGCACCCGTGAGGCCGTGGAACGCGCCCTTGGGATGGGCGTGAAGCGGGTCGTGATCGGCACGCGGGCCGCGGAAAGCGAAAGCTTTGTGGGCGAACTGGTGCAGGCCTTCGGCGAAAAGATCGCTGTCGGCATCGACGCCAAAAACGGGCAGGTGGCGGTCAAGGGTTGGGTGGACACCACCGGCACAGGTGCGCTCGCCCTCGCGCAGCGCATGGACCTGCTCGGCGTCGCCACCCTGATCTACACCGACATCGGGACGGACGGGATGTTGACGGGGCCCAATTTTGCGGCTCAGGAGGCCATGTGCGCGGCGGTGAAATGTCGTGTGATCGCCTCCGGGGGCGTCAGTCGGCGGGAGGACGTGATCGGTCTGCGCGAACTTGCGACCCGTCGGGCAAACCTCGACGGCGTGATTGTCGGCAAGGCGTTGTACGAGAAGCGCGTCGAGTTGCCCGATCTGCTGGTGCTGGCGCGCTGAGCCTCGCGCCTATCGTCGGGCGGCCAGGAAGCGCACCGCCACGTCGGGATGGTCAATGAATACTCCGTCGACGCCAACGGTGCCAACGAAGAGTTGGAGCAGCGTGTCGAGATCGGGTACGCCCGGGGGCAGGGCGTCGGCGCGAAACGTGTAGGGGTGAACTGCCAGACCGTGCCGATGCGCGTCGCGAACGAGGGGGGTGATCAGCGGGCGCCGGGTGTTGTGCATGCCGGCCACCACGCGTTTGAGCGCCGGGCCGATGCCTTGGGCGAACGTGGCGATCTCCGCCAAGCCGGCGGGGGTCGTCATCGCGGCGTAATCACCGTCATCGTCGGAGGCGTCTTCACCGATCAGTTGGATCAAACGCAACTCCGTCTTCAGCTCCGTGCGCAGGCGTCTGAGTGCGGCGGCGTCGAAACATTGCACAAATACCGAGTCGCTCGCGCGGGTGTAGCCGTGGCGGCTGAGTTCGTTCAGCAGTGCGGCGCCGAGATCCTTTCCTTCGGCGGCATGCCAGGACGGTTGTTTAAATTCGACGTAGATGCCGGCGTTCCGTCCGGTCGACCGATTCAGACCCTGAATGAGAATGATCTGCTCCTCCAAGGTGCAGAGCCGAAAGCCGCCGCCGGTCTGCGGGAAACGCGTGGGGAAAACCGGCGCGCCTGTGGTCGCGTGGACGCGTTCGCGCACCTGCAGCGTGACCACTTCCGCCCACGTGAAGTCGATCACGTAGAAACGTCCGTCCGCGCGTTGCCGTCCCGGAAAACGGGCCGCGACGTTCGTGGTGGTTTCGAGATGGATGTCGTGGATGACGACGAGCGCGTCGTCCTTGGTCAGCACAACGTCCTGCTCGATATAGTCCGCGCCGAGTGCGTGGGCGTAGGCGGCTGATTCGAGCGTGTGCTCAGGCAGGTAGCCGCTCGCCCCCCGATGGGCGATGACGAGCGGTTTGGCTTCCAGCGAAAGAGGGAGCGCCATGGCGAGGAGGAGTGCGAGAAGACGACCGAGGGCAAACACAACGGTGAACGATGCGGAAGCAGCCGGCTTCCGCAAGGCGGGGCAAAGGGCGTGGCTGCGGCCCGCAATCGACTTTGTCCAACACGAGGGCCGGACACGGGCCTCGTTGTTTGTTGCGGCTTAGAAGCGCGCGGTGGCGCTCATGCCGTAGAGGCGGGGCTGACCACGGATGAAGGTCGGGATGCCGAAGTTGGCGCCGAAGTTGCCTGCATCGATCAGATACTCCTCATCGAGCAGGTTCTCGGCGTAGGCGGCGACCTCCCAACGGCCGCGAGGGGAACGCCAGTTCGCTCGCACGTTGAGGAGACCGAAGCCGTCCTGACGCAGACTGCCGCCAAAACGCGTGTTATCGTCGTCGAAAAAGTGCGCCGACTTGTGTTGATAGATGGGCGTGAGGCTGAACCGCCCCATGCTTTCGTTGTTCACCGTGAAGGTGGCTCCCAGCGCGTAGGTGTGCTTCGCGGTGAGGCGGAACGAGGAGCCGGCGTAAAGCTGGGGCTGGCCGTTCTCCCCCGTGTCGTCGAAGGTGGCGTCGGTGTAGCCGTAAGTCGTGAAGGCGCTGAACGTGTCGGTCAGGCGCGCGCGCAGGGCGAGTTCTCCGCCCCGGCCGGTGGCGTTGCCGGCGCTGATCGGGATGAAACGCGCCGCATTGTTGGGATCGCGGATGGTCGTCTGGAAGTTGCTGTAGTCGTACTGGAAAAGGGCGGCGTTGTAGTCGAAGCGGCGGTTGGCTGTCGTTCCCTTGAGGCCGATCTCGTAGTTCCAGATGACCTCCTCGGAAACCGTCGAGACGGTGAATGGAGGGGTGCTGTCAATCGTCACGCCCGCCGGGCGGCGCCCGCGGGAGAGGCTGGCGTAGGTACTGTTGTCCTTGTTGATGACGAAGCGTCCGATGAGGCGACCGACGACGGTGGTGTCGGAAAGCGAACCCTCTCGAAGGCCGTTGGTGGGTGCAAAGGCGAGGTTGGGGCTGGCGCCCAGGAGAAAGCCCAGCGTGCTCGGCACGGGAGCGGGCAGGGCTTGATAGCCGCCGGTCTGGTCTTCGTAGGAAAGGCGGACGCCGGCGGTGAGCTCGAAGCGATCGTTGATCCGGTAGGTGCCGTCGGCGAACAAGTCCGTCGTGGTGGCTTCGGCCGTGTTGATGTATTGCTCCGTGTGATACCCCTTGAGCGGCGCGTTGGCGAGAAAGGCAAGGCCGGACAGCGGCGGCGGCAGGTTGGTGAAGACGGCGAAACCGGCGGGCAGGCTGGCCTGCGGCACCAGGGGATTCATCAATGGCACGGCGGCGTTGGCGAGGAAGGCGGGGACCCCGTTTGCGATCAATCCGTTGCGGAACTCGCCCGAAAGGAAGGGCCAGACCTGACGCTCATCCGTGTAGAGGGAGATGCGCTGGTTGCCCTTCTCGCGGAAGTAATTGATTCCCACGAAACCAGCGAAGCTGTCGCCGCGGTCGAAGTTGGCGCGCAGTTCCTGACTGAATTGCTTGCCGGTCGAACGGTCCGAAAGCTCAAGCAGGAAGAGGCGGGAGCCATCGGCATCGAACTCCTCGTGGGAGTCGAACTCCCGCACACCGGTAATGCCGGTGAAGGTCCAGGCCTCGTTCAGCTCATGGGTGACAATCATCGTGCCGCCCACCACCGAGCGTTCGATGCGGAGTTGATCGCCGCGGTTGAGCTCGGCGGCGGTGAAGGGATTGGTGTCTCCCCGGCTCGTGGGAATGATGCCGCTCTTGAACGACGTGCCCGTGGGTTCGTCCTGCTGATAATTGAGGATGACGTCGACCGTCGTGCGTTCGCCCGGCAGCCAGCGGAACGAGGGGCGAATGGCCAGGGTGTCGCGACTGTTGAGCGCGGCACCGCCAGCGAGGTTGTCGACCGTGCCATCGCGTTTTCCGTACAAGAAGGCGACCCGGCCAAGAAGCGATTCGCTGCCGAGCGCCGTATTATAGAAACCCTCAAGGCGCCGCTCATTGAGATTGCCGAAGCCTGCCGTGAGGGAGCCTTCGGTGGCGTTGGCGGGTTTCCGTTGGATGATGGAGATCGCTCCGACTTCCGCGCCCCGGCCAAACAGGGTGCCCTGCGGTCCTTTCAATACTTCAACGCGTTCGAGGTCGAAGAGTTCGACCGTGCTGCCCGTGGCGCGACTGATGGAGACTCCGTCCTGGAAAATGGAGACACGCGTTTCGCTGCGGGGATCGGTGCTGTCGGACGTCACTCCGCGGATGTTGATGCCGGGGAAGTTAGGCGACTGTTGTTGAACGAAAAGTCCGGGGACGAGTGGCGCGAGGTCCTTGTACTGGGCGATGCCGGCGGTCTCGAGAAAGGTGCCCGAGTACGCGTTTATCGCGATGGGAACATCTTGCACCGCCTGGATGCGCTTCTGGGCGCTTACCTCCATGCGTTCCAATTCGATCACTTCGGGGGCAGCCTGACTGCGGACGAATCCGGGCAAGGCGATGAGGCAGAGTGAGAACGCTGCACGGCGGGAAGGTAGATACATATTCGGCGTAAAGTTAGGATAAACCCTCATGCAGGTACCTGTTCGGGTCAATGAAGTCACGGGTGAGGAAACACAATTGTAGCTTCTATTAACAATTTCCGCGACAGTCGTAAGCGTTCGGGCTGAGGAATTCCCCCTAGAAGCCCAGCAAGTGCGTAGCAAAAACAGGGTTTGGGGTTATGGGTCGCCCTCGTCAGGGGGGACGGGCGGATCGGGGCGTCCCAGGATCCTCTGTCAATCGAGGGCGGAGCGATGAACCGATCGTCCTGAGGCCTTCGTCAACGCCCCGCTTGCTGGCGCAACAACACCCATATCGTCGCGGCGGCGATCAAGTCGACGCAGGCGACCGCGAGGCGGAGGGGGATCGGGAGCCGGACGGGCAGCAGGAGGATCACGATGGCGCTGAGCACGAGCATGCCTCCGGCGGCCGTGAGCATGATGCGCCGGCGGGCTTGAGCGAGGGAGCGGGGGTCGTCGGGCGGAAGACGTTTCATGGAAGTGGTCGGGGAGCCTTAGTGTTTGGCCAAGGGAAGCGAAATGCGGAGGGTGGTCCCGGCGCTGCTGGAGTCGAGCAGGACAATGTCCCCGTGGTGGCTGAGCAGGATGCGTTTTGCGATGGCCAGGCCGAGACCGGTGCCGTCGCTGCGGCCGGAGAGGAACGAGTCGAAGATGTGGTCGCGCAGGTTCTGGGGGATGCCGCCGCCTGTGTCGGTCACGTCGATCAACGCAAATTCAGCCCCATGGTTGCGCGCCTCGGCGCTGCACCGCAGGGTGATGGCGCCGCCTTCTGGCATGGCCTGGGTCGAATTGAGCAGGAGATTGAGCAACACCTGCTGGAGCTGGCCCTTGTGCACATCGACAATCAACGGACGCGGCGCGGCCTCGTAGCGGAGCTGAATCTTGCTTTGGGCGAGCTTCAGTCGGATGAGGACGATGGTGTCCTCGACGATGTCGTGGACCGACCAATGCGAGTGCAGGCTCGAGGGCGCCTTTGCGAAGGTGAGCACGCGGGTCACGATCGCCTCCAACTGGTCGATCTTTTCGCCAATCACACGGACGTCGGTCCGGCGCGGGTCGCCGTCGGGAAACTCGAGCCCGAGGTAGCCGAAGAGCAGCTTGATCACCGTGAGCGGATTCCGGATCTCGTGGGCGATCTCCGCGGCGAGCAAACCGAGGGTGGTGAGCTGCTCGTTCTTGCGCAGGGAGGCCTCGCTTTGAAACACGCGGGCGTAGAGGCGCGAGTTCTGCAGGGCGACGGCGCCAAGGCTGGCGAGGGCGCTCAGCAGCCGGCGTTCGTCGTTGTTGAACCGGTGTACGTCCGCCGTGAATACAGCAAGCACCCCGATGACCTCGTGCTCGTACCTGAGCGGCGTGGCGAGCATGGACCGTAGTCCGGCATCGCGCGGCAGGTCCACGACGTCGATGAACTCGGGCGACTGCACGTTGGCGTACTCGACCTGACGCCGGGTAAGGATCGCGGCGGAAACGAGGCAAGAGTCGAGGGGCAGGCTCTCGGTCGGGGCATCGATCAGGTGGGCGCTGTCGAGAGAGGCGAGGCGCACGGAGGCCTGGACGGAATCGTACACGTAGAGCGCGCAGGCGCGGGTCTGGGTGATCTGGCGGGCGTCGCGGGTGATCGTGTCGAACAGCTCCTGTGGCTCCAGCTTGGTGACGAGGGATTGGCCGATGCCGATGAGAGATTCGAGTTCGCGCGCCTTGCCGCGCAGTTGATTAAGGCGCCAGAGGCGCTGAATCACCGCCGTGGCTTCGTGGGTGAGCCGGATGAACAGCTGATAGTCGGCGTCGCTGAAACCATTGAGGCGTTCGCTGTCGAGGTTGATCACGCCCAGCACCTGGCCGCTGGCCTCCGACATGGGCGCCGCCATTTCGCACCGCACGCCGGGGCGGACCGGGATGTAACGTGGATCCGTGGCGACATCCGCAATGAGTTGGGGCCGCCCATGAAAGGCGACCCAACCCGTCACGCCCTGGCCCAGGCGCAGGGCAAGGTCTTCGTTGTCGTGGGGCAGGCCCAGTTGCACCTCGATCTCGAGCCTGCCGGTGTCGGGGTTGAGCAGGGAAACCGAACCCGAGATCGCGTCGAACACTTCGACGAGCGTCGTGAGGATTCCCTTCAGGGCCTCGCCCGGCTCATCGTTGCGTCCAAGCAGCGAGGCGACGCGGTAGAGGGCGTTGAGGGAACGGACATCGTTTAGGATGGACGAGGGAGGCATGCGCGAAATCGAAGACGACGCCGGCAAGGTGCCTGCGGCCTGCCGATAAGGCCAGTCTGGAGCCGAAACATTCCTCGTTCAACCGGGGTGATTCGCGCCGTCAGGCTTCCATCGACGCGGGCTGCCCTAGGCGAGGGTGATCTGCGGGTGCGGTCACACTGCGGCGGCGGGCTGGGCGGGGGTGATGACGTTCGCCAAGGCCTCGCGAAGATCTTCGAGGCGTTGCGGATCGGTGACGGCCACGTGGGCGTTGTCCTCGATGTAGAACGTGTCGATCGCGATCCCGCGTTCCGTGCCGATGCGGGCGAACGTGATGTCGAAGCCATGCGTACTGATGGTCTTGGCCAGTCGGAAGAGCAGGCCGATCTGATCGCGGGCCTGGATCTCCACAATGGTGCGTTCCATCGAGAGTTCGTGATAGACTTCGACCGTGGGTGGAAACGACGTCTGCAGCGACTCCCCTTGCGTGTAGGAGCCGAGCCGGCTGCCCGCATGGCGTTGGGCTTGGGAGAGAATTTCCGGAAGCAGGTCCTTGCCGTGGACAAGAGCGGCCTCGACGGTTTGCGCAAAAACTTCCTGGGCACGCGCATTTTGAACCACGCCCCGGCCAGGTTCGACGACATAGAACGTGTCGATGGCGATGTGATCGCTGCGCGAAATGACTTTGGCGCCGAGAATGGAGAGCCCGGCGACGCTGAAGGCCCCGGCGAGTTTGTAGAAGAGCCCGGCGCGATCCCACGTGACAACGTTGACGATCGTGAGCGAACGGTTGAGGTCGTCCTTCCAGTCGATCACCGGGTGGAGCGAGCCGATCGAGTCGGCATTCGCGATCGATTTGAGCAGCTGGTTGACCATCCGGATGTGCAACGAGATCTCCGCCGTGTCGGTGTGGATGAAATAGCGCTCCGGCAGCAGGTTGAAGTGCGCGGCGATCTCATCCTGGCTGATGCCGGGGATTTCCTTGTTGATCAATTCCTTGAAGGTCATTTGCAGGCGTTGCGTGTTTCGGGTCGCGAGTTTTTCTCCGAGCGTCAGATGATCGAGGGTGGTGCGGAAAAGGGAGGTGTGAAGCGTGTCTTTGTAACTGTTCCACAAGCTGGCCGAGGTGCCGCGGGCGTCGCAAAAGGTGTGAACATAGAGGTAGCGGAGGTGATCCGCATTCTCCACCAGTTCAGCGAATGCAGCCGCAGTTTTCGGGTCATCAACATCCCGCTTCTGCCAAAAGCGTGCCATAATCAGATGATTCTTGATAATGAACGCCACAATTTCCGCGGTCTCGTCGGTGACGCCGAGCCGGGTGAGCAGCGGGCGGGCAATGGCGACGCCGCTATCGGCATGGCCCTGGATCCCGGAAGCCTTGCCGATGTCGTGCAGCAGGAGAATGAGATAGAGCAGCACGGGACTTGTCGTCTCGTGCAGCGTGTCGCGGTACTTGTGCGTGATCGGTTCGGCCTCGCTGAAGATGCGATCGAGTTCGCGAATCGTATTCAGCGTGTGGATGTCGGCGGTGTAGCGGTGATAAAATTCGTGCTGGACCAGACAGGTGAGGGCGTCGAATTCCGGGATGAACCGGCCCAGCACGCCCAGTTCGTGCATGAGCTGGAGCGTGGGATGCACGCTGCCGGCCTCCTCGAGGATCGCGCGGAAGCTGGTATTGGCATCGAGGGATTCCGTGACCCGGCGGGTGACGAGCGGGACCGATTCGCGAATGAGTGTCTGCAGGGCAAAATCGGGACTCGCGCCCAATTGCTGGCAGTGGCGGAAGATGCGGATGACGCGCACCGGATCATCGCGGAAGACGTTGGCTGATTCCGCGCTGAGTTCACGTCCGCGCAGGATAAAACCGTCGAGGCGCTTGGTGCGCTCATGCCGGCGGGCGCGGATGGCCTCGCGAAACGAGATCTTTTCATCCGAGGCCTGCGCCAGGGTGAGCGCGAGGCGGTTTTCGACGAGGCGGGAGATGCGATAAATCGTCTGGGCGGCGCGGTAGTAGTCGCGCATGAACAATTCGACGCGCGCGAGCACCTTCGGCTCCGTGTAACCCAGACCCAGCGCCAGGCGCGGCTGGGCCTCGAGGTTGACCAGGTCGGTGGCGCGCTTGATGGAGAAATGGAGCTCGTTGCGGACCTTGTGGAGAAAGTCGTACGCGCGGTTGAAGGCCTTGAGCTCGTTGGGTCGGAGATACTTCAGGGCGACGAGTTCATTGATGCTGATGATGCCGAGCTTCACCCGCGCCATCCAGACCGTGTTCTGATAGTCGCGCAGGCCGCCGACTCCGCTCTTGATGTCCGGCTCCTGCAGGAAAACCGTGCTGCCGTACTTGGTGCGGCGCGCCTCCTGGTCGTCGAGGCGGGAGGCGATGTAGGCGCGAGGATTGTCGGTGGTGTAAAACGTGCGATACGCCTGGGCGAAGGTCTCGTAGAGAGCGGGCGAGCCGGCCACGAGGCGCGACTCGAGCAGGGCGGTCTTCGTCTGGATGTCGGTGCGCGCCTGGGCGAACACCTCGTCGACCGTGCGCGTCGAATGGCCAACCTTGAGGCCGCAGTCCCAGAGCACGTAAAGAATCTCGTTGGTGAGATGTTCCTGCAGGGGCTTGATCGCGGCGGCCTTGGCCTTCGACGGGAAGAGGAACATCAGGTCGATATCGCTCAACGGACTGAGCTCGCCGCGGCCGAAGCCTCCGAGCGCCACCATGGAGACCGGCGCCGGCAACTCGCCGTGCTGACGCACAAAGCTCGCTGTGGCGTAGTCGAAGAGGTGCGTGAGCATGACGTCGATCATCGCGGCCCGCGCCCGGGCAACGGCGAGGCCCGACTCGCCGGCGTCGTGGCGCATGCGAATCATCGCACTCTCGAGGCGCAGGAATGCCTTGCAGGCGGAGAGTCGCTTGGCGACAGACGTTTCCCCGATGAATTGCAGCCGTTCCCGGGCGTGCTTTTGGATGCGACCGATCATGTCAAAGGACCACCACAACGGAATTACCGCCCCCGCGCAAAGCGGGAAATAGCCTCCGATTCGCGAGCCAGGCCAAAGGGTTGATGACTTCATGTAGCCACGGATGTCCCCATCCGTGCCGGGCATCCGCCTCCGCTCGCCTCCAATCACGCCTATGAGGACATGGGCGGCTAAACCGGACGCCAGCATGTCGCAAACCAACCGCGCCCAAGGGGACAGGGTCTGATACACCGGACGGGTTTGGATGCCGGACGACTTACGCCAGGCCTCCGGCGGCAGGCCCTCCAAGCAGAAGGAAGCTCTCGGTGTTGCCTCTCTCGGCGGCCTCCGCGCGATCCGGTTAAGTGTCTTCGTGAATAGGCGACGCCTGATCGGCTGCGACCCGCCCTCCCGGCTTGCCACCCGTCGGGGAGCTTGGTTGCCTCCGCGGTTTCCACGCATTCACCATGGCCGAAATTTCCAAGAGCTACGAACCCCGCGACGTTGAGAAGAAGTGGTACGCCGCCTGGCAGGATGCCGGCGCGTTCGCGGGTCGCGTCGACCCCAAGCGCGAGCCTTACAGTATCGTCATTCCCCCGCCGAACGTGACGGGCGTGCTCACGATGGGCCATGTGCTCAACAACACCTTGCAGGACATCTTGATCCGCCGCGCCCGCCTCGAGGGCAAGTCGGCGCTCTGGATTCCCGGCACCGACCACGCCGGCATCGCCACCCAGACCGTGGTGGAGCGTGAGTTGCGCAAGCAAAAGCAAACGCGCCACGATTACGGCCGCGAGAAGTTCATCGAAAAGGTGTGGGACTGGCGTCATGAAAAAGGCGGCATCATCCTGGAACAGCTCCGCCGCTTGGGCGCGTCGTGCGATTGGGACCGCACCCAGTTCACGATGGACCCGGAGTACTCGCGTTGCGTGTTGCACGTGTTCACGGAACTCTTTCAGCGCGGCTGCATCTACCGCGGCAAGCGCATGGTGAACTGGTGTCCCGCCTCGCTCACCGCCCTCTCTGACGAGGAGGTGATCATGAAGCCGGTGAACAGCGCCATGTACCAGGTGCGCTACGAGCTTTCCGACCGGCCCGGTGAGTACATCACGGTCAAGACCACCCGGCCGGAAACGATCCCCGGCGACGTGGCCATCGCCGTTCACCCCGAGGATCCGCGCTACACTGCGCTCATCGGCAAGACCGTGCGTCGTCCCATCGGCCCGGCGGCGGCCATCCCGATCATCGGCGACACCGCCGTCGACAAGGAGTTTGGCTCAGGCGCGCTGAAGATCACGCCGGCGCACGACAAGGTCGACTTCGAGATCGGCCAGCGGCACCGGCTTGAACCGATCGACGTGCTCAACGCCGACGGAACGCTCAACGCGCTCGCCGGTCCAGAGCTTGCCGGCATGGAGCGCTTCGCCGCCCGCAGGAAAGCCGCCGAACTGCTTCGCGACTGCGGCGCCCTCGTCGCCGAAGAGCCCTACGCCAACAACGTCGGCTACTCGGAGCGCGCCGACGTGCCGATCGAGCCGCGCCTCACCTGGCAATGGTGGCTGCGCTACCCGAAGATCGAGGAGGCCAAGGCGGCGGTGCGCGACGGCCACATCCGGTTCCACCCGGAGCGTTGGTCGAAGGTTTACCTGCACTGGTTGGAGAACATCCAGGATTGGTGCATCAGCCGCCAGCTCTGGTGGGGTCATCGCATTCCGGTCTGGTACCGCAGAGGTCTCGACAAGGATACGCTGACCGAGGCGGACCTGAAGGATCCGGCCAAGGTTCACGTCTCGCTCGAAGGTCCGGCCGACCCGGAGAACTGGGTGCAGGAAGATGACGTGCTCGACACGTGGGCCTCCTCCTGGCTCTGGCCCTTCGCGACGATGGGCTGGCCGAATCCGGACGTGGAGGAGAAGGCGGGCTTCGACTACTTCTATCCGACGGCCACGCTCGTCACCGGCCCGGACATCATTTTCTTCTGGGTCGCGCGCATGATCATGGCGGGCCTCGAATTTGTGCGTCCTGGCGAGCCGATTGAGCGGCGCATTCCATTCAAGGACGTCTACTTCACCGGCATCATCCGTGACGCCCAGGGCCGCAAGATGTCCAAGTCGCTGGGCAACTCGCCCGACCCGCTTGACCTCATCGGGAAGTACGGTGCGGACGGCCTTCGCTTTGGCATCATCTCCATTGCCCCGCAGGGGCAGGACATCCGGTTCCAGGAAGACCGCATCGAGAGCGGAAAGAATTTCTGCAACAAGCTCTGGAACGCGTGCCGCTTCCGCCAGATGAGCGGCCCGGCGGGCGACAATACTTCCCTTGATGCCATTGTCTCCCGGCTCGAGCCGGCAAAGTTCGACGCCGACGACCACGCCATCCTCGACCGGCTGCTCGCCACCACGCGCGAGGTCGACCGGTTTTTTGCGCAGTTTGAGTTCAGCGCCGCCGTCCAGGCCCTGTACTCGTTTTTTTGGAACGATTTTTGCGACTGGTACGTCGAGGTATCCAAATCAAAACTACAATCCGGCGAGACGCGGGAAAACTGCCTCGCGTTGCAGGACCTCGTGCTCCGGCAGACCCTGCAACTGCTGCACCCGTTCATTCCCTTCATCACCGAGGAACTCTGGAACCTGCTCGGCTACAGCCGCGCCGGGGCGTTCATCCAGACCGTGCCGGTCGAGAACGCTTCCGGACTCGCCGGCCGGGGCCAGCTGCATGGCCTGGTCATCGACCAGGCCGCCTCGGCCTCGGTCGCCCGCATCAAGGACACCGTTTCAAAGGCGCGGGCCCTCAAGGCGGACTATAATCTCGCGAGCCGGCGCGACGTGAAGTTCCTCGTGATCGCGGACGACCGCGACTGGGCGTTGCTCGAGGAGAACCTCGCGAAGATCGCGCGCATGACCGGTGCGGCGGAGATCCTTCGTCGCGAGGTCGTCGAGGGCGCGCCCGCGGCGGTGACCCCTCTCGGCACCTTCCACCTCGATCTGGCTTCAACGGTCGACCCCGCCGCGGAGAAGCAGCGCCTGGCAAAGGAACTGGCGGCCTTGGAGAAGCACATTACCGGCACGGAAGCACGACTCTCCAACGAGGCGTTCGTCAGCAAGGCTCCTCCCGCGGTACTGGAAGGCGCGCGCAAGCAACTCGCCGACCAGCGGGCCAAGAAGACCGAGCTCGAACGCCTCTTGAAAGCGCTCTGATCACTGCCGCGGCCTTCCCGGCCGCGGAAATCCCAAACGCCAAACGGCCAACTACCAAAGGACTGCGCACCAAAGGCGTTCTCCCTTTGGTTTAACCTTTCGGTGTTGGATCTTTGCCCTAGGCGGCGGCGTGTAACATATTATCGATGATACGGCTAAGGTGTTGATCGGGCGCATCCGGCCTTCCATCTTTACTTAGGACATAAACTAAGTAATGGTTTTGGCCTGACATGAACGCCACGACCGAGCTGACGCCGACCCCGACCTTGGACTTGGAAAAAGCGTCGGCGGAGCAGCGGGTGCGCTGGGCACTTGAGGCGCATGGCGAGCGGTTGGTCATGACGACGAGCTTCGGCATCCAGTCGGCGGTGATGCTGCACCTCGTTACGCAGGTGGCGCCGTCGATCCCGGTGATCTTCATCGATACGGGGTACCTCTTTCCGGAAACCTACCGGTTCGCCGAGGAACTGACGAACCGGCTGAAGCTCAATCTCAAGACCTATGTGCCCGCCCGCACCGCCGCCCAGCAGGAGGCCTTGCACGGAAAGCTGTGGGAGCAGGGGCTCGATGGACTGAAGCGCTACAACGTGACCAACAAGGTGGAGCCGATGGACCGGGCCATCCGCGAACTCGGGGCAACCGCCTGGCTCGCCGGCTTGCGTCGGTCACAGTCAAACACGCGCGAGGCGCTGCCTGTCGTGCAACAGCAGAACAAGATCACCAAGGTGCACCCCATCATCGATTGGGACAACCGCCGTATCCACCGTTATCTTACCGAGCACGGCCTGCCTTATCACCCGCTGTGGGAGCAGGGCTATGTTTCGCTGGGCGACTGGCACAGCACCTCCAAGCTTGAGCCCGGTATGACTGAACAGGATACGCGATTCAGCGGCCTGAAGCGAGAGTGCGGTCTGCACGAGCCCAGCGGGCGCGGCGACTTTGACATCTAGCAGCCTGTCGGACTTAGCTTCAACGCCCTCGGTTAACGAGAGATGATGGGGCGTGCGCGGCGGGCCCTGCCGACAGGCTGCTAAAACGAAAATGCCCGGGGCATTTTCTGGATAAATCGAGTCGCTCGATCTGCGTTCGGTGCGGCTCAACACCTGCGGAACCGGCGACGCCCGGTCTGCACCTTTCGGCGGGGGAACAGCCTGAGCGAGACGATGCGTCATCGCCTGCAAACCGCCGCCGGTCGGAAACTCTACAAACTGCGCCAGCAGACGGTCGAACCGGGGTTCGGCATCGTTAAATCAGCCTTGGGTTTCCGGCAGTTCCTGCTGCGCGGCGTGGAAAAAGCATCCACGGAGTGGACACTCTTGCGCCTCGCCTGCAACGTGCGCCGCCTGCACACCCTCGCACGCCAATAATGCCCGCCGCGACCGGGTGAAACGCCCTGCCTGCCCCCACAGCTGAACGAACCGAGGCATGTGTCATGCCTTGGCTTCATTTGCGGACGGAATACTTCACCAACAGCGTGTCGCCGCCGAGATGCTCGTGCCCCAGCAACGCGAGGCGGTGGCCAGCCTGGGCGGCAAGCAGAGGAGTGCCCGCTCCAAACAACCGAGGCTCGAGCGTGAGCCAGAGTTCGTCCACCCGGCCAGCGTCGAGGAAGAGGGTATGAAGCTGTGATCCGCCCAGCAGTGCGACGCGCTGGTGTCCGAGGCGGTGCAGGCGCTCAGCGAGGGTGACCGGGGGTTCGGAGGAGAATTCGAGTTCGTTCATTCGCGCGTCGGCCGCGTAGTCGGCGGGCGTGCGCGTCATGACGACCTGGCGGCGTCCGTGGCCGCGTTTTGCGAGAATTAATTCGCGCTCCACGCGATACGTCACGCCGCCGATGATGCTGGCGTCGAAGCCCGAAAGTGCGGCGCGAAAATAGGCCTTGTCCTCTGGCGACGTGAAGGCGCTGCCCGGCTGATCGTGCCGGGTGATGAAGCCGTCGATCGACTGCGCTGCAATCAGGATGAGCTGCATGACGGGACCGTAGGAGGCGAGGGATGGCTGGCAAGCGGCGGTTGCTTCCCACTGCCCAGGGCGATCTCGTCCCTTGCCTTGAGGCTGACGTTCGCGTTGGGTCCCGGCTCCTTCACCACCCCCATGATCAACCTCCGTTCTCTCTGCCTCAGTCTCTCCGCGCTGGCCTTTGCGTCTGCGCTTTTCGCCCAATCATCCGTCGACCCGTCTGCGGCGATCCCGAAGGCGAACAACGCCGCCTTTTTCGAGAAACACGAAGCCTTCCTTGCCCGCGGCAAGTCGGGACCGATCGGACTCTTGTTCGTTGGCGATTCGATCACGGAGGGATGGAAGGGGCACTCGCAGATCTGGGAGAAGTATTTCGGTGCGCATCAACCGGCCAACTTTGGCATTGGCGGGGACCAGACACAGCATGTCATCTGGCGCATCGAGAACGGAGAGCTCGACGGCATAAACCCGAAAGTCGTGGTGCTGATGTTGGGCACGAACAACACCGGCGCGCACACGGCCGCGCAAATTGCGGACGCCAACAAGAAGATCGTCGGCCTCATCCGCACCAAGCTGCCGAACACAAAGATACTTTTGCTCGCGATCTTCCCGCGGGGCCCCCGCACCAATCGCGA
This sequence comes from Opitutales bacterium, assembly GCA_038212175.1. GTDB lineage: Bacteria > Verrucomicrobiota > Verrucomicrobiia > Opitutales > Opitutaceae > CAMAXB01. The sequence continues at coordinate 39,369 of JBBQUU010000009.1, read as the reverse complement.
GGGCGCGCTCGTCGACGATGGCGTGACCCGGATGGCCGTCATTCGCGACGTGAACGCCGAGCTCGCCAAGCTCGACGACGGCAAGACCGTGCGCTTCCTCGACATCGGCGCGAAGTTCCTCGGCGCCGACGGCAAGATTCCAAAGGAAACCATGCCCGACCAACTGCACCTCAGTGCGCAGGGCTACCAGATTTGGGCGGACGCGATGCAGCCCCTGCTCGCCGAGATGTTGCGTTGAGGCGTGCGGTAATCGCCGGCGTGCCGTCTGGCGGCGTCGCGCCCCGTGAGGCCCGCGCCGCCAGGGCGATCACTCCGCTTCGTCGCGGGCCGTGTTCAGTTCTCCTTTATCCTTCGCCGCGGGGTCGGACGGCGAGGCTTGCGCGACCACGACACCGGCTGCGCGCAATTCCCGACGCAAGGTCGGGCGAAACAGGTCTTCCAGATCTTCCAGGCGAAAGACGAAGCACGCCGGCGTTCCGTCGTCGTGGATAAACGCGAGAACGTCCGCCAGTTCGGCAAGGTCCTCGTCGAGGAAATGCTCGGCGAGCACGGCCGGGTTGATCTCATCGGAGGTCAACTCCGGCCAAAGCCGGTCGGCCGACGGGTCGGCGGGGCGAAGGATGACTTCGCCATGCAGTCGGGCCCGTGCGATGCGGGCGCCGAAAGTGCCCAGCCTTTCATGGGCGTAGGCAAGATTGGCGAGGCGCGCCTGCCGGAGCAGGGTGGCGCGTTGCTGAAGGAGGTGGCTGATGTTCATGGGAGGAGGGCTCCTGGTTGGGTGACGGACGAAACCGTTCGTTCGTGCCGAAGGCGGCGACCGCGAGGGATCGCAAACCTTCGGCCCGAGCGTCGATCTGCCGCGTCACGTGGTTATTGTGACGGGCCTCTCCGGAAGGACCGGAGGGCGGAGACGAACCTGACCGAACCGATTCCTGACTTCCTGACTTTTCCGACTCGTAGCGATTGCTGACGTAGTAAGCGTTCTGTCTGCTTTGCCTGACTCAAAGCACGATCTCAACCGTGCATCTGACCTAGCATCGGACTCCTTACCGAACGGCGCATTTCTAAGATTCGCAAGTGTTGTTTTCGCGAAATCCGAACATGCCCGATGTTTCGCCGAGAAGGGGGACGGATGAAGCCCGCAGGCAAACCCGCGAGCCCGGTTATGCCATCGCTTTTAAGCTTCGCGCCGGCCGCCTGCTCGTCTTTGCTGGTCACGCCGAAGCATGAACGTCGAGGAAACCCCGATCACCGGTCCGGATCACGCCCGGCACTACGCTGCATTGATGTCGCTCACCCGCAGCGGACTCGGCCTTTCGGGCGACGACAAGACTGACGTACGGCAGGTGACGGAGACGGTCGCATCCGCATTAGGGGTCGAACGCGTGAGCCTCTGGCGCTTCAGCGGTGATCGGTCCGCGATCGTGTGCCACGATCTCTTCGAGGTTTCCGGGTCACGGCATTCGAGCGGCACCGTCCTTCGGGCGGACTCGATCCCGGCCTATTTCAGGGCAATGGCGGAGAACGAGGTCATCTCCGCCGACGATGCGCTGAGCGATGCCAGCACGAAGGAATTGACCGACAACTATCTTGGGCCGCTCGGGATTTCGTCGATGCTCGACGTTCCGGTGCTGGTGGCGGGTGTGCTCGATGGCGTGCTCTGTTGCGAGCACGTGGGACCGGCGCGCCGGTGGACCGATGGCGAGCGGAGTTTTGCCATCTCGGTGGCCAACCTCGTGGCCTTGATGCTGACGCAATGCGCGCGCGCACAGAGCGAGGCACGGCTGCGCGCGATCTTCGAGCACGAGCCGGAATGCGTGAGGATCGTCGATCTTCAGGGAAGAGTGGTCGACATGAATCCGGCCGGGCTGCGCATGATCGAGGCGGAGGAACGGCGCGATGTGATGGGCAAGCCTGTGACCGCGCTCATCCATCCGGCTGACCGTGCGGCCTTCATGGCATTGCACGACCGCGTGGGGCGGGGCGAGACGGGCCAGATGCGTTTCCGCGTGATCGGACTCAAGGGCACCGAACGCTGGATGGAAACGCACTCGACGCCGCTGCGCGAGGCGGATGGCGCCCTCTCCGGGGTGTTGAGCGTCACCCGCGATGTGACCGAGCAAACGCGAACGGAAAACGTGATGCTGCGCGTGGCCCGGTCGGTGTCGCTGCCGATCGGGGAAGGTTTTCTGGACGAATTGACCCGCCACATGGTCGAGGTGCTGTCCGCGACCGGCGGTGCCCTGGCCTTGTTCGATCCCGCGCAACCTGGACGTCTCCGCACGCGGACCTTCGTTCATGAAGGGCGGATAATCGACAATGTCTCCTACGAGATCGCCGGCACGCCCTGCGAACAGGTTATCCCCGGGGCCGGCCGGGTTTTCCCGAGGGAAGTGCGGGAGCTGTTTCCTCATGACGGGATGCTGGTCGAGTTCGGGTTCGAGGGCTTCGTGGGCGCGCCCTTGCTGGACCAGGATGGCGCGGTGATCGGACTCGCGTCGGTCTTTCACCGCACGCCGATCGCGAATCCCGAGCTGGCGCTTTCCGCGCTCCAGATCTTTGCGGCCCGGGCCGCGGCCGAGATCGGCCGGCAGACGGCGAGCAGAGAATGGCAGGTCTCGCAGCGCCAGCAGAGGCTCATTCTCGATTCGGTGGGCGAGGGTATCCTTGGATTGGATACGGAAGGCCGGATTGTGTTCGAGAATCGCGTCGCCCAGGCCCTGCTCGGCTGGGCCGAGGGCGAGATGATCGGCCGGAACAGCCACGCGCTGATGCATCATCATCGCGACGACGGGCGGCCTTATCCGGAAGAAGAGTCGCCCATTCACCGCACGCTGCGCGACGGCGCGGTACGACGCATTGAGGACGAGGGGTTCTTCCGCAAGGATGCCAGTTCCTTTCCCGTCGAGTATGTGTGCTCGCCGGTGCGCGACGGGGTCGGCGCGATCACGGGCGCGGTGCTGAGTTTTCGCGACATCACCGAGCGCAAGCGCATGGAACAGCACCTGCTGCGTTCCCAGCGAATGGAGAGCATCGGCACGCTGGCGGGCGGGATTGCCCACGATCTTAACAACGTGCTGGCGCCGATTCTGCTGGCGATCGGCCTCTTGAAGTCAGGCGAGCAGGATGAGGGGCGGCTGACCATTCTCTCGCGCATCGAAGGCAGCGCCCAGCGCGGGGCGGACCTGATCAGGCAGGTGCTTTCGTTCGCGCGCGGGGTCGAAGGAAAACCGGCGACCGTCAAAGTTGAGCTGCTGGCGCGCGACATCGAGCGGATCGTGCACGACACGTTCCCCAAGAATATCGCGTTCGAACTGACCGCGCCGCCGGACCTCTGGTTGATTCATGCCGATCCCACGCAGTTGCACCAAGTGTTGATGAATCTCTGCGTGAACGCCCGCGATGCGATGCCCAAGGGCGGTCGTCTCGCGCTCTCGCTCGCGAACGCAACCGTCGATGAGGTGTACGCCAGCCTGCATCCCCAGGCAAAGCCCGGGCGTTACGTGGTCATTAAGGTCGAGGACAACGGCACGGGCATGCAACGGGAGATTCAGGACCGCATATTTGAGCCGTTTTTCACCACGAAGGAGATTGGCAAGGGCACGGGTTTGGGGCTCTCCACGGTCCTTACCATCGTGCGAAGCCAGGGCGGATTCATCACACTCTACAGCGAACCCGGCCAAGGCGCCCGCTTCAAAGTTCATCTGCCCGCCATCTTCGCGCCGGCAGAAACCCCGCCCGACACGACGGCTCGACCGGGGCTGCCGCGCGGTCGCGGCGAAACCGTCCTGCTCGTCGACGACGAGGCGACGATACGTGAAGTGGGGAAGAAGATTCTCGAGCGTTTTAATTACCGCGTGTTGCTTGCCTCCGATGGCGCCGAGGCCGTGGCCCTCTATACCGAAAACCGGGCGGACATCGCTGTCGTCCTGACCGACATGGCGATGCCGGTGATGGACGGCCCCGCGACGATTGCGGCTCTCCGGGCGCTTGACCCCACAATCAAGATCGTTGGGTCCAGTGGGCTCACCTCTCACGGCGAACTGACGCGGACCGAGGGGCTTGCCTTGGATGGATTTATCCCGAAGCCCTACGCTGCCGAAGCGATGCTGACCACGCTCGCCGAGGTGTTGAGCGGCACCCCGGCTTGAGTCGAATGCGTTCGGCGGGGCGCCTCGGGCCATTCAAAGGCGATAGTTTGCGCCCTTGCCATTAGCCGGGCTGAGCGTCTTTTAACGTTAACGAATATTCCAAGGCTTTTCCGCCGCGTAGAGCTGGATCGTTTGACGTTAACGTATTTAATGGACCTTATTCTAGGTGCGCCCCGCTCATTGCGCGCGTCCCGTCGTCTCAGCCCCTGTCATTAACCCCTCTATGAATACCTGGTCTAGAAAGCAGTTCCTTAAAACGTCTCTCCTCGGCGGCAGCGCCGTTCTCTTCGCCGGCCATGGCCGTTTGCTTGGTCAAGCCGCTCCGGCCGTGGCCGCCTCGGGCAGCGCCAATGGTGACATCCGCATCGCCGTCGTCGGCATCAACGGTCAGGGCGGCAGTCACATCAAGACCTACTACAATATGCCGGGCGCCCGACTCGTCGCGATCTGCGATGTCGACGCCACGATCCTCGCGAAGCGTCTCGGCGAGTGCGAGGCCGAGGGCCTCAAGCCGCGCACCTACACCGATTACCGCAAACTGCTTGAGTCGGCGGACATTGATGCCGTGGTGCTCGCCTCACCGAATCATCAACATTCGCTTCAGACGATCTGGGGCCTGCAGGCCGGAAAAGACGTGTACGTTGAGAAACCGCTTTCGCACAACGTGTGGGAAGGCCGCCAGGCCGTCGAGGCCGCCCGCAACTCCACGAAGAATATCGTGTACGCCGGCACGCAGAATCGTTCCTCGCGCGACATCCTGGCCGCGCTGGCCTACGTGAAGGAAGGCAAGCTCGGCAAAATCCAGCATGCCCGCGGCCTCTGCTACAAGTCTCGCGAGAGCATCGGTCTGACGACCGGCCCGCAGCCGATTCCAGCGGGCATCGATTACGATCAATGGTCAGGTCCGGCAGCGGTGGTCCCGTCGCGTCGTAATAGCAAGGCGCGTGGTCCCGTTCACTACGACTGGCACTGGATCTGGAATTACGGCGGTGGCGACATGACCAACCAGGGTATCCATCAAATGGATGTGGCCCGCTGGTTCCTCGGCGAATCCGGTCTGCCGCCCACGGTGTTCAGCATGGGTGGCCGCTTTGGCTACAAGGACGACGCCGAGACTCCCAACACCCAGATTTCCGTCTTCGGCTACGAGAAGGCTCCGCTCATCTTCGAAGTCCGCGGTCTGCCCATGAAGGCGGGTATGAAGGCCATGGATTCCTTCCGCGGCGCCCGCGTGGGCGTCATCGTTCAGTACGAGGGCGGTTACGTCGCCGTCGCCGAGAACGGGACCGCCGCCATCTACGACAACGACAACCAGCGCATCCTGGCCCTCAATGAGGGTGGCAACGGTGACCACCGCAAGAATTGGATCCAGGCCGTCCGTGACCGCAAAGTCGTCAACGCGCCCGTCGAAGAGTGCCATTACTCTTCCGCACTCTGCCATCTCGGCAACCTTTCGTACCTTGTCGGTGCGGACAAGTCCAACGAGGCCGTGGCCGAGACGGTCCGCTCCAGCGAGCTGACCAAGGAAGCCTACGGTCGCATGATCGAGCATCTGAAGGCCAACGAAGTTGATCTCGCCTCGAAGAAAATCACCGTGGGCCCTCTACTCCAGGTCGATACGTCGAAGGAAATGTTCAAGGGATCCGAAACCGCCGTCGTCAATGCGGCCAACAACCACATCCTTCGCAAGCGCGTGGGACGCGGCCCCTACGTCATTCCGGAGATCAAGTCGGCGGTCCTCGCCGGCACCTGAGCCGCGCGACGTTCACCACACCGTTTTCAAGGGGCGACTTCGGTCGCCCCTTTTTTGTGGGATGCGCTGCACTCACAGTTCCGCCTCTGGCGGATAAACCTGACCGGTCGGTTCGCGCCCGCGACCCCATCCGACTCGCGACGGTCCTGTAGCCCCGATGCCCCACCGTTCGGACCGATCTGCGGCCCGGCCTACCAGCGCAGGCGATCCTGCGGCCAGCCGAGGGTGCGGGCGGTGGCGGTGGTCCAGGCCCAGTCGGCCTCGTGGGTCGCCGTGAGGGTGACGGGCTGGCGCTCAGCGGCCCAGGCGAGCGCTTGGGGGACGTCGAGAAAGCGGAGAATATTGAGATAATCGGGGCCCGTCTGATGACTGGCGGGCGGCGCGATCAGGGTCACGCCGGCGAGGCCGTCGGTGAACAACGAGGCGTAGAGGGCGTTGACGGCTTGATGGCGTTCGCCGGAGAGCGACCAGGCGGTCACGTTGGCGCCGACGCGCGGATCGCCGGCGGCGGCGAGGGCGCGGCGGATGTCCCAGACGCGCATGCCCTCGAGCGTCTGGCCGAGCAGCATGAAGCGCCGCAGGTGATTGCGTTGCGCGGCATCATCGCCGGACCAGCGGGTCGGGCCGACGCCGCGTGGCGGAGCGAAGGCGAGCGTGAGTTCGCCGCGAGCCGCCTGATCGAGCAGGGCCTGCATCGCGGCCGAACGCGGAGGAAGATCGGCCGGGACCGGCAACGGTGCGGCGAGCGCGGCGCGGTGTGAAGCGGGCGCGGTGCCCAGCAAGGCAAGCCACGATTCCTCGTCGAGGACGTGCAGGCGGCCGGGGCGGGGCGCGGCGGTTTGCGCCGAGGAGAAAACGTAGAGGGGCAGGCGGATCGTGCGCTGCGGGGAATATTCCCAGGTCGTCAGGACGAGATCGCCGGCCGTTTGTTGCTCCATGCGCACGACCGACAGCGGGTCGGCGCCGGACGGCCAGCCGGCGAAAACCTTTTGTTCGAGGACGGCGCGCCATCCGGCGGTTTGCGCGCGCCAGGCGGCGGCGTTGCCCGGTACGACCGGGGTCGCCGCCGCGACGAACGTGTCATGGATGGTGGTGGTGCGCTGGGCGGCCGGCAGCGTGTCGAAGACCCTCAGCTCGGCGGGCGCGAAGATTTTTTCCGCAGGCACGGAGATCGGGGCTTCGTCGTCCTTGAGGAAACGGTTGAACCAGCGGAAGGCGGGCACCTGCAGCTCCTGCGTGTCGCGGTGGGGTCCCTCGGTGATGAGCAATCCCAGCTTGCCGGAGGCGTTGTGCAGGCGGTAGATCCGGGCGACGTCACGATGGACGCGAAGCACGCCTTCGAGCGGAAAGATTTGATCCTTGTCGGAGTTGGCCAGCAGGAGCGGGCGCGGGGCCATGAGCGCGGCGATCTGCGCGAAGTCCCAGCGGTAGGTATTCACTTGGAACATACAGTCGCAATGGCCGGTGACGCGGCCGTCGACCACATGGGTGTGCAGGTCGGTGATGCCGGCGACGGGCACGGCCACCTTGACGCGTTCGTCGAGTGTGGCGGTGAACCAGGTGTAGGCCCCGCCGCCCGAGCGCCCGGTCATTCCGATGCGGCCGGCGTCGACCTCGGGGCGGGACTCGAGGTAGTCGAGCGCGCGCATGGAGTTCCAAGCCTCGACACCGGCAGGGGTGTAGCCGCGCGCGTTCCACCACCAGAGGCCCTGGTTGCGCGTGCCGTGGTGCACGCCCTGCAATTCGCCGAGCTGGATGGTGTCGATCATCAGACACACGTAGCCATGGCGGGCAAACCAGACGCCGTGATGGTGGTAGCCGGTCTTGTTGCCGAAACTGACTCCGTCGACGACTTGGCGGCTGTGCCCGCAGACGTAAAGAATGGTGGGCGCCTTGCCGGTGAGATTCTTGGGCACGTAGAGGTTGCCTGTGACGTAGAGTCCCGGGAGCGATTGAAAATGGAGTTTCTCAACGGTGAATTCCGGGTGGTCGATGCGTCCGGTGATCGTGGCCTGCAGATCGGTGCGTTCGGGAAGCGGCGAGAGGCCGAGCATCTCGAGCAGTTGTTCGCGGTAGCGCGGACGCTCGCGTTGCCAGTCGTCGAGCGTGGCGATGTCGGCGAAAGCCTGACCGGCGACCAGCGCGGTTTCGTCAGCGAGGTAAGCCTCGAGCATGCGGTTGCCGGGGAGTGGCTCTGCGGCGGAGGCGAGCAGCGGGAGGAGTACGATGGTCAGGGAGGCAAGGAGGCGCATGGTAGGAGGAAGGGGGAGATCCGTCGGATCCGACCGATCCGTCGGATCGGACCGATCTTTTGGGGAAGCTCGAGAACGAGAAAGAGAACGATTACGAGAACGAGCCAAGGCGGCCTACAGGCCTGCCTGGCGGAGGAGGGCGCGGGCTTGGGCGTGGGCGGGGTTGGCAACGAGTGCTTGCTGGGCGGCGGCGATGGCTTCGGCTCGTTCGCCGCGCTGCCAGTGGAGCGTGGCGCGGGCGTAGGGGTAGTCTGCGATCTGCGGGGCGATTTGCTCCGCAGTGCGCAGGGCGGCGATACCGTCGGTCATGCGCTGCGTTTGCGCGAGGAGCAGGCCGAGGTTGTACCATGCCCGGTCGAAACGGGCATCGCGGCGAACGGTTTCGCGCAGTGCGGCTTCGGCGTCGGCGAGACGCCCTGCGCCGGCGAAGGCGAGGCCGGCATTGAAGGCGGCGCTGGCATTGCCCGGATCGAGCTGGGCGGCGCGCCACAGGGCGGATCCGGCTTCGGCGGGACGGCCGAGTTCGTTGAGCACGATGCCGAGCGCGTCGTGCAAGCCGGGGGAGTTGGGATCCCACTGGGCGGCGGCCTGCATGTGGGCAACGGCCTCGCTGACACGTCCGCGGTTGTAGAGATCCTGCCCCATGCGCAGGCGTCCGAGCGGTTGATCGGCCGAGACGGCAAGGTAGGCGTCGAGCTCGTTCCGCATCTTTCCGCCGGCGGGGAGTTCGGCGGAAAGCGGCCATGCGGCGTCGAGGCGCACGAGACGCACGGGATCGTCGAGGAGGGGGCGAAGCGTCGCCTCTTCCCCGGGGACGCCGGCGAGCACCTGAGCACCGGCCGAGCGGACCATGGGATCGGAGTGACGCGTGGCCTCGCGTGCCACGGTGAGCACGCGGGGGTCGGCGCCGGCGTAGGCACGCGTCAGCGAAATCATTGTGGCCTTCCAAGCCGGCACCTCCTCGTCGGCGATGTGCTCGAGCAGCGGACCCAGGGCGTCGGGTTCGCCGCGTTGGGCGGCGGCGACGGCGCGGGTGCGCGAGCGTTGACGTGAATCCAGTTTGTCGCCGTACCAACGCCCGCTGTGTTCGATGGCCCAGTCGACCGACTGATCGGTGTGGCAGCCATTGCAGGCGTTGGGAATGCCAAGCTCCTTGGTGAGCAGTGGATCCGGCTTGATGAAGCCGTGGTCGTGGCGCGGATCGCGCTGCATGTAGGTGGTCGTCGGCATGTGGCACGAGACGCACTGGTTGCCCGTGCTTCCGGCGGCGTGGCGGGAATGGGCAAGGGGATCGATGACGATGGCGGTGTCGCGTCCCGGTGCGCCGTGGCATTGCAGGCAGAGCGCGTTGTTGGTGACGGGCAGGAGGGTCTTGCCGCTGTGCGGCTCGTGGCAATCGAGGCAGGTGACGCCGGCTTTTCCGCCCATGCGGCTGATCAGGTGCGAGGTGTAGTTGAAGTTCTCATCGAGCACCTGGCCGTCCGGATAAAACACGGCGGGATCGGTCGGCAGCGTGAGCCGGTAGTGGTCGTGGTACGACAGTCCCGCGCGAATGTTCCCGGTGAGCAGTTCGTTGCGGGCGTGACAGGGGGCGCACGTCTCCATCGCTTGATGACGGCGCGCCGCAAGCGCTTCCGGCGTGAGGTCAAGGGCGACGGCCGCAGCGGGGTTTTTGCCGTGATCCGCAGGCATCGCATGGCAGGAGGCGCAACCTATGCCGTGCTCGGTCCAGGTGGTGGAGTACGAGTCGGAGATCAGATCGTAATTCTTGTCGTAGCCGGTCATGTGGCAGTGCGCGCACATGGAGTTCCAGTTCATGCCGCGGCCGGTCCAGTGGCCCCATTCGCCCGGCTGGCGGCGTTCGTCGCCGAACACATTGAACCATTCTTTTTTCGCCGGATCCCAGACGAGTTCGGCGGCCTGGAAGCGCCCCTTCCCGATCGGCACCACGTATTGGCGGAGAGGAGTGTGACCGAGCACATGGTCGGCGAGGTAGGTCTCGGTGGCGTCGGCGCCCTCGCGTTTCTCGGTGACGTGCGGTTTGGCGTCCTTCCATTCGAGACGGTAATCGATGCCGTGGGCGGAGAACTCCTGCACGCTGCCGAAGGCATCGGCGTCCTTTTCCGCGTCGACGGGGCGGTTGGCGAGCGCGTGGTGGGAGTGCGACCAGTTGTTGTAGATGTCCTCATGACACGCGCGGCAGTCGGTCGAGGGCGGGATGGCCGGCTTCGAGGCGGCGGCGGCCAAGGCGGTGCGGACGGTGGATTCGGCGGGCTTGCGGCAACCGGGAAGCGCGCCGAGCAGCGTGAACACGGTCATCGTCAGGGCAGCGGTGAACCCCGCGGCCCGGAGCTGTCGTCGGAAAGTAGGCGTCATCACCGGACGTTGTTTACGTGGATTGATGAAACCGGGCGAGGACAACCTGACTCGATCTTCTCAGCCCTCTTGCGAACAGCTCACGGCTTCAAAGCGAAAGCAACGTAGGCATCGCCCGGGCCTGACGCACCGCCGACGCGGCCTCCGCCGGTCGCGGTGATGACGACGAACTGACGTCCGTCCGCTTCGTAGATGGCGGGGGCGGCGGTGCCGGCGTGCGGGAGTTTGGCGGACCAGAGTTCTTCTCCGGTGTCGGCGTCGAAGGCGCGCAGGCGTTCGTCGGACGTGCCGGCGACAAAGACAAGTCCCCCGGCTGTGACGCTGGCGCCACCGAGGTTCTGCGAGCCGGTGAGCGGCACGCCCTGGCGAGTGAGCTCCTCGTGCTCGCCGAGCGGCACGCGCCAGAGCGCCTTGCCTGTCGCGAGGTCGTAGCAGTTGAGCAGCCCCCATGGCGGCTTGATGCCGGGGTAGCCGTCTTGGTCGACGAGAAAACCAAATCCGCCGAAGACATACTTCGGTTCGTCGCCCGCTCCGGGTCCGCCCCCGCCGCTGCGCGTGGGCGGTTGGTTGCGTCGAAACAGGTAATCGAGCAGCGCCGCCTTTTCCGGGTCGTTCAGCACGAGATTGGGTGGCATGGCGCCCTTGCCCTTCGCGATGAGTTCGAGCACGTCGGCGTCGGTCAGACGATGCTTCAGGCCGAGCAGGGGCGGGGCAATGCCGAGGCCTTGACGCGTGGGCCCGTGGCAGGCGGCGCAGTGCTGTTGGTAGTGAGTTTCGCCGACGGAGGGCGGATGCCGGGGATCACGTTCCTTGTCGTCGTTGGGAATGACGGTGATGCGCGAAACCCAGCGATTGGATGTCACATAGAGCCGGCCGGTGGGAAGGTCGACGGCGGCCCCCGACCACTCGGCCCCTCCGCGCGTTCCGATGAAGAGGTTCGGGACGCCGGGAGTGAACGGTTCGAAGAAACCATGGGTGGATTTCGCCACCACCGCTTCGACAAAGGCACGCGCCTCAGGGGTGCGATCCGTGATCATGTCGGGATGAAACTTCATGCGTGAAATCGGCTCGGGCAGCTCGGGATCGGGTTGGTACGAAGCGGTGCGCTCGCCGGGCAACTTGGATACCGGCGCGCGGCGCAGGCGGACGGGGAAGACGGGCTTGCCGGTGAGGCGATCGAGCACGAAGAGGTGGCCGGCCTTCGACATGCTGGTGACGACATCCACGCGTTTTCCATCCTTTTCGATGGTCACGAGGTTGGGCGGCACGCAGACGTCGAGATCCCAGATGTCATGGCGCACATCCTGGAAGTGCCACCGGTAGGCTCCGGTCAGCGCATCGAGCGCCAGCACGCAGTTGCCGAAGAGATTGTCGCCGTGCCGTGCCACGCCGACCATGTCGGGGCGCGGCGCGCCCAAGGCGACGAAAACGAGACCGCGCCCCTCATCGAGCGAGAGCCCACTCCAGCCGTTGGCCCCCGCCTGTGGTCCATCCCACGTGTCGGAGCCGAAGTCGTCGCCTTGTGCCACTGAGCGGAATTTCCAACGTTGGGCCCCGGTGCGTACGTCGTAGCCAAAGACGTCGCCGTTGAGGCCGGTGGTGATGAAAACATCCTGATGAACGACGCCGGCGGCCGTGGCGCCGGTCGGGATCGGAGTCCGCCCTTCCTGGCCGAAGTCGGCCAGCAGCTTTCCGGTCAGAGGATCGAGGGCGTAGATCCAGTCGCCCGCACCGAAGAGGATCCGCGGCGATGCTGTCGTAGTGCCCGGCCAATACACGAGCCCGCGGCGGGCGGGAGTGTCCTGCAGGCGCCGGCCGAGTCCCTCCACCGTGTAACGCCAGCGCTCGCGTCCGCTGGCGGCGTCCACGGCGACGATGGCGCCGCCCGGCGTGGGCATGACCATCGTTCCCTCGACGATGATCGGGGTGCACTGGATGTTCGCGAGCCCATCGCCGGAGCGGTAGATCCAGGCGGGTTCGAGTCGGTGAACGTTTTCCTTGGTGATCTGGGTGAGTGACGAGTAACGGCGCGAGCCGTCGTCGCCCAGCGACCGGGTCCATGTGCCGAAGGCGGTGGCGTCGACCGGTGCGGCCGGGGTCAACTCGTGGGGTGCGGCGGCCGGGATGGTTTTGAACTCCGGAAGGCGGGCGCGGGCCTCCGGGTCCTCGAGCGTGAGTTCGTCAGAGCGGCACCAACGGAGACGTCGGGCGAAATCGGCCTGAAAGTCCGGACGCCAGCGGCTCACCGTGTGGCGCGGATCGACGCCGTCAGCAGGATCCAGGTCGATGTACCATCCGTCGTCGGCGCGACGGAATTGCCCGCCCCAGCCCGGCTTGGTGGGGTCGGCGGGGTTGTTGCCTCCTTGCGGGAGAAAGAAGAACCAAGAGGGTGTGTCGCCTTCTTTCAGACAACCGTGCGGATTGGGGGCGGTCCAGGTTTTGAGCGGATAGAGCCGTCCGAGCGGTCCCGAGTTGCGCACGTGGCGCTCGATCCACTCCGGACTGGTGAGCTCCTCGTCGCCGGTGAGGTACATGCCGCGAAAACTGGCGGCGCGACGGTCGGCGCCCGCCGGGGACTTGGAGAGGATGTAGAAGAGACCAGGAAACTCGGACCGTATCCACGGACCAATGCCATCCTGATCGGCGATGTCGAAGGTACGCACCTTGGCGATGAAGGCGCGGTAGCCCGCCTCGCCGCGGTCGTTCTTCACGCGCCAGAGTGCCTGGGCGAAGTCGGTCTGCCCGCCCCAGATCGTCAGGTTGAGCGGACGGCTGGCGGTGCCGGCGTCGATGCGCTCGATGAGGAAGCGGGAGCCTTCGGTGTCGTGGCCCTCGCCGATGTGGTCGCGGCCGCGGTTCGGGTTGCCCGATTTGACGAGGGAAAGCAGCGACTCGGCCGTGGGCCAGCCTTCGGCGTGACGGCGAAGCTGAGGCAGCACCTGACCGTAAGCCTCGACGATCTCGCGGATGAGGTGCGGTTTGGTGACCGCCTGCTTGAGTTCGCCGGGCGTGCCCGATGCGCTGGCAATGAGCGCCTCGATTTCGAACTCGTTGGCGTAAACCATGAGCCGGATGAGCGACTGCTGGTCATCGGGATCCCCGCCGATGTCGGTGAGCACGGCGAGGCGCGGCTTGTCGGCGGCGACGGTCCACGCCGAAAACACACAGGCAAGTGCCAGGACGCATGAGCGGATGAGGAAGAGCAGTGCGAACGATGGCATGAAGGAGGGGGAGCGGTTAGCAGGACAACAGCGCTCTGGGGAAAAGTGAGTGGTGTCCGTGAAAACCGATGACCGATGGTGGAAGGCGACGCTGAGGCGTAACCAAAGGCTTCCGGTTAGAATGTGCGATAAGGTTATGCCTTACGGCGTATCGAGATAATCAGGCATTGAAGCTGAAAGCTTCGAAGGTGGTGCGCTATTTAAATCGACTCGAAGGGACGAAGGGGTTTCGTCAGGGATCGATTCGACCCGGCAGGTAGTCGACCATGCGGGCAACGTAATCGGCCGTGTCTTTTTGAGCAGGAGCGACGATTTTGGCTTGGGTTATCGTCGGCAAGAGCGGGCGGGCTTTCGGTCCGAGCCGTTCGATGGTGTTGAGGGCGGAGAGACGAATGAAGACATCATCAAAGCGCAGCGCCGACTCCAGGGTGGCGAGGGCGCGTTCGAGTTCGCCGAGGTTTGCGAGGGCTTCTGCTGCGGCGATGCGAACGTCGGGCGAGCGGTCGTCGGCGGCCGCATGCAGTTCGGAGCGCGCCGGTGCTGCGCGCTCACCCAAGGCGACCAGGCCGACGACGCCCCACCAACGGATCGCCGAGTCGTCGTGGCGCAACAAGCCTTTCAAAGCGTCGAGGTTGTGCGGGTCCATTGCATTGGCTAGGTCGGCGGCGTGCAGCAGGTCGTCGAGTGGATTTAGACGAGGGTCGGTTGCAATGGCGTAAGGTGTGGTGCCGGCTGAGCGTAGGTTGAGTTCGTACTCGGGCAGAAGTCCGAGGTCGTAAGAACTGCGCATTTCGTCGCGCAACAGTTTTCGCATGCGTGCGAGTTCCCCGGCGTAGGCTTGGTCTTCGGCAAGATTGCGTATTTGCCAGGGGTCGTTTTGCACGTCGTAGAGTTCCTCCACCTGCTTGGTGGGTGCGAAGAAGCGGGCGGGGGGGCCGGTCAATTTACGTTCGCGGTGGAGTCGGTCCCATGCCTGCATGCTGGCTGACTGCCAATTGTAGCTCATGTATTGGCCGTAGGACTGATGTGGACGGAAATTTCGTAGGTACTGAAAACGGTGATCGCGAATAGTACGGATAGAGTCGATCAACTCGCTTTGGCGGTCCTTCCCTCCGAAAACGACGGTTCTTGATGGGCCAGTCCGGACCCCTAGGAACGCATGACCTTGAAAGTGTGGTGGGGTTTCGATTCCCGCAAGGTTGAGCACGGTCGGGGCGAAATCCACGAAGCTCACCAACCGGTCGGTCGTGGTTCCGGGGGGCATCGGGGAAAGGTGCTGCCACCGGGCCGGAAATCTAACTAGGCAGGGGACGTGCAGGGCGGGCCCCCATGCCCACATTTTGATGCCCGGCATCCCGGTTCCGTGATCCGAGAAGAAGAATACAATGGTGTTGTCGGCGAGCCCGTCGGCTTCCAGCTCGGCAAGAATATCTGCGACCTGATAATCCATCGCGGTGACGTTTTCGTAATGCCGAGCCCAGTCGCGTCGGAACTCGGAGGTATCGGGATGGATGGGTGGGATCGGAACCTTCGAAGGATCGCGGCGTTGTTCCGGGGTAAGGCGCCGCGTGTTGGCCCGATATCGAGCGTCATCGACAAAGATCTGGCTTTGATGCGTAACCATGAGGTTGAAGACAGAAAAAAACGGCTGGCCTGGAGCGCGCTTGCGCCAGTGCGCCTGATTGCCCGACTCGTGCCAGGTGCTGGGGGGGGTTGTGAAGTTGTAGTCCTCCTTGACGTTGTTGGAGGTGTAGTAGCCCGCCTCCCGCAGGTACTCGGGGAAGCCGCGTACCTGTTCGGGCAGGCGCGCGTTGGAACGCATATGGTGCGTGCCGAGACGCAGTGGATAGACACCGGTGATCAGGCAGGATCGGCTTGGCGAGCATGCTCCCGTGTAGGCGAAGGCCTGCGCAAAGCGTACGCTATCCTGAGCGACAGCATCGAGAGTGGGGGTCACCGCAAAGCGGTCGCCGTAGCTGTCGTGGTGGAGGCCGGAATCCTCCCAAGTAATCCAGAGAATATTCGGACGATCCTGCGCCGGTAGAATACCCAGCGGAGCCGCCACGACGAAGAGAAGGAGGCGACGAACGAACATATGAAGAGATTTGGGGATGGAAACAGTGGTACGGTTCGGTAAGCGATTGATTGTGACTGCCATTCAGGATTTGCGCTGGGGCGGAATGGCCATGGTCAGCACGGCAACGGCCGGAATGCCCGGGTGAGGATTCAAGGCCCCCGCCCCTTTTCGAGCTCGGTTACGAGCGAGCCAAGGGCCATGCTGATATAGTATTCGGTGGTAGAGGTCTTCGCAAGGGCTAGGGCAGAAGCAAGGCGTTCGTTGATACGAGGCAGTAACGGTTGGGCGGAGGCGCCCAGCAATTCCAAAAGACGAGCGGAGTGGAGAGCGACATTCACATCGGTATCCATGATTCCACGACCAAGGGTCTCCAGAGCGTCTGGGTGCGGCATGGCCGCGACCAGGGCGCCGGCGGCTTCTATTCGCACCGCCGCGGCGCTGTCTCTGAGCGCATTTTCCAGTTCCGCCCTTGCTTCGCGTGCGCCCGTTGAATTGGCGGCAAACCCGACGGCCGCCCAGTACCGTACGGCGCTATCCGAGTCGGAAAGCCAGATTCGCTGCTGTGAGGTGGCCGCGGGGTTGTCGACCTGCTCGGCCGCAGC
This sequence comes from Opitutales bacterium, assembly GCA_038212175.1. Classification (GTDB taxonomy): domain Bacteria; phylum Verrucomicrobiota; class Verrucomicrobiia; order Opitutales; family Opitutaceae; genus CAMAXB01. The sequence continues at coordinate 22,937 of JBBQUU010000009.1, read as the reverse complement.
GAGGACCCGGGCGAGATCATAGCTGCCGGGCTGGCGGGCCATTTCGTACGGAGAAAGGTTCTTCGAACGAAGCGGCACCTCCTCCTCGGGCAAAAACGACACATCGCGAATCTCCAGCAACCAGCTGCGAAGGGCGCCACGCAGGCGGTCGAGCGTGGCCGAATGCCCGGGCTTCCACGCGAGGTTGTTCAATTGATGTGGATCGGCGACGGTATCATAGAGTTCCTCGCGGGGACGGGTGGGCGACAGCCATGACAGCGCGCCTGCGTCCAGGGCTCCGAGTTCCTGCTTTTTGGCGTAGTCGAGGAGCTCGACCCGGAAAGGGTCGGTGTCCGAATAGGCTTCAGGCGGGGCCCATGACAGATGCGGCCGATAGTTGCGTATATAAAGCCAGCGATGATCGCGCACCGAGCGCGCGGTATCGAAAGCCTCGTCCACGCGATCGCGAGCCCCGAAAAGGTAGCGTCGCTCCGGTCTGGAGGCCGCTCCGAGAAAGGCGACTCCTTGGAAGTGGGCGGGGACGGGTACGCCGGCGAGGCTGAGCAGGGTGGGTGCGAAGTCGGCGAAGTTGACCAACCGATCCGTCGACGAGCCCGGTGCGCCCGGCGCCAGGTGCGCCCATTTTTTTGGGAAGCGGATCAGAAGCGGTATGCGCATGCCCGAGTCGTGGAGCAGCCGTTTCCCGCGAGGCATGCCCATGCCATGGTCGGAATAGTAAAAGACGATGGTGTCCTCCGCCAGACCGTCTGCCTCAAGCTCCGCGAGGATCGCGCCTGCCTTGCGATCCATCACGGCGATGCAATCATAGTACCGAGCCATCGCCTTGCGGGATGCGAGTGTGTCAGGGTAGTACGGCGGGAGAGTGACGCGCGACGGGTCGGCCCGTTCGTCGGCGGACAGCTGGCTGCCAATCTCACGTTCGAACATCTCCTCCGGCCAGGCGCTGGAGCGGGATTGATGTGTATCCATGATGTTGAACACCGCCATGAAGGGCTGACCGGAGGCCCGTTGACGCCAGTGGGCATTGGGGTCGCTCCGATCCCACCATGTCTGCACCAACCGGGCCTCGTCCTGCAGGTTGTAGTCCGTCTTCACGTTGTTCGTGGTAAAATAGCCGTTGCGGCGGAGATGAACGGGATATCCTTCAAACCCGGGTGGCAACGTTACCTGCGAGCGCAGATGGGGATTTCCCAGCGAATTGGCGTAGACGCCGGTGATCAGGGCAGCCCTCGAGGGCGAACACACCGGGGCCGTGGCGAACGCATGGGTATAGCGAACGGCCTGGCGCGCGAAGGCATCGAGCTGGGGCGTGCGCGCGAAGCCATCTCCGTAGGACCCTAGATTGGGACTCATGTCCTCCGCGGTAATCCAGAGAACGTTCGGGCGTTCGGAGGCGGGAGCCGGCAGGGCGGTCAGCAGGCAAAGCAACGGGAGAAGAGTGCGTGAAAACATGGCAAGAGGACGGAGGAGGGACGGGCGTAAACTAAGCACAGGGCATGGAGGAATCCCCCCGGTCGATTCATCGGAGGTCCGGGGGTGAAGCCTGCGCAAAGAAGGAATCGGCATGATCGAGATAGAGCGTCCAATCGACCGGCCAGAAATCTCCGCTGCTTTTTGCTGCGTTGCGGACCGGGGTCGAATCTCTGTGCCTTAGCAAAAGCACAACCGGCGCCACTCCCGTCCGGCGATTGGGGATGAAGAGCGAGAGATGAAAGCCGAAGTGATTCGGTCCAAGATTAAAGCTGATTGCAATGCGCTTGAAAGTCGCGAGGCCTTCAAGCGCCAGCGTGTCGTGATCCACCACTGTAAACCGAAGCGAATCAGGCCGGGGAGGAGCGGCACCAAAGACTTCCGTGCGAAACAACTCGAGCAACTCCTCGCGGCGCACCCGCCACGCGGCGGGAGTCGACACGTTGTCGCCGGAGGCGAACGTCAGCAGATCTGGAAGTGTGGAGGTCGGGACCCGCATCTCGTCAAAATTTGTCTCCGGCACGGCGCCCAGGGTGTGGGCCCGTGTGATTACCTCGGGCGACACCTGCCAGGGGTACTGCTCCTGCCAGGCCTCAAACTCCGTGGCAACGGCATCCGGTGGCTGAGCCGCCACGGGAGGCGAAAGGAGGCTGAGACTGCCGAGTGCGAACCAGCAGTTCAACCGAATCGGCCAAAGTTGATTGACTCCGGCCCCCTTCACCAGTCGAGAGAGGTCGAGAAGATGATCTGGCGCGGTGTATTCGAGGCAGCCCTAGCCTTCAAATAGAACTTATCCGTCAGGTTGTTGACGTTTAGACCGAAGCCGAGCTTGTGATCGCGATACGCGGTTTCATATCTCGCAAATAGGTTCAGTTCGGTGTATCCGCGTTGGACAACGAGCCGGTTCGAGCTGACGCCAAATTGTTGAATGGGGCCCCTGACGAATACGCCGCCACCGCCAAACCGCAGCCCCTTGAGGGGACCGGAGGCGAACTCGTAACTCGTCCACAAGGTTGCTTTATCCGGCGGGGCTCCCTCCAAGGGAAGGCCCAGCGCCGCAGTCTGGCTCTTGACCACCTGCGTCTTCATGTGGGTGTATCCGAGTACGACCTGCCACTGTGGTTTGAGGGTGATGAACAGCTCGGTATCGATGCCCTTGCTCTCGTCGTCGGAGATCTCGGTGACATTGCTGAAGGTCACGGGATTGTAATCGCTCCGGACCAAATTTTCCTTGGTGATCTCAAACAGGGAAACGGTTCCAGAAAGACGACCTGAAAAAAGGTTCTCGAACTTAAGGCCGATCTCATACGCAAGCGAGCGCTCGGGCTCCCGTGTCTGGCCGGTCTGCGAATCAGGGGAGTTGGGATTAAAGGCGGTGGCGGTGTTTCCGAACACCACGAGATTGGGCGTGAGATCGTAAACCACACCGAGCTGATAACTTGAGTCGGAACTCTCCTGGACATTACCGATCAGCGAGCCGGTCACGGATTGTGATGCATTCTTGATTTCAACATACCGCAGGCCGGCCAACAGTTTCAGCCGGTTGTCCATCAGGCCTACGCTGTCGGTGATGTACGCCGAGTTGACATCGGTTGTGCTCTCGCCCACCGCCCCGACCCGCGTTCCGAGAGCAAAGGCCTCCGCCTTTGTGGGGACGTCGTCCAACCAGTAAGGAACGCCCGACAGCACATCATCCTTGGTGAGAAAGAGACGAAGGTTGCGTCCGTTGGCGATCATCTGGTTCATGACATTCCTTTCGCTCGCCGGCCCGAGCGCGCGCAGGTCATAAACATCGCTGCGGCGCGTATCCGCAGTGCTGCGGCCGCCCACGAGGACACGGTGCGAAATGTTTCCCGTCTCGAAGTTCATTGCCAGCTGCAGCGTGTGGGCGTTGGTACGATTGGTTTCGTCGCCTCCAGTGTGTTTCACATCGGAAACCCCGCTCGCGTTGAACGTGTTGAATTCGCGCGAGGTGAAGCCGAGGCGCTGTTGCGTATTCACGTAGTTATACTGCCCCATGATTTGTGGGGTGAACGCATGGCGAAGTCCCGTGCTGAGATACCAGTTTGACCACTCCATTTTATTGTCCGCGGTCGAGGTGGTGAAGTCAGGCGGGAGAAACCGCGCATTGTAGCGAGCCGTGGCCTCGCGGACGCCACGCACGACGGTGTTGTTGATCACGCCATCGCCGTTAAGATCGGTTGGGATCACCTCAAACGAGAAAGTCGACCGCTGCGCAGCCACTCCGTCGGATTCACGTCCGGAGGCGTTGAAGAGAAAGGTGGTCTTGGCGCTCAGCTTGATCTCGCCGACCAATCCGAGGTAGTTGATTTCTTCACCATCCACCCGCCGATAGCCGTCTGTCTGACTGTAGCCGGCGAGGAGACGCAGGCTGGCCGCGCCGTTGGCGAGGGGTGTATTGACGTCGAGGTCGAATCCGAGCTGACCATCGCTTCCGGCCAAAGCGCTGAAGCGCTGATGCTGAACGGGAAGCGGACGTTTGGTGATGATGTTGATCAGGCCGCCTGGATCGGATTGACCGTAGAGGGTGTTAGGACCTTTCACGATCTCCACGCGATCGATCAATTGAGGGGGGATTTGATTGCCGCCAGTCACTCCGTCCACGAGCAAATTGCGGGTTCCGAATCCGCGGATCGTCCAGTTTGCACCGCGATTGGTGAAATAGGCCCGGGCTTGCATGGTGATCGAGGCATTCATTTTGAGAATGTCGGTCATGTCGGTCACCCCCATGTCTGAAATCAGTTCGGCGGTGATCACGTTGATCGCCATCGGAACGTCCTTAAGCGGAGTGTTCATGGCAGTACCCGAAATGGAGTTGGTCGCCATGTAGCCCTCGGTATTGCCGGTGACTTCGAAAGGACTAAGAAGAATGGGGTCGGGGAGGTTTGAGGCCGTTGTGCTTTGAGCTTCGGCGAGAGGGTTGGTCAAGGCGGCGATAAAGGCCGCAAACGGGGCAAGCAGCTTGTTTTTTTTCATGGAAGGAGGTGTGGTATTTGGGGAAACTGTAGGGGTTGGGTGCGTTTCGAGCGGGGGGACGGGGCGACGCTTCACCATCAGAACACCCGTTTGTTCATCCTCGGAGACAGTGAGGGTCGTGTTGACCAGCATGCGCTCAAGCGCGTCGCGCGGACGGAACTGTCCGTTGATCTCCTTGGTTATGACTCCCTTCACCTGCTCAACCACGTAGATCAGGGCCGCCCCCGCCTGGGAGGAGAATGACACCAAGGCTTCGCTGGCGTCTCCGGCCGGAATTTGGAAGGGGCGAACATTCTGTTCCGCGTCTGACAGGCGCGAGGTGCGGGGCACGGTCGCCTCGGAGGCGTGGAGCGGAGCCTTGGCTATAACGGTGGTGAATACCGAGAGCAGGCAGGAAGCGTACACGGAGCGCGTCAGGCGCATAGGATCGGCGGTTAAATCAAGCGGATACGGATGGCGAGCCGCCGCCTGCGATTTAGAATCAGGCAGGGATGAGGGAGAAGCGGGGAGATGCGAATGAGCCATTTGGCGGCAACCACCGGGGTGGACAGGTTCCGCTTATGATGTCGCTGAACCCCGCAGTTTCCGTGACGACTATTTTGCGTTTCTTCCCGAGTGGGCGCAGGAGCGTTGGTCATGGATCCGAGAGGCGCCTGTGCTCTGCCCGGTTCGCCAATCATTGGGGGACTCGCAGACGGTTGAGTTCACTCTTCAGTTCCGCAACAACCGGCGCGTAGGCGGGATCGCGGAAGAAATTTTTCGTTTCATTCGGATTTTCGACCAAGTCGTAGAGCTCCCAGTCATCCACATCGGGGGCGTAGAAGTGGGCGAGTTTATAGCGCTGAGTGACGACCGCCTCGTGCGGTCGTACGCGGTTGTGCACTGGGTATTCGTAGAAGTGGTAATAGAAGCTCGAACGCCAGTCCTTGGGCCGCTGACCCCGCATGAGCGGGACGAGGCTGCGTCCCTGCATGTCAGTGGGTTGCGGCTGGCCGGCCATCTCTAAAATGGTCTGGGCAAAATCCAGCACCGAGACCATGTCGCCGTTGGTACTGCCGGTGCGATTACGCCTGGCCAACGGACGAGCAGGGGGTGCGCAAGGACTCCTCAAGCACCCATCGCTTATCATACCAACCGTGCTTGCTATACGATCGATGTGCGGCGTTTCAAGCAGCCGTCGCTTCTCGCCGTACGAGCTGATCGCCTGGATCGTATGGTCATCGGAAAAAATGAAAAGAATATTCGGGCGCGTTGGAGGACTGGCACTGGCGAGTACCGTTGCGAACATCGCGCAGAAGGGGGGAGATGATCGTTCGTTTCATGAGAATGACGGCCTTTTTTTGAGAAGGGTGAAGGGTCGGAGGAGGCATCTTTGCGGATTGGGTGCAGTAAATATTGATCATTTCTTGGGGATGATCGGACGCGGCCAAAGCTTCCCCGTTATACTGACGCTGGTGAACTCGATTTCCGTGATGCCCGAACGAGATTTTTTTCGCTGAGCGCCTGCGTCATTTCTTGCCACCTCAATCGCACTGGGACTGACTCACCGTCGCTTTCCCGAAAGATGCCGCCCCAAGATTCCGATACTGCCGCCTGGTTTGCCAAGGAAGTCCAGCCTCATGAAGGCATGCTGCGCAGCTATCTGATCGGAATCGCCCGCCCTGCTGACATCGACGATCTCGTGCAAGAAAGCTTCACCCGGCTGTTGCGGATGCGGGAACAAAAGCGCATGCGTTCTCCTCGAGGACTGCTGTTTACGATGGCTCGCAACGCGGCTCATGACCTCTTTCGCCGAAGAGGCCGGGCAAACTTGGAACCGATTGAAGATAACGAGACCCTGCGGGTTCTGGAGGAACTTCCGGGAACAGCCGAGATGGTTAGCAGGGGCCAAGAAATCGAGATCCTTGCGGATGCGATCGAGGCGCTCCCGGAACGGTGCCGTGCAGTGTTCATTCTCCGGCATTTCGAGGATCTCTCCCAGAGGGAGATCGCTCAACGACTGGGCATTTCGGAACATACCGTCGAGTCCCAGCTGACCAAGGCGTTTCGCCGCTGCGAAGCGTACTTCGGTTCGCACGGTGCACTACCCTGGAGGACGCCATGAACCCCTCGTCGTCAAGCTCGAGCGATCCGACCGATGCTGCCATTCGAGAAACGGCTGCGAGCTGGGCTGTGCGGCAGGATCGGAGTCTTTCGCTGGAGGAGGGCGCAGAGCTGAAACGATGGCTTGCTGCGGATGCGCGGCATGCGGAGGCGTTCGATCAAGCGATGGCATCGTGGGATTTTTTTCGCGGTCTGGGTCGGCAGGTTGGGCGTACGCCGACTGCGTCGGCGGTGCCGGCGTTCACACAGGTCCGGCGGTTCTGGGGAACGCTTGCCGCGGCGGCAGCGTTGGTGTTCGCATTTGTGTGGTTTGAACACCGGCCCTTGGGCCGGATTGCCCGGGTTGAGGGCGATGTCTCTGCCATGGTGGCGGTTGAATCCACGACCCGCTGGCTGCCGGATGGAAGCATGGTTCGTCTCAAGTCAGGTGCCGAGATCGTCGATCATTTTACGACTGACGAGCGACGGATCCGGCTGATTCGCGGAGAGGCTTTCTTCGCCGTGGCCAAGGATCCGGCACGACCATTCCTGATCGAAGTTCAAGGTGTTACGGTGAGAGCCGTCGGCACGGCGTTTACAGTTCGGCTTCACACTCAGATCGTAGACGTTCTTGTTACGGAGGGATCGGTACAGGTTCTCACGCCACAGACCTTCCCCTCGATTCCACATCCGCACGCTGCGGACTCGGCCGCTCCCGTGATCGGCGCGGGATATCGGGCGACTGTAGCACGTGGATCCGATCAGCGTTTGTCACCCGTCGTGATAACCGCCGTACCGGCCGAGGAGATCGCCCGCGTGCGTGCGTGGGGCGATCCGATGCTGGAGCTAGGAGGTGCGACTTTAGCAGACTTGGTCATTAAGTTCGAAAAGTATTCTGGCCGGCGTATTGAGATTAAAGATCCCGCCCTGAAGGCGGTGGGCATTGGCGGTCGGTTTCCGCTCACCGACCTCGACGGGTTCTTACGGGCCTTGGATGAGATTTACAACGTGGAGACGCAGGTTCTTCCGGACGGAGCGCTTGAACTGAGAGCTCGGTGACGGTTTTGAGCGATCTTACGCGACCGGGTTCCCGTTACTGCCCCTGCCAGAACGCAGCATTTGGGTTTGCTGAACCTCTTTCTGCTGACGTATTCGGTGCTCCGTAAGACGACCCTTGTACTCTTAGGCGCGGTGCTTTCAGGTAGCCGGTACTTCCGCTGTCGTGAAGGCCAAGCGCGGATCCGGACGGGCCAACGCCGACGGTGGTGAACACGAGTCGGTCGGGCGATGTCGATTCCTGGAAAACCACGAAGATCCCGCCATCCGGGTGGGCGGCGGCGCAGGGGGTGTGGCGGTAGGAGTGACCGTGGGGGGATGGGCGGTCGCTGATCTTGCGGCCCTCGATGGCTTTCTCGCCCTTGTGCAGGCGCACATAGTGGAAGAAATTTCCCTCGGCGCCGGCCGGGGGTTCATGGTGGTCGTGCACGGCCCCATGCCAATGGACGACGTAGACGCGGTCGGGTGAGCGCGCGTCGGGGATGGGGAAGCCGGCCCCGGAGGCGTTGCGGTTGGTGGTGAGGTAGGTGATCGCGGGCAGGCCTGCAGAGGCGCGCGCGAGGGTGTTGTACCAACCGGCGACGGCGGGCTCCGTCGCGCGGTTCAAGGTGCCGGCGGCATGCAAGTCTCCGCGGGCGTCGACCGACATCCGGGCGCTCTCGCCGTGGCGGCTTCCGCTGAGCGTCACCGGTTCGCCGACCGGGGCCAGCGTTGTCTTGTGATACCGCTGCAACGCGAACTGCCGGTCGGGCGTGCGGATGTTGCGCCGGCCGACCCAGAGGTCGCCGTTCACGAGGGCGAGCTGTGGATTCCAGGCCAGGATGCGGCGTCGCAGCATGACGACCGGCATGGTATCGATCGACAGGACGAAAAGGAACGGGCGGAGACGGGGCATCGGCGTGAGTGCGGGTGATCCTTGGACGCGGTGTGGCGTTGATTGGGGGATCGGAATCCGGCCGGCCCCGCCGTCTTGCGTTTCGCCGGGCGATCAAGGTGCCGGCTGGCTCACGGGTTCGAGTACGATGGGTTCAGGTTCGAAGTCTGATGGGCTGACCCAGCCGGCGCGCGGTCTTTCGCCGCGCAGGTAGCGTTCGTGGAAACCGCGGGAGTCGGGCATGGCGATCGGGTAGCGATCAAACTCATCGCCCCGTCCGAACATCCGAGGGTCTTCCTGGGCGGTGAGACGTACGACCATCTCGTCGTGCAAACGGCTGCGGATCGCGGCGTAGGCAGGGATGTGGGCGAGGTTGTGCACGTTGTCGGGATCGCGCGCGAGGTCGTAAAGCTCTTCCGCGGGGAAGGGCGCGAAGTTGAGGCGCCAGAACCGGTCGCTTCGGTCGTGGCGTCCGCGTTCGAGAAGCAGCGTCTTCGTGGGTCCTCCGTCGGTATCGAGGTAGCCCGTCTCGGGATTGCCGGCCGGCCAGCGGGAAGGCTCGTAGTTGCGCAGATAGAGGAATCCGTCGCGGATGAGCCCGCGGATGGGGTAGCCGGCGTCGTTGGGCCGGCCGGCATCGGTGCGCTCCTTGCCGATCAGCACATGGTCGCGTGCTGCGACGATGCGGCCGGCGGTGCTGCTTTCGAAGACGTCGCGCCAGCTGCGTCCGACCACGGGTTTCATGCCGGTCGACGCGGGCGAAAGGCCGGCGGCATCAAGCACGGTGGGGGCGATGTCGGTGAAATCGACGAAGTCGGAGACGACGCGGCCGGCCTCCCTGATTCCCGCGGGCCAGCGAATGGCGAGCGGCACGCGGTTGGCGTCGTGGTACGCGAAGCCCTTCACGCGAGGAAAAGGCATGCCGTGGTCGGAGGTGACGATCACGAGGGTGTTGTCCAACTGGCCGCGGCGCCCGAGTTCGGCGAGCATGCGTCCCAGGTGGAGGTCGGCGTACTCCACCTCGAAGGCATAATCGAGCATGTCGTGACGTACGGTGTCGTCGTCGGGCCAATACGCTGGCACCCGATCGACATCGGCCAGGTTCTTGCCGCCCTTGGTGACACCTGCGCGAAACTCGTAGGCCCGGTGGGGTTCGGTCGAGCCGTACCAAAAGCACCAGGGCGCGCCGGCGGGTGCGGCGTCGAGGAAGTCGGAAAAGTTGGCCGCATAGTCGAGGTTGGACATCGCCTGCGCCGGAGGTGTGGTCTGGCGATCATTGAAGAGCGCGCCGATCAACGGGCGCGGCGATCCGTCTTCCTTGACCGCGACGCCGGGGCTCCAGCCCTTCCCGGTGCGGCCTACGAACCAGCCGTTTTCCTGCAGGGCCTCGGGCCAGGTTTTGAAGTGGGTGGGAAAGTAGGAGATGTGATTGCCGGCGGCCTCGAGCTGCCAGAGATGGCGTCCGGTCAGCACGATGGCCCGCGACGGGGCGCACTTGGCCATCGGCGTGTAGGCCTGGGTGAACAGGAGGCCCTCCCGCGCCACCCGGTCGAAGGCGGGCGTCTTCACCCACGGCGTGCCGTAGGCGCTGGCGTGGAATCCCCAGTCGTCGGCGATGGCGAAGAGGATGTTGGGGCGGTTTTCGGCGCGCGGCGCGCTGAAAACCGTGAGGGGGATGAGCAACACGAGTAAGGCGAGGCGACGCATGCCGGCATTAAGGAGGCCACCCCCGGGGGCGCCAAAGAAAAACGCGGGCCCCGCCACCCGCCGGAAAGTGCCAGAAGCGTGTGGTCAATGATCCTCCGGCAAATTGTCATTGCCCGGAACGTGGCACGGTAATCGTTCGAACAGCTTTGGCCGGGCTCGTTGAGTCTGGGGTCTGAAGGTCAATAACGGACCGCGGTCGGCGCCCGCGGCTACAGGAGATCTTTTCTGCCCAGAGGCGCGGGTGGCGGGGCGAAGTGGCTCTCCCAAAGGGCGTAGATGAAGTCGGCGCAGTGTTCAGTCTTCAAGGGCCAGGACGGAGGCGAAGAACGCGGTCGCTTGCACGAGCGCGGATCGGGCGAGCCATTCGTCGCGGGTGTGGGCCTGAGCGATGTCTCCCGGACCAACTACGATCACGGGTGCTCCGGCCGCGGCATAGTGACTGGCGTCGGTCGCGTAGGGCGCGCCGAGCCCGGTGCCATCGAGACCGAGGGAGGCGAAGGCGGGCTGCAGCCAGGTGTGGAACGCATGCGATGTCTCGGGCGGAAGCGGGGGGGCGAGGTACACGCCGTCGTGTTCCACCTCCAAGCCCGACAGCACCCGGTCGCGGTCGGCAAGAATTGCGGCGACTTCCTCGCCGGGCACGAGGCGGCGGTCACACTGTATTTCACAGGTGTCCGGGATGATGTTCCCGGCCTGCCCGCCGCGGATCACGTTGATGCTGGCGGCGGCGCGACCCGTGAGGGGATGCGAGGCGTTGGCCAGCGGCACGAAGTCTTTCTCGAGCGCGGCCACGACCTTCACCATGGCCGAGATCGCGGAACGACCTTTGGACGGATCCGATGAGTGCGCGGCCACCCCGCGGGTGATTGTTCGCCAACGCAGGGCGCCGTTGTGCGCCACGACCGGGTGCATCTGCGTCGGTTCGCCGACGATGATGCCGCGCAGACGCTCAAACTCTTTTAACGCGCCGCGGGCGAACGCCTGAGCGCCAGTCATGCCCGCTTCCTCGTCGACGATGAAGACCACCCCGGCATTGCGCGTCCGGCGGGTCTCGAGCGCGTAGTTTCGCAAAGCCCAAAGCATCGCCGCCCCGGACCCTTTTGTATCGCACGCACCACGGCCATGGAGTCTGCCGTCCCGTTCGGTCAGGGCAAAAGGCGGTACCGTCATGCCTTCGATACTGACGGTGTCGAGATGGCTTTCGAAGAGCAGCCACTCCGCCTCCGGAAGAACCTTGGTGGTAACGATGAGGTTGAACAGACCGTCACCCACGGGCTCGCGGCGCGTGGTCAGGCCCCAGGCTTGAGCGATGCGTTCGAGGTGGGCGGCGAGGGTTGCTTGTCCGTCCGCCGGGCCACCGAAGGCGGGGTTGACCGTGTCGATCGAGACCATGGCGTCGAGCAGGGACTCGACCGAATCAGGGAGCGTGAACGACGGCATGCCGCAGGTTGGGGTCGACGGACGAGGAGGTCGAGGCTTGGCGTGCAGCCGGGACCTTCGCGCCACCGCGTATTCACGCCTCAGCTCAGCCAGCGGTCGAGGTTCGATGCGACGAAGGGATCGTCGATCAGGTGGGGATACGCCGCGCTGACGCGATCAAGTTCCTCGGCCTGGCCGGGCGAAAGCACTTCCCGGGGGTTCAGGCAGAAATGGGTTTCGACCAGGCCCTGACGTCGCAGTACTTCAAGGATGCCGGGGATGCAGCCTTGAAACCGGTTCGCGGCGTCGAAGACCGCCGCGTTCATATCCGTCACCGCGGCGGCGCGCGTCATCCACGTATCGAGCGACGCGGGATCCCCGGATGCGACCTGAACCTGGATGTCGCGGAAGAGCCTGACGGCGGCCTGGGTCCATACGCCCCAGTGTCCGAGCAGGCCGCCGATGATACGTTGCGGCAGGCGGCTTTCGTCCGGCGGAAAAGGGAACGGCGTGAGCAGGTCCGTGACGATGGTGTCGTCGTTGCCCGTATAGATCGCGACGTCATCGCGGCCCGTGGCGGCGACGGCGCGCACGACATCGATCGTTTGATAACGATTGAAGGGCGCGATCTTGATGGCGACGACCTGTGGGATTTCCGCGAAACGCCGCCAGAACGTGTAGCTGAAAACGCGTCCACCGACGGCGGGCTGGAGATAGAAGCCGACGACGGGCAACACCGCGGCCACCGAGGCGACGTGCGCGAGGAGGGTGTCTTCCGCTTCTGTCTTGAAGGCCGCCATGCTGACGAGTCCGGCATCGTAGCCGAGGGAGCGCGCGAGTTCGGCCTCGCCACACGCCTGTTTGGTCTGGCCGCAGACGCCGGCGATCATCGCGACCTCGCGCGGCTCAGCGCCGAGCCACGCGCGGGCGGTCTCGGCGGCGAGTTCGAGCACCGGTCGAAACAGCGCGTGTTGCGGATCGCGGATCTCAAACTGCGTCGAGTGCACGCCCACTGCGAGTCCGCCGACACCCGCGTCGAGGTAGTAACGCGTGAGGGCGCGTTGATGCTTCTCGGAAAATCGCCGCGAGGCATCCAGCGCGAGGGGATGTGCGGGAATGACCTGTCCGGCGAGGAGGTGGGCGCGAAGATTCATGGGCGGTTGGAGTCGTGGTGGGGCCGATGACCTAAAACTTCCCGCTGCGGGATTCGAAGTGCGTGGGTTTGCCGAGCAGCTTGCCGCCTTCGCCCACGTGGGTGGCAATGAGGTCCATGATGCGAGGCAGCGGAGTTTCGGGCGGGCCAAAGAGCCGATCGGACTCGCTGGCGTCGGCCAGCCAGGCGGTCGGGGCTTCCTCGCCGGTGATCGTCACCTTGCGATCGAGCAACCGGCCAAATTCGTGGGCGAGGGAGCGCACGCTGAGTTTCCCGGTACCCGTCACGTTGAGCAGACGTGCCGGCGTGGCGGTGTGTTCGAGACTTTGGATTGCGCGGGCACAGGCGTCGCCCTGCCAGATGCAGTTGAGCCAACCCATCGTGACGTCGACCGGTTCGCCGTGGAGCACCTTAAGTGCAATATCGACCAACACGCCGTAGCGCAGTTCGACGGCGTAGTTGAGCCGGTACATGAGCTGCGGGGTGCCAAACTGTTTCCCGTAGTGGGTGAAGACGCGTTCCCGTCCGACGCAAGAGCTGGCATACTCGCCGAGAAAGGCCACGGGTTCGTTTTCACTGGCGCCGGGACCGTCGGTCGGAACGAAGGGATACACACATCCGGTCGAGAACACCACCGTGCGCGAAGAGCGGAAGCGGCGGGCGACGAGGGAGGGAACGACCGTGTTTTGAATCCACGTGAGTTCGGGCGCGCTATCGGTGCCGAACTTTTGCCCGGCGAGGAAGAGCACATTGGGGGCGTCGGGCAGGGCCGCGACGGCGTCGGCGTCCGCCAGATCGCAGGCGAGCGTCTTCACGCCCAGCGAGCCGAGATCGTTACGCGCGTCTTCCCGGCTAAATCGCGACACACCGATGACCGGCGTGTCATGGCGGCCGGCGGCGTCGAGCGCGCGACGTAACATCACGGCCGTGGAGGTGCCCATTTTCCCACCGACACCCAGGACCATGAAGGAGCCAGGCAGTCGTCTGACGGCGGCAATCACGCCGGGCGTGGGGGTTGAGAGCAGGTGTTCGATGTCGCGGTCGGTGGAGAAAGGCACGGTGATGAAATTTCAGTCGCGGAAAAAGGGGCGCAACGGTCGCTTGCGTGCCTCCATTCGAGTTCCAATCTGACGTTTGTCAGCCGTAAAGCCGCTGAATTTTCATGCGCATCATCGACATCCACACCCACCCCTTGTTGCGGCACGACCGACGGGGGCCGGCGGGGGCCGGCCAACTGATCCGGCGGGCGAAGGCGCACGGCATTGTGCACCTCGTCGCATTGGGCGACGTGCTTGCGTTTGGGCGATCACCCACGGAACGGCAGATCCGGCTCATCAACGACGAGACGGCGACGTTGATGGCCGCGCATCCGACGGTTGTGACCGGGTTTTGCCATTTGAACCCGACGCTGGGCGAGCGGGCGGTGCGCGCGGAGATCGCGCGCTGTGCGGCGCGCGGCTTTCGTGGCCTTAAGCTTGAGATCGCGAACAACGCGCGAGACGCCTGCATGCGGCCGCTGATGGAGGAGGCGGAGCAGCGTGGGCTGGTGGTCTTGCAGCACGCGTGGAGCATGACGAAGATTCGAGAGCGGAGCTTTCACACCGATCCCGAGGACGTGGCGACGCTGGCCAGGCGGTTCCCGCAGGTCCGCATCATCATGGCCCACCTCACAGGCTGCGGGGTGCGCGGGGTGCTGGCGGTGAAGGACTGTGCGAATGTCTGGGTGGATACGTCGGGCGCGGCACCGGAGTCGGGGATTGTCGAGTACGCGGTGGAGCAACTCGGCGCAGAACGCGTGCTTTACGGTTCGGATGTCCCCATCCGCGACTTTGCCTGCTCGATCGCCCGCATCACCGGCTCGCGTTTGGATGTGCGTTCGCAACGGCGAATTCTCCACGATAATGCCCGGAGCCTCTTGGGACTGAGGTAAACCACGAATGGACACAAACGGACACGAATGATGAAGAAGAAATTCTTTGACGCGAACACGTGGATCGGACGATGGCCGTTCACCTTTGCGTTGGCCTTCACGGCGCGGACGTTGCAGGCGAATCTTGCCCGCCACGGAATCGGGCGTGCCCTCGTCTCACCCCTTGACGCCGTCTTCCAGCCGGAGCCGGGGCCAGCCAACCGCAACGTGCTGCGCACGACGCGCGGCCTGCGTGGACTCGAACCGGTGCCGGTGATCAATCCATCCCTGGGCAACTGGCGCGAAGTCCTGGCAACCTGTGCAGCCGACGTGCGTGTGCGCGCCGTGCGGGTGCTGCCGAACTATCATGACTTCTCCTTGCGCGGACCGGCGATGGCGGAACTTGCGGCTGAGCTGACTGAGCGTGGGCTTCGTCTCATTGTCCAGATGCAGCTCATCGATGCGCGCCACGAGTATCACGCGATGACGATCAAGCCTGTTCCCGCGGACGATTTGGTCGCGCTGCTGAAGCGCCACCGTGGACCACCTGTGCTGGCCTCGGGCCTGATGCGTCCGGACATCATCAAGCTCGCGCCCAAGTTCCCAGCGTTACTGTGTGACCTGTCGTTGGCGGAGTGGCACGACACGATGGAGCACCTGCTCGCGAAGGTGCCGGTCCGGCAACTCGTCTTTGCGTCGCATACGCCGTTCCTCATCACCGCAGCAGCGTGCGCGAAGCTGGATATGTCGACGTTGCGAACGTCGCAAAAGCGGGCGATTGCGGAATCAAATCTCGAACACTTTCTCGCGACGCGTTGATCGTCGTCTCCCAATCATGAAGGCAAACGCAGTGGTTTTTACGGCACCGCGGGTGGTGGACTACAAGGAGATCGATTGTCCGGAGCCCGGTCCGAAGGACGTGGTGATTGAGGTGCATCATTCGTGGATCAGCAATGGCACGGAGGGGTCCTTCCTGCGCGGCGAGCGCACCGCGGGTGACACGACGTGGCGGCCGGGCGATCCTTCGCCCTTCCCGATGGTCGCAGGCTACCAGAAGGTGGGACGCATCACGGCCGTGGGAGCGGAGGCGGGAGGGTTTGTGGTGGGTGACTGGGTCTTTGCCGTGATGAGCCAGGTCGAGGGCATGTTTGACCGCCATGCAGGACATGTTTCGCCGTCCGTGTGCGACGTGAAGTTTGTGCACAGGCTGCCAGCGGGGGTAAATCCCGTGGCCTACGCCGGACTTGTGCTGACCCAGGTGGGGTACAACTGCGGCACGCGACCGCGGGTTGAGCCGGGCCAGCTGGCGGTCGTCATCGGCGACGGGCTCGTCGGGCAGTGGGCCGGTCAGGCCTTGAAGCAACGCAGCGCGCGGGTGGTCATGACCGGTCGGCACGCGTCCCGACTCCAGACCTTTCGCGCGGGCGGATGGGGCGAGACCGTCCTGGTCCGGGAAGGCTCCGGTGCGCCCGAAGTCGCTGCCCAGAGTCGCGCTCCGATCGCGGTGCTGGTCGATACGATCGGCGACACCACCCTTTACGATGCCTATCTGCCTCACCTTCTGCATGGCGGCACAATTGTTTCGGCAGGATTCTACGGCACGGCGGACACGATTGCTTTGCAACGCTACCGCTATCGTGAACTCGCCTTCGACCTGGTGGCCGGACTGACGCGCGAACGGCTCGATGCCACCATGGAGTGGATACGCGAAGGGAAGCTCGATACGCTCGGGCTCATCACCCATCGTTTTCCGGTCGAGCAGGCCGCCGGTGCGTGGGATCTGATCGGATCGAAACGCGAACACGTGCTGGGTGTGGTCCTGGACTGGCCGGCAGCCGGGAGGACGAACCCGTGAGTGCGGCGACGATGCGCCAGTTGCGGATCGAGCGTCCCGGAGAAATCTCGTGGCGGGACGTTCCGCTGCCCCAGCCGGGTGTAGGTGAAGTGAGAATACGCGTGCTGGGTGTGACGACCTGTCCGCACTGGGACCTGCACCTCCTTGGAGGAAAGCCGATGTTCCCCGGTCAAGTCGTGTCGTATCCGTATCTGCCCGGTCAGCCCGGTCACGAGGCGATGGGCGAAGTCGATGCGGTGGGCGTCGGCGTGACGGACCTGGTTGTGGGCGACCGCGTGGTTGCCTGGCGCGACACGGGCAAACCGAGGGTGGGGTTCTACGGACAATTCAACACGTTCGCCGAGGCGGACCTGCTGAAGATCCCCCGCGAGCTGACACCGGCGCGCGTTGCTCCCCTTGAGCTGGCGATGTGCGTGGAAGTGGTTTTCCAGCGCCTGGCGGAGCTGGGCGGCGTGACCGGGCGGCGGGTAGGCGTCTGCGGGCTGGGCCCGGCGGGCTTGGTCGCGGTGCAGCTGGCGCGGGCGCAGGGTGCGTCGGAAGTCGTGGGCATCGACCCGCTCGAAAGCCGCCGTGCGCTTGCGGGCAGGCTGGGCGCGAGTGAAACCGTTGAGGCCGACGCTTCCGCTTGGCCGGCGTCGCGGAAAGAGGAGCGCGTGCTCGATGTCGCGATTGACTGCACGGGTCTGGCGAGCGCGGTCGAGTTTCTCCTGGATCGCACGAAGTGTGCCGTCGCCCTCTTTGGTGTCCTGCGCGACGACGTGCGTTATGCGCCCCGTCATATGTGGGGCCCGGGCGTGACGCTGGTTGGTTATGGCGATCACAACCGGGTCGCGGCGGAAACCGCGTTGGCGATGATCCTCGCCGGGCGGTTGGACCTTGAGGCGCTCGTTACCCACACCCTGCCGATGTCGCGCTACGTCGAAGGCGTCGCGTTGTTGAAAACGCAGCAGGCGATCAAGGTCTTGTTTGATCCGTGGGCGGAATGAGCCGTTTTTTAACGCAAAGACGCGAAGTCACAAGGGTCGCAAAGTCAGGAAAAGGAGCGACGTGGGGCTCGGAAGGACCGGGCGATCACTTTGACGAGGTCGCAGCCTGCAGGCTGGCTGCCACCGTCCGGAAGTTCGCGAGGCCCGCCTCGATGTTCTCGATGATTTCGTCAGCCAGAATGGCCGGCTCGGGCAGGTTATCGAGGGCGGTGAGAGTGTCGTCCTTGAGCCAGAAGAGGTCGAGGCTGGTTTTGTCCCGAGCCGCGAGCTCGGAATGGGTGAACCTCCTCCACCGTCCGGCGGGATTCCGGGTCGCGTGCCAGGTCTCCTTCCGCTTGTGGCGGTTTCCCGGATTGTAGCAGGTGACGAATTCCGTGAGGTCCTCGAAGCGGAGCGGCTTTCGCTTCAGCGTGTGGTGGATGTTGGTGCGGTAGTCGTAATACCAGACCTCGCTCGTGGCGGTGGTCTTGCTCGCGGGGCGGTTGTCGAAAAAGAGCACGTTCGCCTTCACGCCATTCGCGTAGAAGATGCCGGTGGGCAGGCGGAGAATGGTGTGCAGCTCCGTCGTTTCCATGAGCCGCTTGCGGACAGTCTCGCCGGCGCCGCCTTCGAAGAGGACATTGTCGGGCAGCACGACCGCGGCGCGGCCGGTGGTCTTCAGCATGGCGCGGATGTGCTGGAGGAAATTGAGCTGCTTGTTGCTCGTCGTGGCCCAGAAATCCTGCCGGTTGTAGACGAGGTCTTCCTTCTCCTGTTCGCCCTCCTCGTTGGTGAAGGTCATCGAGCTCTTCTTGCCGAAGGGCGGGTTGGCGAGGACGTAGTCACGGTTTGAGCCGGCTGGGCGATGAGGGCGTCGGTCGAGGCGATGAGGCTGTCGCCATCGATCTCGCCGATGTTGTGAAGGAAGAGATTCATCAGGCACAGGCGGCGGGTGCCGGCGACGATCTCGTTGCCGTGGAAGGTTTCGTTTTTGAGGAAACGCTTCTGCGCCGGCGTGAGGGTGCGCTGCATCACGAGATGGTCGTAGGCCGCGAGGAAGAAGCCGCCGGTGCCGCAAGCGGGGTCGGCGATAGTCTTGCCCGGCTCAGGCGCCACGCAGGCTACCATGGCCTTGATGAGGGCGCGGGGCGTGAAGTATTGGCCGGCGCCGGACTTGGTGTCCTCGGCGTTTTTTTCGAGGATGCCCTCGTAGATGTCGCCCTTGGTGTCGGCATCGAGCGTGGTCCACGTAACGTCGTCGACCATCTCGATCAGGCGGGCAAGCTTGGCGGGGTCCTGGAGTTTGTTTTGGGCCTTGGTGAAGATCTGCCCGAGCATGCCCTTCTGCGTGCCCAGCTCGCGCAGCGCCTCGACGTAGTGGACCTCCAACTCCGCGCCCTTGAGCGGGCGCATCACGGGCCAAGCGTAGCGCGCAGGCACGCCGACTTTCCGGCTGTGGGGCGGCTTAGAATATTCGTCCGCCATCTTCAGGAAGATGAGGTAGGTGAGCTGTTCGAGGTAGTCGCCGTAGCCCACGCCATCGTCGCGCAGCGTGGCAAAAGGACCAGACTTTGGAGATGATGCTGTCGGTGGTCATGAAAAGGGTTAGCCCAAGTCGTCGAGCAGCCGCTGGGAGAAATTTGGCAGGACTTTGCCGAGCCGGATCAGGACATCCTGCACTTCGAGTTTTCGTTTGCCGGCGATTTCACCGAGGCAGGTCGTCACCTGCTTGGGTTCCATCTCGTAGAGGATGAGGAGATAATCGTGCGGATGGCTCGCACATACGCCCCACGGTCGCAGCGCCTCGGCGGGAAAGTGTTTCAGGTTGAAGGTGAGAATGAGTGGGCAGTTGCCGCGAATGGCGGCGGCCAGCACGTGGCGGTCCTTGGCATCGTTGGTGAGCGACGGGAGCAGGTTTTCGTAGCCGGCCACTTCGGCAGCGGGAATGCCGTGCGAACTTCGGCTTGGAACGACTCGGCCAACGCCGGTGGCCATTTAAGTTTCTCGATGTGCGTGCGCCGGACTTCCGCCAGCACCTCCGCCGACCAATGCGGGACGATCAGGCGCGGGCGTTCGGATAGTCTCAACAGCAGGTCGCACACGCCGAAGTTGGCGAGCACGCAGGCGTCGAGAAAGATCCGGTAGTCCGTCCTCATTTATCGCCGGTGTAGTCGGAATCGTAGAGCCCGGCGCTTTCCGCGGCGGCCGCGAGCTGGTCGAGGGCCGCGCGGCGCGTCGTGTCGCGACGGCGCTCATAGGTCAGGAGGTCCTTGAAGGTCACCCGACGATGCGTGCCGACCTTGTGGTGGGGAATTTCCTTCTGCTCCAGCAAGTCGACCAGATGCTGGCGCGAGACCCCGAGGTAGTTCGCGGCGGCCTGACTGGTGAAGGCCTCATCCTCCGGCACCATCACGATGGCTTTCTTCTCGGACATGAGTCTGACGATGCGGGCGAAGTGGGCGAAAAGGGCCTCCGGCAGATGCGTGCGGTTGCCTTGCGCATCAATGAGGGCGACGTGATCGGGCTTGGCGAAAACCTTGGCCAGTTCGGCCAACTGGTCCTCCGGGATCAGCGACGGGTCGAGGCGGTTGTTGCGGGTGGTGAGCATCGTGGCATAACCATCGTCACCGACGAACTGAATTCAAGCGATCATTCGCTATAAGCGCTACAGTCGCTATAAACGAGTAACTCGATGGGAGTGCATCCGAGAGCGTCATAATTTTACAAATCACTGTGGGATAAATGACTGGGTAGTTAGTTTCAATGAAATGATCGGAGTCCGGCGTTTTAACCACGGATTGCACAGATTCGAACCGGATAAAAACAGCGGAGGGTTGGGGTATTTTGTCCGGTCTCCATCCGTCACATCTGCGGTCAAAAAATCGGGTTAGTTAGAGATGCGTTTGATGCATAGTTTGGCGTGTTTGAAATTTAGGAGCAGGGCGGTGCGCAGGCCGGTGATATTGAGGTAGCCGAGCATCTGGGCGACGTGGGTATCGTTGAAGTCGGACACGACTTTGGCGTCTACGATCACGGTCTCTGCGACGATGAGATCGGGGATGAGTGAGCCGATATGCTGGCCGTCGTAAAAAACGTCGTGGGATTTTTGCTGTTCGCAGTGTAGGCCTTGTTTGCGGAGTTCGATCACGAGGCCGCGTTCGTAGAGTTTTTCGTCGAGGCCGGGCTTGAGGGTATTGAGCACGGTCATGGCGGCGCCGATCACGGTTTGAGTCAGGTCGGAATTTTCGGCGTACATGAGCTTTGTTTCGGAGAAATTTTAACCACAGATTGCGCGGATACGATCCGGATGAAGGCTGCGGAAGCGAAGGATCGGGGTATTCCATCCGGTATTTATCTGTGTGATCTGTGGTTAAGTTTGGGATTGGCTTCGCGCTCGGCGCGGAGGCGGGTTCGTCGGCGGGGTCTTGGGGGACGAGGCGACCGGTGAAGGCTTTTTGCAGGATCGCCTGCCGCAGGGCCGCGCTCTGCCGCAACGCCCCGTCGAGCTCCCGCTCGTTCCGCTCGATCATCTCGAACTGCTCGTCCAGCAATCGCACGATCTCCTGTTGCTCGGGGAGGGAGGCCCGACAGGACGAGACTTTGGAGGTGGTGCGGTCGGTGGTCATAAGCGGACTTACTTGCCCTTCCCGAGGCGTTTTTGACGCGACTCGAGTTGCTTGATGCTTTCTGCGGGCGGCAGGGCTTCGGGCATGGTGCCGCCAAGTTCCTTGATCGTCTGGCGGACCTTGGCTCCGACTTCGCGGTGCGCGGCGTTGGCCTTGGCTGTGCCGACGATCTTTTCGCGGCGGAGCTTTTCCTCGGCCTGGGTGGCGCGGAAGAGATTGGCCGCCAGTTCGGTGCTGCCCATGTGGTCGAGGATTGGCTCGCCCTTTTTCAGTCCTTTGTGCCGGTGAATTTCTTGGGCGTTGAGGCCGCCGTAGAGTCCCATGTAACCGTGGTTCTGAAAAATTGCGTAGTCGATGGGATCGATCACGCCACAGTGCTTGGCGGCGGCGGCGAGTTGGGTGTTGTGCGTTTTGAGCTCACGCCGCAGCAAGAGCCGGCGCGTCTCCTCAATGTCCTGATCGGAAAGCTCCTGGCGGCGGGTCTGGACGGCGAAATAGGTCTGCCCTAAGGCCACGATTTCCTTGGCGGGATCGGCATTCTGAATGACGAGGTAGCAGGCATACCGCGACATGAGCACCGTCTTGGCGGGACGCTGGGCCCCCTTGCCGACCTCGATCATATCGGTGATCTCAACGAAATGATCGTCCACCCGCTGGCCGCTGTTAAAGCAGGCTGTGCGCGCCTTTTCCACGACCGCTTCGAAATTGCGGTAGTCGCTGTAGCCGAGGATGCGGGCGAAATCGCGGCTCGACCAATACTCGTTGCCGACACCGTTGACGCGGCGGATTTGCTCGAAAGGAGACGGGGTGCCTGGGCTGAGTTCGTCGGTCATGGCTGAGGGGTGGGTTTGCGTTTGATGGAAGGAATGGTCGCTTCGCGCGCGGGGCGCAGGCGGGCGAGGAGTTGGGACGCGGGTTCGTCGGTGGTGACTTGGGGGACGAGGCGGCCGGTGAAGGCTTTTTTCAGGATGGACTGCCGCAGGGCCTCGCTCTGCCGCAACGCCCCGTCGATCTCCCGTTCGTTCCGCTCGATCACCTCGAACTGGGCGTCGAGCAAACGGACGATCTCCTGTTGTTCGGGGAGGGAGCAGGTCACGAACGGCAAGGCCGAGAACTTCGATTTGTTGAGGATCGGAAGCGTCGTCGAAGAGGCGTTGGTTTTTATCTGCTCTTGGAACAACGGACTAATGACTTGGAAGTAAGCGAACTCGGGCAGAAGACCTTTGGCCGGCGAGATGGAATTGATCTGCTGATTCGTCGCGCAGACCAGCTGGGCCAATCCCGTCTTGCCAATCGTAGCGCCGATGCACGTGACAAGAACGGAACCCGCCGGAAGCAGGCGCGCGCTTTGTTGGCCTGAGGCGGACAAGTGAGAACGCGCGGTTTTGACATATCGCCCCTGCTCTAAATCCGTCGGCTTAAAAAACGGGAGAGCGCCGCCGTAGTTATTTTGGTTGTCCGTGGGAGGCGTGGTGCCCGTTTCGATGCGGCCAATCTTTCCGACAGTCGTAGAAGTCCATGGCGCAGTGAGTGCAGGAGATGCTTGGCTGCGCCACTTGGCGGTGAGGTGGCCGGCGAAGGCTTGTTTGAGGAGCGACTGACGATAGATGCCGAGTTGCCGCCGCGCCAACCGCAGACTCTCCTCCCCGCCCTCCATCTCGCTGAACAACTCCTCGATCTTCCCCACGATCCGCTTCTGCTCGGGCAGCGGCGGCAGGGGGATGGTGATCGCTTCGATGTCTCGCTTGGCGAGGCTCGGAATCGTCGTGCTCTTGTCGAGTGCCTTGAAATTGAAGCTGCGGCAAAAATAGTAGAGCAGGCGTG
>JBBQUU010000008.1:0-92471 GCA_038212175.1 Opitutales bacterium | reverse complement strand
CGGGTGTTCGACGATATGGCCGGCGTAATTCGTCAACTTGAAAATGGATTGCCGCAGCTCGCAGCCGACACGAAGCGATTGCGTAGCATCGCAGGCTGGCCTTGGATTATTAGTCTCAACTTGAAAGCTAACTAGAATTAGTAGCTAATCGATATGGAATTGGCTCTTGGGAGACGTTCATCATTCATCGTTTGGCTGGACCTGGGCCAATAATTTCAGGAGATGTTATCTGGATTGAAACCGCGACGGGCCATTATTGGCGCGCCATGAATGGCGGCGGAACAATCGTAAATGCGACGGGGCCTGGTATAGGCGGATGGGAGAGATTTTACATTACGGTAGGCACTAATCCGCTTCCGCCCCCGGAGCCGGCTTCCTCGTCATTTGTATGGATCGATGTGGATAATGATGGGACTCGCGACCAAATTGCTCAACCGGGATCAAGCCAGTTCATGACGTATATGAGCAATTGGTATACCGAATGTTATGATTATTGGTGGTATTCTGTTAATGACCAATTTGACCCATGGGGCTACACTTGGGGTGGAGATTGGTATGACACCCCGGGATTTTCTAGAATGTGGCTACCTGATATGTTTTGGTGGTATGGTAGTAGCTATAGCTATTGTGATACTCATGTTGAATTGTCTGTGGATTTTGAGACGGAGGCTGGCCACCGATATAGTTTATACGAAGACACCAGTGGATCTGCTGGTTACAATCCTTCTAATTGGACGCCGGTTTTTATTAATGCGGTATTTGGCGACGGGATGCAGTCCTTTTCCTTAGGATGGTTCAATGCCGATTATGCCCGTTCTTCCCAATATTTCCTTGTTCGTCATGGCGGACCACCTACCGGAGTCTTACCTGAAAACGACTACAGCTGGCATTGGGAGGAGCTTCCCCATTATCCTGCCTCCCGGCGATGGGATGGAGTGACAATCGAGAGCGATTTCCCGCAGTGGAATTGGCAGAATTGGCCCGACAATTGGTTCATGGCGTCACCGGAAGACGACGACCCTGCGCTCGATGCGCTTTTTGGGTACACGAATGCCAGTAGGGTTCTCCATGAGACTGCTGCGGATTTACGTACTGTTCAAAAACTGCAACGAGTTGGTCATATACAAAAGATTTCGCGAGGAGCCATAATGGCAGCGCCGGTCGGGCTCATGATAGGGATCTTTGTGCAGGCAGAGAAAGAACGAACAGATCGGACGCGTCCTTGGTCTTATGTAGTGTACGAAAAATTGCAGCCCTCCACCGGTAGAGTTTATACGGGTAGGACTATGGGGCCTGGAGACGCCATAACTGTCATGAATAGGCGCGACGCCGCTCACCTTATAATGAATGAGCCTCTTCGCCCAGATCGATTTGATCCGGCAGTGCCAAGCGGGTACGTTACTTTAGTTGGCTCATTCTCTTCTTTTGGATACTCCCTCATGCGGGGGAGGGAACAGCAAGTAATGGATTATCACGGAGGTGCGCTGTCAGAGAGGGGTTATAGCTATAATGTTCCTGGATATGGTGGGCGCACACGAGCAACGAACTGGATACGTGGTGTCAGTAAGGATAAGAAAGGAGGCTACATTTTCTGGGCAACCTCGACGCTCCATTACGGTCAGGTTTGGGACTTCACAGGCTACACCATTTTTGGTAGTTCCGCACCCTTGGATCGCGTTCTATTGAACGGCCCGGTGTCTTATTTCCCATTCTTTTATCCTTATTAGCTAATAAATATGGTGAAGAATACAGCAATTCAGTTTATTGAACGAAAATTACTCCTCATATTGGACGAGCCGGACCAAGTGACTCCGCCGTCTTTGGCCAAGAATCGAGCTTACAGCAACCGCATGATGTTTGTAGAGCCGCTAGAACAAATAAAGCGATCTGGGAAAGCGTCTGTTCGCGCTCTGCGAGATATGGACTCAATGATTGAAGAGCTTCTTTTGCCGTGCCTCGACAAGCGCGCTATTGCAACGATCAATAGTAAACTTACAGCAGAATTCGGATTCTGCCGCCTGTCGAAGGACCCAGTTGCTGTAGCCGAGCGGATTATAAAGAGGTCGCGCATCCAGAGCTCTGCGGAAGGCGAGATTGCAAAGGAGTTGGTCGCCGACCAGAGAACCATTGATCGGATCGGCACGGAAAACTACAATCGGTTGGCAGTCCTTCTTGATAAATGGGAACGCCAAGGTTGAAGAGTAGACGTCCGCCGGTGGACCTGACCAAAGGTAAGGAGCCGGCCGAGGACCGCTAATGCAAGCGAAGGGGCGCCGGTTAGGGTGGGCGGGATAAACGTGAGTCAGAGTACGTCCCTATGGAGTCCAGTATCATGGCAGCAGGGGCGAGAGGTCGTAGCGGTTGGTCATCTGCGGCAGGCGCCTGAGAACATTGCGAAAGAAAGTAGGCGAGCGGATCAGCACCGTGGCGCGGGCAGGAAACCCTCAGCGAGTACAGAATCGCCAAACGTTGGCCAGCGTCGGGGTGTCCGATAGACAGCCAATTCTTCTTGCCGATGCAGAAGAGGCGAATCGCGTTCTCGGCGAGGTTATGATCGATCCGGGTCTGGCCGTGGTCAAGGTGAGCCCGGCGTACCCCCGTGGTCAAGCAGGTCTGCCCACGCCTTGCTCTTGCTCAGTAGCGACTTGGGCGCTATCACAAGCCCGTTCGGCCAAAAGCCTAAGGCTGTTCATCACTGCTCGTATTTGAAACCGCAAATTTTTCGGCAGCGCTTACGTCGTTGCTTCGGGCAATTCATCAAATACGGTCTCGGTGTCGGCCGATGTTCAGCGCAAATTTCCCCGACGGCGCTATCGGCACTCTGCTTTTTTATTTTGGTCTGATCCTCATGGCAAACGCTGCTTCGCCTCGCCATGTGTATCCAGAAACTCGTACCGATAATCTCGTTGAAACCCTGCACGGCGTCGCCGTCCCGGATCCCTACCGCTGGTTGGAGGACGACCACGCTCCGGAAACCAAGGCCTGGGTGGAGGCACAGAATCGGGTGACGTTCGCGTACCTTGCGGGCATTCCTGAGCGTGAATCCATCCGGAAGAGGCTGGAAGAGTTGTGGGACTATGAGCGATTCGGGCTGCCGGTGAAACGAGGCGGCAGGTATTTCATCAGCCGCAATTCCGGTCTCCAGAATCAGGCTGTCTTGTATAAAATGGCGTCGTTGACAGCCGATCCCGAGGTGCTGCTGGATCCCAATACACTGTCGTCCGACGGCACGGTTTCGCTTTCGGGCACAGCCATCTCCGACGATGGACGGTTGCTGGCTTACGGCGTTTCGCGCTCGGGATCGGACTGGCAGGAATGGTTTGTACGGAACGTGGAGACGGGAATCGATCTGGCGGACAAGGTGGACTGGGTGAAGTTTTCGCGCGCTTCGTGGCTCAAGGATGGCTCGGGCTTTTTCTACAGCCGTTTCGATGCACCGACCACCGAGGGCCGGCTCTCTACGGCGAATTATTTCCACAAGCTCTACTTGCACAAAGTCGGAACCTCGCAAGCCACGGATCGGCTGGTCTATCATCGGCCCGATCAACCGGAATGGGGGTTCAACGGAACTGTCACGGATGATGGTCGCTACCTGATCATCAGTTCGTCCCACGGCACCGATCCCAAGAATCGTGTCTTCTACGTGGATCTGTCAGATCCCGCGTGGACCGTCCGGCCGTTGCTGACCGAGTTTGATGCAAGTTATCGCTTCGTGGACAACGACGGTCCGGTCTTTTGGTTTCGCACCGACCTCGGGGCACCGCGCAACCGTGTCATTGCGATCGATAGCTTGCACCCAGCTCGCAACCAATGGAAGGAACTAATCCCGCAGACTGACGAGAAACTCGAGAACGCCACCGTGGTGGGGGAGCACTTGATTCTTTCCTACCTCAAAGATGCGCGCGGCCTGGTGATGATCCACCGGCTCGACGGAACACCCGTGCGAGAGCTGGCGTTGCCCGGGATCGGCAGCGTGAACGGCTTCGGCGGCGAGCGCGGTGATCCGGAGACGTTCTTCAGTTTCTCAAGCTATACGACCCCCGCCACCAGT
Source organism: Opitutales bacterium (assembly GCA_038212175.1). Classification (GTDB taxonomy): domain Bacteria; phylum Verrucomicrobiota; class Verrucomicrobiia; order Opitutales; family Opitutaceae; genus CAMAXB01. The sequence goes on along the minus strand of JBBQUU010000008.1, from coordinate 88,420 downwards.
TACCGGCTTGATCTCGCGTCGGGTGAGGTCTCGGTTTTTCGCAAGCCGACGCTCGCGTTTAACTCTGACGACTATGAGACCCGTCAGTTTTTTTTCCGCAGCAAGGACGGCACGCGGGTGCCGATGTTCATCACGGCTCGAAAAGGACTGGCCTTGAACGGAGCCCATCCGACGCTCCTTTACGGGTATGGAGGGTTCAACATCAGCCTGACGCCGGGCTTCTCTTCCTCGGTGGCCAGCTGGTTGGAACTCGGCGGCGTGTACGCCGTGGTCAATTTGCGCGGTGGCGGGGAATACGGTGAACCGTCGCACAAGGCGGGTACAAAGCTGAGCAAGCAGAACGTTTTTGACGACTGCATCGCGGCGGCGGAATACCTCATCAGTGAAAAGTTCACCTCATCGGCAAAGCTGGCCCTCATGGGCGGCAGCAATGGCGGCTTGCTCGTGGGCGCTGTGCTTAATCAAAGGCCCGAGCTTTTCGCAGCCGGTCTGCCTGCCGTCGGCGTGATGGACATGTTGCGGTTTCACAAGTTCACCATCGGCTGGGCTTGGACGAGCGACTACGGCACACCGGACGACCCTCACGAGTTCAAGGCGCTGCACGCGTTCTCGCCGTATCATCAACTGAGCCGGGGCGTGCGGTATCCGGCCATTTTGGTAACGACCGCGGATCATGACGATCGCGTCGTGCCCGCGCACAGTTTCAAGTACGCCGCCCGCCTTCAAGCCGTGCAGGCCGGGCAAGCGCCGGTATTGATTCGCATCGAGACCAAAGCCGGTCACGGTGCGGGTAAGCCCACGAGCAAGATCATCGAGGAGGCGGCGGATCGATGGGCGTTCTTGTACGAGAACCTCGGGATGCGGCCGCCTCCGCCTCAGTGAACGATTTGTCTTTTTCGCTTCAATACCGTCCCGCATATCCTTCCCCAGCATGTCCAAAAAAATCCTGATCATCACAGACGACGCCGGTGAATCCCTGGAGATTTACTACGCCAAACAACGGTTTCAAGAGGCCGGCTACGTTCCGGTCATTGCCTCCACCCAGCGCAAGCTCCTGCACGGCGTCGTGCACGACTTTGAGCCGGGCTGGAACACGTACGTCGAGCGTCCCGGATATCGGATCCAAAGCGACATCGCCTTTGGTCGGGTGAAGGTGGGCGATTACGTCGCGGTGATGTTGATCGGCGGACGTGCCCCCGAATTTCTCCGCCACGACCCCAAGGTGGTGAAGATCGTCCGCGAGTTCGATCGCAAGGGGAAGTGGATCTTCTCGGTCTGCCACGGGCTCCAGATCCTGATCGCGGCCGATCTCGTCAGGGGCAGGCGATTGACCTGCTACCGCAATGTGCGCATGGAACTCGAACTGGGCGGCGGGACGTGGATTGACCGCCAAAGCGTGATCGATGGCCGCATCGTCTCGGCGCAGACGTGGGAGAGCCACCCGGAGTTCTACCGCGATATCTTCGAGTGCTTGAACGCGAAGTAGCCGGCCGATCCTGCGGGATCGCTCACTGATCCGTCCCTCGCTGCCTTTTCGCGCAGCGGGGTAGTCGTCCTCTCTGCCCAAGGCGTTGATGTAACCCTCGCGGCTTCCGACAGGCAGGGCGAAGAGGCCTCCTGCCCGCCCGCGGAGGTCAGCTGTGCTGGCCGGTGTGAACGCCTTCGGCGATCTCCTCCACCATCTTGCGGATGAAGTCAGGAATGTCGTCCGGGTTGCGGCTCGTCACGAGACCTTGGTCGACGACGACCGACTCATCGACCCAATCGGCGCCGGCGTTGATCAGATCCGTGCGAATGGACGCATAGGAAGTAAGACGGCGGCCTTTCACCACATCGGCTTCAATGAGCAGTTGGGGTGCGTGACAGATGGCTGCAACCGGTTTACCAGCGTCAAAGAAGGACCGGACGAATTTCACGGCGGCTTCGTTCGTGCGCAGGGTGTCGGGATTAATCACCCCCCCTGGCAGCATGAGGGCGTCGAACGCTTTTTCGTCGGCATCGTCGATCATTTGATCGACGGGGATCGCTTTGCCGAAACCTTCGCCGCTCCATCCTTTGATCGAGCCGGCCTTGAGCGAGACGATGGTGGTCGTGGCTCCGGCCTCTTCGAGGGCGGCGAGTGGTTTCATCAATTCGCTTTCCTCGAAACCGTCGGTTGCGAGAATAGCCACGTTTTTTCCTGAAAGGGAGTGGGAGTGATTTTTGTTCATGATTTAATCCTGCCTCGATGAGTTTAGGTGAGCGTTGCGGTGTTTTCCATGGGGAAGACCGGAAACACTTGAAGTTGGATTATCTTATCCTTCCTCCGAGCGGAATGATACGGGAGGTCCTCCGAGACATTCACTCGGGTTTTTCCCGTGTGGAAGGAACCTGGTAGCGAGAAAAGGGTCTCGGGAAACGTCCAGAGCATGGCCAAGGTCATCCCCAAAAATTCACGGAAATGAAGGACTTTAAGATCAAGGTCGCGGTGACATCGGATGAACGGGAAGTCATCAGCGCGATCGCCCTTGCGTTCAGCAATGATCCGGTGGCGCGTTGGTCGATTCCCGACCCTCGCCATTATCTGGACGCGATGCCCACCTTGGCCCGGGCATTTGGCGGCCGAGGCTTCGCGACGGGCACCATCCATCTGGTGGAAGGCGGCCTGGGCGCGGCGATGTGGCTGCCCCCGGGTGGCGAGCCGGACTACGAGGCAATGATGGAACTCCTCGGGTCCTTCACGCCCCCCTGAAGCACTTGCTGAAATGATGGAGGTCCTCGACGCGATGGGGAGTTTTCACCCGAAGGAACCGCATTGGTACCTGCCGCTGATCGGTGTGGACCCCCTCCACCAAGGCAAGGGTGCCGGCACGGCGCTCATGCGCTTTGCCTTGGAGCGCATCGATGCAGCGAAAGAGGTGGCCTACCTTGAGCCGGTTGCCCGTTGATGCGCCCGCCTATAGGGATGCGAGGATGGTAGTGAGCGTGGCACTCGGACGCAGAGCGGCAGAGGCTTTGGCGTCGTCGGGCTGATAGTAACCACCCACGTCCGCCGGCTTGCCCTGCACGGCGAGCAATTCACTCACGATGACCTGCTCACTGGCGGCGAGTTTCTCCGCAACGGGGGTAAAGACTTCCTTCAATTTCGGATCTGACGTCTGAGCGGCCAGCGCCTGGGCCCAGTAGAGGGCGAGGTAAAAGTGACTGCCGCGATTGTCGATCGTGCCCAGCTTCCGGCCGGGTGACTTGTCGTTCTCGAGAAACCGGCCGTTGGCTTCGTCGAGCGTGTCGGCGAGGACCTTCGCCTGGGCGTGCTTTTGCGTGATCGCCAGATGTTCGAGGGAAGCGGCGAGGGCGAAAAATTCGCCGAGGCTGTCCCAGCGCAGGTAGTTCTCCTGTTGAAACTGTTCGACGTGCTTCGGGGCCGAGCCTCCGGCGCCGGTTTCGAAGAGTCCGCCGCCGTTCATCAGCGGGACGACCGAGAGCATCTTCGCGCTCGTGCCGACTTCGAGGATGGGGAAGAGGTCGGTGAGGTAATCGCGAAGGACGTTGCCGGTGACGCTGATCGTATCCAGGCCCTGAACGATGCGTTCGAGGCTGAACTGGCAGGCCTCGGCGGGGGCGAGCACGCGGAGGTCCAGCCCGGTGGTGTCGTGGTTTTTCAGATACAGGTCGACCTTGGCGAGAAGCTGGGCGTCGTGGGCGCGGGTGCGGTCGAGCCAGAAGACGGCGGGCGTGTTGCTCAGGCGGGCGCGGTTGACGGCCAGCTTCACCCAATCCTGCACCGGAGCGTCCTTCGTCTGGCAGGCGCGCCAGACGTCACCCGCTTCGACGGCGTGTTCGAGCAGGGTCTTGCCGGTTTCGTCGACGACGCGAACGGCGCCGGCGCCCGAGAGCTGGAAGGTCTTGTTGTGCGAGCCGTACTCCTCGGCAGCCTGCGCCATCAAGCCGACGTTGGGCACGGAGCCCATGGTCTGCGGATCCAGCGCGCCGTTCTTGCGGCAAAAATCGATGACGGTCTGGTAGACACCGGCATAGCAGCTGTCGGGAATGACGCAGAGCGTGTCCTGCAGTTTGCCGGCGGTGTCATACATCTTGCCGCCCACGCGGATCATTGCAGGCATGGAGGCGTCGACAATCACGTCACTGGGTACATGGAGGTTGGTGATACCCTTGTCGGAGTTGACCATCGCGATGCCGGGGGCCTTGGCGAAAGCGGCTTGGATGTCGGCTTTGATCGCCGCCTTCTGGTCGGCAGGCAGGGACTGGATTTTCTCCACGAGGTCGCCGAAGCCGTTGTTCAAATCGACGCCAAGTGCTGCGAACGTGGACGTGTGTTTGTCGAAAAGTTCCTTGAAGAAAACCCGCACGGCGTGGCCGAAGAGGATGGGGTCGGAAACCTTCATCATCGTCGCCTTGAGGTGGAGCGAGAAGAGCACGCCGTCGGCCTTGGCCTTGGCGATCTGCTGTTCATAAAAGGCGACGAGCGCCTTCTTGCTCATCCGGGTTGCATCGAGAATTTCCCCGGCTTTGAGGGCGAGCTTCGGCAGCAGAACGGTGAGATCGCCGTTGGGGGCGACGAACTCGATCCTGCCGCTGGTGGCCGCGGGCAGCGTCACGGATTTCTCGTTGGAGCGGAAGTCGTCCCGGCCCATCGTGGCGACAGAGGTCTTCGAATCGGGCGACCATTTGCCCATGGAGTGGGGGTGTTTGCGGGCGTAGGCTTTGACCGCTTTCGGTGCACGGCGATCGGAGTTGCCCTCGCGGAGGACAGGGTTGACGGCCGAGCCCATGACTTTCGCGTAGCGGGCCTTGAGCTCCTTTTCGGCGTCGGTGGCGGGAGAGTCAGGGTAGTCAGGGAGTTTGTAACCGTGTGCCTGGAGTTCGGCGACCGCTTCCTTCAGCTGCGGGACGGATGCGCTGATGTTCGGAAGCTTGATGATGTTGGCCTCGGGCGTGAGTGTGAGCGCACCGAGCTCGGCGAGATGGTTGCCGATGCGTTGGGCTTCGGTGAGGTGCTCGGGAAAGGCGGCGAGGATGCGCCCGGCGAGAGAGATGTCGCGCGTCTCGACTGCAATGCCCGCATGCTTGGTAAACGCCTGCACAATCGGCAGCAGCGAATACGTCGCCAAGGCGGGAGCTTCGTCGGTTTTGGTGTAGATGATGGTAGGGATCGCGGGCATGGTGGGAGAGAAGGTGAGCGCGGTCGGACGGTCAAAAGGTTTGGGCGGAAGGGAAAGGGCGGACGAAAAAGAAAGAGCAATTAAAATGCAATACTGCCTTGCGGGAGTGGCTTTTAATAGGCCCTATAGAGCGTATAGGGCCTATACGGCCTATCGACCAAACCGTTGCCTGCCATGCCAAATCAGCGATCGCCGCATAGTATTCTCCTGCCGCATGGGAACTATCGCACGTTGTTGTGCTATCGGAAGGCGGAGGTGGTGTACGATCTCACGTTCGTGTTTTGTGGACGTTTTCTTCAGCGGGGAGATCGAATGATCGATCAAATGATCCAGGCCGCGCGCTCGGGGAAACAGAATATCGTCGAGGGATCGAAGACCTCGGTGACCTCGACGGAGACCGAGATCAAGCTGACGAATGTCGCCCGGGCGAGTCTCGAGGAGTTGCTGGTCGACTACCAAGACTACCTTCGTGCCCGCGAACTCGCCCGATGGGCGAAGGATTCGAAGGAGGCGCTCTTCGTGCGCCGCCTTGGCCGGCGCGACGAAGAAGCGTTCGCGACCTACCGGGGCTTCGTCGAGAGTCGGCCGGCGGAGGTCGTCGCCAATATCGCCCTTTGCCTCATCCACCAGGCGAACTACCTGCTCGATGCGTATCTGCGCGAATTGGAGCACGCCTTCCTCGCCCACGTCGGCATCCGCGAGCGCATGACCCGCGCGCGGCTGGTCCATCGTGCGACCTAACTCCGGCTTGCGCCGTCGCGGCAATCGTGCGCCGATGGAAAGACTTATCCCATGAGTCTCTTTATCGGCATCGATTCCGGCACCCAGAGCGTCAAGGCCGTCGTCCTCGACCTCGACACGCGCAAAGTCATCGCGGAAGCCCGCGCCCCGCATTCCCTGATCGACGGCCTGCCCGTCGGACACATGGAGCAGCATCCGCAGGAGTGGTCCGCGGCGATGGACAACGTGATCCTCGAGGTCGCCTCCAAGATTGATCGTCAACGGGTGCGCGGCATCGGCGTTTCCGGTCAGCAGCATGGCTTCGTGCCCCTCGACGCCAAAGGCGCGGTGATCCGTCCGGCGAAATTGTGGTGCGACACGTCCACGGTGGCGGAGTGCGCTCTGCTCACAAAGAAGATCGGCGGCGAGAAGGCGGCGATCCGCAAGGCCGGCCTTGCGTTTCTGCCCGGGTTCACCGCGCCAAAGATTCTCTGGCTCAAGCGCCATGAGCCTGCGAACTACAAGCGGCTGCGCCAAGTGCTGCTGCCTCACGACTATCTCAATTTCCATCTCACGGGTAACTATTTCATGGAGGCCGGAGACGCCTCGGGGACCGCACTCTTGGACGTGCGGAAGCGTACGTGGTCCTCTCCGGCCCTCGCCGCGATTGATCGCAACCTGGCCGATTGGCTGCCGGCAATCGGGGACTCCGGCGGCATTGCCGGCACCCTGCGCCCCGAGCGGGCGAGGGCCTACGGGTTTTCCGAGGACGTGATCGTGTCAGCCGGCGGCGGCGACAACATGATGGGCGCGATCGGCACGGGAAACGTTTCGCCCGGGGTGGTGACCGCAAGCTTTGGCACCAGCGGGACGATCTACGCCTTCGCCAAGCAGCCGGTGGTTGACCCGCAGGGCGAGATTGCGGCGTTCTGTTCGTCGACGGGTGGCTGGTTGCCGCTGTTGTGCACGATGAACGTGACGACCGTGACCGAACAGGTGCGCACTCTCTTCGGTCAGGATCACGCTGCCCTCAATGCCGCCGTCGCCGCGGCTCCGGCGGGCGCGGGAGGTCTGGTGCTGTTGCCTTATCTCGCGGGCGAACGCACTCCGAACGTGCCTGCAGGCTCGGGGGTGCTGCTTGGCTTGAATCACAAGACGTTCAACGCCGGCCATCTTGCGCGCGCGGCGATGGAAGGTGTGACCCTGGGCATGAACTATGGCCTGCGCCGCCTCGCCGATCTCGGCGTGAAGGCAAAGGAAATTCGTGTAACGGGCGGCGGGGCAAAGTCTCCCGTGTGGCGGCAGATCATGGCCGATGTTTTCGGTGTGCCGGTCGTGGCGATGGTGGAGGATGAAGGCGCGGCGCTCGGCGGAGCCATTCAGGCGGCGTGGGCCCTCGCGCGGACCACGAAGCCAAAGACCCCCATCACCGCCTTCACCGAAGGCACTGTGGCGGTCGATCAGGCGACGCGCTGCCGTCCGGACAAGGCTCGTGCGCGGCGTTACCGCGAACTCCAGGCCCTGCAAGATCAGCTCAGCGCCATTCTGCGCGACGTGTTTCCCCGGCAGCGCAAGCTGGCGACCTGACGCCGCGCGGACTGTCAAACGAGATCGCGTTCAATTCGGGTTGGGCGGGCGCGGGATGAGCGTAGGGTGATGTTTCCGGTGTATCCATCCACCGGATCCACCCCTCATGCCCCGTTTTCTGCCCGTACTGCTCTGCGCCCTTGCCGCCCCGCTCCCGGCCTCCGTGCTCCAGCGGCCGGAGATCGACTTCAAGGTGGATCAATTTCCCGCCGCCGCGATCCCGCGCATCGACGGGGACCCCGCCGACTGGGCGATGGTGCCGGAGTCCTGCGTTTATACGCACCTGCTCGACAACTCCGGGCGCGGACGCACGGTCGATCCGGCGAGCCTGGAGGTGCGCGTGAAGGTCGGGTGGGTGAAGGGACTCAACCGCCACGCGCGCGTGCTTCGTGGCCGTCGACGCCCGGAGATTCCGGATCGTCGGGCCATCGACCCAATGGGCTGGGATCGTGGTCAAGGACGGCAGCGGTGGGATTCCGGTCTCGTTGCGATGGAGTTGCGCGATGACGGCCTCTGCGCCGTGCGCGCCCAAGAGCTGCGGTTGCAAATCGAGTCCTGCGCATGGCACGTCTTGCATGAGCACGTTGAGGCAGAAGAAACCGTGGGTGGCGGGTATCTTGGCTCCTGCGGCCCGCATCCATGGGAGTACTTCCGAGCGGTGGCCAAGGACGACGTCGGGCTTGGTTCGCTTGAACCAATCGATGAACTCGTCGCGGGTCAGGTTCTCGCTCACCAAGGCCGGGATGGCCTCAACGCCGGGTGTCCGACGTTGAAAGGCCAGGAAAGCGCCCTCCCAGCGGTGCTGCAGGCGCTCGTCGTGGTGTTTTTGCAGAAACAGGCCCGGTCGATTGTAGCCGAGGGCATGCAGGTGCAGCAGACCGTACATCATCGAGCGGTAATGGTCCGAGCAGATCGTGTGCAGCGACGGCTTCTCGATGATGTAGTCGGTGTAAACGCCGGCATAACGGGACCAGTCGAGAGCGGTGTAATCGGGGTCGCCCCAAGCGGGTAGAAGGATGATGCCGCGAATGCCGCGCGATTGCAGAATGGTGTTGAGGCGGGGAAGGGTGATGCCGTCGCGGCCGGCGGTGAACTGTTCCACCTTGAAGCCCAGTTCGCCGGCGCGCGCCGCGGCCCCGGCGATGAGTTCGCGGTGAAACTTCAACGAATGGGTGGGGCGATCATCCTCATGCACGTCGACCGCTGCGATCACTCCGCGGAAGGACTGCCCGCGGGACCGGCGAATCTCCGACATCACGGCGCCGGCGAGCGGGTTATGGTGATAACCCGCCGCCTCCGCCGCGGCCCGGATGTGTTGCGCTGTCTCCTGGTTGACGCGCGATGAGCCGCGCAGGGCCTCGGAAACGGTGGTCCGGGAGACGCCGAGATCGCGGGCGATGGAACGTAGCGTGGGGGTGGGCATGGCTCTGACAGTCAGGGATTTTTTGACGAATGACGGAAGGCGGGGAAAACGAAAGAAAACGCCGGTTCGAAGATTCGGGGATGGGGGCTGATCCCGACCTGCGCCGGTACGAAGGACCTCTTAAAGGACGCCGCCAAGATTCAACGGTTTCATATGACGTGTTCTTTCTTTCGAACATGGACGTGCACGTGAGAAATTGCATGGGGAATCTCGGTCGCGGGCTTGTAACCGCAGTAGGGTTGGACAGCGTCTTGGGTAACGGGAGCGGCACTTGGAAATGATTCCAAACCAAACCCACGCTTTCGCATGTTGATCCGCTTTGTTCATCCCCGTGTCCGTTGGTTTTGCCAGCGCAACATTGTCGGGATGTTTCTCGGAGCGCTGCTGATGGCGGGCACCCTGCAGGCGGCCGAGCTGGACGATGCCCGGGTCAACTTTCGCGAGGGGCAGTATGAGCAGGTGATCTCCGGCGCGGAGGCCGCCCTTGCGGCCGGCGTCGCGGGTGAGAGCTGGCACATCCTCCGCATCGAATCGTTGCTGGCGCTCGGTCGCTATCCTCAGGCCGACCGCGCACTTTCCGATGCCTTGGCCAAAGAAGCGTCCAGCATCCGTCTTCGCATGCTCGGTCGCGATGTGTTGCGGAGCAACGGTCGCACCGAGGAGGCGTTTGAAATGGTCAAGGCGGTGCGCGTGCTCGTCTCGTCCCAACCGTGGGCCTATCGCGATCCGGTCAATCTCGTGACGTTTGGCCGCGCGGCACTTGCGTTGGGGGCGGACGCGAAGGATGTGCTCGATCGGATTTATGCGCTGGCCGAGCGCTCGACGCCGTTGCCGCGCGAGCTTTATCTGGCCAAGGGAGAACTGGCGCTCGCCAAGCACGATTATCCGCTGGCGGCATCCACCTATGGCGAAGGCGTGAAACAGTTTCCCGACGACGCCGACCTGCATTATGGGCTGGCTCGCGCGTACGAGAATGGTGATCGCGGGGCGATGTTGATCTCGCTCGAGGTCGCTCTGCGTTTCAACCCGCGCCATGTGCCCAGCCTGCTGCTCTCGGTCGAACACCGCATCGCGGCCGAGGACTATCGCGAGGCCGAGACCCTCTTGAGCACGGCCCGGGAGGTTAATCCCGCCAGTCCGGAAGCCTGGGCGTTCCAGGCGGCGATCGCTCATCTCAAGAGTCAGCCTGAGGGAGAGCGCATTTCGCGGCAGGAAGCGCTGCGTTTTTGGCCGACGAATCCCCAGGTCGACCATCTGATCGGTCGAACGCTTTCTCAGAAATACCGGTTTACCGAAGGTGCGGCCTACCAGCGGCAGGCCTTGAGGTTCGATCCCGAGTATCTTCCCGCCAAGTCGCAACTTGCCTCGGATCTATTGCGCATGGGGCAGGATCTCGAGGGGTGGAGTCTCATTCAGCAGGTGCACGCGCGCGATGGATACGACGTGGAGGCGTTCAACCTCGTGACGCTCAGCGACACGCTCAGCAAGTACACGTCTCTTTCGAACGAGGATTTTATTGTGCGCATGACCAGTCACGAGGCCGCCGTGTACGGGCCACGCGTCATGGCGCTGCTGATGCGGGCGAAGGAGCAGCTGGTCGACAAGTACGGTGCGGAATTGGAGCGGCCCACGATCGTGGAAATTTTCGCCGATCAGCGCGATTTTGCCGTACGGACCTTCGGCGTGCCGGATGTGCCGGGCTACCTCGGCGTGTGCTTCGGGCGCGTGGTGACGGCCAACAGTCCCGCCACGACCGGCAGTCAGTCGGTGAACTGGGAGGCGGTGCTCTGGCATGAGTTTTGTCACGTGGTCACCCTGCAGCTCACGAAGAACAAGATGCCGCGCTGGCTGAGCGAGGGCATCTCGGTCTACGAAGAACGTCAGGCCAGTCCGGTGTGGGGCGAGCAAATGAACCCGCGGTATCGCGACATGATCCTCGCGGGGCAGCTCACGCCGGTGTCTCGCCTCAGTTCGGCGTTCCTCGCCCCGCGCTCGCCTCTGCATCTTCAGTTCGCCTATTTCCAATCGTCGCTCGTCGTGGAATTTATCGTCGAACGCTTTGGCTTTGAGTCATTGAAGGCGATCCTGGTCGATCTGCGCGAGGGGGAGGACATCAACCGCGCCATTGCCTCGCGCACAACCCAGATGGCCAATGTCGAGCGGGAGTTTTCGATCTACGCCAAAGCGCGTGCCGAAGCGCTCGGAGCGGACTTGGATTGGGAGAAACCCGCCGCCGAAAGCGTGGCTGACCCGGTCGCGTTCAGCCGTTGGGCAAAGTCCAATCCGGGAAACTATTGGGCCATCATGTGGGAGGCCCGGGAACGCGCGGCGCGCAAAGAGTGGGAGGGCGTGAAGACCCTTCTTCGCCGCGTGATCGACAAGTATCCGCTTCAGCCCGGCAACGACAGCGCGTACCGGCTGCTCGCGGAGGCGCATCGTTCGCTGGGTGACACGGCCGGCGAACGCGCGGTGCTCGCCGCGTTTGCGGAGGTCGACGGAGGTGCGGTGGATGTTTACCTCCGGTTGATGGAGCTGGCCGAGGCGGAGGCCGACTGGCCGGAGGTTGCGCGCAACGCCCAACGCTTCCTCGCCGTAAATCCGCTGGTGGCTCCGCCCTATCGCCGGCTCGGGCAGGCGAGTGCGGAGACCGGCGACCTCACCGTCGCGATCGATGCCTATCGCGTCCTCTTGGAACTCAATCCGACCGATCCAGCGGACGTGCATTTCCACCTTGCGCGCTGGCTGCACCGCCAAGGCGACGCCGAGGGCGCGCGTCGTCACACGTTGCGTGCGCTCGAAGAGGCCCCGCGTTTCCGGGAAGCATTGCAATTGTTGCAAACGCTCGTGCGCCAGGCGGCCGTCGAAGCTCCCGCGGTCGCGCCTGAGCCGACTCGGCCCGTCCTTTCGGCTCCTCAACCGACCCTGCTGTCCCTGTGAAACGATTCGCTCTCCTTTTCCTGGTCACCGCCCTGCTCGCGAGCCTCGGATGGGCGCAGCGACGCGGGTGGGGGCGCGGTTGGATGAACGACGATGCGCGCACCGCGCGCGAGATTCCCACGCACAGCACCGGCACGCCCATGTGGGATAATCCGGCGGATTTCGAGAAGGACGTCTTCACCTTTACGCGCATTCGCTACAGCCGCGGCGGTTTTGGTCGGGGCGGCGGTTGGAGCACCGATTTGCCCGACGCCGATTTGAACCTCTCGTATCGCCTTCAGCAGATGACCTCGATGCGGGTGGATCCGAACGGCCGGATCATTTCGTTGACCGATCCCGAACTGCTCGACTTTCCTTTCATCTACATCGTCGAGCCGGGCAACCTTGCTTTCACCGACGAGGAAACGGCCGCGATCCGTCGTTACCTGCTCAACGGCGGTTTCCTGATGCTGGACGATTTTTGGGGAGAGGCGGAATGGGCCAACGTAGCGTACGTCTTCAAGCAGGTTTTTCCTGAACGCTCGTTTAGTGAGCTGCCCCTCAGTCATTCGCTCTATACGAGCGTCTTCGAGATCAAGGCGAAGGGGCAGGTGCCGAACATGAACACAGGCATCAACAGCCAATACGACGGCCAGACATGGGAGCGAAACGACGCCAAGGAAGTCCACCATCGCGCGCTCTTCGACGACAAGGGCCGCCTGATGGTGCTGGCCACTCACAACACGGACAACGGCGACGGTTGGGAGCGCGAGGGCGAGAGCGACTATTACTTTCACAACTTCTCCGAGAAAATCGCCTATCCCCTCGGGATAAATATCATCTTCTACATCATGACCCGCTAATGAGCTTCGTACCATCCACCCCCACCACGGCCGAGCCGCCGCCCTTGAATTCTGGATCGTTCGACGCCGATCAGCAGACGGCCGAACGCCTCATTGCGGGACGCGCCCGCATCGAGATCGAACTCGGCAAGGCCATCGTTGGCCAGCGCGACGTCATCGAGCAGATCATGATCGCGCTCGTCGCGGGCGGTCACTGTCTCATCACCGGCGCCCCCGGTCTCGCAAAGACCCTGCTCGTGAAATCCATCGCGCGCATTTTCGACCTCAAGTTTCAGCGCGTGCAGTTCACGCCGGATCTCATGCCGGCGGATATCACCGGCACCGAGATCCTCCAGGACGGGGAGAGCGGGCGTCAGCTGATGTTCGTCAAGGGCCCCGTCTTCGCCAACATCGTGCTCGCCGACGAAATCAATCGTACGCCGCCAAAGACGCAGGCCGCGCTGCTGGAGGCGATGCAAGAGCACCAGGTGACGGCGGCGGGCGTGCGATACGCCTTGCCCGAGCCGTTCTTCGTCCTCGCCACGCAAAACCCGATCGAGATGGAAGGCACCTATCCCTTGCCCGAGGCCCAGCTCGACCGCTTTATGTTCAATGTCGTCATGGACTACCTGCCCGTTGACGACGAGGTGGAGGTCGTGGCGCGAACGACCTCCACGATTTCCGCCGAGATCGAGTCGATTTTCACGGGCGACGATGTGCTGCGCTTCCATCGACTGGTGCGTTCCGTGCCGGTGGCGGACGAGATGGTGCGCTACGCCGTGCAACTCGCGGCGGCTTCACGCCCCCAGCAGCCGGGCGCCCTGGCGTTCATCAACGAATGGGTCGGGTGGGGTGCCGGCACCCGCGCCGGACAGAATCTCATCCTCGGGGCCAAGGCGCGCGCTCTCCTCCAAGGGCGGGCGCACGTATCCATCGACGACATACGGGCCATCGCCCAGCCGACCCTGCGTCATCGCATTCTGCTCAACTACCGGGCCGAAGCGGAAGGCGTGCGCGTCGAGGAAGTGGTGAAACGCCTGCTCGAAGCGATTCCGGCGCCCGTCGGTCGCTGACGGACCCACCGCGCATGTCCGCCGCCGCCACCTCCCTGCCGTCCGCCCGCCTCATCGCGCCGCAGGCACTGATGAGCATCCGCAACCTCGAGTTGCGGGCGCGGTCAGTGGTGGAGGGGTTCTGGAACGGGCTCCATCGGAGTCCTTACCACGGCTTCTCGGTCGAATTCAGCGAGTACCGCCAGTACACGCCGGGTGACGATCCCCGGTACGTGGACTGGCGGGTCTTTGCCCGCAGTGACCGTTACTTCATCAAGAAGTTCGAGGACGAGACCAACCTGCGCTGCCATCTGCTCGCCGATCAGAGCCGGTCGATGATGTATGGTTCGAAAGGATACACCAAGGCGGATTACGCCGCGACGCTGGCCGCGACGCTGGCTTACTTTCTGCACCGGCAGGGCGACGCGGTGGGACTGCTGACCTTTGACGGCACGGTGCGCGATTTTCTCCCGGCCCGCCATCGCGCGAGTCATCTCCGCCAGCTCATGCACGCGCTGGAGCAGCCCGCGGAAGGCCGCGGGACCGACCTCACGGCCCCGCTTGAACGGATCACGACACTCGTGCGCAAGCGCGGTCTGATGGTCTTGATCTCCGATTTCCTCGCGCCGATCGAGCGTCTGGAGCGCAGCCTGCTCGGGCTGACGGCCTGCGGGCACGAGTTGACGGTGTTTCAGATCCACGATCCTGCCGAGCTGACGCTGGGCTTTGATCAGGCGGCGGTGTTCGAGGACGTGGAGTCCTCCAGCACCCTCTACATCGATCCTCAGGCGGCGCGTCCCGAATACCTTCGCCGTTTCCAGGAGCATGGCGCGGCGGTGCAGACGGTGTGCCGCAAGCTCGGGGCGAGTCATCACACGCTGTCGACGGACCAGCCGCTTGAACTGGCGCTCTTCGAGTTCCTGCAGGCGCACATGCGCCGGGGACGTCAGGTACGCACACGCGGAGGCAACCAGGGGGCGTGACATGAGTTTCCTTGCACCTCTCTTTTTCCTGGGCGCGCTGGCGCTGGCGGTGCCGGTCATCTTTCATTTGATCCGGCGGACCACGCGGGAGCGAACGCCGTTCAGTTCGTTGATGTTTCTGCGTTCCTCTCCGCCGCGGCTGACGAAGCGGAGCCGGCTTGAGAACCTCTTGCTGTTGTTTTTGCGCTGTCTGGCGCTGGCGCTCGTGGCCTTCGCCTTCTCGCGCCCGTTTGTGAAGGAAGCGGTGGTCACTGAGGCGGCCACCGGATCGGTGCGTCAGGTGGTGCTGCTCGTCGATGTCAGCGCGAGCATGCAGCGCGAAGGTCTTTGGCCGGCTGCACTGGCCCGGGTGGGGTCCGTGCTCGACGGGACATCGGCGGGAGACCGTGTCGCGGTGATGACCTTTGGGCGCGAAGTGACGACGGTTCTAGGATTCGAGGATTGGGGCACGGCGCCCCCCGGTCAGCGCGTCGCTCTGGCCACCGGACGACTGGCCGAGAGCCGGCCCGGTTGGGGCTCCACGCAGCTGGGCGGGGCTTTGAACGTGGCGGCGGAGCTTCTCGCCGAGGCGGCCGAAGAGGGCCTCGCTGGACGGCGGGAGATCGTGGTCGTGAGCGACCTTCAATCCGGCAGTCGGCTGGAAGCGCTGCAATCGATGGAATGGCCGCGGGGGGTGGAGTTGACCCTGGAGCCGGTGACGGCGCGCAAGGCGACCAACGCCAGTCTCCAGGTGCTTGCTGACGCTGCGGATGTCGAACGCACGGGCGAACCCGTTGTGCGGGTAAGGGTGACCAACGCCGCCGAGTCCACGCGCGAACAGTTTCAAGTGGGGTGGCGCCGGCCGGATGGATCCGCCTTTGGCGAAGCCGTCGGCGTGTACGTACCGCGGGGACAAAGCCGGGTGGTGATCCTGCCGGTGGCGGCGGATGCCGCGGCGCCCGTCGAGATTGCGCTGCAAGGTGACGACGAGTCTTTCGACAACCGGGTGTTTGTGATTCCGCCCCGGGCACAACGCGTGGAGGTTGCCTATTTCGGGTCCGACGCGTCGGGCGATGTGCGGGCGCCTCGTTTCTTTTTGGAGCGCGCGTTGTCGGCCACACCGCGGCTCGATGTCAATGTCACCGCTCGCGGGCCGGGTGACGCGTGGGCGCCGGAGGCGCAGGAGGGGTCGGCGTTGATGGTGGTGACGGATCCGCTTTCGCTGTCGAGGGCGGATGAGGTGCGCGCGCAGGCGATGGCAGGAAAAACCGTGTTGGTCGCGCCGAAGAGGGCGGAGATGGCGCCGACGCTGGCGCGTCTTCTCGGGGTTGATGCGGTGGCGATGGAGGAGGCGCGTCTCTCCCGCTATGCGATGCTCGCGGAGATCGACTTCCGCCATCCCCTGTTCCTGCCCTTCGCGGATCCGCGCTTCAGCGATTTCACCAAGATCCATTTTTGGCAATATCGGCGGATCGATGCCTCGGCGTGGCCCGGTCATCGCGTGCTGGCGCAATTCGATACCGGCGATCCGGCGCTCATCGAGGTGCCGACCGGGCGCGGCCGGGTGGTCGTGCTCGCTTCGGGCTGGGCGCCGGCGGACAGCCAGCTGGCGGTCTCGTCGAAATTCGTTCCCATGTTGTACTCGCTGCTCGAACTCTCGGGTGGCGTAGCCGCGCCGGTCTCGGCCTATGTCGTAGGTGATACGCCGGCCATTCCGGCCCTCGCGGGCTCGCTCAGCCTGCGGGCACCCGATGGCACCATCTCTGACCTTCCGGCCGGGTCGACCCGCCTGCCGGTCGCGACCACTCCCGGAGTCTACACCGTGCTGGCAGCCGGACTGCCGGTCGCCCGGGTGGCGGTCAACTTGGACGCCGCGGAGACCCGCACGACGCCGCTTGCGGCGGAAGAATTCGAACGACTCGGCGCGCCGATGGCGCGCGCGTCGGTCGATCCGGCGCGCGCGGAGGAGCGCATGGTGGTGCTCCGTGGCATGGAGACCGAGGGTCGGCAAAAACTTTGGCGGTGGTTCATCACCGCCACCTTGCTTGTTCTTCTGTGTGAAACGATAATGGCGGGTCGTGCGACTCGCACGGTCAGCGCACCGGGATCGGCCTCATCATGATGGAAGACTTTCTAAAATCCAGGTTGGGTCGGGTGATTCGCCGTCACCAGCAGGTCGGACTTTGGCGAAAACTCAGCGTGTGTTGGGGCGTGGCCGCCTTGGTGGGGCTCACCTTCCTTTATGCCGAGGCGCTGACCGGATGGTCGTCGTCGTTTACGTTGCCTGTGCTTCTGGCGGTCGCGGCCAGTGTGACGCTCGGCGTCGTGGTCCGCCATGCGCAGGGGCGTCCGGACGAGCGCTGGGCGGCGCGGGTGATCGAAGAGAAGCATCCGGAGCTCGGAGGCGTGCTGCTGACTGCGGTGCAGCAGCGGACCTCCGCGCCGGAAGATCGCAGCTATTTCCAATATCGCGTGCTGCAGGAGGCCGTGTCGCGCCTGCAGACGATGGAGGGTCAGGACATCATTCCGCGTTCGCGTCTCATCCTGGCCCAAGCGTCTCACTTGGTTGCTTTACTGGTGCTCGGCCTCGTCGTCTGGCAACTCGTCACGGGGCCCCGCCTCCCGCCCGTGCGCACCGCAGCGATCCCCGGTGGCCTTGAAGTCACGCCAGGCGACGTGCAATTGGAAAAAGGCGAAAGCCTCGTTGTACTCGCCCGCTTCGGCGGAAAACTTCCTCCCGGGGTCGACCTCGTGATGCAGGGTGGCTCGGGTCAGCCCCGCGTCCCGCTGGTGAAGAGTCTCGCCGATCCGGTCTTCGGCGGAAGCGTTTCTGAGGTTCAGGCGGATTTCATCTATTTTCTCGACTACGACGGCGGTCGGACCCGCGATTTCAAGGTCAGCGTGTATGAACATCCCCGACTTGAGCGGGCCGATGCGGATCTGACGTTCCCCGCCTACACCCAGCTTGAACCCCGGCGGATCGAGAACACGCGACGCCTCAGCGCCGTCGAGGGGTCGAAACTGGATCTTTCCCTGCAGTTGAACAAAACCGTTGCCTCGGCGACGCTCGTCAGCCGCGGCGCGGACAAGACACGGGTGCCGCTGGTGACCGAGGGCGACCGTGCGGTGGCCAGGCTCGCCGATTTTCCCCTGCTGACCACGCAGACGTACGATTTGGAACTCATCGACGCCGAGGGGCGCAAGAACAAGACCGTCACCCCGATCGTGCTCGACGTGCAGCCTAATCGTCCGCCGGAACTTCGCATCGCCACTCCGCGCGGAGACGTGCGTCCGTCGGCCTTGGAAGAGCTGGGCTTCTCCGGCACCGTGTGGGACGATTTTGGCATCCCGGCCTACGGCGTGGGCTACACCCGTGCCGGTGAAGAAACGACTCACATCGAGCTGGGTCGCGGACTGCCCGGACGCGAGCGTCAGACCTTCGGGCACATGCTCGCGCTCGAAAGCCTCACCGTGCAACCCGGCGAATTGATCTCGTGGTTCATTTGGGCCGACGACACCGGACCAGACGGGGAGGTACGCCGGACGAGCAGCGATCTTTTCTTCGCCGAGATTCGTCCCTTCGATGAGATTTTCCGCGAGAGCCAGAACATGGCCGGCGGCGAACAGCAGCAGGGCGGTCAAGGGGGCGGCAACGAGCAGCAACGTCTCACCGAACTTCAAAAGCAGATTATCAGCGCAACCTGGCGCCTTCAGCGTACCCCGGCCTCGGAGAAACGCATCGAGGATACGTCAGTGGTGTTCGAATCGCAGACGCAGGCTCTCGCGCAGGCGCGGGCGGGCGCTGCGGAAGCCTTCGATCCCAGCCAGCAATCGCTCTGGAGCGCCGTCACCCAGCAGATGGAAACCGCGGTCAAACAGCTTGAAAGCGCGACTTCGGGTGGTGCGACGCTTCCGCAGGCGCTGGCCGCGGAGCAGTCGGCCTATCAGGCCCTGTTGAAACTGGAGGCCCGCGAAACGTCGGTGACGCGCGGAGGCCAGCGCGGGCAGGGCGGAGGTGCAGGCGGCAACCAGCGGCAGATCGATCAGCTCGATCTTGCCCAAGCGGAGAATCGTTACGAGATCCAGCGTCAGGCACGCTCGCCGCAGAGCCCCGAGCGTCGCGAGGAAATGCAGGTCGTCAACCGCCTTCAGGAACTCGCCCGTCGTCAGGAGGACTTCAACGAACGCCTGCGCGAGTTGCAGACCGCCTTGCAGGAGGCGCGCACCGAACAGGAGCGCGAAGAACTGCGTCGTCAGCTCAAGCGTCTGCAGGAAGAGCAGCAGCAGATGATCGCGGATGCGGACGAACTGCAGCAGCGCATGAACCGCGAGGAGAACCAGTCGCGCATGAGCGAACAGCGCGAACAGTTGGAACAGACGCGCGACGAACTTCAGCGCGCGGCAGACGCCACCGGCGAAGGCTCGGTCTCGCAGGCGCTTGCCGCCGGTACGCGCGCCCAGCGTGAACTTCAGAACATGCGCGACGAGCTGCGTCGCGAAAACTCGAGCCAGTTTGCCGAGGACCTTCGCCAGATGCGTTCCGAGGTGCGCGAGCTCGCCCGGACGCAGGAGGAGCTGTCGGAACGCATGGCCGGAGCCGATCAGCAGCAACGCCGTACGCTCAGCGATTCGGGCGACCGCGCGCGGTTGCGACAGGAGGTCGACGAACAGCGCGAACGCATGCGCGAGCTCTTTGAGCGCGCCACGGAGGTGTCTTCGCAGGCGGAGGGCACGGAACCGCTGCTGTCGCGCCAGCTTTACGAGAGTCTCCGCCGCACCAATCAGGAGGAGTCGCTCGGCTTCAGGGAATTGCAGGAAGACCTTTTGCGCAGCGGCCGACTCAATAGTTCGGCGCTAGAGCGGTTGCAGCGGGGGGCTTCGAGCGCCGAGGGTGGCAAATCGCTCGAGCTCGTCTCGGAGCTTCTGGCCGACGGCCTGCTTCCCCAGGCAGGCGCCGCCGAGCGCCGGGCGCGTGCAGGCATTGAGGAGTTGCAACGCGGCGTGGAGCGCGCGGCGGAGAGCGTGCTTGGCGACGACGCGGAGGCGCTGCGGCTGGCCCGGCAGGAACTGGACGATGTCACCGATCAGTTGCGCCGTGAGATGGCGGGTGCGGGCGAGGGTCAACGGCAAGGCGGGCAGCCCGGCCAGCCCGGAGAGCCGGGTCAATCTGGCCAGCGCGCATACTCAGGTCAACCGGGTCAGTCGGGGCAACCCGGGGCTTCGGGTGGGGAGCAGTCCGAATCATCGCTGGCCGAAGCGGGTGGAGCCCAGCCCGGCCGCACTCCCGGGCAGCAGGCTTCCGGCCAGGGCCCGCAGGGCGAGTCGCCGGAAGGCGGAGGACAAGGCCAGGGACAGGGGCAAGGTCAGGCGCAAGGCGAAGGCCAGCTCGCCCAAAACCAAGGTGGCGCCACGGGTGGTGAATCCGGTCAGGGCCGCGGCGGTATGGCGGGGGATCCGCGTAGCGCGGGCCGCGGCGCAGCCCGCGGAAGCGCGAAGGGCGGCGGCGGTTCATATGGCGGCGGTGCTTACGAAGGGGGAGGAATATTTGGCGGTGAACTTGCCGGGAACAGTGGCCCCTTGGATTTCTCCGAGTTGTTGAACGAGAGCCGCAGCGCGCCGGGCCCGCTGACGGGCGATGACTTCGCCGATTGGTCCGACCGTTTGCGCAATGTCGAGGAACTCATCGACGATCCCGCCTTGCGCAACGAAGTCGCCACGGCCCGGGAGCGCGCCCGCGCACTGCGACGCGAGTACCGTCAGGATTTAAAGAAACCGGATTGGGCCGTGGTTCGACTTGAGATCGAACGTCCGTTGCTCGAAGTCCGCAATCGCTTGAGCGAGGAGCTCGCGCGACGCGGCTCACGCGATCCTCTCGTGCCCATCGACCGCGACCCGGTGCCGTCACGGTTCACCGAACAGGTGCGGCGCTACTACGAAGAACTCGGCCGCGATCCGAAAGAATGATGTTCCTCGGCGCGCTTACGTTTGCCGGTACGGACTGGCTCTGGCCTCTGGTCGGATTTCTCGCCCTGGCGCTCGTCATTCTGGTGTGGTCCTACCGCGCTGCGCCGCGCGGTCCCGTGCGCGTGGCCTGCCTGATCCTCAAGGCCCTCGGGCTGGCGGCGCTTGCCGTGTGCCTGCTGGAGCCGATGTGGACGGGGCAGCGGGCGCGCCCGGGAGCGAACCTGTTTCTGGTCATGGCGGACAACAGCCAGGGCATGCAGGTCCGCGACGACGGTGCGTCGCAGACGCGGGGTGACGAATTGCGGGCACTGGTCGATCCGTCACGCACCGACTGGCAGGCGACGTTGACGGACAATTTCGATCTGCGGCGCTACGTGTTCGACCGGCGCTTGCAGCCGACGAAGGATTTCGCCGAGTTGGATTTTAGCGGCAATGCGACCGCGATCGGCGGGGCCTTGTCGACGGCGGTCGATCGATTCCAAGGCCGACCTCTTGCCGGGATCCTCCTGCTCACCGACGGCAACGCGACGGATCTGCGCGATCCCTTGCCCGACCTGACGGGCCTGCCACCGATTTATCCGGTGTTGATGGGTCAGCGCGCACCCACGCGCGATCTGTCCGTGCAACAGGTGCAGGTCAGCCAGAGCGCGTTCGAGGACGCACCGGTTTCGATCCAGGCCGATGTGGGTGCGATCGGCTATCGGGGGCGTCCTGTGGTCGCCCGCCTGATCGATCGGGGAGGTCGGGTGGTGCAGGAGCAGACGTTGCAAAGCCAGCGCGAGAGCGAGACGCTCGCCTTCCGTTTTCAGGTGAAGCCCGATCAGCCGGGGTTGTCGTTTTATCAAGTCAGTGTGGCGGGCGGCGGCGCGGCCACACCGACGTTGCCCGGAGAGGGCGCGGCGGCCTCCGAGGAGGCGACTCTCGTAAACAACCAGCGGGTGGTCGCGGTGAATCGCAGCCGCGGACCTTACCGCGTGCTCTACGTAACGGGGCGTCCCAATTGGGAATTCAAGTTTCTGAATCGCGCGGTGATGGAGGATCGCGAGATGGAGCTCGTGGCGTTGATTCGCGTGGCGAAACGCGAGCCGAAGTTTGATTTTCGCGGTCGGGCCGGCGAGACCAGCAACCCCTTGTTTCGTGGGTTTGGCAGCCAGTCGCCGGAAGAAGTGGAGCGCTATGACCAACCGGTGCTCGTGCGCTTGAATACGCGTGACGAGTTCGAGCTGGCCAGCGGCTTTCCTCGTACGCCGGAGGATCTCTATGGTTATCACGCCATCATGGTGGACGACCTCGAAGCTGAGTTCTTCACGCCGGATCAGGCGATGCTTGTGCAGAAATTCGTGTCGGAGCGCGGCGGCGGATTCATGATGCTCGGAGGCATGGAGTCGTTCCAACAAGGCAACTACCATCGCACGCCGATCGGCGAAATGCTCCCGGTTTATCTCGACCGGCCGGAAGAAGGCCTGCCGGCCGGTGCGGTCCGCTGGGACCTCACCCGCGAAGGCTGGTTGCAACCGTGGGCGCGGCTGCGGGACAACGAAGCGGACGAGCGTGCACGCATTGACACGCTTCCGATGTTTGAGGTCATCAACCGCGTTCGAGCCGTGAAGCCTGGAGCGAGCGTCATCGCGACTGCGCGCGACGCGGACGGAGCGGAGGTGCCCGCGTTGTCCGTGCAGCGTTTTGGACGCGGTCGCACGGCCGCGCTGACGGTCGGGGATCTTTGGCGCTGGGGCATGCGAAGCGCCGAGGCGCGTGAAGACATGGACAAGGCCTGGCGGCAATGGACGCGCTGGCTCGTGGCGGACGTTCCCAACCGCGTGCAACTTTCCATCGAGCCTGTGGCCAGCGATGCTTCCGGGGCCGTCAATCTTCAGGTGCGGGTTCGCGACGAGAAGTTCCAGCCGCTCGACGACGCCACCGTCACGGTCGAGGTGGAGCCCGTGATGGCGGAGGGCGGCACCGGGGCGCTTCGGCTTCAGGCCGAGGCCTCGGCGAACGAAGCGGGATTATACGAACTCACCTTCGTGCCGCGCGTCACGGGTGGCTACAAGGCGTCCGCTCTCGCCACAAATTCCGTCGGAGCTGAAGTGGGACGCGACGAAGCGGGCTGGAGCGTCGATCTGGCGGCGGATGAGTTCCGTTCGCTTACGCCAAATTTTGCGTTGATGGAAACGCTGGCCCAGAAAACCGGCGGTGAGGTGATCGACAGCGCGCGCCTCAATGCCTTCGTTCGCGGTCTGCCGGAGCGTAAAGTGCCGGTGATGGAAACATGGTCGTATCCGCTCTGGCATACACCTGCGATGCTTGTTTTTGCTTTCGCCTGCCTGCTTGCCGAGTGGAGTCTGCGTCGGTGGAAGGGGCTGCCATGAAGATCGGCTTGGGACGATTGGCCTGGAGGGTGATGTTCGCCGGTCTCGGCGCCGCTTTGTTCGCATCCGATAAGTCGGCTCCGACGGAAGCCGGACAACCCACGGTGATTCTCGTCGTGGGCGCTCCGGGGGAGGACCTCTATGCCTCGGAGTTCGCGCGTCAGGCTGAGCGATGGGCCGAGGTGAGCGCCCTGGCGGGTGCGAGTCACGTCGTGATTGGACTCGAAGGCGAGGCGGGAGAACGAGGCGACCTGGATCGTCTGACGGCTGCTTTGGCGGCGGAGCCCAAGGAGGGGCCGGGTGAACTCTGGCTGGTGTTCGTCGGCCACGGCACGTTCGACGGCAAGGAGGCCAAGTTCAACTTGCGGGGCATGGACCTGACGCCCCTGGGTCTTGCGCTCGAACTGCAGCCCTTCAAGCGGCCGTTGACCGTGATCAATACTGCCTCGGCCAGCGCTCCCTTCATGCAGCGTCTTGCCGGCCCCGGCCGGGTGATTGTGACGGCGACACGAAGCGGAAATGAACAGAACTTTGCCCGCTTCGGCCAGTATTTCGCCGAGGCGATCAGGGATCTGCGGGCGGATCTCGACAAAGATGGGCAGACCTCGCTTCTGGAGGCGTTTCTCAGCGCGAGTCATCGCGTGGCCGAGTTCTACAAGGCCGAGGGACGCCTGGCCACCGAGCATCCGCTGATCGACGACAACGGCGACGGGATGGGCACTCCGCCCGACTGGTTTCAAGGCGTGCGGGCGGTGCGCCGGGCGCGGGAGGGTACGGCGCCGGACGGAACCCGGGCTCATCAATTTCATCTCGTGCGGTCCGAGGCCGAACAGAATCTCCCGGCCGAGGCGCGGGCCCGGCGTGATGAGATCGAGCAAAAGATCGCGCGTCTTCGCGAGACGAAGGATAAGCTCTTCATTGAGGACTATTACCGCGAGCTTGAGGTTCTCCTGCTCGAGCTTGCTTCGATTTATGATCAGAACTCCGACTGAGTGGAAATTTGGAGTGCGGAACCTCGGTTCCGCGTTTGACGGTGGACCTCGGTCCGCCGCTTTGGCGGCTCGACGATTGTGATGATGAGATGCAAACGCTGCGGTCCGCCGAGGCGGACCGTCGAAAGCGGCGTCAAGCCCTGCACCTCAAATTTTGCTGCTGCAGCTTACGTGTGGTCGGTCGGGCGACGAATGGCACATGCCGTGCTTGTAGGGTCCAACACCCAAACCACCATGCCCATGAATAGAATTACTGGCGTCTTCTTGCTGCTCGGCAGCACCGTCGCACTGCACGGCCAGGCTTTGACCGAAGCCTCGAACGAAACGGCGGTCGAACTCGAGAGATTCGAGGTCAGCGATGTGCCGATCGAGCGGAACGTGCTTCCCACCTCGCGTCCCTTCAGCTCCGTGTTCGGCACGGATCGCAGCATCTTGGAGACGCCGCGTAACGTGACGATCATTTCGCGCGAGCAGATGAACGTCATCGGTATCGAGGATGTCCGCGACTTTTCCAAATTGACGGCCTCGAGCTACACGCAGACCAATTTCGGCCTGCCCTCAAACCCATCGATCCGGGGCCAGTCGGCCGACGTGCTTGTCAACGGCATGCGTCGCGGTTTGACGGTCAATGGCAACGGACTTCCGGTGAATTTCAATTCGGTGGAGTCGGTCAATATCGTGAAGGGCGCGGCCAACGTGATTTATGGCGCGACGAGCTATGCCGGCGGCTACGCCGACTTCATCACCAAGAAACCCTACTTCGACAAGTTCCGCGGCAACGTATCCGCCACGGCGGGTTCGTACGACATCTATCGTTGGACGGTCGACTTCGGCGGACCCGCTTCCGACCAACTCGCCTACCGCATCAGCTATTCGGGTGAACAATCCGACGGCTACTATTACAACGGAAAGAAGAACACGCAGGCCATCTACGGTGCGTTGGAGTGGCGTCCGGCGGATAACTACACGCTTGAGGTGAACGCCGAGTACTTCGTGGCGGATGTGACCGAGAACTGGGGCATCAATCGCGTGACCCAGCAGCTGATCGACGATGGACTCTACATTCCCGATGCGCTTACCGATGCCCAGTACGTGGCGTCGCTCGCCACGGTGGGCGGTTTCGGCAATCCCGTTGCTCCCTATGGTCCGCCGATCAAGCTCGACCGACGGACGCGTCTGCTTGCGCCGGGCGACGACAGTTATGGCGTCAACCTCACGGCGCAGGCCATCCAGACCTTCAAACTCCCGTCGGACGCCAAGGTCATCAACAACACGTTCCTCAACTACATCGACCGCGACACGTTCTCGTCGTACTACTATAACTCCGTTCATCGCGACAACTACGGCCTCGAGAATCGCCTGCTTCTGCAGAACGGTTTTGAGGCCGGTTCGCTGAAGCATTCGTATGCGATCGGTGCGAGTCTGCGTTATCAAAAGGTGTGGGCGGCCGACGACTTTTATCATGAGCCGGTCAACTCGTTCGACCTGACCCGAAATCCCGGCCTCAACCGCGTGCCGGCCTCGGCGTTCGGCGGTTTCAACGGCTCGGTATTGATCCCAGGCGAGGGACCACGTGGAGTGCTGCCTGGCCGGTATGGTTCGCCGGGAGCTTCCTACGGTTTCGATCCCGCTACGGGCGGCATCTTCAATGGCAATGGCAGCACGAACGATTCGCGTCTCACGCAGATCTCGCCGTTTTACCAGCACGACATCGTTTTCAACGAGAACTTCAGCATGCTGGCGGGCGGTCGCGTCGACTTCCTCAAGGTGAAGAACACCGATCCGTTGCCTCCGGCTGGATTCGCCCCGGTGAGCGATGAAATCTCGGTGGACATGCCGAGCTACAACGTCAGCGCGATCTACAAGTTCAACGAGCGCATCTCGGCCTACTACACGTATTCGTTTGCGACGTCGGCCTTTGCCGGTCTCGGCGGCGGCTATCCCTTCCTCGATTCGAGCTACGTGGTGGATACGAACCGGTTTCACGCGTTCCAGTTTGACCAGGAGAACACGCTCAACGAACTGGGCCTCAAGGGAAGCTTCGTGGGAGGAAAACTCTTTCTCGGCGCCGCGCTTTACGAGCAGAAGCAGGATTGGAACACCGGCGATACGGCGGGCAACGCCCGGGATCGTTACATCAAGTCGAAAGGCTTTGAGATCGAGCTGAACTATCAGCCGAACAAGCGGATCTTCGCCACCATGGCCTACAGCTTTTTCGATTCGGTGCAGCGGTACACCGGCTTCCTCGCCGATTCAGTCACCTATGATCAACGCCTGAGCGGAGTTGCCGCGCCGATCACGCCGGACTTCCCGTCGATCTCGGAAGAGTTTACCCAGCCCGGAGTGCCGGAACACCTGGTGAACTTCCTGGTGAACTACAAATTTGACAATGGTTTCAGCGTTTCCGCCGGTGCCGTGGTCACCGGACCCATCGTCACGAGCCAGGAAGGAGCCGGAAATGCCTTGGGTTCCCCGATTCAGCTCACCGCCAACGAGATTCCCTGGCAGCACTCAATCGACGTGACCTTCGCCTACCAGGCCAAGAAGTGGAATGCGCGCCTCGCCGTGCGCAACGTGACCGACGAGAAGAACTGGAGTGCTCCAAATCCTGGATACGGCAACGGCTCGATCAACGCCGAACTGCCCATCACGGCGGAGCTCACCCTCGGTTACCGCTTCTGAGTGTAGCCGTGGCCGTGCCGGCCGCGTCCGGGGTGAAAGTGTGTAGCGGTGCCTGTCCCCAGGCACCCGGCCCGGAGCGGCTGAGACAGCCTCCACTACACAGTACGCCCGACAGGGGCGCGGCTACACTCGCCGCTCGGCGATCCAGATCGCAGCGCCGAGGATTACGAGACTCGCGATCAGGCGCGGGAGATCGGCGCTCTCACCGAAGAAGAGCAGCGAGCAGGCGACGCCGAGCGGCACCTTGGCGTTGTTGAACGCCGCGAGCGTTCCCGTATTCACGCGGGTCGCACCGAGGTTCCACCAAAAGAAACACAGGCCGGAGGCGAGAACCCCCAGGTACGCCAACACCAGCCACTGTGTTTCCGTGGGCCGGAAGGCAGGCCAGTCGGTCGTGAAAACGGAAAATAATCCGGTCGCGAGCAAGGCTCCGACGTAGAGCAGGCCAAAGAGTTCCCGGTCGCGGCCGGCGGGATTCGCGGCGCGCAGGCGTTTATACGCGAGCTGTCCGGCGGCGAAGCAGAGGTTGGAACCTTGCACGAGCAGGAAGCCCGTCGTCACGTCGGAGCCGGGAGCGGCGTTCCAGATCACCAGCCCGGCGCCGACGACCGAGAGGAAGGCGGCGGCGAGGTGACGTGGCTGAAACCGCCGTCCAACGGCGGCGTCGAGCAATGCGAGATAGACCGGCGTGAAGATCGTGAAGAGCGCGACCTCGTAGGCTTGCAGATGGGCGAAGGCACGCAGGTAAAGCACGTACATCGCGCCGAACTGCACCGCACCGATCGCCGCGTAGGCGAGGCTGAGGCGCGGGGAAAACGCTTTGAGGCGCAGAAACGGAATGAACACCGCCGCAGCCAGGGCGAGCCGCAGCACGGCCACCGCCGTCGGGTCGAGCCCGGCCAGGCGTCCCTTGATCAGGCCGAACGAGAACGCCCAGATGAGCGAGACGATGAGGAGCAGGCTCATGGCCTGCCGGGGTTGATGCGCCGAGGACTCACACGCGGAAGAGGGCGCCGAGTTTCTTCCCGAGCAGAAGACCCATGCCGACGATGGTCACGCCAAGGAAGACCATGGCCCAGACGCCCAGCGCACTGGCAATGAACTTGCCGTCGCCGAGCAATTGAAAGAGTTCGAGGATCGCCTTGGTGATGGGGTAGTACGCCTGCTTTTGGGCGAGAATGAGGGAGTCGGAGACCTCCAGCATCGCAAAGGCAAAGGCCAGCAGCCCGCCGGCGATGAGGTTGGCGGCGATGAGCGGAAGCGTAACCTTGACCATCGCCTTGAGCGGAGGGCAGCCGAGATTCTGCGCCGCCTCCTCCAGCGTTTCACTGGTCTGCTGAAAGCCGGCGACCGCCGAGCGGACAACGTAGGGCAGCCGGCGGACGGAGTAGGCGATGATGAGCAGGACGGTGGGGTTTTCGACCGGATTGATGAACGAGAAGAATTTCCCCTCCTGGCTCATCGCAAGATATCCGAAGGCCAGCACGATGCCCGGCACGGCGAGCGGCAGCATCGCGAGAAAGTCGAGCACCTGCCGACCGGGAATCTTCGACCGCACAATCACGTAGGCGATCGCGATCCCGAGGAAAATGTCGATGACCGTCGAGATGCTCGCGAACTTCAGGCTGTTGGCGATCGCGGACACGGTCAGGTCGTTGCCCAGCGCGGCGGCGAAATTGTCGAGGGTGTAGCCGTTGGGCAGGATCGTTCGGTACCAATCCGTCGAGAACGACACGAGCACCACGCCCAGGTGGGGCAGGACCGCGAGGAACGTGACCCCGGCGAACGCGAACGTGCAGCCATAGCGACGCCAGCGGGAAAGCGTGCGCGCACCGCCGCCGGTGGTGGCCTTGGCCATCATGGCGTAGGCCTGGCGCCCGAACAATCCCTTGCCGAGTCCGTAGAGGAGGACGGTGCTGAACAGCATCACCGCCACAAGCGTGTAGGGAAACGGGTTTCCGCCGATGTCCTTCAAGCCATAGAAAATCTGCACGGACATCACGTGCGGATAATCGAAGATCAGCGGCACACCGAGTTCGGTGAAGGCCCAGATGAAAACGATGGTGCCACCGGCGAAGAGGCCCGGTTTCATCAACGGCAGGGTGATCTTGAAGAATCGCCGGAAGCCGGTGCAGCCGAGGTTTTCCGCGGCCTCCTCCATCGCGGGATCGATGTTGGCGAGGGCCGCGACCGCGTTGAGGTAGATGATGGGGTAGAGCGAGAGCGCGTTGACGATCGCGATGCCCAGGAACTGGTTCGCGGCGAACCAATCGTAAGTCCAACCCTCCGGTTGCAGACCCAGCTGGATGAGCAGGGCGTTGAACGCGCCGTATTGTCCAAAGATCTGCTTGATGCCGATCGCGCCGACGAACGGCGGGAGGATCATGGGTATGAGCACGAGGGAGCCAAGCAGCGCCTTTCCCGGGAATACGAAACGATCCGAGACGAAGGCCAGCGGCAGCGCGATCCCGAGCGCGATCGAGGTCGTCGTGCAGGCGAGCAGGAAGGACGTGCGCAGGCCGTTGAGGTAAACCGGGTCCGCCAACAGGGCCGTAAGGTAGCTGAACGTCAGGTGTCCGTCCGCGTCGATAAAGCCGCCCTTCAAAATCTGCAGGATCGGCCAAAAGAAGAACGCGGCGAAAAACAACGCCGTGAAACCGAAGACGACACGCGCAAAGGTTTGCGACATCGCGGCCAGAGTGGGGACGGGGCCGGGTGCGGTTCAAGGCGGAAGTCCGCCGGCACCGTAATTTGACACGACGCTCTGGCGGCGGACGCAGGGAGGGGAGGGAAAGCGCGGAATACCCCCGAATGATTACATGAGGCCGCAGAGCGCACAGAGTCGGCCAAATCTGGCAGAGCGGACCGGCAAGCAACTTAACCCCTTCAACACGTGGGAGAGCAGGTTCGTCGGATCGATTCAAGGAGCGGCGACGCTCTTGTCGCCGGGTTCGGTGCGGGCCCTACGTGCGTGCGGCCGTCCGGCATCCAAACCGGCGACAAGAGTGTCGCCCCATCCGATCTTCAGCCACCGCCGCTCGATCAATGTCCGCCACTCTCGACGCCTCTCTCTGCCCTCTCCGCGAGCTCCTGTTAAATGTCTTCGTGAAGAAGCGCAGGACTCGGTGCGCTCCGTGTCATCGATCCGTGCCCTCAGTGGGCCCCTGCAGTTTCGCACGACGTGGTGAATCCACAGGGATTATGGCCTAATTTATTAATGCAACCCATTATCTTATTGAATCGCGCGGTTCGTCGCTTCTTTTTCAAGGCCCCCTATGCAGCCTGGCTTGTCTCCGATACCGGTCGGCGGCGTTTCGCGTCGTCGCGTCCTCCTACGCGTCGCCGCATTCTCCCTGATCGAACTTCTCACCGTGATGGGCGTGATCGCCGTGCTGGCGGCGTTGAGTTTCGGCTCTGGCGCGCAGGCGTTGCGCGAGCGGTCGTTGCGGGAAAAGGCCCGGGCGGATCTCGCCGTCGTCTGCGCCGCGTTGGAATCGTTTCGTCGCCACCACGGCGGTTATCCCATGACGGACCGCGCAGACGAGATGTTGTCGGCGCTGTGGGGCTGGCGCAACGCCCGCAACGATCCGCTTTCGGAGCCGGGACGCCGGTTTCTCGAAGCGAGCGGACTCAGTTTCTCATCGGACCCGGCGAATGAGACGACGAATCTCCTGCTCGATCCCTGGGGGCGGCCGTACGCTTATGCGTTTGCGCCGGGAGCCCTGTGGCGGCCCGTCGGTTTTCTGTTGTATTCGTGCGGTCCTGACGGGACGGCGGGGCTCCACCCGGGCGGCGCTGCTCCCGGTTCGAGCCCCGCGGATCGAGACAACGTGTACGCTCACGAATGAACACGCGTCGGGCCTTCACCTTGATTGAGTTGCTGGCCGTGCTGGTGATTCTCGGCGTGCTCGCTGCGGTGATCGTGCCGAGCGTGGCGTCCGTCCGGGCAGGGGTGGACCGGGCTCGGACGAAGGTCATGTTCAACCAGTGGGCGCTCGCCTGCGCGCAGTTTCGCCAGGAATACGGTTTCGTGCCCCCGCTCGGGGTGGATAACCGGCTTGCCACGGCGGACGACGCGACGTCGTTTGTGCGCGTTCTCAGTGGAAGAAATCCCGATGGGACGGCGGTCATCGATCCCGCCACACTGGGCGGCAATATGCGTCGGCTCGCGTTCTA
This sequence comes from Opitutales bacterium, assembly GCA_038212175.1. GTDB lineage: Bacteria > Verrucomicrobiota > Verrucomicrobiia > Opitutales > Opitutaceae > CAMAXB01. The sequence goes on along the minus strand of JBBQUU010000008.1, from coordinate 57,570 downwards.
CACACCAGGCGCGGCTGAGCTGAGGGACGGGGTGCTAGCCGATGCCTTTGGCAACGCGGAGCTGGGCGTGATGGTGGATCGCGACGGTGACGGTTGGGTGCGGCCTGGCAGCGACGGGGTCGTGCCGGGCGTTCGGGCGGCGGACGGTTCAGGGCCGTTCACGCCGGATGCGACTCAGCTGCCCGCGATAGGCGTGCGGGCCGAGATCATCTTCTTCTCGGCCGGCCGGGGCCGAACGGCCGCAGACCTCGTGCTCAGTTGGCAATGAAGAGAAACCTCTCTGGTTTACGCCCACACGGTGCGGCCTTCACCCTGCTCGAAGTCATGGTGGTGGTGGGCTTGATTGCCCTTCTCGCTGGCGGCCTCGGCCTGGCGTTTCGGGGCGGCGAGCGCGCCGTTGCGCTGCAGACCGGACAGCGAACGTTGGCCGGATTGGTGGCGGCGGCGCGCGGCCAGGCGGCGGTCAGTGGACGCAACGCGGGTCTACTGGTCGTATCGGACAGCACCCGCCCGGGAGAGCATCTTCGCCGACTTGTCGTTGCGACGCGCAGCCCGGTGGATGGGACGTGGGTTCCGACCGACGCGTGGGTCACCCTGCCGGTCGGAGTCGCTCTGGTTCCCCCCGCAATTCCAACGGGAGCAATGGTGGGTGCGGGCGACGATTGGAGCGGGTTGCGATCACATGCCTTTTCCAGCGCAACGGAATCGTGTGACGGCGTGGCCTGCCACGCGTTGACCTTCACCCCGCGAGGCACGGTGGCCGGACTCGGCGGGGCGTTGATCCTTGCGCCAATCTCCGGTTTGCCGCCGGGCGCGGGGGCGCCGCATCGCTACGAGCAGCCCGAGGCGGTACGCGGACTTCTGGTGAGCAGTTATGGCCAGGTCACCTTTGTCGAAACGCGCAATGGGTTTTAAGCACCATTGCCGAACGAACGCAGCGACCGCGTTCTCGCTGGTCGAGGTGGTGATCGCGGTGGGAGTTGCGGCCGTTACCGTTGTCGGAGTCGTCGCACTCTATCGTCCCGTCGTCCAGGCGGTGTCGGAGGTCAGGGAGATCGATGCCGCGGATCGTATCGTGAACGCGATCGAGAGTGCGTGGCGCCAGCGCGGGTTCACCGAAGGCGTGGACGCGGTCGAAACGGGTCGGCGCTATTTTGCAAGCCGGTCGGGTGACCTGATCGGCACGACCGACGATCCGGTTTGGAATATCCTCGGTCCGACAGTGCAGGAACGCGACGCGGGCAAGGCGTACGAGTTTGTCTTCCTGCGCAATGGCGTCCTCTCGCCGTCGGGTGAATCGTATCCGGGCTCCCTGGTGGTGACGTTGCACCTTGCCTGGCCGGCGTACCGTGCGGACGGAACACGGGTCGACGATCCTTCGCACCAGAATCACCGTCTTGTTCCGATGGCCTTTGCGCGATGAGCGGAACGCGCGCCTTCACATTGCTCGAAGTACTGGTGTCGGCCGCCGTCACCGTGATGCTGACGGCTCTGCTCCTCGGGGTCGTTTCACAGGTGCTCGACTCATGGAATCGTGTTTCGGGCACGCTCACCACGGCGGGACAGGCGGGTGTGATTCTTGACCATCTGGTGCAGGATCTCGAGGCGGCGGTGTTGCGAGCCGACGACGCGGTATGGCTCGCCGCAACCGTGCAGCGAGACCAGACCGGCACCGGCGACGCCGACATGACGGGGGTTGATTGGTCGGCGATGTCCAAGCCCACCGGGTCGGCGTCATTGCGGCTTGTTCCGTCCTCCGGAAGGATTGAGGACAGCCGCTTCGGGCAGGGCGGGGTATGGTTGCGGTTCTTTACCAGTCAGACCGACAGCAATGACTCCCTGTCCAACCGCTCGGCCCCGCGCGCCGTGGCGTATCAGGTGGTGCGCCGGCGGGTGGGGGACCGCTACGCCTACCAGCTGTTTCGTTCGCAAGTGAGGCCCGGTGACGGCGGCGCTTCGACGTTCTCGTCTGGATACAATCTCTTCGCCGCCGCCTACACCACGCCCAATGGTTCGGCCCAGCATCCTGGCAACGTGAGGCGACCGAACGCCGGGTTTCTGCTGGGCAACCACGTCGTGGATTTCGGCCTTCAGATCCACGCGCGCTCCCCGTCGGGCGATCTCATGCTGGCTTTTCCTGTCACCAACGAACCCGGGCAAACGTTTGCGGCGACCACCGATCTCGCGGCCACCCCACCGGGTTACGCGGGCCGGCCGGTCACGCGGGGATTTCCCGTGGTGGTCGAGGTCATGGTGCGAGTGCTCGACGACGAAGGCGCGCAGTTGATCTGGAACCTCGAATCGGGCCGAATCTCCCCGCCTGACGGAATGACGCCGGACGCGTTCTGGTGGAATCTGGCCGAAACCCATGGGCGCGTCTTCACGCGGCGCATCGTGATCCGGTCGGATCGTAGTTGAAATCCCGCTACGCCATGTCTGGTTCGAAGCCTTTCCCTCCGCCACGCAGCTTCCTTGATCAAAGACGCACTCGGAATGGATTCGCGCTTGTGGTGGTCGTGGTGCTGCTCTCGCTGCTGGTCTTGCTCCTCGTCGGGTTGGCCGCGATTGCCCGGATCGAGAGTCGCGTGGTGGAAAACCGATCCCATCTCGCGCAGGCGAGGCGTCATGCGTTGATCGGACTCGACCGGGCCTTGGGCGATTTGCAGCGTCAGGCCGGCCCGGATCGGTGTGCCACGACGCGGGCGGCGTTCCTTTCCGGCGTGGACGCCAATCGCAGTCAGTGGGCCGGGGTCTGGCGGGCGGGGACGGCGGCGCCGGTCTGGCTGGTTTCAACGCCACCGGATCTGCCGGCGGATCCCACCGTTTCACTGTGGCGCGACCCCGTCGTGCTCGTGGGGCCGGCGACGGCCGAGGTCTCGGGCGTCGCCGAATCCGACCCGGATCAAGTGAGGGTTGAGGCGGTGTCCCTCACCGTGCCGCGCGCGTTTCAGCCGGGATGGATCGATGCCGCCGATCCCGTGGTAGGGCGGTTTGCATTTTGGGTGTCGGATGAAGGCGTGAAGCCCAGTCTCATCGTTCGCGACGACCGGCTGGCCGCGACCGGCATCGGCGGCTCCGAGCCCTGGCCGCGCTTGGAGCCGGGACTGCTTTGGGCCGGAGTTGATCCGGAGGACCCGGCGGTGAGTCTGGCGCTCGGACGCGTTCTTTCGTATTCACAGCTCGGGTACGTCGATGCGGTCTTCACCACCACCCGGATGAAGCGCAATTACCACCGGACGACCTTGACTGCTCTGGGCGTGCTTTCCGATCCCGTGGCCGGTGGGCTGAGGACCGTGGCGGGCATTGACGGCGAGAATCCGTACGAACCGGAAGGTGAGCCCGCCTATGATCGTCTTTTCCTGGCCCAGGCTCCGCCTCCCGACGCAACCGCCCCCCGTGCCTTGCCGGCGGCGCGGTTTGGCCTGCGGCGGAGAGACGACGGGCTTCCTTCGGCCGCCCAGCTGACCGGACCGGACCTCGCGGCCACTGTTTTCGTCGCGGGAGCCTTCAATCTCAACGGTATCGATCCGGATCCCTCCGCCCACCGCCTGGCCTGGCGCATCGTTCTTGCCGCGGCCCGGCATCTGACCTTCGCGGATGGCACGGTGCGCGTGTTGACGGGCGGAGAGCTCGATGCGCTGGCGGCGCAGCTTACGGTGTCCCGCCTGCGAGCGGGTTACACAGGCACAGGGAAGTCTGAAGGTGAACCCTTTCGCAGTCTGGATGACTTCGCACGCTCCGGACTGCTGCAGGACGCCCTCGATGCGACGCCGATCAACGATGGACGCCTGCCCGACGATCCCGATTTTGTCTCCGGGCGACACATTCTGACGCTTCTCGCCCCGGTCCTCCGTGTGCGCTCGGACACCTTTACGATCCGGGCTTACGGAGAGGCGCGCAACCCGCTTACGGGGACCTCGCTCGCCGAAGCCTGGTGCGAGGCGCAGGTGCAGCGATTACCGGACTACGTCGATCCGACGAATGCCGCCGCAGATACACCCTCACACCCCGACAACGTGGCCTACGGGCGCCGGTTTATCGTCACGGCCTTCCGCTGGCTGACGCCGGTCGATCTCTGAGATTGAAAATCACAAACGCCAGGCCGGCGAAGCCGGAAATCCCAAATCCCAAACTGCCAAATCCCAAATGACCGCACTAAATCGGGAAGGTGGGACTATGGGTGGATGTTGGAGCTTTATTTGAGATTTGGATGTTTGGCGTTTGTGATTTCCACCTCAGGCACCCGCGAGTGCGTTCTGCGTATTCAAATGGTCGATGCCCGTGTACTTCTGCGACTGTTCGTCCGCGTGATAGCTGGAACGAACCATGGCGCCGCTCTCCACGACACCGATGCCGAGGGAGAGTCCGTACGCTTTCCAGTGTTGGAACTCCTCCGGCGTGGCCCAGCGAGCGATTTTCCAATGCTGCGGTGTCGGCTGCAGGTACTGGCCGATCGTGAGGATGTCGGTCTTGTCGCTGGCGATATCGCGCAACGTCTGTTCGATCTCCGTCGGTTCTTCACCAAGACCCAGCATGATTCCGGTCTTGGTGGTGAAACCGCGGCCCTTGGCGTGGCGCAGCACGGAGCGGGAGCGATCATAGCGGGCCTGTACGCGCACGGGCTTTTGCAGGCGTTCGACCGTCTCGAGGTTGTGATTGTAGATGTCAGGTTTCGCGTCGAGCACCGTGTCGACCTGTTCGAAGCGACCCTTGAAATCGGGAACGAGCACCTCGATGGCGGTCTCCGGATTGCGATGGCGTACGGCGCGGATGGTTGCGGCCCACACGCCGGCGCCGCCGTCGTTGAGTTCGTCGCGCGCCACGCTGGTGATAACGCAATGGCGCAGGTTCATCATGGCCACAGCCTCGGCAACCCGGGCCGGTTCGCCCAGATCGAGCTCGGTGGGACGCCCCGTCTGAATCGCGCAAAAATTGCAGGAGCGCGTGCAGATGTTGCCCAAGATCATCACCGTGGCGGTGCCACGCGACCAGCATTCGCCGAGGTTGGGACACTGCGCGCTCTGGCAGACCGTGTGGAGCTTGTGCTCATCAACGAGCTTGCGCACGGCGTTGTAGCCAGGGCCCGAAGGCAATTTAGCGCGAAGCCAGGCAGGTTTGCGTGAGGTGTCCATCAGGTCGGATCTCAATGGCCGCAAAAAGGCACAGAAAGCGCAAAAAGAAAAACCGGACAGGCAGAGAGGGGACAGCGCCTATTCACGAAAGGCCCGAACGGGAGATTGCAGAGGTCGCCGGGTCAACCAAGGCAGGTCGAACCCCAAAGCCTTGATTGATTTCCTTACTTTTTACGCTTACATTTCGGACCATGCAAGCAACCCTTACCAGCAAAGGCCAGATCACCATCCCGATAGGTGTGCGCCAACGTCTCCATCTTAAGCCGGGCGACATCTTGGAATTCGATGAAACCGCCCCCTTTCTGAAGGCCACCAAAACCATCCCTCCTGAAGCTTGGGAGGAGTTTGGCCGCGCGGCCACCGACCCGTGGGATGGCATGAAGATGCTCGAAGTCATGGACGAGCTTCGCGGACCGGTCGGGTTACCCTCAGATACTTCGCCGACCCCGAACCCGAAGCCCGATAAGCCCTGAGCTGAAAACCATGCGAACTGCTCTGGACAGTTCCGTCCTCATCCTGCTCTACCGCAAACAAACCGGTTGGGAAGCGTGGCGGGATCGGCTGCAACACGCCGCCGGCGAAGGTGAGCTGATCATCTCTCCGGTGGCCTTTGCCGAGTATTCCATAGCCTACCCCACGGTGGAATCCGCCCGCGCCGACTTGGATCGCCTCCACGTTTTCTATGAACCGATCAAAGCCGCTTCCGCCTACCTCGCCGGCCAGGTTTTTCACCGCTATCGGCGCGAAGGTGGTCCCCGCCAGCACCTCATTCCCGATTTCCTGATCGCCGCCCACGCCCGTGTGCAAGCGCACCGCCTCGCCGCGATTGATCGCGGCTACCTCCGCACCTACTTCTCCGACCTGACGCTCCTCACGCCCTCCACCTAAAAATTCCGACTTCCCGGCTACGCTCACCACCGCCGAATTTCAGGGCAAGCCCCCGACCGCCCACCAGCTGACCGCCGTCCTTCGCCTCAAATGATTTCCCGTCTCTCCGACGATTACGCCGACAAGGTCGAGGACGCGAACGTCCTGCGCTTCCACGTCGATTACTTCAAAGTGGGGGGAGCTTCGAGCTCCCCAGCCGCCCACGCTCGGGAGCAAGGATGCTCCCGCCACGTCGCCCAACACACCCACGGCCGCGACATCGCAGGGGCTGGCTTCAAAGTAGGGGGAGCTTCCAGCTCCCCAGCCGCCCACGCTCGGGAGCAAGGATGCTCCCGCCACGTTGCCCAACACACCCAAGGCCGCGACATCGCAGGGGCTGGCTTCAAAGTAGGGGGAGCTTCGAGCTCCCCAGCCGCCCACGCTCGGGAGCAAGATGCTCCCGCCACGTTGCCCAACACACCCAAGGCGGCGCCGTTATCTTCTCGGCATCGAGTGCGACGGCGCGACTTATTGCCGCGCGCTGTCGCCGCGCGACCGCGCCAAACTCCGCTTTCTTCTTCTGCGCTCTCGTAGGTCAGTCCTTTCCGTGATCCACAAACGCCGGCCACAGGGCGGTGAATTCGTTGGCGACCACGGATTTTACCTCGGCGAGAGTGAGAGGTCGTCCGAGTTCGGCGGAGAGGGAGGTGACGGTGCCGTCCGTCGCGGCGATGCCGCAGGGGACGATGCCCTCGAAGTGGGAGAGGTCCGGGCTGACGTTGAGCGCGAATCCGTGATACGCGACCCAGCGGCGCACGGCGACGCCGAGGGCGGCGACCTTGCGCGTGCCCAACCAGATGCCCGTCTTTCCCTCGCGCCGGGAGGCGGCGAGGCCGAGGCTGCCGACGGCGTTGATCAGGACTTGTTCGAGAAACCGCAGATAGGCGTGGAGGTCCTTCCGTGCGGCGAGGCTCACGATAGGGTAACCGACGATCTGCCCGGGACCGTGATAGGTGATGTCGCCCCCGCGGTTGCTGCGCACCACCTCAATGCCTTTGCCCGCGAGGAGAGCTTCGTCCCAAACCAAATGTTGGTCGGAGCCCGCTCGCAATCCCAAGGTGAAGACCGGCTCGTGCTCTGTGAATACCAGCGTGTCCCCGATTTCGCCCGCGATGCGCTGATCGACCAGCCGCGTCTGGGCGGCAAGGGCGTCGGCATAGCGGGTGCGTCCCCAGTCGAGGACCGCGGGTGGATGGGTGGACATGGGGTCAACGAAGCCGCGCGGCCTCAGCAAGGCAACTGTCGGTGTAGCGGCGGGCGTGTCGCCCGCCTGGTCCGTGGGTTGGCCGCGGCCACATCTAAAATCCGTTTGCGCAGGGCAGGGGGGCAGCCCACGCTCTTCCGTTCCATGAGCGAGACTCCGATTGACATCTCCCACGACCAGCATGCGGTGCGCCGGCAAAAGCTCGCCGAGTTGCGCGCCGCTGGAATGGATCCGTTTCGCGCGAATGCGACCATTTCGCATCTGTCGGGCGAAGCCCTCAAAGCCTACGTCGACGGACAAGATAACGCAGTCAACGTCTCCGTGGCCGGGCGTCTCGTCGTCATCCGCGACATGGGCAAGAGCCAGTTCGTCAAGCTGCTCGATCAGCAGGGACAAATTCAGCTTTACGTGAAGAAGGACCTCGTGGGCGAGGAGGCCTACGCCCGCTTCAAGAAACTGGATCTGGGCGATTTTCTTGGCGCCGAGGGCACGCTGTTCAAAACCAAGACTGGCGAGGTGACGGTGCGGGTCGATCGGTATGCGCTCGTCAGCAAGGCCCTGCGTCCGCTGCCGGAAAAGTGGCATGGTCTGAGCGACGCGGAGCAGGTCTATCGCCAGCGTTACCTCGATCTGATCGTCAACGCCGAGTCGCGCCAACGCCTCATGCTGAGGTCGCGCATCGTGTCGGGCATTCGCCGCTTTCTTGAGGACCGGCAGTTTCTCGAAGTGGAAACGCCCGTGTTGCAAAACGTGGCCGGCGGTGCGGCGGCGCGGCCCTTCCAGACGCATCACAATGCACTCGGCGTCGACTTCGTTCTCCGTATTTCGCTCGAGCTTTACCTGAAGCGCCTGCTCGTCGGCGGCTTCGACCGCGTCTTCGAGATTGGTCGAAATTTCCGCAACGAAGGGCTGTCGCGACGCCATAATCCGGAGTTCACCATGCTCGAGGTGTACCAGGCTTACAGCGACTACCGTGGCATGATGACGCTGGTGCGCGACCTTCTGCAGACGCTCTGCCGCGACGTGCTGGGCGCCACCGAGGTGAAGCACGCCGCCAGCGGCGAGACGATCCAGTTCGGCGGGGAGTGGCGCGAGGTGAAGTACAAGGATCTCATTCGCGAGACGACGGGCGACGCGGGCTGGTTCGAGCGCAGCAAAGCTGACAAGGTTGCCGGCGCCGAGAAACTCGGTCTCTACGTCGATCCGCAGTGGGAGGAGTTCGAAATCACCAACGAGATCTTCTCAAAGAAGATCGAGCCGACCCTGATTCAACCCACCTTCGTCACCCACCTGCCCAAGGAACTCTGTCCGCTCGCGAAGCTCACCGAGGGCGATCCGACGGTGCTCGACGTCTTCGAACTTGTCATTGGCGGCATGGAGATCGCCCCCGCGTATTCGGAGCAGAACGACCCTGACGTGCAGCGCGAGATGTTCGAGGCGCAGGCCGGCGGGGAGCAGCAGAAGGTGGACTACGACTTCCTGCTCGCCCTCGAACACGGCATGCCCCCCGCGGGAGGCATGGGCATCGGCATCGACCGCCTCTGCATTCTGCTGACCGGTGCCGAGAGCATCCGAGACGTCATCCTCTTCCCGCAGCTAAGGGAAAAGGTCAACGCGCCCCAGGCGCACTGATGGGCTGAAGGACTGAAATCGTGCGCACTGCATCGTTCAGAGTCAGCGCTCATCGGGCCTTCTTATCTTATGGCGGGATTGCATCTGCGGCGTTCGATGAGTCCAGCGATTCATCCCCCGTCCAGTCGGGCCGTCTTCAGCCCTTCAGCCCTTCAGCCTTTCAGCCTTTTCCTCCCCCATGCCCTGGTACCTCTACCTCGCGCTGAAACAGCTCTTCCCGTCGGGGCGGCGGTTTCCGTTTTTCACGCTGATCTCGATCCTCGGCGTGGCGCTCGGCGTGATGCTGCTGATTGTCTCGATCAGCGTGATGGGCGGCTTTCAACGGGAGATCCGTCGCATGATCGTGGATACGCAGGGGGACGTGCAGGTGCGGGCCGAGGGTTTGTTGGCCGACCCGGAAGCGGCCTTGGCGGCGGTGGAGGCCGTCGACGGTGTCGCGGGAGTGGCTCCGTTCGCCGAAGGCGTCGTGATGCTGGGCTATCAGGGGCGTCCGGTGTTTCCCGGCATCCAGGGCGTCGATCTCGACCGCGTGAACAACGTCGTGCCGTTGGACAAATATGTACGGGTGGGCGGACTCGATCTGCTCGATGACGACTCGATCATCCTGAGCATCCAGCTGGCGCAGGCTCTTGGCGTGCGAATCGGGGGACGTGTGGAGGTCACGTCGCCGCTGCTCTTGGAAAAGCTGAAACAGGACGAGGTTTTTCTGCCCCGCGAACTCGAGATTGTGGGCATCTTCGAGATCGGCCACCAACAGCTGGATAGCAACACGGTGCTGGTGACGCTGAGGACAATGCAGGATCTCTACGGCCTCGGCGGAGCCGTCCACGGGCTCAATGTCAAACTGGACCCGGAGATCGACCCCGACGATGCGAGCCGCAGAATCAACGAAGCGCTGGCGGAGGTGGCGCCGTCGGCGCGGGCGCGCTCGTGGATGGAGGCCAACCAAGACTTCCTTTTTGTGCTCCAGCTGGAGAAGAACCTGATCTTTTTTCTCCTGGTCTTCATCATCGTGGTGGCGGCGTTTTCCGTGACGAGCTCGCTGCTGATCGCCGTGGTGCGCAAGACGCGCGAAATCGGATTGCTGGGTGCGCTCGGCGGGCGGCCGATTCACGTGGCGGTGTGTTTCTGCTTTCAGGGCTTCCTGATCGGTCTCGCGGGTACCGCCGCCGGTTTGGTTCTGGGGTATGGCTCCCTCTACTTTCGCAACGACATGGTGCGCCTTTTCACCCAGCTGACCGGGAGCGAGGAGGCGCTGGAGCGGTTTTATCAATTTGCGAACCTGCCGGCGTACCTGTCGAATGACGACCGGACGATGATCGTGGTGTGCTCGATTGCGATTTCGACCCTCGCCGGCCTGCTCCCCGCGTGGCGCGCGGCGCGATTGAATCCCGTGGAGGCGTTGCGCAATGAATGAGATGATTCTCTCGGCTCGCGGACTGCGAAAAACCTATCCAAGCGGGGATCGGCGACTCGACGTTTTGCAAGGCGTGGATCTCGATGTTGCGGCAGGCGAAAGCGTGAGCATTCGCGGAGAATCGGGATCGGGGAAGTCGACGTTGCTGCATGTGCTCGCCGGCCTCGATGCGCCCGATGCCGGACAGCTGACGTGGGCGGGGTCGCCGGATACGGGGGCCGTGCGACGCGCCCGGTTTCTTGGCATGGTGTTTCAGTCTTTCTATCTCATTCCTGAAATTGATGCGCTGCAGAACGTCGTGATGGCCCGACGCATCACCGGCAGGGTAGGGGCGGCGGAACGCGATCGGGCGCGAAGCTTGTTGGGACGGGTTGGATTGGCGGAGCGCGCTCACCATCTCCCCGCGCAGCTTTCCGGAGGCGAGCGCCAGCGCGTCGCGATTGCACGTGCGCTGATGAACGCTCCGCAGTTGATCCTGGCTGACGAGCCTACGGGCAATCTCGACGAGCGGACGGGTGCGGCGATGATGGATCTGCTGTTGGGGCTGTGTGCCGAGACGAACACGGCGCTGGTGCTGGTGACCCATAACGCGGCCTTTGCCGCCCGGTGTGCGCGGGCGTTGCAAATGCATGCAGGTCGGCTTGAGCACTAGAGAGTGCGTGCGTTCGCGCCTTGAAGGAGCGGCGGCACTCTTGCCGCCGGGTTTTATGCAAGAGGATCGTGCGTCGGCTGTCCGGCATCCAAACCGGCGGCAAGATGCCGCCGCTCCTTTAATCACGTGGCGCCGGATTCCGGGAGACACGCCGGTTTTTCAGGTGGCGGTCGGACGCAGGGCCGCTAGGGTCCGGCCGCATGTCCTCTTCGAAGATCAAGTGCGGCGTCGCGGGTGTGGGTTCGCTCGGTCAACACCATGCCCGCATCTATGCATCCCTGCCTGATGCCGAGTTGGTCGGCATCTACGAAGCCAATGACGCCCGCGCCGCCGAGATCTGTGCGAAGTATCGGTGTTCTCGTTACGCCACGCTGGAAGAACTGGGGGAGGCGTGTGACGTGGTTTCAGTTGTGGTGCCGACCGATCGCCACGCCGCGATCGCATTGCCACTGCTGGAGAAGGGTTGTCACCTGTTGATCGAGAAACCCATCTGCGCTTCGCTGGCCGAGGCCGAGCAGGTGCTTGAGGCGGCGCGCACTCATGAAGTGCTCGTGCAGGTGGGTCACATCGAGCACTTCAACCCCGTGATGGGATTTCTCGAAAAGGAAGTCATTGCGCCCCAGTTCATCACGGCCGAGCGCCTCGCGCCGTTCACTCCGCGCGGCACCGAGGTCGGCGTTGTGCTTGACCTGATGATCCACGACATCGGCATCGTGCTGGAGCTGGTCAAGTCCCCCATCGAACGCATCGACAGCGTCGGGGTGTGCGTGCTTTCGAAGACCGAGGACATTGCAAATGCGCGCATCCAGTTCGCGAACGGCTGCGTGGCAAATCTCAGCACAAGCCGCATGAGCCTGAAAAAGGTCCGCGAGATCCGCGTCTTTCAGCCGACGGGTTATTTCTCGTTCGATTTCATGAACCAGAGCGGCCATCTGGTGCGCAAGAGCGGCATGCTGGCCTACGCCGCACAGCTCATGGCGGGAACGAAACCGGCCGATCTCGCGGTGCCCGTGGAGACGATTCCCTTGGAAAAAGGTGAGCCGCTCGCGTTGGAGCTGGCGCACTTTCTCGAAAGTGTGGCTGCCGCCCGCCAGCCGAAGGTCGGGGCCGCGTTGGGCAAGACCGCGCTCGAGGTGGCGATCGCGATCACGGATCAGATTCGCAACGCGCGGCGAGCGTGATGAGTGTGCAGGCGCTGCCGTTTCGACTGCCCGGCCCGCGCGACGGCGCGGTGGATCTCCTGATCATCGCCGGCGAACATTCGGGCGATCAGCACGCCGCCACGATGGTAGCGGAGCTGCGCGCGAGACGGCCGGACCTGCGGCTGGCGGCCTTGGGCGGCGTTGAGTTGGAGAAGGTCGGCGTCCAGGTGCTGCATGACCTGACCTCCTCGTCGGTTGTCGGCTTGGTCGAGGTGCTGAAAAATTATTCGTTCTTCAAGGCGCTCTTCGACGAGACCGTGCGTTGGATCGCGGAGTACCGGCCAAGGGCGGTTTGTTTTATCGATTACCCGGGGTTCAACCTTCGCGTGGCAAAGGAGCTGTTTGCCCGAGGGCTCTCGGCCAAGGCGGGCGGACCCGTGCGCCTGCTCTACTACATCTCGCCGCAGATCTGGGCTTGGAAAGCGGGCCGTCGCTTCACGATGGCGCAGCACCTCGATGCGCTGGCGGTGATTTTTCCGTTCGAGGTGGCGTGTTATCAGGACACGGATCTGCCGGTGTCCTTTGTCGGGCATCCCTTCGTGGCCGGCGACCATGTGCCGCCTGTGCGTTTCGATCCGACCGGCCCGATCCTGCTGCTGCCCGGCAGCAGGCGTCAGGCGGTGGCGCGGATCTTCCCGGTTCTCCTTGCGGGTCATGCGGCGCAGGGAGGACGCGAGGCGGTGGTCTTGTATCCGAGTGATGGAATCGCGGACGTAGTGCGCGCGGCCCATCCGCCCGGGACCGTTCGGCTTTTGCCGACCGGCGAGCCGGTGGCGGCGTCGGCGGTATTGACCAGCAGCGGGACGATGTCGATGCACTGCGCATTGGCCGGGATTCCCGGTGCGATCGCCTACCGGGCGAACCCGCTCACCTACCTTCTCGGGCGCATGTTGGTGAACGTGGAGTATCTCGGGATCGCCAATCTGCTGCTCAAGGAACCCATGTATCCCGAGTATATTCAGGGTGCGGCGTCGCCGAGGGCGCTGGCAGCCGAGTTGACGGATTGCCTGGGCAGCCCGGAACGTCTGGCACGCACCCAGGAGCAGGCGCAACGACTGCGCGCAATCCTACGAAAGCCAACAGGTGGCAGCGCAGCTGATTGGCTGGAGAGCCAGCTCTCGGGTTAAGTCCATTGAGGGCGGACGTTCCGCATCCTCCGTTTCAGACAACCGCATCGTTGTTCGCGAGTAAGGCCTTAAGAAGGGCGAGCCGCGGGCCGATGTAAATTGCGGTCGCGACATCTTGTATTTCTCCGTCTAATTTCTCCGCGTGGACACCCGCCCACCGAACCCCAACCCTGTTTCTTGGGTTCAACGTCACCTGCTGACCATCATTCTGGCGGTGGGAGGCAGCACGCTGTCCGTTTGGGGTTGGTGGACCGTGCGGGAACAGTTGCACGAGAGTAATCGTCAGCGTTTCGAGCGTTTGAGCGAGCGGCTGGTGGGTGCGATTGGCAGCCGATTTCACAGCACGGAGCAGGCTCTTCATGCGGGCCGCGGTCTTTTTGAGGCGAGTGACTCCGTTGGTCGCGATGAGTGGCAGGCCTTTGCCCGCGGGATGGCCCCCTTCCTTCAGACCGGCGTCGTCGGGCTTGGTTATGTGCAACGGGTTCCCCGCTCCGAGGTCGCCGAATTTACCGCGGAGATGCGTGCCGGTGGTGCATCTGACTTTGTCATTCAAACCAGCGGAGATCGACCGGAGCTCTATCTCCACGCCTACGTCGAACCGATTGAGCAAAACCGGGCCGCGCTTGGATGGGACTTGGCGACCGATCCGATCAGAAGCGAGGCGGCCGAGCAGGCGATGGTCAGCGATCGTGCCGTCCTGACCCGCCGGATTACCTTGGTGCAGGACGAGGAAGCCCGACCAGGCTTCCTCATGTTGCTCCCCGTATACTCCAGAAATTCTCCTCCGGCCGACGAGGGTGCCCGGATTGCGTCCTTGCGGGGATGGGTGACCGCAGGGCTGCGCATGGACGCGCTTGTCTCCGGACTGGAAGCACTCACCGAAGGTCAAATCGACTTTCACATTTATGAGGGACGGAAGGCGGATTCGTCGGGGTTGCTATACGACTCCGACGGGCACGAAGCGGACACCAAGGATTTCCAGGCGGCTCAAGCCGAAGTAGAGTCGCGCAGTCTGGTCACCACTCAGGTCTTGCCGCTCTACGGGCGCGAGTGGACCGTGCAGGTGAGCGCGTTGCCCGCTTTCGACGCGATCCGCCGCGCCACGTTGCCCTGGATGGTATTGGGCGGCGGCGTGTTCATGAGTTTTCTCGCGGCGGGCTTTGTCTGGTCATTGGGCAGCTCGAGGTCCCGCGCCGTGCAACTGGCGGAGGAGATGTCCCGCGGCCGGCGTATTGCCGAGGCGGAGACACGACGGCTGGCGTTGGTCGCGAGTCGGACGGATAACGCCGTCGTTCTCACGGACGCGGCGGGCTTGATCGAATGGGTCAACGAAGGGTTCACCCGCATCTCCGGCTATGAGCTGGAGGCGGTGAAGGGGCGCAAGCCGGGGGCGTTTCTCCAGGGCCCCGCGACCGATGTGCGCACCGTCCAGACAATGCATCAAGGCATAGCCAGTGGGGAAGGATTCAACCTGGAGGTCATCAACTACCACAAAGACGGGCACGCGTACTGGTTGCACATCGAAACGCAGCCCCTGCATGACGAAGCGGGACGTCTGACGGGGTTCATGGCAATCCAGGCCGATATTACCCAGCGGAAGCGGGCCGAGCAGGAGCTGGCTCAAAAGGAGGCCCAGCTGCGCCTCATCTTCGATTCGGTGCCGGTGGGCATTTCGTGGATGATGGTGGGGCGCGCGGAAACGCGAATGATGAACGCGGCGCACTCCGCCATCAGCGGTGTGAGCACGGAGGAAGTTGTTCGCGACCCGACGGCCTTTGACCGGGTGACGCACCCCGATGATCGCGAACGCGAACGCGTGGAGGTGTCGCGCCTGCGACGCGGCGAGATCGATCACTTCCGCGTGGAGAAGCGTTTTGCAAGGCCCGATGGCAGCGTCGTGTGGGCGGTCCTCGGCATGCGGGTCTTCAAGGATCCGCTGACGGGGGAAACGCAGCAGATCTCCACGCTGATCGATATCACACCCGTTAAGGAGGCGCAGGCAGAGGTGGCCCTGCAGGAGTCGCGTTTCCGGTTCATCTTTGAATCCGCCCCGATCGGAATTTCGTGGCGATTGATTCGAAAGCAGGAAGGAGACGTCCGCCTGCTCAACGATGAACATTTGCGGCTCGGGGGCCTCACCCGCGAGCAGGCGGACGCGGCGCCCGACGCATTTTTCAAACTGACTCATCCGGATGACAAGGCAACGCAGGCGGTGCTCAACGCCAAGCTGATGTCGGGGGAGATCAACCGCTTCAACCTCGAGAAGCGCTATATGCGCACGGACGGATCGTTCGTATGGGTCAGCTTCACCACCCAGCGCCGCACGCATCCCGATGGCAGTGAAGATCGCCTCACGACCGTGGTCGACATCACGACACAGAAGCAAACGGCCGAGGAGCTACGGGTAGCCAAGGATGCCGCCGAGAAGGCGAATCTCGCGAAGAGCCAGTTCCTCGCGATGATGAGCCACGAAATCCGCACGCCGATGAACGGTGTGATCGGCATGACTTCACTGCTGCTCGACACACCGCTTTCCTCCGAGCAGAGCGAATACGCCGAGACGATCCGCGCGAGCGGCGATGCACTGCTCGCCATCATCAATGACATTCTTGATTTCTCGAAGATCGAGTCCGGCCGGCTCGAACTGGACACGCTGGATTTCAATGTGCGCGATTGCGTGGAGGGTGCGCTCGATCTGCTGGCGCCGGCTGCGGCCGCCAAGAAGCTCGATTTGTTGTATGAAGTGGCGGATGCCGTGCCCGCTATCGTACATGGAGATGGCGCCCGCGTTCGGCAGATTCTCGTCAATCTCCTCGGCAACGCGGTGAAATTCACCTCCCGCGGCGAAGTCGTGCTGACGGTGAACGCCGGTGAGGCGATCGACGGACACCGCGAGCTGGCTTTCGCCGTGACGGACACGGGAATCGGCATCCCGACCGAGGCAATGGGACGGTTGTTCCAGTCGTTTACCCAGGTGGACGCTTCCACCACGCGCCGCTTTGGAGGGACGGGACTCGGACTGGCCATCAGCCGACGGCTGGCGGAACTCATGGGCGGACGAATGTGGGTCGAGAGCGAGGAGGGGAAGGGGTCCACCTTCCATTTTTCGATCCAAGTCGAGATTCCCCCCAGCCGTCCCCGCCCCTACCTTCCTCCCCCCCGAATCGATCTTTCCGGTCGCAGGCTTTTGATCGTGGACGATAACGCCACGAGCCGTCGTATCCTGACGACGCTCGGCGAGGGCTGGGGCATGCGCCCCTTTGCTTTGAGCTCGGGCGAGGAGGCCCTTGCGGCGTTGCAGGCTGGCGAACAGTTCGACGTGGCCGTGCTCGACATGCACATGCCCGGGATGGACGGTGCGATGCTCGCCAAGGCAATGCGCGATGTGCGGGGCAAATTGCTCTTCCCGCTGGTCTTGCTGTCGTCACTCGGGCAGCGCGACTTTGTCGACGACCGTACCTTGTTCGTCGCGTACCTGACCAAGCCGGCAAAACCGTCACAGGTTGAAGAGGTCTTGCGCAACGCCATCGACGGCATCGCGGTCCGCGCGACCATCGCGACGAGCCGGCTGCCAGCCGTGATGGGCGAGGCCCGCCCCGAGCGCATCCTGCTCGCCGAGGACAATACGGTGAACCAAAAGGTTGCGCTCCACATGCTGGCCAAGCTGGGCTACTCCGCTGATGTCGTGGGGAACGGACTACAGGTGCTGGAGGCGTTGCGCCGTCAAACCTATGATATTATCCTGATGGATGTGCAGATGCCGGAGATGGATGGACTGGAGGCTGCGGGGCACATCGTGAAGGAATATCCCGTCGAGGCGGGACGTCCCTGGCTCATCGCGCTGACGGCGAATGCCATGCAGGGGGATCGCGAGCGGTGCCTCGAGGCCGGGCTCGATGACTACCTCAGCAAGCCCATCAAGGTGGGGGAACTCGAAGTGGCCTTGTCGCGCGCGCGTCAACGCGGGTAAGGCGGGTGCGCGCGCGGATCGACCGTGTCTCGATTCGGCGAGGCAATGACGGCGCCCGTCCGCTCCTAAGTATCCGCTTTTGCACCATCGAGCGTAGGGTGGCGGACGACCGATGGGTTCAGCTCTGCGGTGCCCCCGCACTGCCGGGCGATCTGGTGCCAGAGGGCTTCGGTGCGCGCAGCCACGAGTTCACGAGCGTGTGCAACCTTTGCCTCTCGGGCCGCACGGTTCTCGTCGGCAATGCGGGCGAGATCGTCGAGATTGTACAGAAACACATTTTGCAGGCCCGCCACCGCCGGATCGACATCGCGAGGCAGGGCGAGGTCGATGAAAAACAGCGGTCGGGCCGGCCGGCGCTTCATGTTTGCGACCACGTCGGAGGTCGTGACGAGGGCGTTGGGCGCGGCGGTGGAACAGACGACAATGTCAAATTGCGCCAGGTGGGAGGCAAAGTGTTCGAACGGCAGGGCGACGCCATTGAAGGCGGTGGCGAGCTCCATCGCACGGCCGAGGGTGCGGCTGGAGACGGTGAGCCCCCCGGCGCCCCGGCTTTGGAACGCCTTCGCGGTCTTCTCGCCAATCTCGCCTGCGCCGAGGAGCAGAACCTGCGCTGAGGCGAGCTCGCCGAATATCGTAACGGCAAGATCGACGGCCACATTGGCCACGCTGATCTGGCCCTCCGTGATGGCGGTGTGGGTTCGAATATGCTTCGCGGCGTGAAACGCCTTTTGAAACAGGCGGTTTAACACCGGGCCCACCGTCTGCCGCGCCTGGGCCTCGGCGTAGGCGGTCTTGACCTGGCCGAAGATTTCGTTCTCCCCCAGCATCTGCGAATCGAGTCCGGACGAGACCTCCAGCAAGTGGCGGATGGCGCCCGGACCTGTCATGGCCTGTCGGATACGGGAGAACTCGGTTTCGTCGAAGCCGTGGAGCCGGCAAAACGTTTCCTGCACGCGTGCGACCGTGTCGGCCGACTCGGCCACGCCGTAGAATTCGACCCGGTTGCAGGTGCTGAGCACGGCATATTCGTCGAGACCCGGCAGCTCGCGGAGCTGGGCATGCAACGGCGAAAGCCTCTCGGCGGTGAGTGCGAGTTTCTCCCGCAGTTCCAAGGGAGTCGTACGGTGGCTCGCGCCGAGCAAAAACAGGATCGGGCCGCTCATGGCGTGGACTGGGTGACGCGGTCCGCCGGTGCACGGTGGGAGTCGACCGCACCCAGAGAGAGCAGGGCGGCGGCGAAGAGCACGGTGCACGTCCAGGCCAGGCGTTGCGCGACCAGGCTGCCGCGCAGTCGCAGCACCAGGGTGGAGGCGTAGGCAACCCAGACGGCGAGGGTGGCGAGCACTTTCACCGCATTGTCGGCCGGGGGCTCGCGCAACCACCAGACGGCTCCGACCGCGAGCGAGGTGGACATGAGGGCGACCCCCGCGATGAGCAGACGCAGGCAAATGTGATCGAGGTCGCGGATGGACGGAAGGAAGGCGAACATTCCGCTCAGTTGTTTGTGCTTCAGGCTGTAGTTGCGCAGAAGGTACATCACAGAGGTCAGTGCCAGCAGGCCGAACACGCCATAACTGAAAAGGGCGAGGGCGGCGTGAAACTCGATCCACGCGTTGCCGCCGAAGATGCCGACGCGGCGGGTCGCGTCCCAGGCCGGAATGGCCAGGGAAACGAAGGTCAATGTCGCCGTGAGCATCGACGTGAAATAGCCGAGAAGGCTGAGCCGAAAGACGACACCGACCATCAGGTAGAGCGAGATGGCTGACCACGCGGTGAACTGGAACATTTCGAACGTGTTCCCCAACGGGCAGCCCTTGACCGCGAGGCCGCGAAGATAGAGCCCGACCGTCTGCGCTACGAAGCCCGTTGCGATGATGGTGTACATCCAACCGTGCGAGTGACGCCGATTGCGCAACAGCGCGATCGTGCCCAGCGCAAAGCCCGCCAGATAGGCGGAGGCGGCAAACCAAAGCCAGGTGCGGTCGGTGAGATCGGGCATGCGTGAAACGAAGACGTTGCATAACCCACCGGCGCCGCGCAAGTGCAGTGAGCCGGGTCTCCCTGGCGCCTATTCACGAAGACACTTAACCGGAGCACGCGGAGGCCGCAGAGAGAGAGAAAGAGAGGGAGAGAGATGGAACGTCGAGGGCTTCCTGTGATTGCTTTGCAGGCAGAGGTGAAGGATCCGGCATCCAACCCCGTCCGGGTGTAGCCGCCCATGTCCCTATGCCTGATCGGCTCTCCGTGACCGACTAATAGCGACGACGCGTCCTTCCGGATCATCGTGACAGATCGGGGTCAGGTGGTGCCAGAGGCCGGGATTGAACCGGCGACCAAAGGCTTATGAGTCCTCTGCTCTACCACTGAGCTACTCTGGCATTCCCTTGTGGAACCGCGAGTTGGGTCAGAGACCCATCTGCGCCGATTCGTGAAGAGCAGAGTTGAGGCAGGAAAACCGGGCCTGCCAAGGGAAAAATCCAAACCCGCACGTTCTCCACTGCCTCTTCACGAAGACATTTAACAGGAGCACGGAGACCGCAGAGAGAAGGGCAATGCCGAGAGCCTTACGCTGCTTGCTTTGCAGGCATAGATGGGGGATCCGGGCTGGAAACGTTCTATGCGGGACAAAGAATCTCGGCGCTGACGGTGGTGGACGCGTGGGTCCCTCCACGCGTGGGTTGAAACCTATCTTGCCTCGCGGCGCAGGCACACCGTCCGTCGGCGAAGCGGGCGCAGGGACGCGCCCGCCCACCTGGCCCGCACGATCAGGCCGGACTCCGATGTAATCATTCGGGGGCGGAAACGTTTTCCGCGGGTGCCAGATTATGCTTCCTTCAGCTGACTGACGGAAATTCGCACTTCGTCCCGACGGGCGAATTTTGCGATCAGGCCGTCCTTCATCCACGCGATGCGGTCGGAGATATCGAGCATCTTGTGGTCGTGCGTCGAGCACACCACGGTCACGCCGTGTTCGCGGTTCATCTCCTTCATGAGAGCGATGATTTCCTCACCCGTCTTGAGGTCGAGGTTGGCGGTCGGTTCGTCGGCGAGGATGATCGTCGGCCGGTTGGCGAAGGCCCGGGCGATGGCCACGCGTTGCTGCTCGCCGCCGGAGAGCTCCTTTGGCGTGTGCAGCAGGCGGTCGGCCAGACCAACGCGTTTGAGGATCTCGACGGCGCGGTCCTGGGCCTCGTCTGCAGGTACACCGGCGAAGAGCATCGGAAGGGTGACGTTCTCCAGCGCCGTCATGACCTTCACGATGTTGTAGGTCTGGAAGATGTATCCAATCTTTCGGCACCTCAGCCAGGCCAGTTCCTGCGCGTCGAGCTGCGCGATGTCGATCTCGTCGATGAATACGCTGCCGCTGTCAGGGCGGGCGAGTCCGCCGATCACGTTGAACAGGGTGGTCTTTCCGGACCCCGACGGCCCCATGATCGAGACGTACTCACCCGCCGCGATCGTGAAATCGACTCCCGCCAGCGCCCGGATTGTCTCTGTGGCCATACGGTAGGACAGCGTCACGCCCCGGGCCATGACCGTCCATTCGGTTTCCGTTGGGGGGGGCGAGGTGTGCGGCATTCCGGCCATGCGAAAAGGACTACACGCGGCTTGGTTGAAGGAAACACTCATCCCAGTGGCCTGAGCTGCAACCTGATTTAATCGGCTCATTTTTTTGTTTGTATGTGAGCCGAATAGGTCGTCTAATCGGCTCATGGTGTTTAACTGGCAGCAGGTCGATTGGCCGAACTTCCGCTACGACGTGACGGCGGTGGAGGGGGATTTGCTGCGGTTTGCCGATCAGGCAGGGCAAGTGACTGGGTTGCTCAAGGGTATGTCGGAGGGCAATCGGACGGACGCATTGGTGCAGTTGATGGTGGCCGAGGCGGTGAAGACTTCCGAGATCGAAGGCGAGTATCTTAGCCGACCCGATGTCATGTCGTCGGTGCGGCATCGTCTGGGATTATCGGAGGCTCCCGCCGGTACGTTCGATCGCGCTTCGGTGGGCGCAGGAGAACTCATGGTTGCCGTGCGCACGTCCTGGGATGCTGCGTTGGACGATTCGACCCTTTTCGCATGGCATCGCATCCTCATGGGGGGTAACAGCCGGGTGCTCGTGGGGGCATGGCGCAACCACGCGGAACCGATGCAGGTGATCTCCGGGGCGGTCGGCAAAGCGAGGCTGCATTTCGAAGCACCGCCTTCCGCCCGGGTTCCGGGCGAGATGGAGCGCTTTATCAAATGGTTCAACGCCTCCCGTAAGACCATCCCGGCGGCGCCTGTGCGCGCCGCGGTGGCCCACTTGTACTTCGAATCGATCCATCCCTTCGAGGATGGCAATGGCCGTATCGGCCGGGCGCTGGCGGAGAAGGCACTCTCCCAGGGACTCGGGCGACCGGCGACCTTGAGTTTGTCGCGCACCATCGAGGCTCAACGGCGCGCCTACTATATCGCCCTGGAAACGGCCCAACGCTCAAACGAGATCACACCGTGGGTTCGCTATTTCACGGCAGCGGTGCTCGAGGCGCAGCGTGATGCGGAGGCGCACGTGATGTACGTCGTAAACCAAGCACGTTTTTTTGACCGGTATCGGGACCAGCTCAATCCGCGTCAACTCCGCGTGGTGCGGCGTATGCTCGAAGCGGGGTCCGGTGGCTTTGAAGGAGGCATGAACGCGCGAAAGTATGTCTCGCTCAATCGGGTTTCCAAAGCTACAGCCACCCGCGATCTGCAGCAGTTGGTGGTGTGCGGCGCCTTCCGTTCGGTCGGCGGCGGGCGTAGCGCGCGCTACGAGCTGTGCCTCTAGCAGCCCGTCGGACTTGCAATTTTAGCGTTTGGGAAAACGGGCGGACGATTTTGCGACGAAGGGAATGCCTGCGCCAACGGGCTGCTAAAGCCGCGCGAAGCGCGGCGCCTGAGCGGATTCTTCCGACACCGAAGCCAGGCCAGTTCCTGCGCGTCGAGCTGCGCGATGTCGATCTTGTCGATGAATACGCTGCCGCCGTCGGGCCGGGCGAGTCCGCCGATCTTGCCCTGTCTTCTTAGGATTTATGGCATGAACATTAAACAGGAGCCCTGTATTCGTCCCGTGACGATCGCCTCGTCGCACACTCATTTCTCTCCCCGCATGGCCTCCATCGGGGGCATGCGCGCGGCGACGATGGCGGGGATGACGGCGCCCAAGGTCGCGAGACCGAGTCCGACGGCGATCGCCAAGGAGAGCTTCCATGGCAGGCGTGTGAAATCTAGGTGCGCAAGGACCTCCGCGCCGTGCTGAAGCGCTCCCACCGCCAGCGCGATCACGAACCCCGCGATCACGCCGAGCACTGCGCCGGCGAGCCCCAGCAGCGCCGCCTCCAGCAGGACGCTGAGCAAGACGAAAGAGCTCAGTGCGCCGAGGCATTTGATCGTCCCGATCTCGCGGTACCGTTGCGTCACCGACATCAGCATCGTGTTTGTCACGCCTGCGGTGCTGACGATCAACGCCAGGGCGAACATCAGGCGCCAGGCGTTGCGATCGGCCGCGTCGTCCGTTGGGGGCAAGAGCAGGAGGTAAATGAGAAACGCGCCCGTCGCCGCCAGCGTGAGAATCGTGAGAAGCGAGCGGACGAATCGCAGGCGCAGGCTGCTCAGCGCCATGGTCCAGACGAGCGACGGAGACAGCCGCAACCTGCCGGCCTCCCAGCGGGAGGCGGACGGAGGCGGCGTCGGCTGGGCGGGCGTGGTCATGTCAGGTGCCGGAGCCGATGGAGGTCCAGAGGAAGTTGATGGCGATCGAGCCCATGCCGACGAGACCCATGCCGGCGGCGAAGCCAACCGCCAGGATGGGCGCGTAGTTCATCCATTGCTGCCGGCCGAAGCGCGGCGCGAGCACGTAGCGGCCCAGCCATGCGCCGATGAAGACCATGATGGCGAGGTGCGGATAACCATTCATCGCGCCGATGCCGCCATAGAGGTATTGGGCGCTGATCCCGAGGCCGGAGAATCCGCCAAAGAGCGCAAGAGCGCCGGCGAAAAACGTGGCAATCACCCCCGGTTTGATGGCGGCGAAGAGCAGGCCTTGGCCTTCTTGCATGGAGGAGGCCCAGAGTGCCTTCAACTGGGCGAATTGCGGCCAGAATTTTTGCACGTAAGGGTATTTCTCCGAGGGGATGGGGCCGAGGCCGGTGAGGTAGCTCCAGAAGATGAAGGAGGCGATCAGCATCAGGGGGAAGATCAGCAGCTCCGCCTTGAGGAGGGAGGTGAACCGCGTGCGGGTCAGCTGGGTCTCCTTCAGCAAGTCGGCCATGTTGCCGTAGTTGGCCAGCGGCAGCGGCGCGAACCAGACGTTCACCCCGCGGTATCCGCTGAGGAAGATCGCTCCTTCGCTCACGTAGGGCACGCCCGCGTGCTGGCCCGCGATGCCGCTCATCCGGGCGTTGATGTAGGTGTTGAGGGGTGTCCAGACGAAGGCAAAACCGATGAGCCACCACAGGCTGAAGCGATCCTCGGGCGGGAGGCCGCCGTTGATCAGGTGATGGGAGAACAGCACGTAGCCGGCCGAGGCGGCGAGCCAGACGGCGATGGGCGCCCAGAACGGCGGGTCACCGCGGGCGATATCGCGTCGCCAAAAGGCGGATACGTCGAAGGCCGCGGTCCCGTCCGCATTCGCGCCCCGCGCGGCTGATGGGCTTTTTCGCGCGGCGCGTTGGCGTCCCACCTTCAGCAGGGCCCGTCCTATGCCCCAGAAGCCGACGACGAGCACCGCAAACGCCGTGCCGATGCCGGCGGACAGATAAACGTCGAGTGTGGTGGCGACGTGCGTCTCGATGGCGTCCTTGCCGGGGGACCAGCTTGGAAGGTGGCCGAGGCGTTGCAGCAGAGGGTTCAGCCCCAGTTGGAAGACGATCGTCGTCACGAACATGCCGACGCACACGCGCCAGGGCAGGACGAAGCCAAAGAAGAGCAGACCGAGGTTGAGGCTGAGGCCGAAGGTGCCTCCGGGCAGAATGGTTTCGAGCTGGGTGGTGAGATCGAGAAACGGAATCGGCAGCAGCGTGATGGGACGGTCGAAGAACGCGGCGGTGAGCGTCGGAACGGCCACGTAGATCAGGCCGAAGGCCGCGCCGAGCACCACGCCCGTGGAGAAGCAGTACTGCCGGTAGCTGCGCGCCGGTTTTTCCTTGCTCGTTTCCGCCAGCGCGATCGCGCCCTCCGCGTGGATGGGCGCGAGCGGGAAGGGCAGCTTCTCCATGTCGGCGGTGGCCTTGAAGGCGAGGTAGCCGAGGGAGAGTTGGGTGAGCTTCGACAGGATCATCGAAAGCAAGGTCACGCCGATGACCGGCCACCAGACGCTGGAGGTAAAGGGTTCGTAGGCAAAGTCGCCGGGCGGCGCGACCCAGTCGGGCACCTCATGCGCGATGCCAAAGGCGTGGATGGCCTCGCTTGTGCGCAGGTAACGGTTCCACACGAGCCAGGAGAACATGCCACCGCCGAGGGACAGGCCGCCGGCGACGTGCGTGAGCTGCGAGGCGGTGTACTTGAGAACGTAGAGTTCCTGCTTGCGCAGCGTGAGAAAAGACCGCCTGGCAATCTCGACGAAGAGGATGATCGTCACCCATTCGGCGGCGGTGCCGAGATCCTGGCCGATCATGAGGCCCATGAAGATCAATCCCGGCATCATCACGAAGGCGATGAACAGGGCGCCGAGGACGGTGCGCCACGTGAACCCCGGCTCGTAGGGCTCGTGCTGAATCGCCTCGATGCTGAAGGATGCATCGAAGAACGTTTCGCCCTTCGACTCCGGCTTGTCGGTCGGCTCGTCCATGATCAGAGACCCGTGGTCGCCGCCGGATCACGTCCGGCTTCGATGTAGCGGGCGCGCATTTCCGGGGCGAGATTGCGCCACAGGAGGAATTGTTGACGGACGAGATTAAGAAAAGCGTAGGTCGTGCGCAGCCAGGCCTCTTCGGTGCCGGATTTGCGTTCCAAGACGAGGGCGACGTGGTCGACGCCGGCCGTCTGCGAGGGCGACACGCGCAACTCGAAGTCCTGCGCCACGTCCAGATCGTAGGGTGCCAGCCATAGCGTGCACGTGATCGTGGTGCCGGCGTCGTTCGATCGTGTCACGTGCACGTGCCGGCAATTGAAATCCGCGCTCGTGGGTTCGGTATGGTTTTGGAGAAACTGCCGGAAAAACGCGATCATGCCGGCGCTGTTCTCGCGCGTGAGCGTAAAGGGCAGTTCGAATGAAATGCGTCCGTCCGCACCCGGCGAAGGGAGCGCCCAGGCGGTCATGCCGCTGGGAGCGGCGAGCGCGGCGGCCCTCCGGGCGGGAAGGAGCGTGGCCAGGAGCACAACCGCTCCCGTACCGAGCGCGAGCAGGAGGGAGGGAAGCGAGGTGAAGTTGAACGACAGTCCGGTGAACGCGTCCACGCCGTGACCCTCCAGCCATGGAATCAGGTTCGCGAGTCCGAGGCCGGTGAAGAGGCCGAAGACGATGCCCAATACGGAGAACACCGCAGACTCGCTCAGCAGGAGAAACGAAATGTGGCGGGGCGAGAGGCCGATTGCGCCGAGCATGCCGACCTCGCCCTTTCGCTCCTCCACGGTGCCCATCATGGTATTGAGCACGATCAGGACGCACAGCAGCACGGGCACGACGATCTTGGCTACCCCGGTGATGCTCCTGCGTTCTGTCGGTGCCAGGACGCCGAGGCGGTCACCGGCATGGATGAAAAAGGCGTGATTGAGACGCAGGGCCAGGTCGTCGAGGAACCGTCCCGCATCGGCGCCATCGCCGAACTTCACCGCCACGGCGCGCGGACGGGCATTGATGTCCTCGGCGGCGCGTTGAGGCACAATCAAGAGCCGCGCCCAGCCGAAGTGCATCGACGGTGATTCGGTCAGCAGATTCTCGCCGGTGGCATGGGACGTCATGGCGCTGCGTTGATGGTCGACCAATGCGAGAGATTTTCCGTTCACGTCGCGGACGCGGTCTGCCCGCCCGCTGTCGAGCAGGCCTATCACGCGCCAATCGAGATTCAGGAACCGCACGACGGGCAGTTGCGCGTCGGGTCTCCGACGTCCGGTCGCATCCACCAAGTCCGCGGGTGCGATCCCGAGTTCGACCGCGACCGTGTCCGGCACGATTACGTGAAAGCGGTCGTCTTCGACAAACCAGGTGTTGGCGCTCACCGCGCGGTCGAGTCCGGAGAACCGCGGCTCATTCGGCTCGAACGTCATCACGCCGGTCTGGATGACGGAGCGTGCCTCCCGCGTGACGACGATCTGGTTGACGCCTTCACGATCGGCGCCGGCGCCGCCCTCGGTTTCGAGATAGAAGCCGCGTGTCGTGACTTCTTGCGCGCCGGAGAATTCACTGCGCAACGTGGCGATGTCCTGGGTGCCGTAGTGGATCCAGTTGTAGTTGCGAAACAGGACGCCTTCGTAGGCGGGCATCTCCGGCTCAACCTGGCGACCCTCGATGTCGGCATCGACGGCGTGCGCGCGAAAGCGCAGTGCGTCCCGCGCGCTGACCGACACGAACGAGACGATGGAGAAAGTCAGCACCGCGATGGTGAACGCGGTGAGCGCGG
Organism: Opitutales bacterium; assembly: GCA_038212175.1. GTDB lineage: Bacteria > Verrucomicrobiota > Verrucomicrobiia > Opitutales > Opitutaceae > CAMAXB01. The sequence continues at coordinate 30,732 of JBBQUU010000008.1, read as the reverse complement.
TGCGCGACGGTCGTTTGCGCAGGTTGGCGACGCCGAGCGAGAGGGCGGTCTTGAGCGCGCCGAGGGCGCCGATTGCTTCGGCCGACACCTCACCCTCCTGCTGGCGTGCCCGTCGGAGGAGGACCTCGAAACGCTGGTAGCAGATTACAAGGACGATGGCCGACATCAGGATCATCGTGAAGGCGATCACCACGATGAACGGCGAGACGGCGATGCGGAAGGCCGGGTGAAAGGCATTCAGAAAGAGGGTGCCGAGCACAAAGAGGGATGTCACGCCGACCAGGTGGCGGACGATCCCGCGGCCGCCAACGATGAGGCGTTCGAGAAAGATGCACGCCGGCAGCATCAGCGCCATCAGAACGATGACCGAGAAAACCCCCTCCCGGCCAAGCGCGAGCAGCCGCGGGTAGGTTTTGATCAAGATGCCCCAGGCTTCACGGGCCGCTCCGGTCGCGCCGACCCAGTCGCGGGCGGCGACGGCGGATTCTGCTTCGGCAATCTTTGCCGACGCCCGCGCCACCGCCTGCTCGATGGGCCGCGAGGTGATGCCATGTTCGCGAAACAGCGCGAGGCGATGTTCCGCCATGGCGAGGAAGTCCCGTGCAGTTAAGAGCGCCGTCAGCGGAAGGGAAAGGTTGCGCTCGGCGCCGGGCGTTGCGGACGGGCCGGCGGACCAGGAGTGCGGCCCGATTTGGTAGCCGCTTCCGAGCCCATCAAGGAGGGGGCCGGTGAGCAGCAGCTTGAATTGCGTCTTCTCCTGGACGACGGCGCGCACCGAACGTCCGACGGGAGCGTAAAACAGCGTGGTGGCGAGATCGCGTTCGTTGAAATGCAGGGCGGGATTCTCGAGGGCAAAGTGCCGGGGTTCGCCTCGGAGGACGGAATCGATCAAGCGAATGCTCTGGCGAATCTTGCGGTCGCGCGCCCCGCCGATGGCGCGGTATGCATGAGGATCGCTGTCCGCAAAAATCGCCAGCGGGTAGACGTCGGCCATGACGAGGTTCTTCTCGACCTCGCGGTCGGACTGAAGCGTGAACGTGAGATCCTGCCCGCGGGTGCCGACCTGGCCGTGGTTGATGACCTTCGTGAAGACCGCGGCGTCACGATCGATTCGATACGCGTAGATGTGATTGAGCGCACGGAAGGCGGTGTTCTCGAGAGGAAGCCGGTAGACGCCATCTTCGGACGTCAATTGCATCACGCCACGGCGATAGCCGCGATGGGTGGAGGTGTTGAAGGAGCCAACGACTTCGATCTGGCGCACCGCCGGATAGTAGACGGAGGCTCCGTCGACCGGATCCTTGGCGTCGATGCCGGACCGGATGTTGAACTGCAATGCGCGTCCGGACAACTGGCCGAAGCGCGGGCGCGGCAGGCGGGAGGGCGCGAGGGAGTCGGCGGGATGCTCCAGGCCGGCCTGCAGCAGCACAAAGGCGGACCGCGCCACGGTCGCAAAGGATGGAAAGTCGAAACGGTCGGCGGTGTCGTGAGGTGTATCCAGCCGGGGAAGACGATCGTTCAGCGTGCCCAGGGAGAAGAGCGCCACGTCCGCAGAGGTCCAAAAATCCGGGTAGACGGGAGGAGTGATGACCGGCAGCTGGGGAAACTCCCGCCGGTCTGCGTCCGCGGCGAAGGCCCATTCCTGCCTCCAGCCGGCGCGAACGGATGCGGCGGCGACGATCTGACTGAAGCGGTGTTCGAAGGAACGGGCGTTCCCGGGATTGGCGGCGGCGGGAAAGGCGCTGCGAAAGTCGATGGCACGCGCATGGTTCAACGCCAGTGTGGCGGAGCCGTCGGTGAGATCGAGGAACCACGCAAGGCGCGGCACGGTGTCGCCGAGGACTCGGTCCGGATGCAGGCGCCGCAGGACCTCACGGGCGACGCGCCGGTTGTTCTCGTCGCTGGATCGACGAAACGCCTCCTCGGCGTGCTCGCGAGCCAGGCGTTCCCGGAGCGCGGACCAGTCGAGCCCGATGTCGCCCGGACCGTTTTCCTGAGCCGGATCGAGCAGCGCGGCGCGCAGCGTGGTCAGCTGTTCGGCGGAGACGGTGCGACCGGGCCCGATCGTGCGGTCACGCAGGGTGACCAGTGCGCGAAGAGCGCGTTCGGCGGAGGCGAGCGCCGCGTCGGCCGCCTCGCGCACGGCGGCAGGCGCGTCACCGGCGAGGCTTTGCCGGTCGGTCACGGCGGCGATGCGTGCTTCGGCGAGCGCGACGCGACGTTCCTCAAATCGGGCGGCGAGCCATTCGCCACCGAGCCAGGCCCGTTCAACGGGAGCCAAGGCGCGAAGGTGCGCGGCCGCCGCTGCCTCGTCCTTGGCGGCGAACCACGCGAGGGCCTGTTCGAGTTGCCGAAGATTTCCATGGGCCTCGAAACGTTCGAGCGGTTCAAAACGATTCTGCGCAATCAGCGCGTAGCGTGCGAACGTCCGGCTGCTGACTCCGCCGAGGGTGTCGGCGTCTTGAAACACGAGGAGCAGGCCCTTGCGACGCGGCGCCGCGCTGTCGCGCACGAGATGCTCAAGGAACCGGAGGGAGGCGGCGAGGTTGGCCGCGCGCAAAGCGCCGTGCGGCGCGTCAGGGGCAACGCTCATGGCGTCGATGGGCACGATGACCGTAAGGGTATCGGCCACGTTGGGGATCGTCAGTACGGAGCCGGAGGGCAACGCATCCGGCAGCGTGGGGTTGGCCGCGCGCAGACTCTCGAGGGCAAGGCCGTAGCGCGACGCCAGCCGAACCCAGAGGTCATTGGGACGAACGGTGTAGGTGACGTTTCCGCCCGGGATGGCGAGAACGCGACCTGCGGAAAGTTCATCCTCCGCGTCATCGAGGCCGGCGCTCTGCGCAAGTTGTGGTCCGGTGAGTCCGAAGTCGGTGGCGATGCGTTGGAGCAGTTCGCCGTGCATGACGGTGTGCGTGGTGGGCGCGGTGGGCGGCAGGTACGCGAACAACGTTTCCCACGGCCGGTTTTCGTAGATCGTGCCGCCGTTGACTGTGGCGGCAGGCGACGACGGCCCGCTCTCGCCGCGCGCGAGCCGGCGCAACGTCTCCCCCGTCTCGCGATCGACGTAGTAGCGCGGACAGGGAACGGGTGTGTGGGCGAAGAGCCGTTCGGCGGCGTCACGGGAAACGAAATCGTCTTCGATCACGATCACGGCTTGGACGCCGAGCGAGAAGAGGCGCTCCCAGTTGCGCGCGCCGCGAAAGTCCATCAGCGCGATCGAGCCGGGCAGCGGGAGTCCGGCAAGAGCCGGCCAGTTTGCATCGCCGGCATCGAGCAGAGGCCCCGTCAGTCCACCGCGCGGCGCGAGGGACGGTTGCGGGCCGTTGGCCCAAAGCGGGTGCAGGTGAAAGCGGTGCGCTCCGATGATGATCTCCGCGGCAGGCTCACGTCGGGCACGATCGGCGAGGAGATTGAGTGGAACCGGAACGGGCACCTGGCCCCGGATGGATCCGAGGCGCTCCACCCCATACGGCGCAAGCGACTCAAGGCGGCGCTCAAGGTAGCGATGGATGCCGGGGCGACCGTCGGGCCCTACGCTCCGCGTGGCGACGTTGAGCGAATCGAGGGCAAGCAGTTCCCGGGTGTCGCGTTCGATCGCGGCGGAGTCCGCCACGCCGTCGAGCCGGGCCAGCTCGTCCGGGGCGAGGGTGGCGAGTTCATTGAGCAGCGCGCGAGGTCCAGGCGCGATCCGCGAAAGCACCTGATCGTGCTGAGGCGCGGCGCCGACGGTGTGGACGGCGATCGCCAGCCATGAAGCGAGAAGCCATGCGAGAGGTCGGGTGCCTTGCAGACGCATCAGTAGAAGCGCGGGCTGTAAGGTGGACGGTCCTGAAACGGCTTCATCCAGGCCGGTGGTTCGCCGTGATTTTCGGCGACGAGCGAGCAGGCAAGGTCGACCATGTTCCAGGCGAAGATGGCGAAGACGGCGCCGATCACGAGACCGGTGAAGAGCGGTTTGGCGCGCTTGTAGGCGTTCATGCCGCCGAATTTTACGACGAGGCCTTTTATGACCCACGCGACGAGAGCGCTGCCCCACAGGAACGAGACTTCGACGTTCTCTGCTTCAGTGACCGCGGCGCCGCGAAGGTAAGGAGACGTCCAGAGGTAGAAGATGCTGAGCAGCATCAGCAGGTAGCCGATCGGATGCAGCGGGAATTTGAGGAAGCGGCGGCGCAGGTACGTCAGCACCAGCACGACCGCGGCCCCGATCGCGATGAACAACACGCGAATGCCGTGAACACGGTCAAATTTGTCGAGGCCGCTTTCCCCGAGGAAATGAGAAACCCAGAGGGGATAATGGGCGATCTGAAGGTTGTTGGCTTCGCCTTGGCCGGGATAGGCGAGCGCGCCGGTGAAACGGTCGCCGAGGTAGTACGCATAGACCAAGGCGCAGAGTCCGCCCCACGAGAGGGCCACGGCAAACGCGGCGAGACTGGCGACGGCCACCGTGCGATAGGAGAGGCGGTGACGTCGTGCGAGCTCGAGATTTTCCAATTGCTGAGGGAGCGTGCGGAAAAGCAGCGTCACAGGCAGGAAGGCGAGCGTGATGAAGCGCGTGTAGACCGTCGCGCCGGTGTAGCCGGTCAGCCCGAACACCAGGGGCAGCTTGGCGAACTCGTACGTGGTGTGGTGTGTGGGCAGGCCTGTCTCGGCGCGCACTCGTGCCGCCGTGATGGCGAGGGCGAGCGCGCACACGGCGATAAAGGCCATGAAGGGCAGGTTGGTCAGACCGAAGTCCCACAGCAGCGCGGCGATGACCACCGGCAGGCCGATCAATCCCGCGCGGTGAAGGGTCGGCGGCAGATAGGACGGCGTGTCGGGCTCGGGCCCGCCCGCGGGCTGACGGCGCGCACGCCACGTGCGAAAGATCGCCACGGCCGCGAACGCGAACGCGGCGCCGAGCAACTGCTCCATGGTGAAAGGAAAAAAACGGCCGCCCGCCCAGCCGGTGTAGACCGGGTCGGCGGGCAGGGTGGTCAGCGAGATCCGGAAGAGCCAGACGATGAGCGAGTACACGAGGTAGGTCACCCAGATGGAGAAGCTCACCTCAAGGCTGACGAGGAAGAGCAGCCCGACAACGATGGGCGAGATGACGAAATGCAGGCCGACAAGCTCCTGAAGCGGCCCGGTGGAAAACACCTCCTTGGACAGGTTGAACTCGAAGGCGAAGGTGCTGCCGGCGATGCCGTAGTGGCCGAAGGCTTCGATTGAGAGAACGATAAAACCGATCGCGAGGCCGAGAGGAAAAAGCGGGTAGAAAAGCCGGCGTCGCGGATCGGGATCGCGCAGATCTTCGGCCACTTCGAGACGTACGTCGTGACGGATGGCGCTGTCGATCACCTCGACGAGCGGGAAGGCGAGATGCTCACGGTCGACCCATTTTCGCCGCAGCCATTCGGCGAGGCACATGAGAAAGAGGAAGATCGCGCCGAACAAGACGCCCCAATGCAGCAGGGGTGAAATCCACAGGTGCCACGGCAGCGTGTCGAAAACGGCGCCAAGATTGGCCAGAAGTGTCGCGCGCTCACGCTCTTGTTGCGAGTTCAGGTCGGGCCAGAGGCTTTCGCGAAAAGCGGACAGGTTTTGGTTGGGTCCGTCGGAGCCATCCTGGCGGAGCAGCGCGTTGCGCTCGGTGCGGTTGAGCAGGTAGACGAAGCGGTGGCGAACGGAGGCGTGTTCGGTGGCGGGCATCGCCGCGAGGGCGGCATAATTCCTTGCCGTTAGGGTGGAGCGCAGCCCGCCGCGATCGGCTGCGCCCAGCGCGGCGACAAGGGCGCGCACTGCGGGGAAGCCCTGCTCGAAGCGCGCGATGGCGTCGTCGTGTACCGCGCGTTGATCAGGGGTTAATCGTTGCAACTCCCACTCGAGGCGCCGGCGGGTGCTGACGTCCAGCGTGGTGAAGATCGTGGGATGGAGTGAGACGACGAATTCGTCGATTCCGCGCAAGCGCTCCCGGAGCGCGGTTACGGCGGCGGCGCTGGCGGCGGACATTTCGGTGGACCGCGACAAGAGCGCGGACCGAAGCCCGGCCGCTTCGGCTTCGGCGCCGCGGGTGGAAAGCAGTTGGGCGACTTCGTCAGGGCCGAGGCGGGCTACCAGCCCGGGTTCGGCGCCCGTACCGGCCACCAACTGTGCGTCGAGCTGACGAAGGGCATCCTGGCCGTCACGCGTCACAGCGGGGTCTTGCAACAGCGAGAGAAGATGGCCCGCGCGCGCCCATGCGAGGCCCTCGCCCGTAGGCACCACCGGAAACCAGCGCGGGTTGAGTCCGTTGTAGGCCGAGCGATAGGTGCTCGTGCTCTCGAACACGTACTCCCGCATGACCATGAAGCTCGCGAGGAAGAACTGCCGGACGAGCCCCAGGTTCATCAGCGGCGCGGCGATCGTGAGCATGCAGTAGATCACAACAAGGCGTGACGGTGCGAGCGCCCGGCGGCGGGCGAGGGCGAGGAAGACGGCGTTGACCAGCACCAGACTGAACACAAGGCCGACCGCCCAGCCGACAGGCGACGCGGTTTCAAGGTCCGCGTTGACCGTCATGATCGTCAAGAACTGCGACAGCGGCGTGATGATCGCGATGAGCAGAAGGCCGGCGAGAACGGCGCCAAGATGCCCGCGTGGAGCGGGCGGCGAAGGCGTGGGCGCGTCGCTCATGGCGTCACGGCGCGGAGATGCTGCCGAACTCGATGGCGAGGTCGTCGCGGTCCACAATGCGTTCCACCCGCCCGTCGCGCAGATAGACCACACGGTCTGACACCGCCAGCATGCGGTGGTCGTGGGTGGCGGCGACGATGGTGACGCCGCGTTCGCGGCAGAAGCTGGCGAGCAGTTCGACAATTTCGACGGCCGTGTGTGAGTCGAGGTTGGCCGTGGGCTCGTCGGCGAGGATGAGTGCCGGGTCGTTGGCGAGCGCGCGGGCGATGGCAACGCGCTGTTGTTGTCCGCCGGAAAGTTCGGCCGGGCGGTGTCGCGCGCGTTGCGCGAGGCCGACGCGTGCCAGCAAGGCGTCGGCCTTGGTGGCGGCGGCGTTCTCCGAGAGGCCGAGAAAGCGCATCGGGAGCATCACATTCTCGCGCGCGGTGAGGATCTCGACGAGGTTGTAGGTCTGAAAGATATAACCGAGGTTCGCGCAGCGCAGGTGGGCGAGCTCGGCGGCGCCAAGTTCGCGCAGGTTGCGTCCTCCGAGCAGGATCTCGCCGCGGGTGGGGAAATCCAGGGCGCCGATCAGGTTGAAGAACGTCGTTTTGCCCGAGCCCGACGGGCCCATGAGCGAGACGTACTCTCCGGCCCGCATCTGAAGGTCGACGCCCTGCAGGGCATACACCGTTTCCCCGAGCGTGGCGTAGGCACGCTCGACGCCGCGCGCATCGATCAGAAATTCGGGGTGGGAGGGGAGCACAACGACGGAACCACGAGGGAAAACCATCCGCCGGGGATGGCAAGCCGGGCGAGCCGGATTCGGGCAACGCCGGATTTGTGAGAGCCGTTTAATAGCTTTGTGATGACGCCGCCGGCCGACAGCGTGGTCTCCAGGGTCGGGATCAGCGAACGATCAGCGAAGCCAGAGTTTTTAACCACGGATTTCACAGATACGATCCGGATATCAAGCTCCGAACCCCGACGGCGTCCTGTAAAAACGGATCGTGGTTCGATGTTCGAATAATGCGATTCAGCGGGTTCATACAGTAGGCCGAGGTTGCGGGCTGACCGTGGCGGTCGCCCTCCTGTCGCCAAGCCATCACTGTACCTTGCCGCGCCAGTCGATGCGATGGCGGTCACGGCCGTCGGTGACGGTAAGCACGCCGTCGTGGACGGTGAGGTTCGGTCCTGCGTAGGTGGCGTCAGTAAAGTAGACTTCGATCGGTCGGCCATCGATGACGAGGCGCGGCACGCGTCCGTGGCCTTCGCCGGTTGGCCACGCGGGAAACTGGAACGGCGGCATCGCCATGATCACGTAGCCGCCTTCCTTCTCTGCGCCGTAACCCCAGTCGAATTCAGGCTCCACGTAGGTGCCTGCGGTTTCGTAAGCGAACTCGACCTCATGCCCGCCCAGCGTTTGGAGGGCAACGCGTCCGTCGGGCGAAAGCGTGGGCGGCGTGCGCCGGTCGCGGTCCGCGATCTGAGTCTTGAAGGTCTCGAAGCTGCCATGCTCCCGTCGCGAGCCGACCTCGAGCACGAAGCCGCCATAGCCGCCCGGGGGGAGTGGGTCGAGGCCGTGGCCCACGGCGCGCACGACGAGGTAGGCGTCGCCCAGCTGCGCAAAGACCGGCGAGCCGTCGCCCGGCAAGGCGAGCGGGCGGCCGTCGCCAACGGTTAACTGTGCGCGCCGGCCCTCGATCGTCACTTCGCGCGGCCGGACGGTGTTTTCGCGTGACGTGTCCTGTGGAAAGGTGCGGTGCAACGCTACGCCGCGGCGCTCGCGCCAGTCGGCGACGAGAGCCATGGCCTCGTCGCGCAGGGCCTCGGCGTTCGCCGGGCGATGCCAGACGTCGATGAGCACATTGTTCCACATGCCGACCTGCCGCCACGGATCGCGCGCCTGCGCGCCATGGACCACGGCCGCGCTGCCGTCGGGGTTGCGAGCGACAAGCTTCCAAAGCAGGTCCTGATTGTCCCCGCCGGTCCAGCCGCCGGTCGGGCGCGCGATCGCGGCGCCCAGCGTGTAGTCGCGTTCCAAATATGTGAGCACGCGCGTTTGCTGGCGCACGGCCTTGTCGCCGTGTGTGAGGTAACTGGGCTTGGTCTCGAAATGAAGACGCCCCCAGTGGTCCTCCGACAACTCCTTGCGCGCGACGCGGCCGATCACCGCCGGAGGTCGGTAGTCGCTGAGCGCCGGGTAGACGAGCTGACTGTAGTCCTGCCGGGAGAACGACGGCGCCGCGTCGCCCGGCAATCCACCCCACCAGAGCCATCCCGCTTGATCGAGATTGCTCTCGCCGCTGCGGGTGGGGGCGTTGCTGCGCTGCTCCGCGCCCGCGAAGATGCCTGCGGTCGTGCGCAGGGCGACGGTGGCGGCGACCCAGTCGAGGACGGCGTGGGCGGCGCGGCGGACCTCCAGATCGGTGGCGAAGTCGTACATCGCCGTCCAGCAGGTGATGACGTAGGGATAGTAGATGGAACTGTCCCACTCGCCGAAGCCGGCGAGGTAGGTTGATCGCGCGGATTCGATGAAATAGGGCTTCAGTTGCTCAAGGCGCTCGACGGCCTCGACGTGCAGGTCGCCGGACACCGGGTCCTCGGCTCCCCGCGCGGCGATGGCCTGCGCGATGAGATAGCCCCCCGTGCGACCCATGAGCATGTGGTTCTCCGTGCCCTGCCCGGTGAACATATTGAGGGCGCTGAAGCTCGGATCGTAACGCAGGGCATGGGTGAAGAGCGTCCGACGATCGTCGTCTGTCAACACGTCGGGGAATCCATGCAGCACCCAGCCCAGGCCGACAGGGCTGAAATAGAGATACCCGATGGCGGGATTGGGCGGCGAACTTCCTGGACGGTCGTCAGGCGCATTGCGGATGAGGCCGGCGATCAGTTCGCGGACCGTGAAGGTGGAGCCGTCACGTTGCGTGATGACTGAATTGCCTGACGGATCGGCGTGCAGCTCGGCGAGGATGCGCGGCCACCAATGCTTGCCGACGTCGTTGACGGCGCGGTTGCGGAGCAACCCCGACGCATCGGGCCGCCAGTTGCCCGAGCCGAGCAGATGGGTCCGCACGTGGTCGAGCAGGTGGTCGCGGCGTGCTTCGAACGCGTCATCCGCGAAAGCCGCCGATGCAAGTGCGAGGAACGCGACCACTACGAGGCTGCGGAGGCGGGCCTGAGGTGGACGCGCCGGTCCCACGGCGCGTGGCGGGGCGTGCGCGGGCCGTCCGACTTCGGAGCGGGCAGAGGGACCTGCCCGCCCACCTTGGGAAGAAGCGTGTCGCATGGGGTCAGGAGCGAAAAAGGGAGCGAGATGGTGGACGCGCCGGTCCCACGGCGCGTGGCGGGGCGTGCGCGTGCCGTCCGACTTCGGAGCGGGCAGAGGGACCTGCCCGCCCACCTTGGGAAGAAGGGTGTCGCATGGGGTCAGGAACGAAAAGGGGAGTGCGTTGGTGGACGCGCCGGTCCCTCGGCGCGTTGTTGGGAGCGTGCGCGTGCCGTCCGACTTCGGAGCGGGCAGAGGGACCTGCCCGCCCACCTTGAATTGCTTTGTTTCGCATGGGTCAGGGTGTGGATGGGGCGCGCCACTGAGGCTGCTCGCCAGTGTAGTCGAATTCGTAGGACACCGTGTCGGTTTTCAAAGTCATGCGGCCGTCTTTGATGGTGAGGGGGCCGCCGGCGATGTGGCCGCCGTCGGCCCAGGTTGACCAGTCGATCTCCGCGCCGTTGATGCGGGCCGCGGGACGCAGTTCGGACGGTTGATAACGGAGGATCAGTTCGTCGCCGGCGAGGGAGCGATAGGTGGCCGTGAGCCCGTCGAGGCGGAGCCGGCCGGAACGTTCGAGGCGCGCGAGCGTGGGGAAGTCACGTCGCTCGACCGCTTCGATGGCGAAGCCGTTCACGTCTCCGGGTAGAACGAGGATTCGGTACTCGCGCAGGCGCTGGAGCGGCCCCGTGAGTCCGGGGCGGTCGAGCCATTTGCGGTCCGTGGGGGCGATCCAGAAGGCGCCGCTGCGCAGGGGTGTGATGACGACCCACGCGTCGGGGGCCTCGACGATGAAACGATCACCGCGCGTGTGCACGGTGGCGTCGTGCGGCAACCAGAGCCAGCTGGCGGCGGAGGCGTGCGCGTGCGCAAAGAAGGTGCGCAGACCGGTTTCGTCCTGCGTGGCCGGCGGCGCGACTGGGGTGCGTGGACCCGAGAAGGCGGTCTGCCGGGTGTAGCCGCGAGGGCCTTCCAAGCTTCCCGGAACGTAGGATTGCGGCGGGGGCTGGCCTGCCTTGGCCTCGGTGGGGCCGCTGATGAAGAGGAGTGCTCCGCGCTTTTGCACCCATTGGTCATAGGGGGCGTGTCCCTCCGGCGTAAGCCAGCGCGGCTGGCCGCCGCCGAAGATCAGGGAACCGGTGCGGCCGCGGACATTGAGAGACCACGTCGTTTGCTGGGCGGAGTTGTTCACGCCGTCGAGTTGCACGCTGCCGAGGGCGTAGTGGTGCGAGGCGTGGAAGGACTCCACGTGCCGGGCGCGTTGCCCCATGGGGTAGTCGGGATGTGCGAGCTCCGCCTCGAAGGGCAACGGCACCTGCTTGGCGGCGAGGGCGAGCACGGCAGCGTTGGGGCGGTAGGAACTCGTCAATTGATGCAGGGACACGTGCGTGCGTTCGCGGTCGACGCGGGCCGTGGTGTAGTGCGGCTGGCCGCCGGCCCAGAGCCAGAGCATCGTATCCATTTCGCCGAGCACGGAGCCGTCGACCCAGCCGCGTCGCTTCGCGCCGGTGTGGACGCCGTTGAAGGTTTTCAGGGCATAGACCGCGACGTAGTAATCGAGGGCGGCCTTGGCCATCGCGCGCGTGGCGGGGTCGGGCGAGAAGTCGTATACGTTGAGCAGCGGCTGGATTGAGTGCGGAAAGTAGATCGTCGACTGGTATTCGCCGTTGCCGAGCGTGTAGAGCTTGCGCGCAAAGTCTGTCAGCACGCCGCCGGCGATGGCGGCGGCAGATTCGCGGGAGTGACCGGAGACCAGCGAGCCCTCCGGGAACCATTGGGCGTACAGGAGTGCGGTGGTGCGGAACATCACCTTGTGGTTTTCGGTGCCGCCGCCGCCGAGGTGTTCTGCGGGATCGCCGACGAGGTTGAGCGAATTGGGCATCGGTGCGTGCTCACGGGCGCCGTCGGAGGGCCGCCGCGACTCGGCGTAGGTGGCAACTGCGCCGCGAAAGGCCTCGTGCCATTCGGCCGACATCTGGTCGCCGACGAGCGGGAGGAAGCGCGCCCAGTTTGAAGCGGCGAAGTGGTACTGCTGGCGCAGGTTGCCGGGAATGGAAAGATAGGCCTTCACGTCGTCGAGTGAGACGGGCGACGGGAAATCCGCAGGCTGGAGCAGACGGGCCGCGGCGGGAGGCAGGGCGAACTTGAGCGGATCGCCGCCGAAGTGACTGATGCTGCCGTCGACGTCGCGCTGCTTGGGCCCGAAGTAGCCGGTGTTTCCTTGGACGAGTTTTCGTCCGGTGAAGGGGGAGAGGATATCCTCGCCCTCGAGCGCCCAGGTGAAGAAGCGCTGGCCGGTATCCGGGCAGGTCGCCTGCGCCATGGAGCGCGTGATGATGTTGGGGGTGGACGCGAGGCGTTCGATCAGCCTGGCGGAGCGCGCGCGGAAGCCGGCCTCGTCGGGGTAGCTCTCGACGGACCACGGCTCGGCGGCGGCGACGAGCGGGATAGCAAACGTCAGAGAAACGACAACGCGGGCGATTTGGCAGATCATGTCTGGCAGCTGGAGCAGTTTGGTTTTTTTGTAGCCGGGGGCGCCGACCCCGGTCTGGTGGCGTACAAAGAAGACCTTCAGACCGCGTACTTAGCGAGCCCGGCCACAGGTGTTCGTAAATGCTTCAGCTTCTAAACGCAAACGGCCGGAGTTCTCCAGAGAACTCCGGCTGTCGCGGACGGATCAAGCTTGAACCCGTTGACTCTTAGAAGCGCACGGAGGCGGTGAAGCGGATGTCACGCGGTTCGAGGTACACCGTGGCGGTGCGGGGAACCGTGATGCCAGAGCCCTCCGGCGGCAGGCCGATTGCCTGAAGCTTTTGGTCGTCCAGCAGGTTGCGCACGTTAAGCTGGAAGGACCAGGGACGGCCGCCGATCCGCCGATTGTAGCCGAGGTACAGGTCGAAGAGCCAGCTTTCGGGAATCGGGGGGGTGACAAAGTCGCCCCTATCTTCGCGCGATTCCTGGGGGCGGTCGTTTCGCCCGTGACCGAAGTCGGTCGTGCGTTCTGACTGATAGCGGGCGCCGCCCCCCACCGAGAAGCCACGCAGCATGTCATTCTGCAAGTCGTACTTGTTCCACAAGGTGAAGGCGTGCAGCGGAGTGTCGCTCTTCTTGAAGTCGCCGTACTGGCCGTCGACGAAAGAGGAGGTGCGTACGTTGGTGGTGTACGATGCCAAGTTACCCTGGACCGGACCGTTGGTGAAGTTGGCTTCGCCCAGCGTGGTGAAGGCCGGGTGAAACGGGCTGAAGAAACCGCCCTCCTGGTCCTGGTTGGCAAGGTTGCTGATGCCGCGCGTGACGATGACGTCATTGCGCGTATAGCTGGTCCGAATCGACCAGGCAGGCGTTGGTTTGAAATCGAGCTGGAGTTCAACCCCCTCGGCTTGCTCATCGAAGTTGGCGTAAGAGCCGCGGTTACCGTGGCCGTTGTTGCCCCCAGCGAAACCAAGGCCGCCACCGCCGCGCAGACGGTCGGCGTCGTGCCAGGCGATCAACGCGGCCCGGTCGGCAGTGTTGTCCCACAAGTACGTGCGGGCTTCGAGCGTGACGCTTCCGGCCGGATTGCCGGCCTGGCCTGTCGAGATGTTATAGCTCGCCGGAAGGTTCGGATTGAAGGTGCCGCGGTAGGGCGCGGGCAGCGAGAATCCGTAGCGTACGGCGTTAAGACGCTCGAGCCGGAAAGCCGCGACGCGACCGGAGATCTTCCCGTCCAAAAATTCGAATTTCAGACCGATCTCCTCCGCCTTGCTCTCGTTGGGAGGGAAGTTGTTGCCATTGCCATCGCGCTGCGCGGTCGAGGGCAGGGCGGCTCCTTCAGCGTACTGACCATAGATTGAGAGCGAATCCGTGATGCGGAAAGACGCGGATGCAGTCGGGTACTCGCCCTCGAGTGGCTCACCCTTGTTGGAGTAGCCGTCGCGCGTCGTGCCACGGCTGGTCAGCGGGTCGAAGACCATGCCGCCGTCATCCGGATCGGCGGCGCTGCGACGGGCCCAAATGCGATCGTTCTGTGACCGGGTGTTGTAATGATTAGGCGCCGCAGTGTGGAGTCGAAGGTTGTGGGTGCGCTCCCAACGATAGCCCACGACCGTGGTGAGACGGTCATTAATGAAACGGCCTTGGTGGATGAGGTACGTGCCGCTGATCCATTGCTGCAGGGTCTGCAAGGCGTTGGGCGGGACGTAGGTCTCGCCAGCGTAACGGATGCGCGCGTTGGGTGCGAGCGTGGTGGTGCCCAGCATCGGGTTTGTTCCGTCCGGCCGGGTGTTCAACTCCGGAAACACGGATGACGTAGGATAATTACGAAACCAAGGTTGGAAGACGTCCTCTTTCACCGTCTCACTGTATTCCTGCCGTCCGACGACGAAGGCATGCTTGCCGAAGAAGTCGAACTTGGTCAGCAGATTCGCACGGAACTGGTCGACCTCACGGTCGGTGTTGTCCCGGTTCCAAGCGTACCGCGCGACGGTACCGTTATCGATGGTGTAATCGATGTTTTCGATGGAACGGCGTTCCTGATCGAAGTTTTCGCGCTGGCCGGCGACGAGAAGGGTGAAGTTGCGTCCCAACCGTTGCACGATTTCGGCGCGGTAGGTCTTGGACGTATAATCGGTGTACGCGTCGGGGCCTCCGAAATTGACGTTGCGGCCCTGCTGGAAAATGTCGCCGAAAAGGGTGACGTTGCGACCGGTTTCGGGGTCGACGCCGCCGGTGGTGTCCGTCGGTCCGGTGCCTTCCACGCGCCGCTTGGTCATGTTGAAGTCAAGCACCACCTCGGTGGACCGGAAAGGGCGGTAGTCGAAAACGGCTCCGACGAAGGAGCGTTCGTCTTTGTAAAACTCCTTTTGGCTCTCTTCTTGGTTCCAGGAACCGAACACCCGGTATCCCAGTTTGTTCATGCCCTCGATCGTTTCGCGCGTAATGGGCCCACCCGCGTCGAAGGCTGCCCGGAAGTAGTTGTCCGATCCCAATGCGATCGAGCCGAAGTAGTACGGTTGGGGAAGTGAGGTCTTGGTGATATTGTTGGTAATGCCGCTGATCGCCCCCGTGCCATAGAGCAGAGAGCTGGGTCCGCCGGCGCGCTCGATGCGCCCAAGGCCGATGGTGTCGATGGAGACCTGGGTGCGAAAACCGTTGGTCAGGGTGGGCACCGGGAAACCGCGCACCTTCACGTCGGTCTCCGAGTTGCTGATATTGTCTCCCTGTTCAAGGCCGCCGGAGTTGAAGCCTTGCACGATGGTGTTATCGAGTACTGCGGACGTATCGTACTGGAGCACTTCGCGGAAGGTTGCAGCACCGAGATCCTCGATGAACTGGGAGGTGAAGACGTCGATTGCGAACGGCGTGTCGCGCAGCGGCGTGTTGAGCAGGGTGCCGGTGATTGAGTTGGTGGCCGTGTAGCCACGGTCCTGCGAGGCATCTACCCGGAATTCGTTCAGAACGACGGTCTCAGTCTGAGCGGCGGGCGCGGGAGTCTGATTTGCAGGCGCGGTCGGTTGGGCAATCACTCCGGGGGCGAGGGTCGCGAACAAGCCGCCCGTCAGGAGGCGGCGCAGTCGGGTTGGGTGTGTTTTTAGGTTCATGTTGGGTTGGGGGTGAAGTCGGGATGAGCGATTGTGAGCTCATTTGACTAAAAACGTCAGATCTGTGCAGGTCAAGTGAGCAGGGAAGCGGGGCGGCGGGGTCGGGGATCTCCAAGGGTTGAGGGTGTGCCCTGTTTTCGGTCTCGCGAAACTAATTTTATTAGAATCGTTTAATTCCGCCCATGACGATGCTGGTTACGATCAAGGATGTCGCCCGCGAGGCGGGGGTTTCGGTGGCCACGGTCTCGTTGGTCATGCGCTCGAGTCCCCGTATTCGCTCCGAGACGTCCGCGCGGGTGCGGGAGGCCGCCGAACGGCTGGGCTATACGCCGAGCCCCATGGTGTCCGCCCTGATGGCGCGCATCCGCAGTGCCAGGCCGAATCGGGATCACACCACCCTCGCCATCATCGGCGGCGCGCCGCCCCACGAGTCGTCAGGGTATTCGTGGTTCTTCCGGGATATCGCGGTGGGCATCAAGTCGCGGGCGGAGAAGCTGGGGTTTGGTCTGCAGTATTTTCCGGCAAATGGGAAAGGGGTGAATTTGGGACGCTTGAGCCAGATTCTGCGGAACTCCGGGATCCCCGCCGCAATCATCCCGCCCTTGGCGCAGGGAGCGACCCGGTTCGACTTCGACTTCACGCATCTCTCGGCGGTCACGATTGGCTATTCGCTGATCGAACCGGTGCTGCACCGTGTCTGCCCCGATCAGTATCAGGGCATGAGCGTGGTCCTGCAGAGTTTGACCGGCCGCGGGTACCGGCGCATCGGCCTCGTGATCGATCGCGGAACGGATACGCGCGTGCTGCACAAGTGGATGGCCGTGCAGCTCTGGCACAATCGTTATGTTGCGGGCTCCGAGGCGGTGCCCCCGCTTCTCTGCGAGCGGTTCGAGAAAACCGAAATCCAGCGGTGGCTCAAGCGGGCAAAGCCTGATGCGGTGGTTGCGCCCGCCCGCTCGGTTCTGCAGACCCTCCGGTCGCTGGGCTTCCGGGTGCCCGACGACATCGGCTTCGCATTGACCAACCATGCGGACCGCAACGAACCCTGCAGCGGCCTCGACCAACGTCCGCAGCTGCTGGGAGAGAACGCCGTCGATGCCGTGGTGGCGCAGATCAACCGCAACGAACGCGGCGTCCCCTCCGTGCCGCTGATCACCTCCGTCGAAGGCGTCTGGGTCGACGAAGGCACGACGCGGGGCGCGACGCCCCGAACATCCAACGCCCAAAATCCAACGTCCAACATTCAATGATCGGAGTGAGGGAGCGACACTCCTGTCGCCGGGTTCGGACGTCGGACGGCGTGCGAACGCCTGTCCCGCAACACACCCGGCGGCAAGAGTGCCGCTCCTCTGGAATCTTCACAGGAGCTCGCAAAGGTCGCGGAGAGAAAAAGGTAGCACAAGGGGTCTCCTCCGCGCTCTCTGCGTACTCCTATAAATTCGTTTAGTTGAAACGTAACGACAACTCAGAATTCTCACAGGAGGTAACAGAGCTAACAGAGATCGAACCCGGATGCATTGTCCTCCGTTACCTCGGTTTCCTCCTGTAAAAATTCCTGGTTTTGACTTCGGATTTGCGAGTGGAAATATCGTGGGTGAATGACGACCATATGTCGTTGAATAGCCACCGGGGTTCTCGCGTAGCTTGATAGCACGCTGAGGGCAGCAACAAGCGGCGACACTCTTGTCGCCGCTCCTTCATCCGAACTTGGATGTTGGACCTTGAGTGTTGGACAGCCGCCGCCGCGGCGCCGGATGTTCGCTACGGCTCCAGGCGCAGCGGCCCCTGGTACCATTTGCCGCGTTGAAGGCGGATGACGGCGTTGCCGACCTGGGCGTGGGGCGATCGGGCGCCGCCGCGAAGGCGCACGGGGGGCGGGGTGCCGCGTTGCAAGGTGAAGACCACGAAGAATTCCACCCGTTTGCCCCGGGCGGTGGCGGTGAGGTAGCGGGCGCCCGGATACCGCCTTACCTCGCCGCTGCTGAAACGGCGCGTGGTGGCGGGGCCCTCGTGCGCCGCAAGCCTGACCCCTTCCGGTCCGAGCACGGTCGCGCGGCAGGACGCTCCGCCGTCGCGGTCGTGCAGCGTGAATCCGCCGTGGTCGGCATCGATCGCGCACTCGAGGCGGCGTTCGAAGCAAAGCGACCACGTCCACTCCGACTCCTCGTCGTCCATGCATTGGTCGAGCACCGCGACCGTGCAGGGCACGCCCGCCGCCCCCGAGTAGTCGACGAGAAAGTGGCGGTCGAGCATGCGCGTTCCGGCGGCCGGGCCGAGGCGCAGGCTGACGCTTCCGCCCAGACCGTCGGCCGCCGGGGAGAGGTAGGAAATCTGGCCATGGCGCCCCTTGTTGGGCTGCCCGTTGCGCTGCACGACGCATTGGAAAACGGCCTCGGGTTTTGCCTGGCCCCCGCCTTGGGCCCAGCCTGCGCCCAAGCCCTGCCAGCGCCACGACCCCATGTCTTCGTGAGTGTGTCCACCGCCGTGATACGTCTTCGCGTAGACCCCCACCACGCAATCGTCCGCATCCTGATAACGACTGCGAAAGAGCACCAGGCCCGTGCGTTGGTCGTGGAGAAAACGCGGCAACGCCGCGGGTGTTGGAGCGGGTTTAGCGGGTTCATCCGGGGTATAGAGCAAGGACCAAAGCAAACCGCGGGCGGGGGATGCCGCAGCGCGGTCGCCCAAGGGGCCGTCGAGCCGGTCCAACATCCAGCGCAGACCGGGCTGAAGGGGCGCGGGCGCCAGGGCCGCAGCCAGCGGGCCGATGCCACGGGAGGGAAAGGCGCCGCCATCATCGTTCCAAAACACGCGCATCCCCAAACGCTCGGAAAGCGCGCCGGTCGCATCATCGACGGCCGCTCGCGCGACCGTCATGGCCATCAAGGTGACGCCGAACCATGCGCGGCCGGTTGATAAGGAAGCGGGGTCGTAGTCGCCGCGGTGATGCTCGGCGAGGACGTAGGGCGCCCAGTGGGACAGCGCGTAGCACCCGTAACCCGTGCCCTCGTAGTAGTGTCCGCGGTCGCCGTAGTTGAGCAGGTAGGTGCGAACGCGATCGCGCGAAAGGGCGAGCGTGGCCTCGGCTCCGGGGTGTTCGCCGTCGACGCAGAGCGCGGCCAGCCCGGCGGCAGAGTGTGTCACGCCCCACCAATTGTTGAAGGGGTTGTCCGGATTGTCAGGTGAGAGGTCGGTGCCGGCGAGATGGTTGGCGAGGGCGACAAGACGGGTGCCGACGGCATTGCGCAACGTTTCCGGCCATGCTTGGGCGCAAAGATCGTAGGCGATGACACTCACGAGGGCGTGCGCCGCCCGCCCCAGGTCGCTGCGTGCGGACGATTCGAGCAGGCTGAGCGCGACTTCGCCGGTGCGTCTCGAACGCGCGGCGTCGCCGGTGAGAACATGCGTCAACGCACTCGCTTCGATCCAGCCATACAGGGCCTCCTGCCGTTCCGGCGGCGCCTCGTCGGCAAGGTGCTCCGCGGCGGCGGCGATGTCACGAAACCACTCGCGGCCTGCGCGTTGCCGCAGACGGGGAAGCGTGGCGGGGGAGAACCAGAGGCGGGTTGGCATCGGCGAGGGGCGTCAGGGGCGCGAGGAGTTCAAAGGCGTCGCAGGGTGACGCGATGGCGGACCGGTGTGAGCAACGGAATCAACTATCGCGCGCATGCAACTCGTGCAGTGCACTCACGGGCGAAAACCGTGTTGTCGTCCCAACGCGAGACACTCGTCCGCCGAGCCCACCGCATCGGAGCAGGTGGGATGGCGCAGCGATGCGGCCGCGGCACAGACGCCGAGTGCGGCCGAGCGCGCGACGGTCCATCCTTCGTGCAAGCCGAACAGCACACCCGTCGCAAACGCGTCGCCTGCGCCGGCGGTGCCGGCCACGCTTGCGGCGGGAACGTTGACCGCCGGCTGCCAGTGCACGTCGCCGTTGGCCGAGGCAACGCAGGCGCCCTCGGGAAAGTGGAGGCACACGTGGTCGCGCACGCCGTCGTCGAGCAACCGGCGCGCCGCCGTGCGCACGGCTTCGGGGTTCATGGAGGGTCCGCGTCCAAGGTCGAGGCCGGTGAGCTGCTCGGCCTCGTAATCATTGACGAAGAGAACATCCACCAAGGGGAGCAGCGGCCGGGCCGTGCCGGAGAAACGGCTGGCGGCGGCGCTCACGAAATCGATCGAGGTGCGGAGGCCGGCCTGCCGGGCGCGTTGCAGCACGTCGGCGGCCGCGGGCCGTCCGCCGGCACCGGGGGCGTCGAGAGTATCCAGTAATAGGATATATCCGAGGTAGAAGAATTTTGCGGGCGAACCGGCGAAATCAAAGTCGTCCGGCCCGAGCACGGCATTCGCGCCGCGGCAGTGAAAGAAGGTGCGGCGACGCGTGTCGCTGGCGGTCATCACGTCGGTGTAGCTCGTCGCCACGTCCGCGGTCACACGCAGCTGGCGGGTGTCGATGCGGTGCGCGGCGCAGTCGGCGAGAATCGAGCGCCCGTCGGGGTCGTCTCCCACGCGACCGATGCCGGCGAGCGGGAACGACGCGCCGAGCCGCGACAGGTTCTTGAGCACATTGTACGGACCGCCGCCGTTGCCCTGCGACTGGCCGACGATGTTGGTCAGCGCGTCCTGCGCCGGCCACCCGTCGATGAGCTTGACGTGGTCGACGATCCAATTGCCGCCGGCGATGACGCCACGTCGTAGCGAAGCGGACGGACGAGAGGTGAAGCCTGAAACTTGCGGTGGCACGCTTGGTTATTTTGACGGAGTTTTTTACAGGAGCTCGCAGAGGACGCAGAGGAGTCGGTTAACGGTCAGCTCCACGAAGGATCACCCGGGAAACTCCGTCGGCTTAGGCGGGAGACATTGAAGTTGATCAAGAGGCCCAAGGGAACGTTCATGAGATTCATGTAGCTGAGGAGCTGCGCCTTGTGGATGGGAAGGATCGTTTCGACGGACTTTGCCTCCACAAGAACGCACTCTTCGACGAGCCGATCGAAGCGAAGTGGCTCGCTTCGCGTGAAGCCTTTGTAGCTTACCGTAACCATCTTCTGGTTGATCGACGTTAACCTTCTTAGCCCGAGTTCGCACATCAGGCACCATTCGTAGATGGATTCGACCAAACCCGGACCCTTGTCGCGGTGAACCTCAATCGCGGCTCCAATAAGGGTTTCTGTGATTCCACAAGCTTTCTGATATTGAGGGTGCATTCAGGTCCTCTGCGCTCTCTGCGGCCTCCTGTAAATAAAAAGCTAATCATTTGCGTTGGCTGGTTCGTTGTGCCGTTCAGCCCAATTTAACCACGCGTTGTTCGCGGTGGCTTTCGAGCGCCGCCTGCCACAACTCGTGGTGGGCGACGGCTTCGTCGGGGGTGGCGCAGGCGAAGCGGGAGCCGAGTTGCCCCGCGCGTTCGGCGAGGAAGGAGGCCCACATTTGCTGCAGGATGTCCGGGAAGCCTGGCTCGAAAATCCCGCCGGTGATCGTCTTGAACGGTGTGCCAAAACCGAGGTCGGTTTTCTCCCACCACTGCTCCTTGTCGCGTCGAAACAACCAAAGCGTTTTCGGCTCTTTCGTGGAATAGCGCACGCCGCGGTCGGTGCCCATGATCTCCACGCTCCACGTGTTGGTCTCGGTCGGGGCCATGCGTTTCATCTCCAAGGTCAGCGGCACGTCCTCGCCCGCGATCGCGGCCGTGGCGTGGACGAGGGCGTTGTCCCATGTGTCGCACGCCGCCATTCCACCCCGTCCGTCGGGCCGCTCGGTGTAGACCTTCTGCAGTTGGGCATAGAGGCGCGACGGCTTCCAGCCCAGGCGGAGGGGCACGTGGGCGACGTGGAGTCCAAGATCGTTCATCACGCCGGGCTCGCCGCAGAATTTCGTCTGCCGTTTCCAGTTGATCGGCTTGGCCGGATCGAGGTCGCTGGCGTGATGAAAGGCGAAGCGGGCGCCGAGGGGCCGCCCGAGCCGGCCTTCCTGGGCGAAGGCGATCGCGCGCTGGGCGCCGGGCAGAAACGGGAACTCCGACGAGACGCGCACGAAGCGTCCAAGCTTCGTCGCCAGATCGCGAATACGCCGGGCGGCGCCGAGGTCGATGCCGAAGGGTTTCTCGGCCAGCAGGTCCTTGCCGGAGCGAAGCACGTCGGCGTAGAGGTCCTCGTGCAGGTGATGCGGCACGGCGACGTAAACCACGTCGATCTCACCGCGCGCCAGCAGCGCCCGGTGGTCGGTTTCGAAATGGCGCACCGTCGGCACGCGCCGAAACCAGTGGAGGGCGCGCGCGTCGACGTCGCAGACGCCGACGAGTTCGGGCGTGACCGGGCAGTCGAGCAGGGCATACCAGCGGCCGAAGGCGCTGGCCGCCTCGCGGCCCATGAGGCCGGCGCCGATCACCGCGACGCGAACGGGGACGGCGCTCATGCGAGGAAGCGCAACGCCTCGGTCGCGGAAAGGCCGTCGTGCACCACGGCCATGAGGGCGCGGGTGATTTTTGCCGGGTGCGGGTGTTGGATGATGTTTCGCCCGTAGACGATGCCGGCCGCGCCCTGCTTGAGCAGACCTTCGGTGCGGGCGAGGATTTCCGCCTCGGAGGCCTTGCTCCCGCCGCGGACGAGCACGGGGATGCCGCCGGCGGTCGTGATGATTTCGTGGTACGCGGAAACGTCGTCGGTGGGGTCCGCCTTGATGATGTCGGCGCCCAGTTCGACCGCCTGACGAACGAGCGGAACGATTTTGGCCTTGTCGCCATCCACCATGTAGCCGCCGGCGCGTTCGTTGGACTGGAAGACCAGCGGTTCGATCATGAGCGGCATGGCGAGGTCGTCGCAGAGCGGTTTCAATGTCAGGATGTTCCGGATACATTGATCGGTGACCTCGGGCTGGTCCGGAATCTGGAAAAGATTCACGACCACGCAGGCGGCATCGAGGCGCACGGCTTGTTCGACCGGACGCTCGATCATGCGCGAGAAGAGGGCGCGGGGGAGTTGCCGGCCGTACACGTTGGCGACATCGGTGCGCAAGACGAGGGCGGGCTTGGGGCGGACGGGAAGCGATTGCAGCAAGCGGGCCTGACCGACGGTCAGCTGGATGGCGTCCGGGCCCGCTTCAACCAACGTGCGCACGGCGGCGGGCAGATCTTCGATCCCGGCGAGGAACGAGCCCTCGTTGAAGAATCCGTGATCGACCGCGACATCGAAGCAGCGGCCGGTGCGGGGGTTGAAGAGACGGTTGAGGCGGGCGGTTTTCATGAGGAGGAATCAGGCGGCCACCGAGTGGATCTTCACACCCGAAGGGGAGAGGGACTCGCGATCGGAGCGGGAGAGGCGTGCGTCGGTGAACCAATGATCAATGTCGCTCCACGCCGCAAAACCGACGGCGGCGGTTTGGTCCCACTTGGTGGCGTCGGCGAGCAGCAGGGCGGTGCCGGCCCGGGTCACCGCCTCCCGCTTGATCGCGGCTTCGTTGAGTTCGGTGGTGGACACACCGTCGGTGCGATGGAGTCCGGAGGCGCCGATCGCTGCGACGTCGAAGCGGAGGTGCTTCATCCATTCCATGGCCAGGGCGCCCACGAGGGCACGGCTGACGTCGCGCACCTCGCCTCCGATGCAAACGACCTGGGCCTTGGGTCCGGCGCGTTCCTGCAGCAGGGGAGCGGAATTGGTGAAGATCGTCACGTCGCCGCGTCGCAGCAGGAGCTTGCCGAGCTCCAAGGTGGACGTGCCGGCGTCGACAAAGATCGTCGCGCCCGGCATCACATAGGCGGCGGCGGCGCTGGCGATCTGCCGCTTGGCCTCCACCGCCGCCCGTGCCTTGCGCGAGAAGGCCGGCTCGCCGCCCAAAAACTCGGGATGCAGCATGCCGCCGTGTGTGCGGAGGAGCTTTCCCGCCTGCTCGAGTTGCAGGAGGTCGCGGCGCAGCGTGGCCGGCGATACGCGCAGCGTGGATTCGAGATCGGCCACGCGCAGACGCTTCTTCTTCGCGAGGATCTCCAGAATCTCTTGCTGACGTTCTTGAGCGAACATGATTGAAACGACTCAAATTCGTCACAAAAAAGCAACCCCATGATGACCCCGGACGATCCTTTTCTTGGCGAGCTGTACGTTAGCCTGAATGAATCGCCCATGCAGCGCAAGCTGCGCCGGCTGCGTCCGTGGCCGGTTGGAGTGGTGTTCATCGAACGCCCGGGGATGACGATGGACGACATCCGGGCCCACTTCCGGTCGATGAGGGAGCTGGGCTTCAATTGCCTCAAGCAGTGTCAGCTCTGCGACCGCACCGACTGGCGCAAGGTGTATCACATGGCGCTCGACGAGGGGATCATTCCTTGGTGGTACGGCGAGGCGGGCTGGGAGGATCCCACCGAAGAAAAACTTCAAGCGCTGGGTCTGCCGGCGGATATTTCACCCGAGGAACTGCGCACGAACCCCGTCTGGCTCCAGCGGCAGGATGCCGTCCTGCGGGCGCGCATCGATCGCCGCGATCCGGCCAACCAGCCCATGGTGAGCCATGAGACCGACGGTGTGCCGGGTACGCTCAAACGGGACGAATACGGGCTTTCGCCAGAGGCGGGCGACTTGTTTGTCGACTGGCTGAAGGCGCGCTACGAGACGGTGGAGGCGCTCAAGGAAGCTTGGAATTTCGACTACCCGATGGTGAACGCGCGTCGTTGGCGGACGTGGACTCAGGTCCGCAAGGAGGTCGTCGCGTTGGTTTCGGTGGAGCGACAGGACTACCGCCGGATCGTGGACGTGCTCCGCTTCCGTGCGGACATGCACCTGCGCATGATCCGCCGCGCGCGGGATGTGCAGGCGCCCCAGGACCCCAATGTGCCGCTGCGCACAGGCGGGGAGATGAGCCTCTTCCTGCCCTTTGCCGCGCGATCGACGGACATGGAGGGTATTGCCTCCGTGATGGGCGAGGGCGGTTCGTTTTATCCCTCGATCCATCCCGGCTGGCATTTTGAGGAGGCTGATTTCGAGTTTGCCCGTCCCATCTACATGCAGGCCTCGCTGGCGACGGACTGGTTCAAGGGCGGCTGGGCGGCGACGTGGGAATCCACCGGCGGCCCCCAGCAGCTCAGTGGAGGGAAAGCGCCCTTTGTGCCGGAGGTGCGCGACCGTGTGGCGGGGTTCACCGTGAACGAAAACACCATCCAGCAGTTGATGCTCTCGTGGATGGCGGGCGGCTTCAAGGGCTTCGGATTGTGGTGCTGGAATGCGCGCGGTTTCGGCTGGGAGGGGGGAGAGTACGCGCTGACGAACCGGCACCAGCAACCGTGCGCGCGCACCATCGCCGCCGGAAAAGTCGGACGCGCCGCCTCGAGTCTGCGCGACGAATTGTGGGCCGCGCGCAAGGAGCCGCTCGTCGGCGTGTTTCAAGATTGGGAAAGCGACGCCTTCTGGGCGGCGGTCTCGCAGGCGGGCCGCGACATGTACAAGCAATGGCCGGTGCGCGCGCGCATCGGCGTCTCGCGGGCCTTGATCAATGCCAACGTGCCTTGGGAGCATGTCACGGCGCGCAATCTGCACGCGGGGTTGGCGGCACGCTACAAGGTCATTTATCTGCCGGCCCAGCTCGCGATCGACGAGGCGGTGCTTCAGGCCTTGCTGGTTTTTGCCGAGGCGGGCGGTCGCGTGGTGCTCGACGCGCCCGGCGGCTGGTACGGTTACGACGGGCGGCTGCTGCCGACCGTGGAGGGTTCGGCCTTCGAACGGCTCTTCGGCGTCCGCATCGACGACTACCAGTATTCGCGGAGCAATCACACGCGCTGGCATCTTGGCCTGCGCGAGATCGCCGGTTTCGCCCTCGACGTGCACCCGACGACCGCCCGCGTGAAGGCGCGCTTCGAGGGCGGTGCGCCCGCAGTGACCGAAAACCGCGTCGGACGCGGCTCGGCGGTGGTGCTGGCCTTTGAAGCCTCGCTCGGTTGTTGGAAGCCCGATGACTCCTGGCTGGAGTCTCTGCTGGTGCGTCATGCTCTCGGCCGGCTGCGTTCACCTTACGCCTGTCGCGGCGGCCTCGCCTACCGTCTGGCCTCGCCGACGGCGGATCATTATTTCCTGCTCAATGACGAGCCGGTGACGCGTCGCCTCGCGCTTGACGTGCGCGGCCAGCGCTACCGGCGCTGGGAGGATCCGATCGAGGGCAAGACCGTCCGTTCACCTGCGTCCATTGCCGTGGCCCCCCATGGTGCGCGCTGGCTGCGTGCCGTGAAATAGCGCCGGACGCGCGGGGCCGATAGGCAACGATGCGCGCAGGGCCGCCCTCGTTTTGCTGGGGGGAGCTGGCTGATTCGGTTTCATTCGAGGTGCTGAACCTGGCGATCCCTGCGGGATCGTCCGGGAGCGGCGGAGGTGCGTAATTGACGACCCCCATTTACTTGGGAATCGGCGTGTTGATGTTGATCGTGGTTTCACTCTGCAGCAGGCAGCATGATAACCATGCGGTGGCGGAGTTCTATGCGAGGGCGGACACGCCGCTGGGCGAGGAGCGGAAGTTGCGCGAGGCCGGATTCCAATCGGATACACTTTACTTCTAAAACCTCAGGCCGTGCCGGTTACGCGCCCGTGCACACTCTGCCCGCGCTTCGTACAATGAGGGACGGCGCCGGGGGCCTGCCCGCGACTGCGCCCAAGCGAGGCTCGCTCCCGCCCGGACCGTCGCCATGATGACCTTATGCCGCCTCCCCATACGCTGCTTCAGCTCACTCCTTCCCGCGTCGTCGCCACGCTCGCGCGCCTGCGGAAGGAAATCTGGCGCGAAGTCGCCGCACCCGCGCTCCGCGCGACCGAGGCGTCGCCGCGGCATCGGCCGTGGCGCGAGGCTCAACGCGAGCGGCTGAAACCCGTCACCCTGCCGCAGGCGTGGGGAAAACTCTGGGATCAACGCTGGTTCCGGATCGACCTGTCCGACTCGCTCGCGCGTCGCGGCGGCTTGTACCTGCAGTGGGACGATCAGGCTGAGGCCACGTTGTACGTCGAAGGGACGCCGTACTACGGCTTCGATGTGGCGCACCGCCGCGCGCCCCTGCCGCGAGGGGTGCGCGAACTCTGGGTGGAGGCGGTTGTCGCCCAGACGGGCATCTGGCACCCGGAGGCCACGGGGCTCGACCCGGCGGGGTCGCGTCTGGCCGGCGCGCGCGTACTTGAGCGCGACGACGAGCTTTGGGGCCTCTATCACGACCTGCTCGTTCCCCACGAGCTCGCGCTCGACGAACTGCACCGCGAGTACGGCGTCGAGGCGAGACGCTTTGGCACCTTTGGATTTCGTCCGGCATTGGAAAACGTCTCTCCGCTCCTGCGTCGCCTGCTCCGAGCCCTCGATGAGGGTATCGACGCCTTGGAGACGGCTGGTCCACGGGCGGCGCGCCGGTCGCTCGCGCGCGGTTTGGCCGCGCTGCCCCCCGACGGGGCCGCGCCCCGCGCCGTGCTCACGGGCCACGCGCACATCGACCTCGTCTGGCTCTGGCCCGAGAAGGTCGGCGAGTTCAAGGCGGTGCACACGTTCGCGACGGCGAACCGCCTGATGGAGCGGTATCCCGAGTTCCGCTTCGGCTACTCGCAGCCGGCGAGCTATGAGGCGGTGGGGCGCCGGTCGCCTGAGTTGCTGCGCCTCGCGAAGCGCCGCCTCCGGGAAGGCCGATGGGAGGCCACCGGGGCGACTGAAGTCGAGTCGGACTGCCTGCTGGCGTGCGGCGAGGCGCTGGCGCGAAGTTTCCTGGTGGGACAGGAACGCTTCGAGGAACTTCGCGGCACGCCCGCCTCGGTGCTGTGGCTGCCGGATGTCTTTGGCTACCCACCCTGCCTGCCCCAGTTGATGCGTGAAGCCGGGGTGGAGTCGTTCTACACGACGAAGCTCTCGTGGAGCGCGTTGACCCGCTTTCCGTACAGCAGCTTTGTCTGGCGCGGACACGACGGCAGCGAGGTGGTGGCGCACCTGACGCAGGAAGGCGGCTACAACCAGGAGGCCAAGCCGGAGCAGTTGCGCAACGGCGCGCGCGCCCACCGTCAGGCGGATGTGCATCCGGAGTTCCTCGCGCCGACCGGGTTCGGCGACGGCGGGGGCGGGCCGACCGAGGAGATGTGCGAGCGCGTGCGCCGGCTCTCCCGGCTCTCCGGCGTGCCCCGGGCGGAGTGGGGCGGCGTCGAGGCCTTTTTCGAACGGCTCGGCCGATTGAAAGAAAAACTGCCCGTCTATCAGGGAGAATTGTATCTTGAGTATCACCGTGGCACCTACACGACGCACGCGCAGATCAAGGCGGCGATGCGCGGGGCGGAGCGGGCGCTCCAGACGCACGAGGCCGTGCGCTGCGCTCTCGGCGGGAAGCCGCTGCCCGCCGAACCGTGGCGCCGGACGATCTTCGCGCAGTTTCACGACTACGTGACGGGCAGCTCGATCCACGAAGTCTATGCCGAAGGCGGCGCCGAACTGGAAACGATTGCGAAGGCGGGGCTCGCGAGTGCGACGAGCGAGCTTGGTCGCGGGCGCGCCGAGCGGGCGGTGTTCAATCCGCTTCCCCGTCCGCGCACGGTCATCCGCGGGATCGCAAAGGACGGGAGCGTGTCGACCGCAGTGCTTGGACCGTTGAGCGGGGCGCTGCTCGCGAACCTGCCGCCCGGCACGTCTCAACCGGCGGTCCAGGCCACCTCGCGACGAATGGAGAACAACCGCGTGCGGGCGGAGTTTGACGACCAGGGGAGGGTGCGCGCGCTCACCATCGACGGCCATACCGTGGCCTTGCAGGCGCCGCTCGGCGAGTTGGTGATTTATCCGGATCGGCCGGCGCTCTTTGAGGCGTGGGACATTGATCGAGCCGCCCTGTCGCTAGGCCGGCCGGTGCGTTCGCGAGCCGAGATCCGTCTGGAGCAAAGCGACGGACGGGCGGCGACACTCGTGTGCAAGCGTACGCTCGGCGCGGCGGGTGAGGCGACGGTGCGCTACACCTTGGATGCCGGTTCGAGCGTGCTCGGGATTGAGGTCGAGATCGATTGGCGGCGTCCCGAGTCGTTGTTGAAGATGCTCTTTTCGACCGCGTACGCCGGCACCTTCGCCCGCTTCGCGGCGCCGTTTGGCAGCGTGCTGCGGCGGCAGGTGCCCGGAGACCTCGCGGCCGAGGCCCAGTGGGAGGTTCCGGCCAGCCGGTGGGCCGCGGTGGCCGACGATGCGGAGCGCGACGGACTGTTTGTTGTCACCAAAGATAAATACGGCTTCTCCTGTCGGGACGGCGTGCTCGGCGTCACGCTGGTGCGCAGCGCGGCGATCACCTGCGAAGGGGCGGACAGCCATGCGAAGGCGAGTCACCCGCCCACGTTGCGTCGCACCCGGGCCCCGGCGAAATTTTCGGACTTGGGGCGCCACCGCATCGCGATGGCGATTGGCCGCCACGACGCCTTGGCGCCCCGCGACGAGCAGCCAGCGGCGCTCGCCGACACGCTCTTTACCTCGATTCTCGATTACCGCGGCAAGGCCTGCTCGGCGGGTCTGCTCGGACTGGAGGGCGGGGAGAGTCTCCAGCCCGTCTGGGCCAAACCGCTCGGCCGCGGACGCTGGGTCCTGCGGCTGAACGAGACCCAGGGGCTGCGGGGCGCCGCGACGTTGCAGCTCGAACCCAACTGGAGGGCGCGCCGCGTTGATCTTCGCGAACGCCCCATCGGCGCCGCGCGGGGATTGCGGCGGATCGTCTACGGCCCGTATGCGCTGATCAGTGTCATCATCGAACGGATACGATAGGCCGTGTTTTACGCTCGGGCCTTCCGACGGAGGGCCGGACGGGCCAGTGCGACGAGCCGTTGGCGCTGAGCTTTTGTGCCGCGCATCCACAGGTCGCCAAGGTCAACGGCACTGACGGATGCGTCGCGGGTGCGGATGAGCATCGGTTGACCGTTGCGAAGGCGGGAAACGACCGCCCGGGCTGTTGGAACCAGTTCCCGAAAACCTTTGAGCGCCGGGAGGCCGGCTGCCGTCGGCAGAACTCCCGTGTCGTGCCACAGACCGAAGTCGAGGCCGAAGCGCTGTACGAGGGCGTCGGGCAGGCGGCGTGGGCGCAACCGGCCGTGTTCGTCGCCGAAGGCGGTGTGCGGCCCGGCGAGGAGCGGGCCGCGATGGCGCGCGATGCGGTCGACCAAGGCGTCACTCGCCACGGAGGTGAGCGGAAGCACGAGCGGCTCGCCCGCATCGGACGGAAGCGCGAGCAGTCCGTCATCGTCGACAAAATCGACCCGATGACCGCAGGCCTCGAGCAGCGCGTGCCAGCCAACAAACGCGCCGTCGAACTCGTCGAGCGCAGGCGCGAAACGGGAAAGCCAGCGGAGGCTGTCGCGTGAGTAATGAACCAAAACGCGCGGTCGTCGGAGGAAAGCCTTGCGACCGCGAATCAGGGTTTCCGGCTTTTGAGCGAGTTTTCGCACGAGGGCCGTGCGCGGGGTGTCTGACCCGTCGAGCTCCTGCACACCGTTCATGCCCAGTTCGTGGCCGCCCAGCGTGGGCCGCCAGAGGAACCACCACACCTGCTGCGCGCCGCGCGCGGCATACACGCGGACCGAGGCTTCGAGGTAGTCCGGACCGAAGGCTTCGCCGGCGAAGCTGTTGGGCCAGGCGCGTTCATGGGGCCCCGCCTGGGTTTCGCTGATGACAAAGGCGGCTCCGGTGGCCTCCGCGGCGCCGCGCATCAGGTCGGTGCTGCACGCGAGCGCGGCGAGATCGCGCGATCTGTCCCCCGTCGCTTGATACAGGTCGGTGCCGATCCAATCGAGTCCGCGGGCTTGCGCGAAGTAATCCTGTCCGATCGCGACCGAAAGCCGCACGCCTGTCTCGGGAATGTTGCACCCAACGCGTGTGCCGGGAGAAAGCCGGCGGAGCAGGGCGGCCTGCCATGCGACGAAGCCGGCCTGGTTTTGCTCGCGCCAGCGAAGAAAATCGAGCCACGCGTGCGGGTTGCCCGGACCGCGGATGACGGCGGCCTCCGCCCAGCGGTGCAGACGCTGGGACCAGAAGTTCCCCCACCACGCGGCATTGAGGGCGTCGAGCGAGTCGTTGTAGTGCTGCCTCAACCACGCCACGAAGGCGGTGCGGGCGTGCGGGCTGAAGTCGTACCAGCGTTGCAGGTCCGCGTGTACCTCTTCGGCGTAGTTGGGTTCGTTGTCGATCTGCCAGCCCCAGAGGCAGCGCCGACCGGCGTAGTGCTTTGCCAGCCGTGTGATCGTGCGTTCGGCGTGGGCGCGCGATGCGGGGTGATTCCAGCTCCAGAAGTGCCGGTGCGAC
>JBBQUU010000007.1:0-103161 GCA_038212175.1 Opitutales bacterium | reverse complement strand
GGGCTCGAACGTTCAGGAAACTTCAATCCAACAGGCAGGAATGCCTGTGTCACGCTGTCCACGAGCAATCTTTGCACTCGGGGCTTTTCGCTTCGTCGCGGAGCGCGTAGGTTCTGTCTCACGTCTGCTCAACCCCTGCTGCACCCTCCCATGACTTTCTTCCGCTGCCGTTCTCTCGGTCTTGTTTTCGCATTTCTCGCTGGCCTCAACCCTGCCCTCTTCGCTGCCGAATCGCTCTTCGATGGACGTTCCCTCAACGGCTGGGAAGGCGACGCGAAATGGTGGCGCGTCACGGATGGCGTCATCACGGGCGGATCCACCACGGAGAAGATCCCGCACAATTTCTTCCTCGCGACCACCCGCTCGTTTCAAAACTTCGACCTGCGTCTGTCGCTCAAGCTTACCGGGGTGCCCAACGCGGGCATGATCAACAGCGGTGTGCAGATTCGCAGCGTGCGCGTTCCCGATAACACGGAGATGTCCGGCTATCAGGTCGACGTCGGCGATGGCTGGTGGGGCAAGCTTTACGACGAGTCGCGGCGCAACAAGGTGATCGCGGAGTCGGCCCATGCTGACGCCGTCAAAGCGGCCGTACGTCCGGGTGATTGGAACGAATTCCGCATTCTCGCCGAAGGTCCGCGCCTTCGCACGTGGATCAACGGCGTCGCCGCGCTCGACTACACCGAAACCAATTCGGCGATCGCGCTCGATGGGCGCATTGCGATTCAGATCCACAGTGGTGGCATTGCCCTTATCCAGGCCAAGGACATCACCATCAAGGAGCTTCCGCCCACGCCCGGCGCGCCCACGTGGGATCGCGTCGGCCACCCGAAGGCGATCCCGCCCCGCGCTCCGAAGCCATAGGCTCGGCGTACCTCCACGGACCGAGGTCGGCGCCCTCGGCTACAAGAGGCAGACCGATGCGATTGCGTTCGCTGTAGCCGCGGGCGCTGACCGCGGTCCGTGGCATGCCAAAGCGGCATCCAGACACCGACTCAGCGAGCCCGGCTAACGTTGCTCATAAAGTGCGGCAGAACCGGATCCGACTCAGATCGAAGAGGGTTCGATCAACTGTAGCCGGGCGCGTTGAGCCCGGGGTTTGGGGTCTGCGCCCTACCTCATCGGACCGAGGTCGGCGCCCTCGGCTACAACAGAAACCGATGCGGATTGCTCTAGTTGTAGCTGCGGGCGCTGACCGCGGTCCGCCGACCGGAGTTCCACGGTGGAAAAAAGCGCCCATGCGCCCTGATTTGAAGAACGCGGCGTTCGTTCGTTTCATCAATCAGTTGCCTTGCGCCGCAGAAACCTTCCTCGCAGGCTGCGGTCATTGATCGCGCGCTGGTTCCACCATCGCTTCATCAATTCCCTCCCCTCCCCGGACCCCGTCTCCTTTCCCCCATGAAGGTTCTCGTTGCCTTGCTTGTGTGTTCGTTGGTCGCGAACGCGGCCTTCTTTTTTCGTTCGCGTGAAGCCTCCGACCCGAACGCTGCAGCCCACGCCGCACCCCGCGAAACAGGCGCCCTCGCGGAAGCCCGCCGCGCCGACGCCGAGCGCCTGGCGGTGGCGACCCTGTTCGACTCCGCGAAGACGGACGGCGCCACGCTCAAGGCACGGTTGGACGCCATGGGCTTTCCGCCGGAGATCGTGCGTGCCGCGATCCGGGAGCAGCTGCGTCACGACAATCAGACGAAGCAGCGGGCCGCGGTCGGGAACGTCGAGCCAAAGCCCTTCTGGGAAACGGGCACCGCCCCCTTCGGTCTCGCCGGCGGCGATGCGGAAACCGAGAAAACTCTGAACAGCCTGCGACGCGAGCTGCGCGCGCAGACCATCGAACTTCTCGGGACGGAGCTGGAGATCAGCGACACGGCCATGGCGGTCTACCAACAGCGATGGGGACCTCTCCCTGTGGAAAAGATTCAAACCATCCAACGAATCGAAAATGACTACGCCGAGCTGCAGCGTGAACTGATGTCCGGACGGTCCTCGTCCACGCTTTCCCCGACCGAACAGGAAAAATACGCCCTGCTCCAACGCGAGCAGCGGGCCGACTTGGTGGCCGCCCTCACACCTGACGAGCTCTTCGAATACGACCTGCGCCGGAGCACCACGGCATCCCGGCTGCGCAGTCAGGTGCAGGTCTTCGATGCCTCGGAAGAAGAGTACCGCGCGATCTTCAAGGTTCAATACGCCCTCGATCAGGCCAGCGGGCGCGACGTTGGCACGATGGGTATCACGTATGTGTTGGGCAACGCACGCACGGAGGAGCGCGCCGCCTTGATGAATCAGCTGAAGGACGTCCTGAGTCCGGAAAGGTACAACGACTTCGAGTTCGCAACCAATCCGTCCAACACGAATCTCGTCCGCATCACGACCCGGCTCGGGCTGCCCATGGATGCCGCCCGGGACGTCGTCGCCGCCCGGGCGGAGACCATGCAGGCCATCGCCGGCGTGCGCGGAAACACGGGCCTGTCCACCGCCGAACGCACTGCCGAGGTCGCAGCGATTGCCCGGGCCACCAACGAACGGGTGACGCGCACCCTCGGGGCCGAGGGCCATCAAGCCTACATCGAGCACGGTGGATCCTGGCTCGCCAGCCTTTCCCCAGCCCCCTCCCGACCCGCCGCCCCAACGCCATGAAAATCGCCGTTGTCCTCCTGCTGCTCGCCTCCCTGGCGACAAACGCCGCGCTCTGGTTACGCTTGCGGGAAGCGCCGGCCGCTTCAGCCACGCCGCTTCCTGAAAAGGCGCAGGCGGGCGCCCCGTCAGCATACGCCGCTGCGCAACCGCCGACGTTCGACCGTGCGGTCGAAGCAGAACCGTCGTCCGGGCTCGCTTGGACTTCGTTTCCCACGGGCAATCTTGAAGCGCTGGCCGCTCACCTTAAGGAGCGCGGATTCCCGCCTCACATCGTGCGCGGCATCGTCGCCCACTACCTCGACCGCGAATACCAGCCGCGTCGCCAGGCGTTGCAGGAGCAGGGCGGTATTGTTCCGTACTGGAGCAGTCTGACCATGATGGAGCCCACCGCTGCGGAATTTCGCACCCTCCATCGCCTGCAACAGGCCTTTGACGAAAAGTACTCTTCGATGAACGTGCGTCGCACTGACCCCACCTTCCAGCAGGAGCGGCAGGCGGCGGAGCGGGAACTGATCGCCGCGGCGAAAGCGGAGCTCGGCGAGGAACGGGGTGGCGAATACGAAAAGAGCCGCGACTTTGCGTATGTTCACGCGCACACCGTCGCGAAGCAGTTGGAACTGCCTCGCGAGACCGGTGACCGCCTGTGGCAGTTGCAACGGAATGCGTTCGCGGAATTCAACCGGGTTGGCTCCGCCCCGGGCATGAACACCGAGCAACGCTCCCGGGCCCACTTGGAGTATGTGAATTCGGTTAAGGCCTCGCTTATCGCCGAAATCGGCGAGGCTAACCTGTCCACCTACGAAAGCGGCGGAGGAGGCTGGTTGAAGGCCCTCGAGCAGGCCGCGCTCCGCGGCGCAGGGGGGGCGACCTCCCGAACGGTTACGCCGACGGTGATTCCTCCGGGACCCCTGTAGCCGCGGGCGCCGACCGCGGGGTTCCAAGTCGGATTTGGACGACAACGGACTGCGGTCAGCGACCACGGCTACAGCAGATGAAAGAGGTGAACCGTCGAGAGCGGCGTCGAGACTGCCGCACTCCAAAGGGATTCCGTCGGAATCCGACCGCTCTTACGGCTTCGGTGCGGACGAGGGCATCACGGTGGATTGGATCACCGTGTTGAACGAAGCATGCGCGCGCCACCACGCGCCGTGGGACCGGTGGATGTTTGGAGGGCTATCCAAACCACGCGCGGAGGGACCCGCGCGTCCACCCTTCTGACCCATGCGAAGCGATGCAACCAAAGGTGGGCGGGCAGGTCCCTCTGCCCGCTTCGCACTCGGACGGCGTGCGCACGCCACCACGCGCGGAGGGAACGGTGGATATTTTGGAGTGCTATTCGAACCACGCGCGGAGGGAACCGCGCGTCCACCTGAAAACTCAACGAGCAAAGCTGTTGTAACCTTCGCGCGATCCCTTGTGTAGTCACTGCAACATCCCTTCATGCTTCCCATCATAGAAACCCGGGGCCTGAGCAAACGCTTCGGCTCGCATCAGGCGTTGGACCGGGTCGACCTTTCCATCCCTCCCGGCACCATCGGCCTGCTGGGTCCCAACGGCGCCGGCAAGTCCACCTTGATCCGCTGCCTGCTGCAGTTGCAGGACAAGGACGCCGGAAGCGCCTCGCTGCTCGGGCAGGATATCGACCAGCACGGGCGCGAGGTGCGCAAACGCATCGGCTACGCTCCGGAGCAGGACTGCCACATCCCTGGCATGGCCGGTTGCGAGTACGTCACCTACTGCGCCCAGCTCTCCGGCCTGCCCTTCGCCGCCGCGAGGCAGCGCGCGCATGAGATGCTCGATTTCGTCGGCATGGGACAGGAACGCTACCGTAAAGTAGAGACATACTCCACGGGCATGAAACAGCGGATCAAGATCGCCCAGGCCATCGTGCATGATCCGCAACTCGTGTTTCTCGACGAGCCGACCAACGGACTCGATCCGAAGGGGCAGGCCCACATCCTCGAACTCATCGAACGCATCTGGAAAGAATCGGGCATCACCGTCGTGCTGTCGTCCCATCTGCTTCACGACGTCGACCGGATCTGCGATCAGATCGTAATCGTCGCCCAAGGCCGGGTGCTGGTTCACGATCGGCTCGAGGAACTAAAGCGTCGCCGCAAGCCCGTCGCCGAGGTGGTGGTTCACGAAGGCGTGCCCGAGTTGGTCGCAGCCTTTGCCCGTCACGGCTGGCCCAGCGAAGTGCTTGCCAATGGCCACATCCAGGTGGCGCACGGGCACGCGAATCTCAATCCCATGATCGCCTTCCTCCGCGACCAGCGCATCGCTCCGCTGGAGATCAAGGCGAGCCCCAACGCGTTGCAGGAACTCTTTCTGCAAGCCTTGCAAAGCCAGGGGGCCGCCGCATGAGCCACCGCGCGCAAGGCTATCAACACTGGACGGGGCAATCCACCGGAGTCTGGCGGCGGCGGCTCACCATCACCCAGTACGGACTCCGGCTGTGCTGGCGCTCCCGCCTGCTCAAGATCCTCTTCGCCATCACGTGGGTGTCCGCCCTCGGCATGATGGCCTTTCATTTCTTCGTCGGGCAGTTGCTGACGCCCGACAGCGCCGTGCTCGGCTACATCGGCGACCATTTCGGCAAGCGCAACCATGCGATCGTCAACGGGCTGTCCGCCTGGATTCTGCTGTATCCGGAAGTCTCGGTCGACGGCTTGTTCCGGGTCACCTTCTCCGTCGCCACGAAGCTGCACTCCGTCGTGGCGTTCATTGCAGTGGCCTTGTTCGTACCGAAGCTGATTTCCCACGATCTTTCCAGCAACGCCATCCTCATCTACAACTCGAAGGCGCTGACGCGCTTCGACTACCTGCTGGGAAAGTTCGGCGTCGCATTCACCCTGCTCGCGCTGCTGGGCCTCGCTCCGCTGGTGGCGGTCTGGTTCGTCGGCAATGTCGTTTCGCCGGACTGGTCGTTTTTCTATCATGGCTTCCCGGCGCTCGCGCGCGGCGTCACGGTTGCGACGCTCAGCGCCATCACGCTCAGCCTGCTCGCGTTGGCCGTCTCCTCGCTGGCGAAACGGACCAGCTCCGCCACCGCTTTTTGGATACTGGCCTGGATGATTTCAGGCATGATTGCCGGCATGACCGAAAAATTGTTCGGCTGGGGCCGCTACCTCAACCCGGGCGTCTGCATCGACCACATCGCGCGGCACCTCTACGACTTGGGCGGCGTGCTGGAGGACGCGAAGACCATGCTTCCGTTCTTCCGGAGCATGGTCGACTCGCTGCCGAGTCGCAACCCGCTCAACGAGATCGCGCCCGCCGGTGGCCTTTGGCTGCCGCTCCTCTTTCTCGCCGGCTACTGGGCGCTCTGTCTCTTCGCCATCGGCAAACGCGTGAAACCCGAATGAGCGCGATCATCCAAGCCTCCGAACTGAGCTGCTTCTACGGGGTCGTCCTCGGGCTCAACAACGTCTCGTTCGCCCTGCGCGGGGGCATCACCGGCATCGTCGGACCCAATGGCGCCGGCAAGAGTACGCTCATCAAGATGATCACCGGACAGGTTCGCCCGTCCTCCGGATCATTGACCGTGTTGGGCGAATCTCCCTGGAACAACCCGTCGGTGCTCTCGCGCATCGGGTACTGTCCCGAACACGAGCATGTGCACGCCGATCTCCGGCCGCTCGACTGGCTGGAGTCGCTCGCCTTGCTTTCGGGCTTGGAAAAGCGCACCGCCCGCGCCCGCAGCGAGCAGGCTCTGCACGAGGTCGGCCTTGCCTCGAAACACTGGACCAAACCGATCGGCACGTACTCCAAGGGCATGCGGCAGCGGGTGAAACTCGCCCAGGCCATTCTGCATCGGCCGGCGTTGCTCATTCTCGACGAGCCGATGAACGGACTCGACCCCATGGGCCGTCACGAGGTCAGCGACATCCTGCGTTCGCTGCACCGCGCCGGCACCCACATCCTCATTTCGAGCCACATCCTCGACGAACTCGAAGCCCTGTGCAGCCAGTTCCTGATGCTCAGTTGGGGGCGGGTGCTCGCGTCCGGCTCCCAGTCCGCGATCCACGCCGGCATCCAGCACTGGCCGGAGCAGGTGATCATCCGCACCGATCGGCCGGACACGGTTGCCACGGTGCTCAACCAATCCGGACACCTCCGCGGCTACCTGCTCGAAGACGATCGCCTGCTTGTCTGGCTCAAGGATCCCTCGGCGTTCTACGCGTCCTGGACCACCCTGCTCGCGGGATGCGACGCCGACATTTATGATGTGCAGAGCAAGAGCACCTCGCTCACGGGCATCTTCGAGAAAGTCACGGAATGAACCCGACCACGTCACTCCCTCCCCCGCTGCCGGCGACAGACGCCCCGCGCGCACCCGGCGCCACTCCCCTCTCCTCGGTGATCCGTGCGCTCGTGCTCCTCCGCGTGCGTGCGCTGCTGCGCCCGAAGTTGCTGCTTCGCTTCGCGGGACTCTGCGCCGGGGTGGTCGCGATCACCGCGCTCACGGTTTCCAGCGGACGCACGCGCGACTTTTCCGAATGGTCGGTGGACGTGTTTCTGCTCCGCATTGTTCCGTTGCTGTGCCTCGTCACCGGGGGAGGCGCGCTGCGCAACGAGATCCGCGCCTTCACGGTGGAGTACCTCTGGACGCGTCCGGCGAAGAAGAGCCATCTCGTGCTTGGCGCCTATGCGGGCGCGGTGACGGTCGTGCTCGTGCAGGTCACTGTTTTCACTGCGCTCATTTATCTTACCAGCGCCTTGCGCGGAGTCCCGGAGGTCTGGTCGCACCTGCCTGCGGCACTGGCGGCCAGCCTCGGCGCGGTGCTTGCCTTCACCGCGATCGCGACCGCTTTGGGCGTATTGACGGGAAAATACATGGTGCTCGGCCTGTTCTACGGCGTGGTGATCGAGATCGGTTTGAGCGATCTGCCCACGCGCCTGAGCCAGCTTTCGGTCACGCACCACCTGCGCACCCTTTTGCAATCCACGGGCACGCAGGCCACGTCGATCCTCGCAGGCGCAGCCGGTTGTCTCGTGCTTGCCGCCTTGGGACTCGCGGCCGCCGCGTTCCTTTTCACGCACCGGACCTACCGGATTGGCGACGAGAAGGAAACTTAGCCGGCGGAGCCGGAAATCCTAAATCCCAAACGGGCAAATCCCAAATAACGGCGAGCCGTCGCCGCCATTGGTTTGAGAAGCGACTTTGGCGTAACCTTGGACCCGTCGTTGGTGTAACGAGAAGCACACACCTTTACTTCATGAAAAACCACCTCCTATTCCTCGCCGCCGTGGCCTTCGGGCCGGCCCTCCTGGCCGCACCTTTTGATCCGACTCACATCGCCCAGGACTCCAAGTGGCTCGCCCACCTCGACGTCGACCGCCTCAAGACGTCCGCCCTCGGCCAGACCCTCATCGACGCACTGAAAGGCGCCATGGACCGGAAAGACACGGGAGGAGTGACGCTCAACACCGACGCCGTGCTCGCCGAGCTTCACTCCGCGACGGCGTACGGTCTGTCCTTCGACAACAAGCCCGAGAATCAGAGCGTGCTGATCGTGAAGACGGGACCCAAAGCCCAGGCCATCATCGATGGCTACGTTGCCAGTCAGGAGCTGGCCAACGACGGCAAGACCCCCTTCAAGCTGCTGACCGGGACGAGTTTTCCCGCTTACCTGATCTCCAACGAGATCTACCTCACTTTCCCGCGCAAGGACCTCATTTTGGTCAGCAAGGACCTCTCGCAAGTCGAGCAGGCACTGACCGTGATCGAAGGCCGTTCTCCCCGCCTCAGTCGGAACAGTCCGCTGCTCGGCTCGGGCGCGGGCGAACACTTCTTCCTCCTCGCGTCGGCCAACGGGTTGGATAAGCTCAAGGACATGCCTCCCCAAGCACGCATTCTGCAAAAGGCGACAGGCGTGCACTTCGCACTGGGCGAGCAGGGGAACAACGTCCGGAGTCGCATTTCGCTCACGACCAGCGGCCCCGAGGTCTCGGCTCAATTGCGCCGGATCATCGACGGCATGATCGCGCTCGCCTCACTCACCGAGGTGGAAAGTCAAAGTCTCAACAAACTCACGGAAAGCATTACCGTCCAATCTTCCGATTCGGCGGTCTCGCTCGACCTGAGCTACCCGGTTGCGGACATCAAAGAGCTGATCCTCTCGTCCATGAAAGCGCAGGCGGACCGCGCCCGGCCCACCGCGCCGGTTGCACCCGAAGCTCCGGCGGCGCCGCCCGCATCCTCTCCTTCTTCGATTTGATGTCCTCGGTCCGCGAAGGAACAACGGACGGCCCGAGCCACGATGATGGAAACCGCTGCAATGGCTGACGCACCGCGCGACTCGGCAGTTCCTCCCTCCAACGAGCCCGAGGGAGTGATCGACGCCGCCCGGTTCACGGTGCTCGTCGAGCAGCATCAGCACCGGCTGTGCAATTTCCTCCACCGGTACACGGGCAACCGTCACGACGCGGAGGACCTTGTCCAGGACACCTTCGTCAAGGCGTTCCGCCATCTCCATCGCTACGACAACCGTCACACCTTCGCCGCCTGGCTTTATACCATCGCGCGGCGGACAGCCTACAACCATTACCGCGACCGCCGTCCGACGGAGCAGCTCGCCTTCGATGTTCCCGCGCAAGACCCGGCGCCCGACGCCACCGTCGAACACGCTGACCGCGCAGCCTCCGTCTGGGACGACGTGCGTCAGCTCAAGTCCCCGTACCAGGAGGTGTTGCTGATGAAGTACGTCGACGATTTGTCGATCGCTGAGATCGCGCGTATTCTTGGACGCACCCAAACCGGCGTTAAGATTCTTCTCTTCCGCGCCCGCGGCCAGCTCCGCGAACGCCAAGCCCGCACCCAGCCATGAAAACCGCCCTTTACCGTTTCCTCATCCGCTGGCACCAAGCCTCCGACCAGCCGCTGCCCGCCTGGCTCGAACGCGCCTGCCACCGTGATGCTTCGCTTGCACGGGTCCACGACAACGAGCAACGCCTCACCTCCCGTTTCCGCACCGATGCCCGGCCGGCCTCGCTCGAAAGCTCGCCCTTCCTGAAGCCCAAGGTCCTGCGTATTATGAGTGCGGATACACGTACGCCGTCACGCCCTCCGCTCCGCTGGATTGGATCCGTGGCCGCTCTCGCGTGTGTGCTCGCACTGGGCGTGTGGGTGTCCGTCAGTTGGCTGTCCACTCCGGGAGATCCGACACCCTCGTCGCAGCCCCAGCTTGCGACGACGGAGGATCCGCCCGCCCCGGCGAGCGCGAGCCTTCCCCCCGTCGCAACGCTCCCCTCCGTGGTCCGCGATGCCTCGTGGGCCAACCCGCTCGATCGGGAAATGGAACGAGTCCTCGCCGACGCGCTGGGGGCTGTTCGTTTTGTGGCTTCCTCGTTTCTCCCTTCCGAACCGCCAGCGGAAACACCCAGCCCAAGCTCCGGCTGATGCGGGCGCGGGATCAGGAATGGAGACATTTTGATCGCACCTGTAGCCGGGCGCGCTGAGCCCCGGGGTTTGAGGTCTGCGCCGTGCCTCATCGGACCGAGGTCGGCGCCCTCGGCTACAAGAGGAACACCGATGCTTTCGTTGTAGCTGCGGGCGCCGACCGCGGTCCGTGGCATGCTGAGACGGCACCCCAAAACCGGTTCAACGGGCCCGGCGAACATCGTAAGTCAGACGCATCAGAACCGGACCCAACTCGGATCGAGCGGTTGTAATCACACCTGTAGCCGGGCGCGCTGAGCCCGGGGTTTGAGGTCTGCGCCGTGCCTCATCGGACCGAGGTCGGCGCCCTCGGCTACAAGAGGAACACCGATGCTTTCGTTGTAGCCGCGGGCGCCGACCGCG
This sequence comes from Opitutales bacterium, assembly GCA_038212175.1. Taxonomy (GTDB): domain Bacteria; phylum Verrucomicrobiota; class Verrucomicrobiia; order Opitutales; family Opitutaceae; genus CAMAXB01. The sequence goes on along the minus strand of JBBQUU010000007.1, from coordinate 92,717 downwards.
GTCCGTGGCATGCGGAAGCTGTACCGGCTGATTGCGTCGCGGCACCGCGGGCGTCACTGTTGTCCCATGCCCCACCCCGACGCGCACGCGATCACGGCAGCGGAGCCCGGCGGCTTTTATCGGACCGCCGTTCGCCCGCTGCTCTTTCGCCTGGACCCCGAGCGTGTGCACACCCTCGCGATCAAAGGCTGCGCGCTCGCTGCGGCCATTCCCGGGGTTCCGCGACTCGTGCACGCCGGCCTGGGGTTCTCGCATCCGAGCCTAAGCCAAACGATCGCGGGGATTCCCTTCGACAACCCCGTGGGTCTCGCGGCGGGTTTTGACAAGAACGGCCAGGCCATCGGGCTGCTCGGTTCATTTGGGTTTGGTCATGTCGAGATCGGCTCGATCTCCGCGTTTCCCTCCGTCGGCAACCCGCGACCGCGCCTCTTTCGCGTGCCGGCGGACCGCACGATCATTGTGGCCTACGGTGTGCCCAACGAAGGCGCCGACGCCGTCGCGGCGCGCCTCTCCCGTTCGCACTGCGCGGTTCCCTTGGGGATCAATCTCGTCAAAACCAACGACGCTTCATGTCCCAACACCGACGAGGGCGTGCTCGCCGATTATGCGCAGGCCTTCGAGAGGCTTCAGTCACACGCGAGCTACATCACGATCAACATGAGTTGTCCGAACTCGGCGAACGACCGCGACTTTTTCGACGACGCGGGACGTATTCGCGCATTGTTCGAACGGCTCGCGTCAGTCGGACCGACGGTGCCGGTGTTTCTCAAATTTAAACCCGCGCGCGATCCCGCCGTGTTGCGCAAAATCGTTCGTCTGGCCGACGACCATGCCTACATCGCCGGATTCGGCATCAACCTCCCCTCGGGCAAACCGCCCGAGCTGACGTTCACCACACCCCGCGACACGTGGGCCAAGCTGCCCGGCGCCGTGTCCGGTCGGCCTGTGGAAGCGATGATCAACGCCAACCTGCGCCACTTGCGGGAGATCGTCGGACCGCGCAGCCGCTACGCGTTGATCGCGGCCGGAGGCGTTTTCACCGCCGAAGACGCCTATCGGAAGATCCGTCTCGGCGCCTCCTTGGTCCAATTGTACACGGCCCTGGTTTATTTCGGACCGGGCGTCGTGAAGTCGATTCTGCAAGGACTTGTGCACCTGCTCGAGCGCGATGGATTTCGCCACGTGTCGGAGGCGGTGGGCGTGGACGTAGCGACTGCGGCCAAAGGGCGCCCCGTGTAGCCGCGGGCGGCGACCGCGGAGGTTTGGCCGCCCATGTCGCCATGGGCGCTGGTTCGAACCAGGCGGCCGACCCGGCCGCCGCTACACGACCTTGCGCGGCTTGGCGGCGGGCGGGGCGGATACCCGGGACGGATGGGGACATCCGTCGCTACACGAGGCACGCCCGACGCGATCTGTGAACGTCGTCGTCCGATCTTCACCGACCCTTCCGACTTCTCCAATGCGCTCCCGGTTTACCCTTTGAGTGCCACGTGGGATTCCCACCACCAAAGGCGCGGCCGCTGGCGGCGCGGTCCTGGTTCTTGCCGGTGTCGCCTTTTTGCTGCCCCCCTTTTCCCAGTTTCTGTTGGTACCCGGACCGTTTGGGCGCCGCCGCCAACGGATTGGCCGGATCGATGCGCGGGGGTTGTCCATCTTCGTAGGAAAAGCCGTCGAGCACGCGCACTGCAATGGGTTGACCAATGCGTTTTTCGATCGCGACCACTTCATTCGCGTCCTGCGGGGTCACCAGCATCAGCGCATCACCCGTCTCGCGGGCGCGGCCGGTGCGTCCGATGCGATGGACATAGTCGTCCGCATGCTGCGGCACGTCGTAGTTGATCACATGTGACACGCCGGCGATGTCGATTCCGCGCGCGGCGATGTCGGTGGCGACCAGGACACCCTGACGGCCGCTCTTGAATCCCTCGAGCGCCGCGACGCGCTGGGCCTGGGTCCGCTCGGAATGAATGACACCGACGGCATGATTGCTCAGACGAAGTTCGTGCGCGATGCGATCGGCTCCTTTGCGCGTGCGGGTGAACACGATCACGCTCTTGAAGTCGGCGCGCTTGAGCAGGGCGAGCAGCAACTCGAGCTTTTGGTGATCGAGCACGGCGTGGATCGCGTGATTGACCGTGGCGGTGACGGGACGGGCCCGTTCAATCTCGATGCGTACGGGATCGTTGAGTGCAAAGCGGGCCACCTCCTCGAGACGGGGCGGCAGTGTGGCGGAGAACAGCAGGGTCTGCCGTGTCGGCGGACACTGCTTCACGATGGCCTTCACTTCCGCAATAAAACCCATGTCGAGCATGCGATCGACCTCGTCGAGCACGAGCACCTCAAGCAGGTCGAGGCGCAGCACCTTGGCCTCGAGAAACTCCGTCAGGCGACCCGTGGTGGCAATGACGACGTCGGCGCCGGATCGCAGCGCGGTGCGTTGCGGTCCGAGATTCACGCCGCCGTGCAGAACGACCGTCCTGAGGTCGGTGAACTGTCCCAGCGCGCGAAAGGCGGTCTCAACCTGCGCGGCGAGTTCGCGGGTCGGTTCGAGGACGAGTACGCGCGGACCTTCTTCGCGGTGGGGTCCGAGGCGGTTGAGAATCGGCAGGGCAAACGCGGCCGTCTTGCCGGTGCCGGTCTGAGCCGAGGCCACGAGGTCGCGTCCACCCAACACGGCGGGAATCGCCTTCGCCTGGATTGGCGTCGGTTCGGTGTAACCCAAGGCCTGAGCCCCGCGCACCAGGCTGGAATAGAGACCCAATTGGGAAAACGGCATTCCCGCACGTTGCGTGGTCAAGCCAGCGAAAGCGAGCCCCCCTCTCCCCTACCTCTGCGGTCCTTTCCGTAGGACGAATAGTCTTTTCAACGCAAAGTCGCGAAGGCGCCAAGATCGCAACGGTGCGGACGGGCGGCTCTTGGGTCCGGGCTTCGCGCCTTTGCGTCTTTGCGTTAAAGGTTTGGCATGCCAGATCACGAGCCTGGCGATAGTGGTCCCATCGACTTACGATACGGTTCGGAGGCCGGCTTTGAGGTAACCCATCGCGAAGGCCATGCCGGCGTGCCAGGGGGCGGCGCACGACATCTGCGGGGCGTGGTCGGGAATGATCACGCCCTCGAAGCCGTTCTTCTTCAGAATCGCGAGCACCCGCAAAACGTCGACTTCGCCGTCGTCGATGAAGGTTTCCTTGTAGTGCGGCACCTTGTCCCGAACGTTGCGCAGGTGGACGTAGCCGATCCGCTGCTGGCGGCTGTAGTGGTCAACGACGTCGTAGATGTCGCCCTCGGTCATTTCGGCGAGTGAGCCGACACAGAACTCCAGTTGGTTTGCCGGACTCGGATTGAGCTCGATCACCTTCTGGTAGTGTTGGGGTTGATACACCAGGCGCGGCTGACCTCGGATCGTGGGCATCGGCGGGTCGTCGGGATGCAACGCGAGCTTCACGCCCGCAGCCTCCGCCACAGGCAACACGTCGTTGAGAAAGCCTTCCAAGCGCGACCAAAGCTGCTCCGGGGTCGCGGCAGGAATCGTGCCCCCTAACGCCTGCGGATCGACCACCATGTTCCAGACCAGACCGCGGGGCATCGGCACGTCGCAGGGACCCTCCATGCCAACGGAGGGTGCGCCACCCCGGGCGTAGGCGCCTTTGGTCCGGCCCGCCACGCCGGCGATGGAGAAATTGTAACCCATGATCGGGATGCCGGCCTCCCCCATGCGGCGAAGAATGGTCTTCACGTTCTCGATGTGCTCCTCGCGACGCGGTCCATCGAGCAGGATTTCGCCCCAGTGCGCCGGGTCGAAGTTCTCAATCGCTTCGAGCGTCAAGCCGGCCGTCTCCACCTTGCGCCGAAGATCCTTCAACTCGTCCAAAGTCCAAAGTTTTTCCGGATCGCCCGCGAGCCCCCAGCCCCAATCGGTGCCGAGCGGCTGATCGTCCGACGCCGAGTGTCCGCCGCCGCGGAAATAATCCACGAGATGCGCCACGATGTGGGTCGCTCCCGCCTGCTTCGCAAACGCGAAGTTTTCCGGCGTAAGCATGTGTTTGTAGAGGCCGAGACCAAGTTTCATGCGATCAGCGATAGCGGTAGGGCTTCACCTGCTGAAGGACAAACCGGCCGGGCTCCAGCCGGACGTCACGCCCCTGGGAAATATGAATCGGCAGCCCGAGGGTGGCGTTAGCTTCGAGCGCGGTGACTTCGATGATCCGACGCTTGAAGCCAAGCCCAGCGCGATTATTGCCCAAATCGCGATTGGCCAATCTGAAAATTCCGCTTCCATTGAGACCAACCTCGTCCGTCCTCGTGCCTTTCTCTTCCACCCGGAGCGCACCCACGCATCCTCCTTTCCGCCCTTTCCTTGGCATTCTCTGGATTGCAGCTTTGCTCGCCGGGTGCTCTCCCGACGAGCGGCCGGCATCGCATGTGTCCGGTCCGGTCGAGGACTTGGAACGGTTCCGTCCCGTCAGCCTCGGCCGTGCTCCCGACCAACAGCCGTGGGTCGCCCATGTGTCGCCGTGGACCTCGATCGGGACGGCCTGCTCGATATCGTCTACTGCGAGGCCCGCGATAACGCGATCATCTGGCTCAAACAGACCGCGCCGGGCGCCTTTGCCGAGAAACGCCTTGCCGGGTCGATGAGCGCCCCGGTGCACGTCGAGGCCGCCGACATGGACGGCGACGGCGACCTCGATCTGATCGTCTCCAGCATGGGCGTGATTTTCCCGAACAACGATCGCATCGGCACCGTCTTCATCCTTGAGAACGACGGGAAGCAAACGTTCACACCGCACGTCGTCCTGGAAAACACCTCGCGGGTCACCGACGCCCGGCCGGCCGACATGAATGGCGACGGACAGCTCGATCTGGTGCTGGCCCAATTCGGTTACGATCAGGGCGAGGTCAGCTGGCTGGAGCGCACCGGCTCCTGGTCGTTCCGTCGCCACGTGCTCATGCAACTCTCGGGCGCGATCAACGTCGGCGTGGCCGACTTCAACGGAAACGGACGCCCCGACATCGCCGCGCTGATTTCCCAGCAGCGGGAGGAGGTCCATGTATTGTTCAACGAGGGCGAAGGTCGCTTCACTCCCTCGCGCATCTGGGGTTCGACGAACGAGGACTATGGCAGCAGCGGTCTGATCGTGGGCGACCTGAACGGCGACGGTCGGCCCGATCTCTTGCACACCAACGGGGACGGCTTCGGCCCGGCCGCCACGCCGGGCCCGCGTCCATGGCACGGCGTGCAATGGCAGGAGAACCTGGGCGGAGGCAGGTTTAGGCACCACCGCATCGGCAATCTGCCGGGCGCCCACAGCCCGATCGCGGTCGATCTCGATGGCGATGGCGCCATGGACGTGGTCGCCACGGCCGCCTACGCCGACTGGAACAACGCCGACCGGACGGTCATCTCCCTGATGTGGTACCGCAAGCAGCCGCCGCGTACGAAGCCGTGTTGCGCATCGAGCGCGACGAGCCGTACGCCCAGTTCGGACTGGCGCGCCTTGACCTCGAGGCCGGCCGGCTCCAAAGCGCCCGCCAGCGTCTGGAGAGCGCCGTGGCCAGGTCAAAGGGCGCCATCGGCTACGACCTCATTGTAACCACGTACGAACGCCTTGGTCTCCGCGAGCGCGCGCTCGCCTTGCGCGCCGCGGCGAAGGCGAGCGGCGCCCACCGCGATCCGCCCGATCCCTGGGTCGATGCATTGATTGATCGTTGCTATGATCCCTATCAGCTCGCGCTCGCGGCCGGCGTCCTGGTGCGCGACAGGAAACCGGACGAGGCGATGGCCTTGTTGCGCCGCGCGATCGAACTCGCGCCCAGAGATGTCTCGGTCCGCTTCCAACTCGCCCTGATCGCCCGCGAGCAGAACGATCGCGCCACCGCCCGCGAGCAACTGCATCGCTGCACGACCCTCGCGCCCGAATTCGCCGACGGGTGGTATCATTTGAGCACCCTGCAGTACGCGCTCGGCGAACGCACTGCCGCGGCGCGCACCCTCGCCGAAGGGCTGCGCCGCTGCCCGGAGTCGCCCGGACTGCACCTGCTCCACGCCCAACGCCTGCAAGAGGCCAACCGTATCGGGGAAGCCATTATCGCGCTGAGCACCTCGATCCGGTTGCGTCCCAACGAACCCGAAGCGTACACTGAACTGGGCACCATCCTCATCCGTCTGGGACGCGAAGACGAAGCGATCCGCCTTTACCGCACGGCTTGGGAGGTCGAGCCGGGCAACCCCGCCGCGCTCAGCGTGCTCACCTACTACGCCATCACCACCGGGAACGAACCGGAGGCCCGTCGCTGGATGGCTCAGATTGCCCTCCAACCCCGCCTGCCGCGTCCGCAGACGGAGACGCTTCGCAACGCCTTCCGCGATAAATTCGGGAAGGAGCCGTAGCGCTCCGCTCTTTCTCGTTCTCGTTCTCGTTCTCTTCCTGCACCTGACGAGCAAAGTCCTCGTTGTTCTCATTATATTACGCTCTTGAGCGTATTGATTCCCGCGAGACGGCGGTCACTTCAGCCTTGAGAGCGCAAGCAGCACTTCTCCAGGCGGCAGCGGCGCATGTTCAAAGGACCAAAGCAGCCCGCGTTGAAGGGTCTGGCGAGCGCCTGCATCGACTCCGACCAGCAACGCCAGGACTTCCGCACGAACCGGTTCGGAGAGTCCCGGCACGCGCATCGCCAGACCCGCGCCAGGCGCCTCACCGCTCGCCATGAAATGTCCGAGCGCAGGATCATAGAAGCGCGTGAAGGCCGCGGACAGCACGGCATTCGCTGCGTCTGAATCACCCGCGGTGGCCAATCCGTAGGCGGCCCCCGCGCCATCGAGCGCCGTGTCGGGAGCAGAGCCCTCTGTCGTGAGTGCACTCTCGCGCCGAAGCTGCGAAGCCAGCCCAGCCGCCGCGGCCTCGTAACGCGTCTCTCGTGACGCGGCCAAGGCAGCCAGCAGCAAGCCCAACGCCGCCGGCCGGGCCCGTCCACGCAGGACCGGACGAGGCGCAGCCGGATTCGAGTGGTCCCACACGGCGGCAAATGAGCCGTCTTCCCGACGCAGGTCCCGAAGCGCGAAGTCGAGCGCGTTCAACGCCGCGCCCCGCACGCTTGCACCGCCGCCTGCCTCCGCCACTTCCAGAAGCGCCAACGCCACGCGGGCCTGGTCGAGAAGCGACTTTTGCCGATACGGCTCCTGCCAGGCGGCATCGAACGTGTGCCGATAAAATCCACCCTGCTCGCGGTCGTGTAAACCTCCGGCAACCACCGCCTTGGCGCCCTCCAACGCCAGCCTTCGCGCGTCTCCACCTTGAGCCAGTAAAAAGCGCAAGAGCTCGGGTTCCGCCTGCTTGGGCGCGGTGCCAAAACCACCGTGGACCTCGTCGGCTTCGGCAATCCAAGACTCGGTTGCCCGCGCAAGAAAGGCATCCCGCGACCGCGGAGAACCCAAATCCGGCGGGAGGGGTTTCATCATTTGCAGCGCTTCATCCGCCACTGCCCGCGCACGCGCCAGATCAAGCAGCCAAAGATCCAGCGCCGCGCGGGCGCTCTTAAGAAAGCCCGGCCGCCCCCACTCTTCCGTGGCCGGCAGGTAGTTGGCCCCGTCGTACGGGCGCAGCTCCGGCGTCAGCCAGAGATGCACCGGCCAGCCGCGCATCTGCTTCACTGTATTCAAAAAATGCTGCGCGTAGGCGGCCACCTCGGGCTGGGCGTCGGCATCGACGAGCAGGCAGGTGAAATTCTCATTGAGCCACACGGCCGTCTCTTTGCGCGCAAAGGTCTGCTCAACGGTGGTGCGAGCGAGTTCGCTCAACTCGGAGCCGACAAACACATAGACGCTTCGACCCGCCGCGCGCGCCTCGGCCAGACTTTGCTCATTCCAAGGTTTCCAATGCAGCTCACCACCCAGCTGTTCCTGCACCCATGGCGAGGCGGTCTCGGCGCCGCCCGCCGGTAAGCACGCACCCAGCGCCGCGGCCAAACCCACGCAACCGAGCATTCGCAGCATCATGGGCCCAAGCTACCGGCGTTCGAAAAGCAGGAGCGAGCCTTCATTGCGCCCCACGATCACGCGGAGCTGCTCGCCCGCGCCCAACCTGACGGCCGAACGCGCCTCCCCGGTGACGACAAGGCCGGACTTGGCCGGCGAAAGCGCGGTGAAGCCCCCTCGCCCATCCCCGGCGAGAACGATTCCCACGCCGCCGTCCGCCCGGCCCGTGGTCGGCTCGGCGCCAAACGCGTTGCCGACGCCCAGCAAGTCCACGATGCCGTCGCCGTTGAAGTCGGCAGCGACCCACGCATTGACCGGCGCCAGCTGCGCTTCTCGCGGGAACGCCACGAACCAAAATCCGCCCTGCGCCTGCTGAACGAACACGCCGTTTGCGAGCTCGTTGGCCTCCAGGCGGGTCACCGCCCGAAGCCGATCCTCGCCAAAAATTCCCGGCAGGGACGCGTCGGCGAAAGAACGGAAACTGGGATATTTTCGCGCAAGCCAGGGGAACGAGTAAGCCAGCTTGCTCCGTCCGCGCCACGGCCGCTCGATGCCTTCCACGAAACGGCCTTCGATCAACTGAAATCGTCCGCTGCCATCCATGTCTCCGGCATAAAGCAATGCAGGCGCATCCTCCGAGGCACGATACTTCGTATTCAAACCTTGATTACCCGCGATCAGATCGGGCCGGCCATCGCCATTCACATCCGTCACTGCGAGGGAACACCACCAACCGGTGACCCCGTCCAAACCCAGGCCGGCCGTGCGCTCCGAAAAACGGCTGCCGTCGAAGGCAAACACGCGCACCGGCCCCCACTCGGTCGCCACCACCAGTTCTGGGCGCTGATCTCCATCGAGATCGCTCCACACGGCCGCCGTGACGAGACCCACCCGGCGAAGGACCGGCGCCAGCGTTTCGGTCACGTCCACCAACCGTCCGCCCTCGTTTCGGTAAAGCACGCTGCGCGGCACCTCGGGGTAGTGCCCAGGCAGCAGCCGCCCTCCGACGAAAAGATCGGTGGCGCCGTCGCCATCAAAGTCCCCGGTGGCGGCGGCCATGCCGCTGTCCCCTTCAGCTGGGACCAGGCCCGCGGGGGCTTCGGCGAACGCCCCGCGGCCATCGTTAAGATAAAGCCGATCCTGCAGTTGCGGGTCGCCTTCCGGGTGCATGACGCCCCCCGAGACGACAAAGAGGTCGGGCGCCCCGTCGCGGTTCACATCCAGAAAGACCGCCCCGGTGTCATCCGCCTCCCGCGCCGCGGCCCAAGGCTGCGCCGCGGCCGGCGAAAAGCCTCCCCCGGCCTGACCCAAATAGAGCACCCCTGCCTGCCCGGCTCCACCGCTGACAAACACGTCAGGATGGCCGTCTGCATTCACGTCCGCAGTCGCCAGCGCGGGCGCGACGCCGTGGTGACGGCGCGGCAGCAGGCGCTGACGGATCAATTCGTCGAAGGGTTGAATTGCGCTCACATGGCCGAGCCCGCGTTCCGCCGCGCGTTCGGTCAGGAGGGCATCCGCCGGCAGGGAGGCGTGCAGCTGCGCCGGTGCCGGACGATCGGCCGGAGACACCGCCGGCTGCGTGATCGTGATGAGGTGGTTGGCATGCAGGTTATCGAGCACCGTCTCCGGGCCCAGCGGCCAGCGCACGGTAAGACGCGTGATCGTGGTGTCCTCGCCGAGGCCAAAGTGAACCAGCGCTGCTTCACCCGAGGCGATGCCGCGTTCAGTGTAAACCTGCCGCACCTGCACGCCCGCCGGCGTCTTGATCCTGATCTCCGCCCCGATGCCATCACGGTTGGGCGCAGCCCCGGCGAGCCGGATCATCACGCGATTCCCGTTCGCAGTGCGGTTGCGAAGCACGGTGGGCGGTGCGTCGAGCGCCGCATAGACAAGGTCGAGGTCGCCGTCGCCATCGAGATCCGCCGGCACCGCGCCGAACCCGACCGTGTGCTCGTCCACACCCCATTCGGCTGACACGTCCTCCGTCTTCAAGTCACCACGGTTTCGATACACGAGGGTGGCTTCACGGCGCGGCGCGGCATTTTTCCAGACCGCCGCGCGCGCAACCAGCGTCGGCGCGACGTTCTGCCGGTCGATCAGATCGGCATCGATGAAATTGCGGATCATCCCGGCCGTCACGAACACGTCGAGACGCCCATCGTTGTCGAGGTCCGCAAAGCGCGTCGCCCAGGTCCACCCCGTCGCCTCCATGCCCAGCAGGTGGGCCGCCTCGGCAAACCGGTCGGTGCCGGTGTTGAGGTACACGGCGTTCCACATGTACTGGGGGATGAGCGTCGAAACCCGCTCAAGCTCCCACAAACCGCGGCCGATCTCCTCCATGCCGGTGAGAAACTCCCGATGCGTGCGGTCGCGCATGTCGGTGATCATGAAATCGACCAGGCCGTCGTTGTTGAGATCGCCCGCATCCGCGCCCATCGAAAAATAGGTCACATGCGGCAGCCGCTCGTCGACCACATCGGTGAACGTGCCGTCGCCGCGATTAAGGTAGAAGCGATCGGGCGTTTCGAAATCGTTGGCAACGTAGAGATCGGGCCATCCATCGTGGTTGGCATCGAACCACAGGGCGGCATGGCCCTGGGTCAGTCCCCAGATGCCTGCCGCAGTGGCGACATCCGCAAAGCCGCCCTCGCCGTCGTTGCGAAGCAGGAGATCCCGCCGGCCCTGCGGCGAGGCCGAGAAATCCAGAATGTTGGTGACGAGGTAAGCGTCGAGGTCGCCGTCGCGATCGTAATCGGCAAAGGTGGCGTGCACCGAGGCGTCGCGAATCGCGAGTCCGTACTGCGCAGCCTGCTCCTCGAAGGTGCCATCGCCCCGGTTGACGAAGAGCAGATTGGGCAGGTCGTAGCGGCAGAGATAAAGATCCGGCGCTCCGTCCTGGTTAATGTCCACGACGGTCACGCCATTGTTGCTCGATGGCGCGTCATCGACGGCCACACCCGCAGCCTTGGCCACATCGTGGAACTGAAAGTCCGTGGTCTGCACATACAGCGCGCAGGGACCGTTCTTCGAGACCATGAAAATATCCGGACGGCCATCCGCGTTGAAGTCGGCCACCGCGACGCCGGTCTCAACCGCCCCGAGCGTGAGTTCGCGGAAACGGTCGCCCCACATGCGCGGATCGTTGAAAACGTTGGCCACGGTCAGGCCGGCGGCGGCGGGATCAAGCCGCTCGAAGGCCTTCTCGCCCGCGGCCCGAGGCGTGCGCGGACGCAGCGGGGAAAGCGTGTACTCGGCGCCGACGGCTCCGGCGACAGCCACGACCAGGAAGAGGCAGAACGCGCGGACCATCACGCGTCAGGGAGAGGGAGACGACACCGGTGGGAGGGCCTGATCGAAGACGAAGTCCGCGATCTTCATGCCCGTTTCGATTCCGGCCAGGTTGGCCGACATCGTATGGATGCCTCCCCACACGCGGCTCATGCCCACTTCGTCCCGCGCCTCCGACAGTCGCCGAAACGTGCGCACGGCACCGGGGAGGCCGTCGGAGGTGGTGGTGAAGGCGATCTCGTCGGTGCCGAACCAGCGCTCAAGCAAGCGGGACGCCGCGCCGGTGAAGGTGCTGTGGCCCGACGTGTAATCGGGATGAGCCGGTGAGCCCATGTTCGGAATGAAGTCCGGCACCAGGCGGTGATGCGGGTTGATCGCCGGGTCGAGTTCACGCAAGGCCGTCTCGGGCCGCCACGTGCCGTAGTGAACTTTGGTCTCCCAGCACGAGATGGCCGCGTCGGCACAGGCAAAATTGAGCAGCGCAAAAAGACGCGCGCAGGCGTGGGCATCAAGCGACTGTCGACGGGCAAGGTCTTGCGCGATGACATTCCAGTGGCCCGCCGGCGTGGCGGTGCCGAGGTCGTCGGCCCAGAAGGGCGTGGACAAGGTCTCGTACTCCGTGCGCTGCGCACCATCCCGGCCGCCGACGCGGGCAACGAAAGCCAGCTCGTCCGCGTAGACCTTGGATTCGAGGGCCGGGGGCGGTGGCGCCCGAAATTGCGACGGACTCTCCATCACAAACGGGATCGTCGTGGCCATTTGTGGGGTCACGGCGGGACGAAACCCCGGCGGCGTCTCGCGCCACACACCGGGCTTGGGCGGAGCGGCAGGTCCGGCGGGCTTGGCGCTTGCCCGATCCCAGCCGCTCTTCGCTCGTTCCGCGAGGATGGCCTGGGCGACGCGTTTACCGTAAGCAAAGCCTTGGTCTTTCGCCGCACCCTCGGGCAGGGCGCCAAGCACCCGGTCGCGGGCGAGGTCGAAGTTGCGCGGGTTGGAAGTTTGTCCCCACAGAGCCATCAGCACGGTGTGCGCGGCGCCCGCCCAGGCCAACTCGAGCGAGGCCCCGGCCGGCGCCTTTTCTTCCACCTGCCACGGCCGATGGGTTCGCACAAAACCCATGCTGACATCGTACAACGCGGCATGATACGTCGCGAGATGGAGCGCCGCGATGGGCGGAGGATTACGCGCGAGGCGCGTGGCGTTGAGCACTTCGCTGTTCCAATAAAGCAGCGCGTTGTCGTCCGGCTGGGCCGCGCGCAGAGGCGACGGCAAGCCCGTCGCCATGACCCACGCGAAAATCGCAAGGCAGGTGAACTTCATAGGGGTAATGGGCATGAAGGGAACATGTCGACGCCGTGTCGATGCCTTCCTTGCCTCTTCCAAACGTTGGCAGAGCAGATTCGTCTGCCAACAATCGTCAGTGACGATTGTTGAATCTTTCTCGTTCCTCTAAATTGTTCTCGTTCTCCCACCTATTTTGGGATTGGAGAGGCCCGGGGGATACACGGCATCGACGGCTCATCACAGAACGGATGCAACAACCTGGACGAAAGAGAAAGATTAAGAGGAACGAGAAAGAAATAGGGGCCCACACACCCTTTACTCAATCGTAACCCAGCCGCGTTGCCCGCCGCGATTTCGGGCCAACACTGCCCCCATGACCGCCAAAGTCGTGATCCTCGAAGACGAACCCGACATCAACGAGGCATGCGAGTACAGCCTCAGCCGGGAGGGCTACAAGGTCTGGTGCGAAACGGATGGGCGTCGCGGCCTTCAGCTGGTGAGGGAGAAAAACCCCGATTTGCTTTTGCTGGATCTCATGCTGCCATCCCTCGACGGCACGGAAATCTGCCGCCAGATCAAAGGAGACCCCTCGCTCAAAGGTACCTGCATCATCATGGTCACCGCCAAGAGTGACGAAACCGACGTCCTGGTGGGACTTGGCTTGGGAGCCGACGATTACGTCACCAAGCCCTTCAAGACCCGCGAACTGCTCGCCCGGGTGAACGCCGTTCTCCGTCGCGGGCGCCTGCGCGAGGAGACCGATCACGAGTTCATCCGTTGCGACCGCCTGATCATTGATACCCTCCGCCACGAGGTCACGGTGGACGGCGAGCCGGTGCGGCTGACCGCGACCGAGTTTCGCCTGCTGCGCTTTCTTGCGTCCCATCCCGGACGGGTCTTTTCCCGCAATCAATTGCTCAACCATGTGATCGGCGACCATGCGGTGGTGATCGATCGCAACATCGACGTGCACATCCGCTCCATCCGGCGCAAACTCTCCGGCTCCCGCGCGCTGATCGACACGATTCGCGGTGTCGGTTATCGCTTCTCACCCCAGGCCTGATTTCCCTTCCCCGTTTCGCCGGGCGCGTTCCCCTTTCCCGTGCGCCGCTCCTTCTTTTGGACGATCTACCTCAGCTACGCGGCGCTCGTCGTCGTCTCCGCCGTGGTCATCGGCACGCTCGTGCTGGGCAACCTGCGCGAGGATGCCTTGCGCGAGCTTCGGTCCAATCTGGGCAACAACGCCCGGCTCCTCGCCGCGATGGAGGCCGCCAATCCCGAACACCTCTGGTCGGGACAGATCGCCCGGCAGCTGGAGGAAGTCGCGCGTGACACCGGGCTGCATCTGCTGCTCACCTTTGCCAACGGCCGCCTCATTGCCGAGGCGCCCCGGGAGACAGCGGCCGTCTCCAAGGATCTCCTGAACCGGCCGGAGTTTGTCGGCGCGCGCAACCACGAATTCGGCGAGGACATGCGGGCGCTTTCCGAGGACGGGCCGCCGCTGCTGCTCGTCGCCGCCCCGATCCTTCATGAGTATGAGATTATTGGATACGTTCGAGCCGGTCTTCCCCTGACGCAGCTGTCCGCGCGGCAGGATGCGTTGCGCCAGCGCGTCTTTGCCGGCGCCTCGCTCAACGCCCTGCTCGCCCTCGGTCTTGGCTTCGTCGTCGCCCGCCATGTCACCCGTCCGCTCGCCCACATCAGCGACGTGTGCCGGCGCCTGGCCGCGGGCCGCCTGGGCGAACGTCTCGCGATCTCGCGGCAGGACGAGATGGGCGTCGTGGCCGCCACGATCAACCGCATGGCGGACGAGGTGCAGCGGCGCATCGCCGCTGAAACCCGGGAGCGGCAGCGCCTCGCCGCCCTGCTCGCGGTCATGGCCGACGGGGTCGTGGCCGTCAGCGCCCGGCAGACCATCGCCTATTTTAACGACGTCGCCGCCGGCCTGCTCGCCCTTGATCCCCAGTGCAGCATCGGCAAACCCGCCACCGCGGTGCTCCGCAGCAACGCCGTGCTCTCGGCCTTCCACGAAGCGCTGGCGTCCGGCGAGCGGATTCGCCGGGAGGTGCGTCTGCCCGGCCACCCCCGCGACCTCGTGCTTCAGCTCGACGCCACTTCGCTGCGCGATGAGGAAGGCGGACCTTTTGGTGTGCTGATCGTGCTGCACGATCTCACCGAGATCCGCCGCCTGGAGGACGTGCGCCGCGCCTTCTCGGCCAACGTCTCGCACGAGTTGAAGACGCCGCTGACGGCCATCGGGGCCGTGGTCGACGCCTTGCTCGAAGACGACGCGATGAAGCCCTGCACCCAACGGCGCTTTCTGCGGAAGATTCGCGACCAGAACGAACGCCTCACCCGCCTGGTCCATGATTTGCTCGTCATTTCCCAACTGGAGTCGGATCGGGAGGTGATCGAGCTCGAGCCCACCGACTTGACCGCTGCGGTTGCCGATTGCGCCCAGACGTTTGCCGAGGTCGCCCGCCAAAAGGATCTCGCGTTCTCGATCCGCCTGCCGGCGGACGGGATTCTCATCCGCGGCAACCCGGAGGCGCTCAGGCTCATTGTCAACAACCTGCTGCACAACGCCATCAATTATACGGCGGCCGGCGGCCGCATCGAACTTGCCCTCAACACGGCGGGCAGTCTGGCCACCGTCACGGTCAGCGATACGGGGGTCGGAATATCGCCGGATCACATCGAGCGCATCTTCGAGCGATTCTACCGCATCGATCGTTCCCGCACCCGCAACGCCGGTGGCGCCGGCCTGGGCCTGAGCATCGTCAAGCACCTGACCCAGGTTCTGTCCGGACACGTTTTTGTCGAAAGCCGTCGCGGCGAGGGCAGCACCTTCACCGTGCAATTCACGCGCCTCGACGGGGTCCCGCCTCCGTCCGGATCCACCCCTGCTCAGGCCGCATCGATCAGCGCGAATTGACGATACAGGTCGCGATAGGGTCCGGGTCGCCCCAACAGAGTGAGGTGGTCGCCGCAGTCGGCAATCTCTCCCTGGTCGAGCACGAGGATCAAGTCCGCACGCCGGATGGTGCTCAACCGGTGCGCCACGACAAAGCTGGTCCGGCCGCTCATGAGGCGTTCCAACGCCCGCTGCAGCCGGCTCTCGGTGATCGTATCCACGGCACTGGTCGCTTCATCGAGAATAAGGATGCGCGGGTCCGCGAGCATCGCCCGGGTGAAGCAGATCAATTGACGTTGACCGAGCGAGAGGCTGGTCCCGCGCTCACCCACTTCCGTGGCAAGACCGCGTGGCAGGCTTTCCAGCAAATCGAGACAGTCGAGGCTGCGCGCGGCGAGCCGCACCTCCTCGTCGGTTGCGTCGGGCCGCCCAAGCCGGATGTTCTCCATCACCGTGCCCGTGAAGAGAAAATTGGTTTGAAGCACGATGCCCATCTGCGCGCGCAGCGAGTCGCCGCGCAGCACGCGCACGTCGTGTCCATCGATGAGCAGGTCGCCCGACCCGGGCAGATAAAACTTGGCCACGAGATTGACGATCGAGGTCTTGCCACTGCCCGTGTGACCGACGAGGGCCACCATGCGCCCCGGCTCCGCCACGAAGGAAATGCCGTGGAGCACGGTTCTTCCCGGTTCGTAGGCAAACGACACGTCCCGAAACTCCACCCGCGCGCCCCGTCCCGCCGCGGTGCCGGTCCGTCCAGTCGCACCGCAACGGGGATCGGGCAGCTCGCGCGCGCCGGGTGCGTCCTCCCACTCGGGTTTCAGGTCGAGCAGTTGGAAGACACGCTCCGCCCCCGCCATCGACGTGATGGCCTGCGTGTAGAGGTTGGCGAGATGTTGCAGCGACTGGAAAAAAAGATTGGGGAGAAAAAAGAACGCGATGAGGCTGCCGATCTCCATGCCGGCCACGCCGTTCAGGGCGCCGTAGCCGCCCACCACGAGCAGCGAGGCAAGAAACAGCTGGCTGTTCAAATCGAGCAGCGGCACGTACAACGCGGACTCCCCGGCGAGGTTGAGATTGTTGGAGGCGTGCCGATCCACGAGGCGCCCGAAGGCTTCGTCGCCCCGCTGTTGCCGGGTAAACCCCTGAATGACCCGCATGCCTTTCACCGACTCGGCCAGCGATCCGGTGATGCGACTCTGGCTCTCCGCAACCTCCCGCGAGTGCCGGCTCAACCGCGGGTGGAAATGCCGGTTCACGAACCACACGAGCGGTCCCACGGCGAGCAGCACGAGGAACAGAACCCAGTTGTAATACAACATGAGCGCCGCCGATCCTGCCATCTGCCCGAAGAGCAGCAGGCTGAAGAAAAGGACGTTCTGCACGCCACGACGCACAGCTTCGATATCCGTGATCATGCGGCCAAGGATGCGACCGAGCTTCGTCTTGTTGAAGTAGCTCATCGGCATGCGCTGCAAGTGATGAAACACCGCGTTGCGCAAGTCGTGCACCACCGATTCGCCGAACTCCAGCGCCAGGCGCTGCCGGAAGTGAAAGGTCAATTCCGTGAAACACGCCAGCGCGAGGAAACCCAGCGCTCCCCAGACCGCTCCTTCATAGGAACCGTTCGTGATCGGGCCGTTGATGATCGCCGCCAGCGCCCAGGCCAGCGCGGGTTTCTGAATGGCCCGCAGGCACGTGAGCACGATGATGAGGGTCCGCTTCCGGGCGTGGGGCCGCGTGAACACGAGCACCCGTTGCATGATTTTCCAGTCGAGCGCGGCGCCCGGCGTCCGTTCTCCGGACGCCACGTCGCGATGGTGGGGAAGACCCGCCGCAGCCATCAGGCTCATCGGGTCAGCGCCTCCCCCGCAGTCGAAGCCTCGTCGCCGGCATTCGCAAGCCCCGCGTCCACCGTCTGCTCGTCGATGCTCTCCTGCAGCAGCAGTCGCCGGCTTTCCGCGTCAATCATCTGATGCAGCGCCGCGCGCCGATAGGTGCCACTGACCCGCACCAGCTCCGCGTGGGTGCCGGTCTGCACGATGCGTCCGCGTTCAAGAACGAGAATGCGATCGGCACGCCGCAGGGTGCTCAGGCGATGGGCGACGACAAACGTCGTGCGACCCGAAATTGCCTGCTCAATGGCATTGAGGATCTCGTGCTCCGTCTCCGGATCGATCGCCGCCGTCGGATCGTCGAGCAGTAAAATTGAGGGATTGGTCAAGAGCGCCCGCGCAATCGCCAGCCGCTGCCGTTGTCCGCCGGAAAGATCCACGCCGCTTTCGCCGAGCGTTGTCTCGTAGCCCTGGGGCAGCGCCTCGATGAAGTCGTGCGCCCGGGCCGCCTTGGCGGCGGCGGCGATGTCCTCGGCGGTCGCATCCGCACGTCCGAAGCAGATGTTCGCCGCCACGGTGTCGCTGAAGAGAAAGCTTTCCTGAAAGACCACGCTGACGCGGCTCCGCAACCATTGCACGTCAAGCGAGCGGACGTCGTGGCCGTCGACCAGGACGCGACCCCGTACCGGATCGTAGAAGCGCGGGATCAGGCTGAGCAGCGCGCTCTTGCCCGAGCCGGTCTCGCCCACCACCGCGATGCACTGCCCGGGTGCGACGGAAAAGCTCACGTCCCGAAGCACGGGATTGCCCGGCTCATACTCAAACGTCACGCCCTCGAGGCGCAACGCACCGCGCAACCTCGCCGGACGCACCGGATCGGCCGGGGACTGCACGCCGAGCGGCGCGTCGAGGATCTCGAAGACGCGCCGTGCGCCCGTGAGGCTTTCCTGCACCCCATTGGCGATCTGCGCCGTCGTCGACACCTGGTTGGAGAACTGCTGCAGCAGGCCCGCGAAGACCACGAGGCCGGCGCCCAGCGGCAGCGTGCCGTCGATCACCAGTTTGCCCCCGTAGATCAGCAGCACCACCAGATTGATCTGCGTCAGCAGGTCGATGGCCGGCGAAAACGTGCTCACGCGCCAGAAGATCCGCTGCTGCTGGTCCTTCACCGCACGGTTGTCCGTCTCAAAACGATCTGCCATCTCCCGCTCGCGCGCAAACCCTTTGATCACGTTCATGCCTTGCACACACTCCGCGAGCGTGAGGATCATCCGGTCGAAGAGCGCGCGGTTGCGCACGTATTCGGGATGGACGAGGCGGGAAAAAACCACGCACGCGACCCACAACGCCGGCAGCGTCGCGAGGCACGCGAAGGACAGCCGGGCGTGAATCGAGATCATGTAGCCGATGTACACCCCGAGTGAGATCACGGTCACGAGCGTCTGAATCAGCACCGTGTCCACGAACGTCCGGATTGCCTGGATGTCTCCGGTGGCGCGGTTGATGATCGCCCCGCTGCTCTGCCGGTCGAAAAAATCAAAGCCCAGGTGCTGCAGCTTCGCGAAGACCGCTGCCTGCAATTCCGCCACGACCCGCCGGTGCACAAGGTCCGCCAGCGAAACACCCGCGGCCCACGTCAACAGCCCGCGTATCACCGCTGCCACGACAACGACGGCGGCGATCGCGGTGATGGTCGTCATGGGCGCCCATCCCGCCGGCAACGCCAGTCCGAGCGGCCAGCGCACGGCCGGCGCGGAGGGATTGAGCACCGCGTTGAGGTAGTCGATGCCCACGCCGGTGAAGCTGAGCCCGATCAGACCGATGGAGAGCAGCGCAAGCTGCAGGGTGATCACCAGCAGGCAGCGCGCCCGCTGCCTCCAGCACAGCACCAGCAGGCGAACCAGCACGGCGCCGGCTGCCTGAGTGCGCTTTGTTTCACTTCCGTCACATTGAGTCGTCGTCACGTTGCCCTCACGACGCATCCTCGCAGCTCTGAGCGTCAAACGCAAAGGCCGCGATTAATCCAAGTTTCATGCCTTCTTCTCCGAAACTTCATGCGCGGCGGCGCAGCCGCCTGCTGCACGTTTTTCACGATTTATCCCAGATTCATTTCCGATTTATCGGACCTTAACACCGCGCTGCGAGAGTCGGTGCGTGCAATCCTCCACCCACGACAATGACACGGTGCTCTGTGAGTGCGACCTCGCGTCGCTTCAGAGCCTGGTTGAGCACCTCGAGCAAAAGCACGAGGTGAAGATCATCAAGGAACCCGCAATCTGCCTTACCATGGTGCGCGCCGAGGACTCCCTTGAAAAACAGGAGTTTTTCCTCGGCGAGGCGCTGACCTCCGAATGCGACGTGCTCGTCGACGGAGCGCCCGGACACGGCCTCTGTCTCGGCGAGGAGCCGGTGCGGACCTACTGCCTCGCCGTGTGCGATGCCTTTTTGCACGGCGGTCTGCCGGTACCGTCGGAACTGGCGAATTTCCTCGAAGAGCATCGCGCCCTCGTCGCCCGGCGCGAGCTCGAAGAGTTCAACCACATCCTCCGTTCTCAGGTGGATTTTAAACTGATGGAGCAGGACTAGACCCATGAACCACGAAACCACTTACGACGCCGTCTTCGACGCCCAACGCCACTTCCGGTCCGTTCTCGACAGCATGTCGCGGCCCGGAAAGGTCAACCGCCTCTCCGGCGCCGCGCTCTCCCCCCCGGCGCCGTTCCTCGCCTCCTCGGCCGCCGTGGCCTTTGCCCTGCTCAACGCCGACGCATCCTTTCATCTCGAAGCCTTCAATGAGGCGGCCTCCGCCTACCTGCTGGCCCATACCCACAGCCGGCCGGCCCCGGTCGGGAACGCCGAATTCATTTTCCTCCCCGGCACCGCGGGGCCGGAAGCCATCCTTGCCGCCAGGACGGGCGTCCCCGCGTATCCAGAAGGCGGATCCACGGTTGTCATTCAGGTTGCCCAGATCGGCAAGTCCTCCTCCGTCGGCGGACTCCAGCTCACCCTTGAAGGTCCGGGAGTGGAGTCGCGCGAGATCGTCTTCGTGACGGGACTCCGGCCGGAGCTTCTCTCCGCCCTCAAGGAGAAGAACCGCGAGTTCCCGCTCGGGGTCGACGCCATCTTCACCACGCCCCAGGACAGCGTTTTCTGCCTGCCTCGCACCACCCGGGTGACGTGGCACTCCCTCTAACCCCAAAACGCCTTTTCTCATGGGATATGTAGCCATCAAGGGCGGCGAAGACGCCATTGCCCAGGCCAACGAGCTCGTTTTGTACTATCGGATCAAGGAGCGCACGCCTCCGATCACCCTGCCCCAGATTCAAGGGCAGTTCCGGCTGCTCATCGACAAGGTCATGGGCGAGGGTTCGCTCTACGCTCCCGAACATGCCGCCTTGGTGCTGAAGCAGGTGGAGGGCGATGGCTTCGAGGCGGCCTTCATGCTCCGCGCCTACCGCGCCACGCTTCAACGCCGGTATTATTCGGAGAAGCTCGACACCCGGGAGATGTTTGTGCGCCGGCGCATCTCTTCCGCCTTCCGCGAAATCCCCGGTGGCCAGATTCTCGGCCCGACCCGCGACTACAGCCAGCGCCTGCTCGACGCCTCGCTCGTCAACGAAACCCTCGGCAGCATCGAGGACTTTCTCGACACCTTCGAGGGAGAGCTGGATCGCTCGTCTCTGCGCGAGCGCCCGGTGTTCAGCAAGGTGATCGACCTGCTGACCGCCCAAGGCCTGCTGCGCGAGGTGTCGGCCGATGAGAATCGCCGCGTCGTCGACGTGACCCGGGAGGCGATCCGCTTCCCCGCCCCGCGGTCTGCGGCCCTGCAAATGCTTGCCCGCGCCGAGACCGCCGGCCTCATGGCCCTCGGCTACAGCGCCCAGCGCGGCTTTGGCTCGGCTCACGCCACGGTCGGCGAACTCCGCGTTGGCGAGGTGCCGGTCCGCGTTCGCGATGCCCGCGGCCGCCTCCGGGTCATCGGCCGCATGCGTCTCACCGAGGCCGAGATGATCTCGAAGATCAAGGTGCAGAAGAAGGACCCGGTTCCGTATCTGTCACTTGGTTACGGACTCTGCTTCGGCCAGAACGAGACGAAGGCCATCTGCATGGGCATCCTCGACCGCACGATGCGCACCGGCGGCGACGCGCCCTGCCAGAGCCAGGAGTTTGTGCTCTACCACACCGAGGGCGTCGAGTCCTACGGTTTCACCAATCACCTCAAGCTGCCCCACTACGTTACGTTCCAGTCGGGCCTCGACAACCTTCGGCAGGCGGTCGAGCGCAAGGAACGGAAGCGCGGCCAACTCGGCTTCGGCGCCGCCACCACCGTCCGCAAGGAATCCTGACATGATCACCGCAAAAAAATTCCAGCACACCTACAACTTCGGCTTCATCGACGAATCCACCAAGAAGGAAATTCGCCGCAAGCTGCTCAAGGCGGTGGCCATTCCCGGCTATCAGGTGCCTTACTCCTCGCCCGAAATGCCCATCGCCCGCGGCTGGGGCACCGGCGGACTGCACGCCACGCTCTCCCTCATCGGTCGTGACGATGTCTTCAAGATCATCGACCAGGGCAGCGACGCGTCGGTCAACGCCTGCAACCTGCGCGACTTCGTCAAGCGCATGACCGGCTGCCGCACCACGTTCGATACCGCCGAGGCCACCCTCATCCAGACGCGCCACCGCAAGCCGGAGGAGATCCTGACGGAAAAACAGATCATCGTCTTTCAGGTACCGCAGCCCGAGCCGCTCCGCAGTGTCGAGCGCTACGAAGCCAAGACCCGCCAGATGCACGCCGAGGCCGATTACGCCAGGATGTGGGTCTCGCTCTACGAAAGCTATGTGAAGTTTGGCGCGATCATGAACGGCGCCGGCTATCCCGTGCGCGTCAACGGCCGCTACATCATGACGCCCTCTCCGATTCCGCGCTGGGATGTCCCAAACCTGTCCATGGCGCCCTGCCTGCACGTGTTCTCGGCCGGCCGTGAAAAGCGTCTCCATTGCGTGCCACCATGGACGAAAGTGGAGCCCCTTGAATTCGAAGACGTAAAATTCCGCGTCGAAGAATTCCGGGAGATCGTGTGCGCCGCTTCCGGCGGTGCCCAGGCCTTCATGGACGAGATCTACGAGTCGGAGGATAGCCGCAAACACGTGATAAACGACAGCAACTTCCTCGACAAGGTGCGGGCTGGACAGCGGCCGCCGCAGCGCCTCTTCACCAATCCCGCCTGACCTTTATCATGCACGTCAACGACACCGACACCGGCTGGCTCCTGCGCGTCCGCAATCTCACCAAGATCTACGGCGAGCCGATCTCCACCTCCGTCCAGTACACCGGCCCCAGGTACGGCACGAACATTTGTCCGGAAACGGACGCCATCGTCGCCTGCGCCGGGATCGATTTCGACCTCTACCCCGGCGAAGTCCTCGGCGTGGTCGGCGAATCGGGCTCAGGCAAAAGCACGCTCGTCCAAATGCTCTACTTCGACAACGCCGCCACCGACGGAGAGGTCCATTTCCAAGGCGTCGACGAGGGGACGACCAACCTCCTGACGCTCTCCAGCCAGCGCAAGCGCCATGTCCGCAACAATCTGATGGGCATGGTGTATCAGAATCCTCGCGACGGCCTTAACTTCAACTTCTCCGCCGGCGGCAACATTGCCGAGAAGCTGCTCATGGCCGGCAATTTTCACGTGGGCCGGATCCGCGAGCGCGCCAGCTACCTGCTTGAAAAGACCGAGGTGCCCGTGAAACGCATGGACAACACGCCGGCGACCTTCTCCGGCGGCATGCAGCAACGCGTGCAGATTTCCAAGGCCATCGCGAACAACCCGCCCCTGCTCTTCCTCGACGAGGTCACCAGCGGCCTCGATGTCTCCGTCCAGGCGCGCGTGCTCGACCTGATTCGCCAGCTGCAGCGCGAGCTCGGCATCTCGATGATCGTCGTCTCCCACGACCTCGCCGTCATCCGCATGCTCACCGACCGCACCCTGGTCATGAAAAACGGCCGGATCGTCGAGGCCGGCCTCACCGATCAGATCCTGCAGGATCCGCAGGACGCCTACACCCAGTTGCTCGTCAGCTCCTTACTCTAACCCGACCGCATCATGCCCAAGATTCTTGAAGTCAAAAACGTCTCGAAACACTTCGAACTGCATATTCAGAACGAGAAGCGGATTCCCGCGCTTGATGACGTCAACCTCGACCTCGACGAGGGAGAGATCGTCGGCCTGACCGGCAAGTCAGGATCCGGAAAATCATCGCTGATGAAGTGCATCTACCGGACTTATCTCGCCAACGCCGGCGGGATCATTCTCCACACGGAAAAATTCGGTCCGGTAGACCTGGTGTCGGCCTCCGAACACCAGGTCCTGCTGGTCCGCAAGACCGAGATGAGGTACTGCTCGCAGTTCCTGAGCGTCATCCCCCGCGTGCCCGCCGTGGACATTGTGGCCGAGGGACTCGTCCGCAAGGGGCGTTCCCGTGACGAAGCCCGCGCCACCACGGAGGAGCACTTTGATCGCCTCGGCCTGCCGCGCGATCTCTGGGATGCGTTTCCCTCCACCTTCTCCGGGGGCGAACAACAGCGCGTGAACATCGCCCGCGCGATCATCTCCGCCCCTCGTTTCCTGCTCGTCGACGAGCCCACGGCGTCCCTCGACCTGAAGACAAAGGACGTGGTGATCGACATGGTTCTTGCCCTGAAGCGCCAGGGCACTTCGGTCGTGCTCATCACGCACGACCAGCACACGCTGGAGCGCATGGCGGACCGCCGCCTCCACCTCGAGCACGGCCGCGTGCGCGAACTGGCCACGGCCTGATCCTTCCGCCCATGTCGTTCGCGTCCGTCCTGTCCCGAAGCCGTCTCTTTGCCGCGGCGGCCCTCGCACTCACGGGTCTCGGCGCCTTGACCTCCGGGTGTGCGGACTCCTCCTCGAATGCGTCAGACGACACCCGGCCCAAGCTCTTGCGCATCGGGTGGGTGCCCAACGACGAGGACGTCGAACGACGCGCCCGCTGGGACGGCCTGAGAACCTATCTGGAAGGCAAGCTCGGAATGCCGGTGGAGCTTATCCAGGCGGGATCCTACGCTCCGGCGATCGAGGCCCTGCGCGCGCGCAAGCTCGACGTATGCGGCCTGGCGCCGTTCGCCTACCTTATTGCGAGCGAGCGGGCGATCGCACAGCCGCTGGTCGCCCCGGGATTCGCCGATGGCTCGGCGAACCACTATCGTTCCGGTTTCATCGTCCCGGCCGCCAGTCCGATTCGCTCCCTCGAAGACGTGAAGGCCCGCGCCGGCGAACTCACGCTGTCCTGGGCCGATCCTGCCTCCGCCTCGGGCCACCTGGTTCCCCGCGCGCACCTGGAATCGATCGGCATCAACCCGGAGAAGGATTTCAAGCAGGTCCTTTTTGCGATGAACCACACGGCATCGATCATGACCGTGAAGGCCGGCAAGGTCGATCTTGCGGCCGTGACGACGACCTCCCTGCGCAACATGATCGCCAAGGAGCGCATTGCCGAGGGCGACGTTCGCGTGATCTGGGAATCCGAGCCCATCATGGCCTCGATCATCGCGATCCGGCGCAATCTTCCGGAAGGCTTCAAAGCGGAGGTGCTCGCGGCCTATCTCGCCTTTGCCAAGGAAGCACCCGAAGCCTGGGCGCAAATCGCCCCCCTCTATCTCACGCCAGACGTGGAGTGGGTCGCAGCCCACGACGAGGATTTCGACCCGCTCCGGCGGCTCGCCCGCAACGTCAAGCATCTCAACCTCCTCAATTGAGGCCATGCCCCGGGCCAAAAGGAGTCAAACCCTAATGTCTGTCATCATTGCCCTCGCCGTGGGCATGATGGCGTCAGGCTGCAGTCCGTCGTCCGGGAAGAACACCTCCGACGAAGACTATGACGGGCTCCGTGAACTTGCCCGCAACGTGAAACACCTCGACTTGCTCGACTGATGCCTGCGCGAGCCATTGCTGTCCGCCTGGCGCTTGTCGCCCTCATCGCCGTCGGCGCCGTCGGCTGCGAAAGATCCGGTGAACCGGACGCGGGCGCACCCGTTCGCATCGCCTTTGTCCCCCAGGTGGACATGGAAGAGCGGCACCAGGCCGCGTACCGCGCTCTTCACGACTATCTTGCCCCGCGCCTCGGCCGCCCGGTGGAGATCATCCCGCTTGAGAATGCCAACGCCGCACTGGAGGGCCTGCGGGCCGGCAAACTGGATGTCTGCAATTTTTCTCCCTGGCCTTACCTGCTTGCGGAGGAAAAGGCCGGGCTCGAAGCCTTGCTCATCACTCAGGCGCCCGATGGTCAGCCCGCCCGCTATCGCGGGATCCTTGTGACGCATCCCGGAACGGGGATGACCAAGGCGGCCGACATCAAGCGTCAGGCCAAGGACCTCGTCTTCGCCTTCGAGGAGCCGGTGTCGACCTCCGGCCACCTCGTGCCGCGCACCTACCTTCACTCCGTGGGCATCGTACCCGAAAGGGACTTCAAGACCATAGTCTACGGTTCGGATGGAATCGCGAACCTCTTCGCCGTCGCGAGTCGACGGGTGGATCTTGCCGCGTTGAGTGACAACAGTCTGCGCCGCGCGTTGGACCGCGGCCGCATTCGTGCGGGCGACGTGGTCGTCGTGTGGACGTCGGATCCGGTGTTGAGCAACGTTACCGCCGCCCGCGCCGGGCTGCCCGCGGAACTGAAGGCCCGGATCGTACAGCTCCTCATTGAAATGCCGCAAACCTCGCCTGCCCTCTGGGCGGAGGTCGCGAAGCAATACTCGAATCCCGTGGCCGGCTACGCGGCAGTGCAGGCGGACAGCCTCGATTTTTTCCGCCAGGCCATCCGCGACGTCCCCGGTCTCCAACTCGGTCCCTGAACTCTTCCTTCCCATGCTCGATGTCGAAAATCTCACCAAGAAGCTCCCTGACGGACGCGCCCTGCTCAATGGCATCAGCTTTCGGGTGAACCGGGGCGAATTTGTCGGTGTGCTGGGCGCCAGCGGAGCGGGCAAATCCCTGACCTTGCGCTGCATTCTCGGCCTGACCCGCGCGGATGGCGGCAGTGCGCGTTTTCACGCGGCCGATGGACAGACCTTCGAACTCACGACCTGCAAGGGCCGGGCGCAGCGCGAGGCGCGGCGCCGGATGGGTGTGATCTTTCAGGGCTTCAATCTCGTGAAGCGCCTGCGCGTGCTCGACAATGTGATGATCGGCCGCCTCGGCGAAATTCACCCGCTGCGTTCGTGGTTGTATGGATTCACGGATACCGAGGCCGGGGAAGCCATGGACGCCTTGCGCTGCGTGAAGATGGAAGCTCATGCCGACCGTGTCACGGGAAGCCTCAGTGGCGGCGAAATGCAACGGGTCGCCATCGCGCGGGCCATCTTTCAAAGGCCCTCCCTTTATCTCGCGGACGAACCGATCGCGTCGCTCGATCCCAGCAATTCGCTCGCAATCATGAAGCTGCTTCAGCCTCTGGCCCGGGAGACGCCGGTCATCGGCGTTTTTCATCAGCCCGAGATGACCGCCCGCTTCTGTTCCCGCGTGATCGCGATCAGGCAAGGCCGGATTGTCTACGATGGTCTGCCCGAGTTGAGCCACAGCCGCCTTGAGGAAATCTACGGCGACGAACTGATGCAGGTCTTGCGTCCTCCGGCCCCCGCCCCCGCGGCCCCCTCGCCGGCCGGTCAGACGGGCGCCCCGCTTCTCAGTCTGGCCAACCAAAGCGCCTGACGATGTCTTCCATGGCGATCACGGCCGTCCCGCGGCCGAATCCGTTTCTTCGCTTCGGCAGGCCTTTGCTTTGGGCCATCGGCCTTGGCGGTTTGCTGTGGGGCGCGGCGATCCTCTGCAAAGTGGATCTGGGAGGCTTTCTCCCTGGCTTGCTGAAGGGCGCCGAGGTGATGCGGTTCTTTTTTCCGCCGGAGTGGAGTGCACTGGGCGAAATGGTGACGCCCGCTCTGGTCACGGTGCTGCTGGCCGCAGTGGCCACTCCGATCGGAGTCGTGCTTTCGTTTTTCTTCGGTCTTGCCGGCGCCCGCAATCTGGCGCCGGGCTGGCTCCGCAATGGCGCGCGTCTCATCATCGGAGTCGAGCGCGCCTTGCCCGAGATCATTGTGCTGCTGCTGCTCGTCGCTGCCTTGGGCGTGGGTCCCTTTCCGGGCGTCATTGCCCTCGCGATCGGCAGCATCGGCATGCTTGGAAAGCTGTTTGCCGATGCGATCGAGGAAGTCGATGAGCGTATCATGGAGTCGGTCGAGTCGGTCGGAGCCACGCGTTGGCAGGTGATCCGTCACGCCGTGCTGCCCGAGGTGATGCCCGCCCTGCTGTCCAACTCCATTTTTCGTTTCGAGGTCAACTTGCGCGCCTCCGTCCTGCTCGGTGCGGTGGGCGCCGGAGGGATCGGCTTCGAGCTGCAAAAGGCCATGGCCTTGCTCGAATACGAACGGGCGATGATGGCGGTGCTGGTCACGCTCCTGCTCGTATTCGGGGCCGAGCGCGTCTCCGATTTCCTGAGAAAGCGCGTGCTCGATGGAGGAAAACTCGCATGAGCGCCTCCGCGCTCGCGAACCCAGGCTACGTTTTGCCTTCGGCGTTTTTTCGCCGCCGGATGATCGCTCTGGGCTGTCTGGCCGCCTTCGTGATCGGCGCAGGCGCTTTTCTCAAGTTCAAGCCCTGGCTGCTTTTCACGGACTTTCATCATCTCGTTCGTCTTGCCGGCGAGATGATCCCTCCGAACCTGTCGCTGCTCTGGACGAAAACGTCGCTTTATCAGACCATCGCGGAAACGATTGCGATGGCGTTGCTCGGCACGGTGATCGGCGGCTTCGTGGCCTTCTTGTTGGCCTTCTTCGCCGCGCGCAACACGACGCCCCATTCGCTGATCCGGCAGGCGACACGACTGCTCTTCGGAATCGAACGCGCGACGCCCAACTTCGTCGTCCTGCTGATGCTTTTCATCGCCTTCGGCTTCGGCCCGTACGCGGCGATGCTCGCCCTTGCGATCGGAAGCGTGGGCATGTTTGGCAAGCTCTTCGCCGACGCCATCGAGGCCACCGATCCGGGTCCCGCCGAGGCGGTCACTTCCGTGGGCGCCCGGCCCACCCAGGTCATTCGCTACGCCGTGCTGCCGCAAGTGCTGCCCTCCGTGGTGGCCAACGGTTTCTACGCCTTCGACGTAAATCTGCGCGCGGCCATTGCGCTCGGCGTGTACGGCGGTGGTGGCATCGGTTTCGAACTGCAGCTCGCGATGAAGGTCCTGCGGTACCCGGACGTCCTCGCGCTCATCCTCCTCATCATCGTGCTCATCGCCGGCATGGAGCGTGTCTCCGATCACATCCGCCGGCGGTTGCTGCGCACGGGCTCGCTCGCCTGACCCCCTTTTACATGAACTGCCTCCTCCTCACCAACGCCCGCATCGTTCTCCCCACCCGCGTCATCGAAGGCACGGTCATCGTCGAAGACGACCGCATCACCGATATTGTCGCCGACCGCCATTTCGCCGAAGGCGTCGACCTCCATGGCCAGTGGCTCATTCCCGGTATCATCGATCTGCATACAGATTACCTTGAGAAGGAAATCAATCCACGTCCCAAGACCAACTTCCCCCTGCCCATCGCCTTCCACATGATGGATCAACGGGCGCTCGCGTGCGGCCTGACGACGGTGCT
This sequence comes from Opitutales bacterium, assembly GCA_038212175.1. GTDB lineage: Bacteria > Verrucomicrobiota > Verrucomicrobiia > Opitutales > Opitutaceae > CAMAXB01. The sequence goes on along the minus strand of JBBQUU010000007.1, from coordinate 63,753 downwards.
GGGCGGTGTGCGCTTCTCGAACAATCGTTCGAAGGAGTCGACGCTGTGGGGTGGGAACGGACTCGCCCTCGCGGAAAATTACGAGGAGTTGCGCCGCAACGCCCTCGCCCGGCATTACCTGCATGTCCGTTGGGACACCAATTTCGAACCGGTCGACGACCTGCTCGCGGCCATGCTGGGTTTCGAGTGCCTGGGAAATCTGGTCTACAACGAAAACATTCCCGGCGAGCGGCAGTTTCAGGACCTCGACGAACTCGCCCGCAAACGCGCCGCACGCGGCGACAAGACGGTCGCCGAAGCTCGCGCCGAGCTGGAGCAACGGATCGCGGTCGGGCGCACGATCAATAATCGCCCGAAGGTGAAGGCCGCGTTCGGCGGCAAGCTCTGCATCGGCAGTCACGACGACACGACCGAGGCGCACGTGATCGAGGCAAAAGAGATGGGCGCAACGCTCGCCGAGATGCCAACGAGCCTCGTCGCAGCGCGCAAGGCGAAGGAACTCGGGCTCGCGGTGTGCATGGGGGCGCCCAATTATCTGCGCGGCGGTTCGCACTGCGGCAACCTCTCGGCCGTCGAGGCACTCGACGAGGGATTGGTCGACGCCTTCTGCAGCGATTACCACTTCCCTTCCCTGCTGGGTGCGGTCGTCAAGATGACCGCCAACGGCCTCCCGCTTGCCGAGGCCGTGCGCACCGTGACGCTCAATCCGGCGCGAATCCTCGGCCGGCAGACGGACTTCGGCAGCATCGAGGTCGGGAAAAAGGCGGATCTCGTCGCCTTCCAGGTGCGCGACAGCCATCCCGTGGTCACTGCGGCATGGGTCGACGGCAGTCTGAAGCTACAGGTCGGCGTGCCGGTGGCGCGTCCAGCGGAAGTCATCGCGTAAGCGGTCGCACCACGGGGCTGCACCGCTGCGGTCGGCTATGCCTTCGGGGCGCCCGCCCAAAGTCCTACCGGCCGCCGGCCGTGAAGAGCGGTGCCTGTCCCTCCGCCTGTGCGAGTCGGCGCAGGCCATCGTAATGGGAGTCGTCGCCAGGCACGAAGATCACCCCGGGTTCCTGATACTGCGCCATCACCACGAGGGCCACCGCCGGCGCGCGCCGGGGCAACTCCAGCAACGCTGCACGCAGGTCACGCTTGAGCGTCTCCGGCAAAGACGGCCGCACCGCGATGGGCCCTGATGGCAGCCGTTCGGACTCCCAAAGCACGACCAACTCTCCCTCGGGCACGCGCCCTTTGGCCGTCAGGCGCTTCAGCACAGTGGAGCTCACTCCCGCCAGGTCCGACTGCCCATAGAGCACGTTGAAGACCGAGACGCTGTGACTGAGCGTGAAATCGACCTGCTTGAAGTCGCGCTCAGACTCCAGCCCGAGCGAACGAAGCCGGGCCTGCGGCACGAGATGACCGGAATTTGAGGCGGGATCGGAGAAGTCCAACCGCAACTCCCGGGCACGCCCGGTCATTTCCGCCAGGTGCGTCAACCCGGTGCGCCGATGCGTGATGAGGCTGCTTTGATACGTGCGGATTTGTCCATCGGCTCCACCCGTCGCAACGAGCACCTCCGCCACGCCCTGCCCCGAGGCAAGCACGTACGCAAACGGCGCGAGGCTCATCAGGTCGATCTCTCCGCGGGCCATCGCGTCCACGGCCGGGCCATAACTGGCGGTGCGGACCAATTCGACCTTAACCCCGAGTTCGCGTTCAAGGTACCCGGCCAGAGCCCGGGTGGCCTGCTCGCGATTCGACACCGCCTCCTCCGAGGGCGTGTAACCCAGATGCAGCACCCAAGGACCTCCCTCGGACCCTGACGTCGGGGCCGGTTTGCAGCCGCCGGCGAGCAGCGCGCCCAGCAGAGCGCACCAAAAGCCGGCGTGAAACACACGCGCGTTCATGGCAAATCGCCCCACACCAGCCAGTAGTAGGGCAAGCGCTCGACCTTGAGCGTGCGCGCGTAAGGCGAGAGCGCTTTCCGCAACTCGTCATCGCTGGGAAAGTTCTTCAACACCTCGTGCACCGAGCCGTCGCTCAACGTCCGCCGCTGATAGGTGTTCCCGTTTCTATCCGTACGGTCGATCGGGCTGCTGCTGCCCTCGACGTACACATTGTCGATGAACGCGAAACGCGCATCGACCGTCAGGCGGCCGAAGAAGCCCTGCAGGAACGGATCGATCTCGTTGCGGCGAAGATGCGACCACCAAAATCCCGCGAAGCCCGCATTGCACGGGAACGGCGGCTCCGGAAGCGAAAATGCATCCGCCCGCGCCAGCGTCACCCGGTCGTTGATCCGTGGTTTTGCGCGCGCCACCGCGAGGACCTCCTCGTTGATATCCGTCGCATACACCGCCGGCGCGGCCGGCACGAGACACTGAGTCCAACAACCGGTGCCGCAGGCCACCTCCAGCACCGAACGGTCCGCGAACAACGTGGGCAATCGTTCCCGCAGCCGCGCCAGGTCTTCCCGCCGCTCGGGCTTGTCATAGACGCGCTCGTACTCCCGGGCTCTCCAGGCGTAATAGGTGGTGAGTTCCAAGTCCGCAGCCATGGCCCTTCGCTAGCGTAAGTTTGCTCCGCCGCCAATACGGCGCTGGCGTCGTCACCTGAATTTAGCATTCGCCATCGATTGCGGAAACAACTCCGCGAGACGGTCGGTAACGTTTTGATGGCAGAGGCCGGCACGGCTTGCCGGAGACCCAAGACGTCGGGCACCTTGCAGTCCGCCGCAAGCCCGCAGTGGCGTCGCGGACCCTTTCCCCGTCATCTTCACCCGTACGTCACGCACGATGGACGCCGAGCATGTCTACCACGCCGCCCACCAGCACGCCTGGTGCGTCCGCAGTGCGCGCACTGACCTTTAGCCTGCCGTCGCGACCCACCGGATAGATCCGCGTCTCGTCCCCCGAGTCATTGTGCACCCAATACACCCCGGGCCATTGCCGGCTTGCCACGAGCCCGGAGACTTCCTTCTTCCCGGCCGGTCCTTCCAAGACGGCCAAGGGCGAAAGTTTCACGGGTTCGACCTCCGGCAAGGTCAACTGCGCCGGTTCGGCTGCGACCAGCGCGAAGCAGACAAAAAGGAGAGAGAAGGAAGAAACAAGGCGCTGGGTCATGGCAAAGGAGGCGAAAAATGGCCGGCTCATACGACGACGGCGGGCGTCCCTCCTGCGACGAGCAGTTGAAGCAAACTCTCCCCGGCCTCGGCGATCTCTCCATCGTTGCGAATCCGCACGAGGTTCGGATGTTCGACCGAAAATTCCGTGGCGCGGGCGATGCGGGCCGCGATTTCGTCCGCCGTCTCGCGACCCCGCGATTCCAGCCGGGACTTCAGCGCGGCCGGACTCGCCTCGATCAGAACCACACACAGTTCGGGATAACGCCGGCTGGCCTCGGCCAGATATCCGCGGCTGCCGTTCATCACCACGTTGGCGCCGCGTTCGAGCCACGTGTCGATTTCAAGTCCGAGCCCGTAGCAGTGCCCGTGGCTTTCCCAATCCATGGCAAACAGGCCCAACGCCTTCATGCGGGCAAACTCCGGCCGCGTCACCGCGATGTGATTCTCACCGCCCGCCTCGGCCGGCCGGGTGATGGTGCGCGGCGCAAACAGCAGAGGATACTGCCCGCCTGCCCGCGTGCGTGCGTAGCTCAGCAGGGAATCCTTGCCGACGCCCGACGCGCCGATGACGTAAAACAATGTTCCCATTGCACGAGTCTGCCGCAGCTGCGTTAGGATTGGATAAAGCCACCATGAAAATGAGCGGTCAGTGCAGCGGCAGATCACGCGTTCCGGCCGCGACCGCCAGGGCCACAGCGCGAGCCACCCCCATCACAGCCTGCTGCACGGCTTCTTCAGGCGATGCCCCTGCGGCAAACCTCGCCTTCGTCCAGAGTGCCGCGAACAGGTCGCCCGTGCCGTTGAACCGGCCCGCTATGCGCGCCTGACGCTGCATGAACGGCGTGGCGCCCTCATAGAGTCGCGTTTCCACCTCGTCGGCTCGCGGAGTCAGCCCCGTGACAATCAGCCGCAGGCGCGGCCACCGCTGGCGCCAGACCGCGATCGCCGCCTCTCCCGAGCATCCTGCGATGAGTTCCACCTCCGTCAGATTGGGCACTGCCCAGTCCGCGACCTCCAGGAGCGCAGGCCACGCCGCCAGCAGTTCGGGTTTCACGTAGCAGCGACCGTCGTCGCCGCTGACGGGATCGACCACCACAAGAGCAAGCGCCGCCGCATGGCGGCTCAACACCGCGCGCACTGCTTCCGCTTGCGCCGCGTGGGCGAGATAGCCGATGAACACGACAGCTTTCTCACTCCGTGCCGTCAGCCCCGCCAAGGTTCCCTCGAGCAGCCCGGCCACGTCGGTCTCGACCCGCACACAGCCCGCCATGTCGCCGGGTCCGGACAACAACAGGCTGGGCACGGGCAGGCAGGCTGTGCCCCAAACCGCAAGAAACGGTTTCATTCCCACCACGCCATGGGCCGTCAAACTGTGGACGCAGACGATACGCATAAGTCAGCCATCACCCCGGCGTGGTCGCTCGGCCAGATCCCACCCACGGGTTGCGCGAGCACCACCGTGGCTGCATGGACGTGCGGCCTGCGCTCGTCCTGACGGCCCACGGTGAATAGAATATCGATGGCCCGTCCACCCCGTCCCGTTCGCGGCGGAAGCGGATGCGTCGCGGGCGACGCACCCGACGCGGCAAACACATCGCGCATCACGAGGCCATCCGCCGGGTTGACCGCCAGTAGCGCGAGCGACTCAGCGGTCGTGTTAAAATCGCCGCCCAAAAGGCGGATAACCGCAGGAGCACGCCACCACGGATGAGCCAGAACGGTGGCGAGCTGCTCCCGCCGCCGTGCCTCGTCGCCGCGCAGGTGCGAGAGATGGGTGTTGCCCACCATCAGACGCGCTCCGTCAATCTCCACGTGGGTGAGCAGGGCGATCCGCTCGCCGCCGATTTCGTCACTGGGCAAGGTCAACCGGTCCTCGGCGCAGATCCGGCCGCGCGCGAGCACGGCGAGACCGGACGTGCTGTCGACGTCGCGGCCATACCAAGTCCTCACCTTCGCCCGTGCGGGGGCGTGAACACGCACCATGCCGAGCATCGCCGCCAGTGTCGCGCTCGTGTCGATCCTTGCCATCGGCGCGCAGAACACCTCCTGCAGCAGCACGATGTCGGGAGCCAACTCGCGCAGGCATGCGCCCATCACCGGAAGCCGGGCCCCGAGGTCCCCGTCATTCTTCCAGGTGTTGAGCGTCACCACGCGCAGCAGACGATTCGCGGTCATGCATGACCACCCTCGCGCACCCGGTCGGGACGACGAGTCTTTCCTGTGCGGTGCGCGCAGATTTCACCCGTTCTTAATTCAATCTTAAAGACTCGTCGCTACCTTCCCTCCGCTCGCTCGCCCACGTATGCCTTCACGACGCCTTCTCACCCACGCCACGCTCATTACGCCGTCCGGCCTCGTTCCCGACGGCGCGCTGTTGATCGAACACGGTCGCATTGCCGCCCTCGGCCGCGAGGACTCGGTCGCCGATGCTTTTACCGGGGAACTTGAGGTCGTCGATCTCGACGGTGCCTACGTCATGCCCGGGCTGATCGACCTGCACACCGACACGCTGGAAAAGGAAATCACGCCGCGCCCCGCAGCCGATTTCCCCATCGATGTCGCGGTGCACGAACTTGATCGCAAGCTCGTCGCCTGCGGCATCACCACGGTCTACCATTCTCTGCACTTCGGTTACGAGGAGGCTGAACTTGCCAATCGCTCCCGGTACTCGCGCCGCGAGATTGTGGATGCCGTCCGCGCCATGGCCGCGCGCCACACCCTTGCCAGGACGCGCATCCATGCACGCTACGAAATTGTGGGGATGGGGCCCGCGTCCTTGAATCTCGTGCGCGACCTGCTCGGCGAAGGCGCCTTCGACCTGCTCTCCTTCATGGACCACACGCCCGGGCAGGGCCAGTACACGCGTGAACTCTTTGTTGAACGCCAGGCAAAACAGGGCCTCAGCGAGGCGGAAGCACTCAAGAAGCTCGCCGAGAAACAAGACCGCCCCCGGCTTTCGTTCGCCGAGATGCAGGCCTGCGCCCGGCTCGCGCTCGCCCAAGGCGTCCCGATCGCCTCGCATGACGACGATACGGAAGCCAAGGTGCGCCTCATGCACGAACTCGGCGTCACAATCTGCGAGTTTCCCATCAACCTCGCCTCGGCCCGCGCGGCGCACGCGCTCGGCATGACCGTGCTTGGCGGAGCCAGCAACGTCTTCCGGGGCGGCTCGCTCACCGGCAACCTCAACGTCGCCGACGCCATGCGCGACGGCTGTGTCAATGGTCTCTGCTCTGACTACTACCCTCCCGCCATGTTGCACGCCGTTTTCAAGCTCTGGCGCGAACAGGTCTTGCCGTTGCACGAGGCCGTCGCGGCCGCCACATCCGTGCCCGCTCACGGGGCCGGCATCGCCCACGAAACCGGCAGCCTCGTCGTCGGCAAGGATGCGGACCTGATTGTCGTCCGCCTGCGCGGCGACACCCCCTGCGTCACACAAACGTATGTTGGCGGCGAGCGGGTTCACTCCGCCGGCCGCGAACTCCAGCCCGCCGCCGTGCTCGCCTGATCCCACGCCATGCTCGCCTCCACCGAGATCGAACTCGCCTACAACGCCTATCAGGTCCGTCAGCTGCACGAAGTTTCCCCCGCCGGCCTGCGGGCCCGGGTCGAGCGGATCGAGCCGGGCAACAAGTTCACGTTCAAGACCGGTGGCTGGTCGCCCCTGCCCTACGTGGGTCACGCCGTCGTCTCGATGGTGGAGGGTCATCACGAGAATGCCCCGCTCTTGGAGCAGCTGCGCTCGATTCAAAATCAGCTCAGTTACAACGTCTGCGATCCAAGCACGCTCTTCCTTCTGCCGGAGGCGAGCCTACACCAGACCGTCGCCAACACGCTGTCCGACGAGCGCCACCAACGCTTCGTGGTCGATCGCGGCCTGGCCGCCTCCTATCCCGCGCACGTGACGTCCGCCTTCGAGGATCTGCCCCCGAGCCTGGCCTTGGATCGTCTCTCGATGCGCATGATTGGCCTCTCCCTTTTCAGCAACGCCGTCGGCCTGCTGGGCATCTTTGACTGCGAAGACGACTTTCACCGGGTCCTCCACTTCCGCGAGCATTTCTACGGCCACGAGCGCATCGGCCTGCTCGGCATCCGGCGCACGCGCCCATTTATCGGCCACGTCACCGTGGCTTACCTCGAACGTCCGCTCGACTCCGCGACCAAGGCCCGGCTGGTCGAGGTCGCCGAAGCCATCAACCGCCTGCTCGCGACAAGGAATGTCCGCTTTTACCTGCCGAAGGCCGAACTCCGCGCCTACGAGCACCTCGCCGAGTTCAAACCGCTGCCCGGTCTGCCCGTCTACCGGCTCTAACCACCCCATGCCCTACATCGAATCGTTCCCGGAAACGTCCACCGGCCGCCCACCCAAACGCCTGAGCGAACAACCCACCATCCACGCCACCGCCAGCGTTCGAAAAAGCGAAATCGGCGGCTGGACCGATATCGGCCCGCATTGCTCCATCAGCGAATCCACCTTCGGCGACTACAGTTATATCGCCGGCCATGTGAGCATGGTGTGGACGGACGTGGGCAAATTCGCCTCGATCGCCGCCCAGACCCGCATCAACCCCGGCAATCACCCCACCTGGCGGGTGACCCAGCATCACTCGACGTATCGTCGCACTCAATACGGCTTCGACACCAAGGAGGATCAAGACTTCTTCCAATGGCGAAAGAACCATCGTTGCGTGATCGGCCACGATGTCTGGATTGGCCACGGCGTGACCGTGATCGCCGGCAAGTCCATCGGCACCGGCGCGGTGATCGGTTCGGGCGCGGTTGTCACCAAGGACATCCCTCCTTACGCGATCGCCGTCGGCGTCCCCGCCCGGGTCGTCAAGTTCCGGTTCCCTGCCCCGGTCATCGAGCAGTTGCAGGGCATCGCCTGGTGGGATTGGGATCGCGCGACGCTGGTCGAACGCTTCAACGACCTGCTCGACCTGGATGGATTTGTCGCCAAGTACGGCACGACGCCCGTCCCGCGCGTCTTCGCCGAGGCACCCATTCCTGTCCGTCCCTCCGAGCTGTCGCTCGTCTGAGCCGCGGCGGCAACCGTCTGCGTCGGTCCTTCCTGCCTTGCCATGCGCGTACACGTCTCCGGGCTTTCCAAGCGTTTCGGATCTGACCCCGCGCGTCCGCGCGTGCTCGACGGTGCGAGCTTTGAGATTGCCGAGGGCGAGATGGTCGCCCTGCTCGGCGCCTCTGGGTCCGGAAAGTCCTCTCTGGATCCGCCAGCCCGTCCGCCGAATGATGGACGCGCTCCGCGCGATCAACGAGATGGTGTTCTCCTTTGTTTTCACGGTCGCGGTCGGACCTGGACCCTTCGCCGGCACGCTCGCCCTCTTCGTGCACACGACAGGCGTGCTCGGGAAACTCTTCAGCGAGGCCGTGGAAGGCATCGATCCGCGTCCGGTCGAAGGCATCCGTGCCACCGGGGCGAACCGGCTCGAGGAAATCGTCTGGGGCATCCTCCCTCAGGTGCGTGCGCTCTGGACGAGTTATGCCCTGTACCGGTTCGAGAGCAACGTGCGCTCGGCCACCGTGGTCGGCATCGTCGGCGCCGGCGGCATCGGCTACACTCTGAACGAGTACTTTCGCGTGTACGACTACGGCAAGGTCTCCGCCATTTTGCTCTGTATTCTTGCCACGGTGACGATCATCGACCTCCTCTCCTCCCGGCTGCGCCAACGGGCGATTTGAGCGCCGCCAAAATCGGGGACCGCGAAACCGACGAACTCAAAACGTCGCCCGGATTATCCGCTCCGTGTCGACAGGCTTCACCCTCGATAAGAACGTACCGACTTCGGCGCGAGACGAGAGGACGACGACCGTCCTTTGATCCTTCACGCTTGCGGGCAGCGCCATGATTTTGGGCCGGCGTGTTGCAGGATAGTCGAGGATCCACAGGCGACGTCGATCGCTTTCGCGACTTTTCTTCCGGCCCCGAGGTAATCGCGGATCGCGTCGCGGACGATGGGATGAAAAAACGGCCGGCCCGCAGCGTAGCGTTTGGCGGCGGTTTCGAAGGCGAAGTAGTTCATGCGCAAGAGGGCCGGCGCGGGCAGGTTTGCGCACGTGGGTTAAGCGTAGATTAAGGAGCGGTGAATTTCTCTGTATAGCCGCACGGTTGCTCCGCTTCGGCCAGCAGCCAAAGAGCCGATGGCTCCTCCATATGACGGTTTCGATGAAGATTGGCTTAAGGTCAGCACCCGAAAGACTAGGACGGCGCGATGACTCATGGAATAGCGGCCGCCCTGGATCCGCTCCCACCTGCAAATGAAGGCACCGGCTCCAACAATTCCTTGCTGCATTCCCGATGGCGTGGGCCTAGTCAGACAGGGACGATCTGTGGGTCGTTGCTCATGGACACGTTGAATCCTTCCCTCTCCTCTTCCCCAGCGGCAGCGCGCGCGGCGGAGTCCCGGCTCGAAGCATTGCTGCACGCCGGGGGCTCCGATGTGTTGCTCAAGGGTTCATGGGGCCTCGAGCGCGAGGGGCTGCGCATCACCCCAGACGGACAGCCGGCGCTCACGCCCCATCCGTTTCCACCCGAGGAAGGTGACGTCACGGTGGATTTCGCGGAGTGCCAGACCGAACTCATCACGACGCCTCTCGGTTCGCCGGAAGCAGCCTGGACCGCTCTCCACCAGCTGCATCGCCGCCTCCACGGAGCGCTTGGCCACGAACTCTTTTGGCCGCTCAGTCTGCCCGGACGCTGGGATCAGCCCGGGCGTTTCGCTCCCGCCTCGTTTGGCGGGCGCCCGGAGTGGTCAGCCGCGCGCGCGTATCGGGAGGGTCTGCTTCGTCGCCATGGTCGCGCAAGGCAGGCGATCAGTGGTGTACATTTCAACCTGTCGTTCCGTCCGGAGTTCTTTGCGGCGTGGCGCGCCGCGCAACCCTCTTCCGCGCCTGAACGCACGCTGCGGGACGACGCGTACTTCGCGCTCATGCGCAACTTCCTTCGTCACCAGCATGTCTTCAACGCCCTTTGGGGCATGAGCCCGCCCGAGGACGAAACGTTCTGGCAGGACCTCCTTCGCACCACGTCCGCGGAAAACCGGGCCGACGCCGAGCGCTGTCAGGATGTGATTTCCAGCGTGCGTCTCAGTCCGTTGGGCTACGGACTCGCCACGGAGATTGCCGCGCAGGTGGGCGTGACCTACGCGTCCGTGACCGAGTACCGGGAGCAGCTGCGCGCCGCCCTCACCGCCACCGATGGACGCCCCGCGCTCCTTGCCCACGAACGCGAGTTCTACAGTCCCGTGCGTCCCAAACCCGCGGCAACCGGCGATGGCGCACCCGGCGCCACGCTCGACCAGCTCGCCCGTCACGGTGTCGGCTACCTGGAGTTCCGCGTCTTCGACCTCGATCCGTTCGAACCGGCCGGCATCAGTCTGGAGGCGCTGCGCTTCTTCCACGTGTTCGTGCTCGCCTGCCTCGTGCTGCCAAGTCCGGCACTCACAACGGCCGAGCAGGCCACGCTGGCCGACCGCTGGCGTTGGTCGACCCTCTGCCGTGGCCGGCTCTGTGAGTGCGGCCACGCCCCGGGCGACGAGGTGGAAGTTGAGAGCCTGCTCTCCACCCTCGACGCAGTCGCAGCCACCCTGCCCGCAACGTATGCCCACGCCGTATCCGCCGCCCGGGCACGCTGGCACGGCGAGGCGACGCGCGTGATCGACCGCTGGCGCGACGCACGCGCGCGCGAACCGGGCGGTGCGCTCGCCCTCAGCCTGCGGCTGGCGCGTGAACATCATGCTGCTTTCTCCACCTGAAATCATGGAAACGGATTCCCTCGAACTCTCCACCCAGGTTCTCATCACAGAAGCCCTGAATCGCGGCGTAGCGGTCGAGATCCTCGACCCCGTCGACAACTTTATCGCCCTTGGACGCGACGGACGCACGGAGTACGTCAAACAAGCAACCCGCACCTCCGCCGACACCTACATCAGCGCGCTCCTGATGGAGAACAAACAGGTGACCAAGCACGTCCTGCGCGCGGCGTGCCTGCGGGTGCCCGACGGCCGGCAGTACCACGATCCCGCGACCGCCGCGCAGGACCAGGCCCGCTGGGCCGGGAACCACCTTGTGGTGAAACCGAACTCCACCAACTTCGGCGAAGGCATCACCATCCTCGGTCCAACCGCCGGCTCCGAGGCCTACCTCGCCGCCGTCGCCCTCGCCTTTACGCACGACACCAGCATTCTGGTCGAGCAGTTCATCGAGGGCCGCGAGTTTCGTTTCCTCGTCATCACCGGACACACCCGCGCGGTGCTCCACCGCGTGCCGGCCAACGTGACCGGCGACGGCCACTCAACGATTCGGGAACTCGTTGAAATCAAGAACCGCCATCCGTTTCGCGGCGAGGGTTACCGCAAGCCGCTCGAAAAGATCCGGCTCGGCGAGGTCGAAGTCGCCTTCCTCGCGGCGCAGGGCCTGACGCCCGGCAGCGTGCCGCCGGCCGACACGACGGTGTACCTCCGGCGGAACTCCAACATTTCCACCGGTGGCGACAGTCTCGACTTCACGGATACCATGCCCGATGTGTATCAGCGCCTCGCCGAGCAGGCGACCGCTGCGGTGGGTGCGACGATCTGCGGGCTGGACATGATCATTCCCGACCTCGATCAGACCGGCCCGGATGCGCCGTACACCATTCTCGAGCTCAATTTCAATCCGGCCCTGCACATCCACGACTTCCCGTCCGTGGGCGAGAATCGGCACGTGGAGCGACATGTGTTGGATGCGATTGGGTTCACTTGATGACGTGTCGCTTGGCGGCGAGTGGCACCTATCCGGGTGGGCGCGAGGGTCTCTCCGCGCGCTCCGGCCTGCGTGCCTCCGCCGGCCCGGAAGGACGCGCGTGGGACTCGCGCGTCCACTTTTTTTCCCTGCAGGCGGGCGAAATTCCCGGCTTCAGTTCTTGAGGGCGCTTTTGTCCGGCCTGAAGTCGGGATTCAGTTGCCAGGCCCTTTCGCGGAACTGGGCCGCAGCGACGGAATCGCCCTTGGCTGCATAGAGATTGGAAAGCCGGTAGTGGACCAATGAGATCGTCGGCATGCCGTCGCCGCGCGGAGACCCGAGCTCGAGGCACCGGGTGAGCGCCGCGATCCCGCGGTCGATCTGCTCGCCGCTCAAGGCCGCGCAACGTCCGATGTGATAGAGCACCATGAAGTCATCCGGCCGTTCGGGGCAGAGCGGATCGAACTGCGCAAACGCGGCGTCCGCGCGACCTTCCGCAAGGTGCACGGTCGCCAATGCGATGCGGCCTGCCATGTCATCGAGGCGCTTGATCTCCCCCGCCGCGGCGAGGGCCTTGTCGCGACCGCCTCCGGCGATGCCCGGCGCCACGAGGTAGTAGCCGAGCAGGCTCCAGCGATAGAGCGGGTTGTCCGGCTCCAACTCGACCGCGCGCCGATAAGCCGCCAGGCATTTTCTGGCCCAGCCGAGCCTGGCGAGAAACGAGGCGTTCTGGGCGGCGAGCCCGTAGGCGTCGCCGAGCGCGTTCTGCAGCCGCGCCGAACCCGGGGTTTGGTCTACGGCGCGCTCGAGTCGCGAGCGTGCCTCGTCGGCGTCGTCAAACCACAGCGCCAGACGGCCGAGATGGAAATCGATCTCCTCGTCAACGAGCGCCCGTGAGGCATCGAGGCAGCGAAGGGCCTCGCGCGACTCACGGTACCGACGCTCCTCATAGAGCGAAACAGCCACCGCCCGTTCGGTCACGTCGGCGCTGCCTGCTGGCAGCCAAGGGGAAAAACAGCATCCAACGACCAGCAGAAGCGCGAAACGGTAAACAATCACCGCATGGGTGAAGAAGATCATCACCCGCCGCGCAACGGGCGCAGGTTACAATTGGGAAAATCCGAACCGACGCCGCGCACGAAGCCCGGTTCATTTCGAGGAATAACGCAGACGCCCGCGCAACGGACCCGCCGTTACTCAAAAGGCCCGTTTCCACTCCGCCTGCGCTTCAAAAGAATTTCCCGTCTCGCGGAAACCGAGGCGTCGATAGAGTCGGTGGGCGCGTTCATTGTCCTTCGGACCCGTTCGAGCGCCGACTCGTGGTGCGGCCAAACCCCACCGCGATGCGCGAGATTCGAACGCTCGAAAATGGACACGGCCGCTGCGAGATCGTCCGTATTCGCCAACGCGACTGCGATCCCCGCTGCGGACTGCGACCAGCGCTCCACTCGCATGACAACAATTATCCCGCGCTCAATTCACCGCCTGCCTCGACCCGAACCTGACTTGCGCGCTCGGCGGCCTTCTCCTGCTTGCGCGACACGGCGGCGCGCAGGTTGTCCAGCTCGCTCATGAACTCCACGTGGGCGGGCAGCTTTACGCTCTGGATCGAGCCCCAGGCGTCCGCCGGCTCCGTGTGATAGAGCACAAACTCCTGACTGATCGCCGGCGCGCCGTCGCCACCGATGCGCATGGAGCGGTCGAGCATGCCCATGCAGATTGCCTTGGTTTCGTTCTGGCCGAAGCACAGACCGTATCCAAGTGACAGGTACGGGACCGGATCCTTCTTCTTCACCTTGATCTTCGAAATGTTCTCGGCCTCGGTGACTTGAATCTGGCCAAGGTAGCGCTTGCGTCCGCGCGCATCGGTCACGCGCAAGGCCACATGGCCCACCCGGACCTCCCCAATCGTGGGATGATCGCCGCCCTGGCCCCGCATGCCGCTGTAGCCGAGTGCCATCAATGCGCCGGTGCTTGCTCGGGCGAGCGCCTGCAGGCGGGCCGAGCGCGGGGCGGGAGAAAGAACGGGCTCATGGGTGATGTCCTGCACACGACGGTCCTCGTCCTCGTTCGCCGGACGCAACAGCCCTTCCTTTCGCAGCAGGGACGTGACCTTGCTGAATGTGCGTACCGGACGTTGAGGCGTGCCGGGGGCGCCGGAGTGAAACCGCGAAATTTCATCCGCCACCGTCTGTTCGCTCTCGTGCGCCAGCGAGGCCTCCAACAGGCGCTGGGAATAGTCACGGGTCGGCCCAAGGATCTGGCCTCCTGGAATTTCACGGAAGGCCGAGGAAATACGGCGCAGCATTCGCATCGCCCCGGTATCAATGACGTCCGTCACATGCCTGCGTTCCAGAGCCTGCCGGTACGCGCGCAAGATGACGACCGCCTCGGCCCCGTCACCCTCGGCCTGAAGCAGCGCCAGCGCTGCATGCTCTGAGGCATAAAGTCCGGCCTCGCCCATGACTTGATCGACCACGGCACGGCATTGAGCCCGGACCTGCGTGAGAGTCAGTGGAGCGGTGCGGGAGCGAAGCCGGAAAAACGCGGCCAGCCGGGCGGTGGCCTGCAAGGTTTGCCCGGTCGCGGCAACTGGAGCGGGATGAGGACTGGCAGGAGGAATCATGGCAGGAGACTAGCCGACGAGTTTAAAGGACAGACGAAGCAGGCGATGAAGATTGCGTTAAGCACGGGGAGCTCGGCGAAAGGCCAGCCGCATGAAACACAAAGGCGCCACCCCGAAACCGGGATGGCGCCCTGCCAAGGACCCAACCAACACTCGAGGTCAGCCAGAACAACTGACCTCGAAGACGAAGCGCGTGGTGCGCAAATTAGAACGAGCCTTTAATGCCGAAACTCCAGCGGCGTTGGTGGAAATAGCCGTCCTCCGGGTAGCGATTCTTCGGCGGGCTCTGATAACCAACATTGGTGTACTCGAAGAGATTCGTGACGTTCAGATAGACGCGGTAGTTCCGGCTGAGGCGATAGCTGGACTCCCAGTTCCAGTATTTTTGCCCGCCCCACCAGTCGTCGCCTGAATCCGGAGAGAAGCCGAGCTCACGATTCTGGCGGTCGACGCTCTCAAGACCCTCAAGATACGGGCTGCGATACCGGTATGAGAGCTGGGCCGACATGCGGCCACGGTCGAAGCCGAGACCCATGTTGAAGAGCCATTCCGAGGCGCCGTAGGTCGGCAGTTTCTCGCCCGGACGGTCTGAGTAGCGTCCGTCCGAGTCGGTGTAAGTGGCCGAGCCGTCAACATAGAGGGAGCTGAAAGGATCCGGCAGCTTGACGAAGCGGTAACGCGCCGCCAGCTCGACGCCCTTGTTCACACTCTCGTATTGATTGCTGAAGGTCGTGACCGTGTAGGTCTCGCCCGGATTCAACGGCAGGCCGCGATATCCGTCCGTGCCGTCAATCGTGTCGCCCTGCTCCAAGACAAAGTTCGAGACCCGCTTGTGGAAGATCGCGAGCTGGAAGTAAGTCGTCGCGCCGAAATACTCCATGGAGAGGTCGTAGTTCTTCGCCGTGTACGGCTCGAGTTCCGGATTGCCGGTCGTGATAATGTTATTCACGTCATCGAACTGCGTCACCGCCACCATCTCTCGAAACGCCGGGCGTCCGTAGGTGTTTGTGTAGGCCGCGCGGAACACCACGCGATTGCTGGCTTCGTATCGGAAGTGAATGCCGGGCAGGACCTCCGTGTAGTCATTCTTGTCGGTCCGGAAGGTCGGCGCGCGATCAGCCAGAGGTGGGTTGGCTCGATCGAAGAACGGAGTCTCGGCCTCGAACCAGTTGTGCTCGACACGCACACCCGTGGTCATCTGGAACTTCGGTCCGATGTCGAAGGTGCCCATCATGTAGCCGGCAAGCGTCTTCTCGGAGGCCTGGTAATCGCTGTTAATCGAGTTTAGCCGCCGCGCGACCGACGTGTCGGCCACGAGACCATTCTGTCCGGCCCGCGCCGCCGCGATCAGGCGCGCCGTATCCGGATGATAGGGCATGGCGAAGCGTGCGACCGTGTTCGGACTTTCGGTCACGAACGAGCCGAAATCGAAGGCGTTGTAGGCCGCGGTGTTCTCGAACCGCCAGTACTGTTGATTGCGGTCGGTCTCGCGCTCCATTGCCCGGTACTTCACCCCCGTCTTGAACCGTCCTTCGATGCCGGTGATCGGCGCAAAGGGCATTTCAAAGTCCAGCTGGACCTGGTTGACGGTCTCCTCGCTCGTGCGCTGGAAAGCGTTGATATTACTCGAACTCGGATTGATGAAGCGATCAACCGAGGTCAGCTGATTTGCCGGCAGCGCGTACGGGTCGACGCCGTTGATCGTTTCGTAGCGGGGCGTGACGTAGTTGGTCCGGTCGTACTCCCATTGCAGGCCGGTGCGGTCAAAACGCGCGCTGCGCGCATCCTCGACCTTTTTGTTGGTCGAGTTGAACAGCCCCCAGTCCAGCGTGCCCCAGCCGATCTGGGTTTTGCCGCCGAGATCGAGCGAATAGAAGTCGATCTGGCGCTCGTTGAGATTCTGGCGGTAGCCCGCCGAGCCACGTCCGTTTCCATTGGGCAGGAACGTGGTGACGGCCTGGGTGGGACTGACCGAATCATACGTGGCGTACGCCCCTGTGGTGGCGCTCGACTTCACCGCACGACCGCGCGTGGTGTTGTAGAAGCCGCCGATCGGGGTGTCGGCGAAGGTCGGAGCGGCGGACGCCGACGTCGGGGCCGACCGGCCGTGGTCGTTGTCCATGATCTTGTGGAAACGCACATCGTCCTCGCTGCGTTCCTCGCGGGTGACCACCGGCCGGAAGTAGAGAGACGTCGTGTCGCTAAGCTTGTAGTCGAGCGACATTGAGAAGCCGTAGCGGTCGCGCTCGATTTGGTAATTGTTGTACTCGGTGTCTTCATGCGCGAAGGTCGGACGCCCTTCGGTCGCGATATTGAGATAGCTGTTGAACGGCAGCTGTGGCACGAGCGGGAGTGAGTCGTAGTCGATGTTGTCGAAACCCTCGTCGCCCTTTGAGAAGTTGACGTCGAAGCGGAAGCCAAGGCGTCCGTCGAGCGTGATGTCGCTGTAGCCGAGCGAGACGTTCGGCACGAACGTATCGCGCAACTCGACGTAGTCCGCGCCCACCTGAAAATCGATGGAGCGACCCGTGCGGTCGAAGGCCGACTTAGTGATCAGGTTGACGATGCCGCCGATGGAGTCGCCATCACGGTCGGGGGTAGGTGCCTTGACGACCTCGACGCTGGTGATGGCATTGCCGGGAATGTCGTCGAGGGCGAAGGCTCGCGCCGTATCGCCCGCGCCGTCCGTGCCGCCCACGCCGCTGCCGGAGGTGGGCAGCCGCGCGCCGTTGAGTTGCACCGAATTCAGGTCAGCGTTGAAGCCGCGGATGTTCACGAAGCGCGGGATCTCCGAGAAGGTGTCGGCATTCGCCGACAGGCCGGGTAGCCGCTGCAACGCGGTGGCGATGTTATTGTCCACCATCGTGCCGAGCATCTCCTCGGAGGTGATATTCACCATCGAGGTGGCCACCCGCTGCTGGTTGGTCGCGCGCGCCTGGCCGACGGCCTCCCCCTCGACGGTAAGAGCTTCGAGCGCCACGACATCGCTCTGGTCGCTCATGTCGACCTCGAGACGGGTCGTCCCGCCCGGGCCGACGACCGCCATGGTCGTGCGGGGGGCAAAGCCGAAGTAGGTGATTTCCAGCGCATATTCGCCGGGTTGCAGATTGCGCAGGACGAACGTGCCGTCGCGTTGCGATTCCGCGCGTTGCGCCGAGTTGACAATCCGGACGATCGCGCCCTGCAGGGCCTGACCGTTGGAGCTGCTGACGATGCGACCTTCGATTGCGCCGTTGGCAGTTTGAGCGTGGGCAACGCCCGACAGGACGAGAGCCAGGAAACCGAGCCTGGCCAGACCCGAGAGGAAGCCGGTGAGTGTTTTCATTTGGTGGTGGATTATAGGTGAGATGCGGCCTGGGTGGAGTGGCTGCATCACGGGCAACCTAGAAGTCTTCCGTTAAGGCCGGATGAAGGCCGGGTGAAGGTTTTCCCGTGATCCGGAACTTCCCGTTTCGTCCGAGGGGAGTGGCCGATGTTAAATCGATGTGACGCGCCGCGATCCCTCCGCTGACCTGGTCAAACCGCCGTCCGCAGCCGTGTCTTTTCCGCGGGCGAGGGACGAAAACGGTAGCCCACGCCCCGGGAGGTCTCGATCATGCCTGCGTGCACCCCGAGTGCGCGACGGAGCGCGCGCACGTGAACGTCGATCGAGCGCCCTCCGGCCGGACCCTCCTCGCCGGAGGCGTGCCGCAGGAGCTGCGCGCGACTGAACACGCGCTCCGGGTGCGCCATCATGTAGTGGAGAATCCGATACTCGGTCGCGGTCAGCGTGAGCGGCGCACCGGCCAGCCTGACTTCGTGGCTCGCATGATTAAGTTCCAGAGGGGGAAAACTCAGGATTTCGCCCTGCACTTCCGGCAGGGTCACCACCGCCCGCCGCAGGACCGCACGGATGCGGGCAATGACCTCCTTCGGCCGGAACGGCTTGCGCACATAGTCGTCAGCTCCTTGGGCGAACCCGAGGAGTACGTCGTCCTCCTCCACCTTGGCGGAGATGATGATCACATGCGCACCCGCCGAAGCCGGATCCGCCTTTAACTGACGGCAGAGGCTGAGACCGTCGAGACCGGCGAGCAGCAGATCCAACAGGATCACATCCGGCGGAAGCCGGCGGGCCATCCGCAGGGCATCATAGCCGTCAGGCGTCGACTCCACGGCAAACCCCTCCCGGCATAAATGATAACTGAGCATCTCCCTTAGATCAGGCTCATCCTCGACGATCAAAGCTCTCGGTGTAGTCATGCGACCCAGCCATCATAGCCGAGGACGGCGACGATTTGATGAAGCTTGGCCTGATTTTCGGTTAAATCCAGGTAACGGCGGCGCCTCTTCATCACCCGACAGGGCGCAAACCCGGAGACCGCCAGGCAAACGACATGCGCCTTGCTCTCGCTCTCCACTTCGGATTTAGAGCAATCTCGTGGATAAATCTGCCAACACGGTAAAGGCACCGGGACTGCGCTGGCCTCTATTGCTCGGAGCAACGGGGTTCATCGCCGGCTTCATCGGGCCGATGATTTTCGCGCCTGAAGCCAACCAGGGGCCGCTCGTCGGCCTTTTGATTTCCGGACCCGCCGGGGTTGTCCTCGGCCTCGTGCTCTGGGTCGCAACGAGGCTCCTGAACGTGGCGCCCGAGCGGCAATGGCAGCTGCTCACACTCAACTGCGGGGCGGCGGTGGTGATCATCGCACTCGCGATCCAGCCTCAACCCGCGACGCGAGGGATCATCTACGACGTCGAGATCCACCAGCAGCGCGCGCCACGCGATCAGGCCGACGCCGTGGTGGAGTATTGGAAGGGATATATTGCCCGCGTGACCTGGACCGCCCCCCGTTCCGGCTGGGAAGAACAGATGCGCGCGGACCTGCAGACCGCTCCCGGCACGGTGCTCGACGTGACGATCCGCCGGAAACGCGAGATCCAAGTCCATCGTAAACTATGGAACAAGGGAAAGGTCTTCGCGACGGCCTGGGAGGACGCCGACGAGGCGAAATCCTTTTACCTCACGCAAAGCGATGCCTCGTCCCTGCCAGAGGGGAATCGTGTGCAGCTCTTTCTCGCGCACGACTCCCTGGCACGGATCGAGCCTGCCAAGGAGTGGCCCCCCGCGGAGGTGCGCAGGTTCATCAACCTTTCCCACCTCGAACCGCTTCCCGCCGAGTTCGCCCACGATTGAGCGCCCGACGTGGCGCGTGAACCAAGACAAGAATTGCGCAGTCGGGTGCACCCGGGCCTGCTAACGTAAGACCATGGACTGGCTCACAACGTTACTCACCGGCGAATCCGTGGCACGGACCGTCCTGCTGCTCGCAATCGCCGGCGCCGGCGGAGCCGCGTTCGGGAAGATCCAGGTGCGCGGAGTCGGGCTGGGCGTCGCCGGCGTGCTCTTTGCCGGACTTGCACTCGGGCACTTCAAACTGGCGCCGGATCACCGCGTGCTGGAATTTGTCCGCGAGTTCGGCCTGATCGTGTTTGTCTACACGCTCGGATTGCAGATCGGCCCCGGCTTCTACGCCTCGTTGCGATCGCGCGGGCTAATGCTCAACGGATTTGCCGCCGCGATCGTGCTCGGCGGCGGCGCACTGGCCGCAATATTGATCGCGACCGACGTCGTCCCACTGGCGGCCGGTGCCGGACTGCTCTCCGGGGCGACCACCAACACGCCGTCGCTGGCGGCGGCCGGAGAGGCGCTGACGCTCGTGGGAGCGCCGCCTGACGCCGCCGTGATCCAAGGTCTCGCGTACGCGGTGACGTACCCCTTTGGCATTCTCGGCATCATCCTGACCATGCTCGTGATCCGAACGCTGTTTCGCATCGACGTGCCGACGGAAATACGGGCTGCGGAAGCCTTGCTCCGTCCGAGTGTGGCACCACCCACCAGCCGCAATTTCGAAGTGCGCAATGCAAACCTCGTCGGGCTTCGCATCGACGCGATTCCGGGACTCACCGGCTCGGGCGTGGTGGTGTCGCGCTTTTCCCGCGCCGGCGTGGTCGCCATTGCACGGCCTTCCACTGAACTGGCCTTGGGCGACGTCCTGCACGCCGTCGGCCCCGCGTCGGGGCTCGATTCGCTGCGCATCGTGGTGGGTGCCGAAGCGGGCGTGGATTTGAAGGCGCTGCCGGGTAACGTCGTGAGCCGTCGGGTGCTTGTGACCAAGGGGGCGGTGCTGGGACGTCCGATCGCCGACGTGGCCGCGCTGGTGGAGCATGGCGTGATTGTGACGCGCGTGAGCCGTCAAGGCCTGGAGTTCACCGCAGCCTCGGGCTTCAAGCTGCAGTTCGGCGACGTGCTCATGGTGGTCGGCGAAGAAGCCAGTATCGATGCGGTGGCGCAGGTGGTGGGCAATTCCCCCAAGGCGCTCGATCATCCCCATCCGATTCCACTCTTCATCGGCATCGCGCTGGGGGTTCTGGTCGGTTCGATTCCGCTCGCGGTTCCGGGCCTGCCGGCCCCGGTGAAGCTGGGTCTCGCCGGGGGTCCGCTCGTCGTCGCCATCCTGCTCGCCCGCCTGGCCAACACGCGCTCCCTCGTGTGGCACCTGCCTCCGAGCGCCAATCTGATGCTGCGGGAGATCGGCATCAGCCTTTTCCTCGCCGCGGTGGGCATCAAGTCTGGCGAGAAATTCATCGAGATCCTCGCCGGGGGCGACGGACTTCGCTGGATGTTGTGTGGCGCACTGATCACGGCGGTGCCGCTGCTCGTCGTCGGCGTCGTCGCACGGGCATGGAAGAAAGTGAACTACGCCGAACTCTGCGGCCTGCTCTCGGGTTCGATGACGGATCCGCCGGCCCTCGCTTTCGCGCAACAGACCACCCAGAGCGACGCGCCGGCCGTGGCCTACGCGGCGGTCTATCCTTTTGTGATGCTGCTGCGCGTGTTTTCCGCGCAGGTCCTGATCTTTGTGCTGTGGCGCGCCGTGTCGGGTTGACGGAGGAATCGACCTGTTGCCGCCGCGGGCGCCGACCGCGGTCTGCGGGTACCGTGCTGACCTTTGGAAACCGAGCCCGGCTACAGAATGTTAGTAGGATCACCTTGCCGGGCGGCCCGGTGAGGATCGCAAGATCTGCGCAGAAAACGACGATATTGGCATAGCAACCTTCGACGTTAACAGGCACACTTCACCTTGTCCTCCACTCTAGGAACGTCAGGGACCGGCCGCTCAGGCGGGCCGCCCTGCGGAATCTCCCGTCATGTCCACGTTCGACCATGCCCTTCATGCTTCGCGGCATTTCCTTGATCATATGTTCGGCGCGCATCCGCCGCCGGAGGTCGCCTTTCGCCTGTGGGACGGCACCTGCTGGCCCGACGATACGGCCCGGCCCGTCACGCTGGTCCTGCATCACCCCGGCGCCTTGCACGCAATGTTCGAAGAGGGCACCGAGCTTGCCCTCGCGGAGGCCTATCTCGCGGACGACTTCGACGTTGAGGGCAACATTGAGACCGCCTGCGCGCTCGCGGACCATCTCGAACACCGTCCGAGAGGCTGGCGCCGGGCCTGGTCGGACTTTCGCGAGCTTCATCGGCTGCCAACCGCGCGACGCGGACGCGACGCCTGGCGGACGCACAACGGTGGCGGCCCCGCCGGAGACCTGCTCGCGCGCGACCGCGCGGCCATTTCCTTCCATTACGACCTGTCGAACGAGTTCTACCGCTTGTGGCTCGACCGGCGCATGCTGTATTCGTGCGCCTATTACACCACGCACGGGGACGATCTCGACACCGCCCAGGAAGCCAAGCTGCGCCACCTGTGCTGCAAGCTGAGGTTGCAACCCGGGCAGCGCCTGCTCGACCTCGGCTGCGGATGGGGTGGCCTCGCCCTGATGGCCGCGGGCGAATACGGAGCCCAGGTCACCGGCATCACCCTGAGTGTGCGGCAGGCCGAACTGGCGGCGCAACGGGCGGGGGAGGCCGGACTGGCGGCGCGGGTGCGCATCGAACTGAAGGACTACCGCGAACTCGGCGCCGCGACGCCCTTTGACGCGATCGTCAGCGTGGGCATGTCGGAGCACGTCGGCGCAGGCGGGATGCCCACGTACTTCCAAACGGCGGCCGCACTGCTCAAGCCGGGTGGCGTCTTCCTCAACCACGCGATCGGCCGCGGCATCCGTCCCCGCGACCACCACGGTCCGTCGTTCATCGACAAACACGTCTTTCCCCATTCGGACGTACCGCCGCTGCCGGTCGTGACCCAAGCTGCGGAATCCGCCGGTCTCGAAGTGCGAGACGTGGAGAACCTGCGCGAGCATTACGCCCTCACCCTCCGTCACTGGGTGAGGCGACTGGAAGACCATCGCGACGAGGCGCGCGCCCACGTCGACGAAACCACCTACCGCATCTGGCGGCTCTACATGGCGGGATCGGCCCGCAGATTCGATCAGGGCCACCTCGCCCTCTATCAAGTGCTGCTCGCAAAACCCGACGCGAAGGGCGGCGCCCATCTGCCTCTGACCCGCGCCGACTGGTACGCCCGGCCATGAAGACGCGCTTCAAGGACCGCGCCGAAGCCGCCACTTGCCTCGCCGAGGTGTTGTCGGGCTACGCCCGGCAACCCAATGTCGTGGTGCTTGGCCTGCCGCGAGGCGGGGTCCCGGTGGCGGAGGCGATCGCCCGGACGCTTCATCTGCCCTGGGATCTGCTCGTCGTCCGGAAACTCGGCGCGCCCGGCCGGGAGGAGCTGGCCATCGGCGCGATCGCGAGCGGGCGTATTCAGATCCTGAATCAAGGCGTGATCAAATCCCTTGGCCTGGATACCGACACGATCGCCCGCATCGTGGCCCGCGAGCAGCGCGAACGGGCCCGGCGCGAGAAGGCGTTCCGCAGAAACCGTCCTCCCTGCCCGGTGGATGGACGGACGGTCATCCTCGTCGACGACGGCATTGCCACGGGCGTCACCGTGCGCGCCGCGATCGCCGCCCTTCGCCAACGCGGCGTCGGCCGCATCGTGGTCGCAAGTCCGGTCGTCGCTGCGGACAGCCTGAGCGACCTCGAACGCGAAGCCGACGAGGTGGTGTGCGTAATCGCTCCCTTGGACTTTGACGCCGTGGGCGCCTGGTACGACGACTTCTCCCAGGTCACAGACAAAGAGGTGGGCGACCTCGTGACCGCGTCGGCCCACTGCGATTGAGCAACCCGTAGTCCCGCCGCAAGTTTTGCCCAAGATTGGGCAACGGTCGCGGTGCAAAGGCCATGCCGGGGTGATAACTTCCCCGAGCCGGCACCTGCCGGGCCACCCTCAACCACAGATAACGCTGCCAGCCGGGACCGTCGGGGACAAAGTCTCTGCCGAGTTCAAAGATGGCATGCTCAAGGTGCATCTTCCCAAGGACGCCAAAGCCCCCTCCAAGGCCGTCGACATCAAGGTCGTCTGAGTCCAGCCTGCGACCGATGGATCGAGGCCGGGCGGGCGGGTCGCACCGCCCGCCTTTCCCTGGCTTTATGTAGTGACGCTTCACGACGCCCGACCGGCGGGGTTTTCCGGATGAGCGTTCATGGAACACGCTCAGGTGTTCATATGCCGGGCTTCATTGGCCTCTTCGGCGGCGAGATCCGGATACGGTCGGGGGAGATGCATAGGGAGGCGCGCAGGGGTGTGGTGCCTGAGCACGCTCGAGAGAAGCCAGGCGCGCGCCTCCAGCCAGTCTTCGACGTCATGTCCGGGTTCACCACCCCGTAGTTCGAAGAAGTGATAGGCGTAGTTGCGGATGTCGTCTTCAGCCGGCGCTGGCGTGTCGGGGGAGGCGGATGATTTGGCGGATTTCTTTTTCATGGCGGGACGGGTGTGAGTTCGGGCGGAAAACGTTGAATTTTGGCTACGCTGTTTCGTTGCCGGCGGGAGCAAACCGGTGAACAGAGCCAGCACGCATGCGACGGCGAGCGGGGCAGTGGAGGGAGGAGGTTTCATGACGGAATGAATCCGTGGCGGGCCAAAGCCGGCAGGCTTCAACGCGAGAAGTTTACACCGCCGGGTGTTTCTGCCGCTCATCAATTGTTGTGAATGGCTGGGCAAAAACTGCGCTTGGGCGTTCTCTCATCGAAGAGCTACCGACCCTTCCAGAACGTTCCGGATCGACGGTGCTGCACGAGCAGTGCCTGCTTCCGGGCGTGTCGTGCGCAAAGATCACGATGCCTCGCGCATTCTCCGGAAGCGTCAACTCCCACGCGAGCGTCGCGCCATTGATCGGGACGACGATGCGTGTGCGGGAAATCGGGGTGCGCTCATTCGACGCCACTCTCCGCGGCAAGGCGGTTTCTGTTGCCTCACTGACGCTCCATCCAGAGCACCGCATGGCGGATCAGTGCAGTCGTGTCGCCCAACTCAAGCTTGGTCTTGATATTGCCGCGGTGGACGTCGACCGTTTTTGGACTGAGGTTGAGCAGGCGGGCGATCTCACGGTTGCTCTTGCCGCGCCCCACCATTTGAAAGACCTCCATTTCCCGGTCCGTGAGACGGGAGAACGGCGAGCGTGAGTTTTGGGCTCCGTGCCCTCCAAGGCCGGAGAGGAGAGTGGTGGTCATCGCCGCACTCACGTACACAGATCCGTTGAGCACCTGTCGCACCGCTTCCAGAACACGCTCACCGCCGGCCTCCTTCATAAGATAGCCTCGCGCTCCGGCGCGAATCACGCGTTCGGCATAAAGCCCCTCGTCATGCATGGACAGCACAAGGATGGGCAGGCGCGGATATAGCACCTGCAGGTCCTTGATGAGTTCGAGACCACCGCGTCCCGGCAAGGTCAGGTCCGTCAGGACCAGGTCCACGATCGCATGCGCAAGAAAGCGCAAGGCCCCTGCGGCATCGCTGCTCTCGCCGGCCACCATCAAGTCCGGCTCGGAGTCCAGCAACTGCCGAAGCCCCGACCGCATGATCGGATGATCGTCCACCAGCAGGACGCGCCGCCGCACCCCGGCCGCGGGGGGCGGCGCGACGTCATGAACGGTGCGTTCAGCGGGTGATTTCATGGCGGTGACGAAGCAGGCATTCGACGCGCACGCCCGCCCCTGGACGCGATTTCAAGCCGAACTCCGCGCCGATCGACTCGGCCCGATGCCGCATGATGCGAAGGCCGATGCCGGCATCGTCCTCGCGATCTCCAGGGATACCGCGCCCGTTGTCGCTTACGACAAGCCGCAGGCCGTCCTCATCGTCCTCCAGACGGATGGTGATCTCGTCCGCGCCCGAGTGGCGCACGGCATTGGCAACCGACTCCTGCGCGATGCGATAAAGATGCATGGCCGAGTCCTTCTCTCTCAGGTTCGTCCGCGCCGGCCCCTCGTAATGACAATGGACACGGCCGGACAACGAGGTCTGCCGCGCCAGATCGGCGAGGCCGGAGGGCAGCCCATTCTCGCTCAGCATGAACGCCGTGAGCCCACGTGCCAGCGAGCGCGTCTGCGCGATCGCCTCGCGCAGATGCCGGCACAAGTCATCCGTCTTGGTCACAAGGCCGGGACATGCCCGCTGCAACTCCCCCTTGATCGACTGGCACATGAACTCGACGGCCGTGAGTTGCTGCCCGAGGCCGTCGTGCAACTCCTGACCCAGTCGAAGATGCTCGTGCTCGCTCACGCGCAGCAACTCACGTTCGAGTTCCTTGCGCTCGGTGATGTCCGTCCGGATGGATACGTATTGGGCCGGGCGTCCGGATGCGTCGAGGAAGGGAACGATCGTCGTATCCACCCAGTAGTACACCCCGTTCTTGGCCCGATTGCGGATCGCGCCGTGCCACGGCTGCCCCCTGATGATGGACGACCACATCTCGGCGAAGAAGCCCGGGGGATGGTGCCGGGAGTTCACCATCTGGTGACTGTTTCCGATGAGTTCGTTCCGCGTGTACTTGGAGATCGCGCAGAACTTGTCGTTCACATACGTGATCAGGCCGTCGCCGTCGGAGATATCGACGATCGCATGCTCGTCGAGCGCGGCGCGGATATCGCGGACGTCTTTGAGCGCCCCGAGCAGCTCAGATTGAAAGACCGAGAATTCGCGCTCCATCGCGAGCAAGCGGGCGCCCAGCTCCGGCTGGCTGAGGGAGGAGTAATCCTCGGAGGACACGAGGGAAAATCGCCGAGAAAGACTCCGCCCGCAAGGGTGAAACCGGACCACGGCTACGTAGGTGGATTCCTTAAAAGCGATGCGACGGTCTCCCACTATTCGCGGCGGCGCCGACGTGGTAATCTGACAGCCATGCAAGCCTATCGACTCCCGCAGCCACGGCCCGCCGCACGCGCTCCGGCGGAGAAGACGGCCGTCGCCGGACGCTTGCGGCAGACACGATTGTTTCGCGAATACCGGACCGCGTTTGAGGGGGCCACCGGACTTTCCCTTGGGATCATTGCATGGCCGCCCCGTGCGCCTTCCGCCACGCTCGGCCCGGTCACGAATCGTTGGAGCGACCCAAACGCCGGGCCGCAGGATTCGGAGGCAATGAGATCCTGCGTTCCCATCCGTCCCGGCGACACGATCGCCGCCTGGTTGCAGCTGGGGCCGTTCTCTTGGCGATCCGCCGATGCCCCTCACCGCAGTGCCCAGGATCCGGGGCGATCGATTGATCGTCGCGGACATCGCTCGCTCCTCCGCCTTCTCGGTGTCTTTGCCCTCCAACTCGCCGATGAAAGCGAAGGGCTGATGCTTGCCGAGCACCCGGACGAGCCTCCGTTTGTCGAGGCGGCGCGAGCCCATATCGCCGCGCATCTGACGAACGATATCGCGCTCACCACGGTTGCTGCGGCGGTGCACGTCAGCGTCTACTATTTCTGCAAACGGTTTCGCGAAAGCACCGGACTGCACTTCACCGACTACGTCAACCGCTCGCGCGTGGCCCGCGTGAAGGAGCGGCTGCTCAATCCGCATGTAAACGTCAGCGAAGCGGCCTATGAAGCAGGCTTCCAGTCACTGTCCCAATTCAACCGGGCGTTCCGCCGGGTGGTCGGCGAGGCCCCCAGTGCGTTCCGCCATCGCCTCCACTCCGGCCTGCCTGCGCCGCGCGTCAACCATGCGGCGTAAGCATCGCACCGACCTCCCACCCCGGCATCCGCATGACCACGATCGATCATCCCGCGAAGGACGCTACCAGCAAAGATGCTTCCGCACCTCCTTCGTCTTCCGGCTTAAGCCTTTGGATCCTTCCCCCAAAGCAGCGCGATGCCGCACGCATCACGACGACGCCGGCGATTGCCGTGCCACCTCGCCCGCGGCTTCGCGTTCTCATCGCCGACGACGACCCCACCCTCGTCGAGGTCACGTCCCTCATTCTCCACCTCTCGGGATATGAGGTGGTGGTCGCGGAAGACGGCGAGCAAGCGTGGCGCGCCTATCTAGAACGCGGATGCGATCTTTTGCTTACCGACCAGGACATGCCAAACTTAAGCGGACTCGAGTTGATCGAGCGCATTCGTGCGCAGGGCGACCCTGTCCCGGTGGTGCTGGCGTCGGGCCGGATCGCGTCCGGCGATATCCCGCCTCCGCTGCGCGATTTGATCGACGTAGTGCTCCCCAAGCCATTCACGTCGGACCTTCTGCTCGAGACCCTCCGCGCCTGCCTCCGTCGGACGACGCCATAAACCGACATTCCCCAACCTCCATCGCCCAAGACGAATGAATTCCCCCACGATGCCGGCCATCGCGAACGCCCCCACCAAGTCCACCCCTGCCATCCAGATCGCCATCGAGACCCGCGGTGGCCACTCCTACCGCTATCGCGCGCAGAACCTCACGCTCGCCATGCGCAAAGGGGTCGTTCGGGTGATCGAGAAGGAGTACGGCTGTTTCATATTCTTTGATCGATGCGACATCGCCGTGACCGATGTCGAGGGCAACACCCTCTTCCATCTCAACCACGGACGGCTGGCGGACGCCGGCTCGGATCTCTTCATCACGACGGACGACACGAATGAGGCGTAACGAACTCCCTCCACCCGTCCAAGCCTCCACGGTTCCGGGGGGGGCGACAATCCCGCGTTTGGCGAGGCCGTTATTTCGACGCAGCCATTCGCGTGATTCGAGCGGTGCCCTTCGACCAGAGAACACCCTTGCCGCCCTCCTGCAGCGCACCCGCTGCAACAGCTCTGTCGGTTACGGGAATTTCCGGCGAGCCGACCGGGGGCGATGCACGAATCGCGGGCACGATGGCAAGGGGTGCATAGCCCTTTTATGCGCGATGGATTAGGTTTCGGACCGACCGGCACGACTGGCACGTTCGCGGCCCGTTCGGAACCTTGACGCCTATGCCCACCGTATACACCAACCCGGCAGTGAGGATGCGTCTCGTCGAATTTCTGGGAGGCGACTCACTGGACTCTGCGACCGCCGTCTACGTAACCCAGTCGGACGGCTGTCAGTATGATCGGCGCCGGCTTCGCCCGGCTTGGGATCTGGTTCACTTCCTCGCCAACGAGTTGGATATCGCCCGGTCCCTCGCGGACGCCAAATCGCTGCTGCTCCGCTTGGATGTGGAGTACGTGAACTTTGACTCGCCCTCCGAAGCGTATCGCGATCCCTGGCGGACCTTCGAATTGCAGGAGCCGGTCGTCCGGGCGATCGAGACCCTCTTGCTCCGGTGGGGCATCAATCCGCTGCATACGATCACCGGACAAGGGCATCATTTCGTCTGGCGCATCCCCCGACACTCCGAACTCGCGGAGCGACTATCCGGGATGGGGCCGGCTCCCGAACTACTGGAGGAATGCGGGAAGCGCGTGCCTGATTCGTTGCGAACCTTGATCGACGTCGACGCAAACCGCGCTTTCTTCGGCATTTCGCTCCTGACGGAATATATCGCGCATCGTGTCCTGGAAACGGCGCAGGCCAAATCGAGGATCCCCGTGCAGATTTCCGCCGTCGAAGTGGGGCCGGGGCCCACCGGCAGAAGAGAGATCGTCTCGATCGATACGTCGGAGTACGGCGACCCGCTCCACACCCGCATGATGCGCCTGCCCTTCACCAACTACCTGAAGCCAGCCTTCCGCAGTTATGCGCGCACGCTCGGCATTGCGGGCGAGGTCCCTTCAATCCGCACCATCCCACTGCATGAAATCGATATTCGCCAAGCCATCATGGTGCGCCAGACCGATGCGGACATCGTGGAGCTCGCAAACCGCGCCTCTGTGCGCATTCCCGAGCAGATGGAGGGCATTCCATGCTCCGTTCGCGGACCGGATCGGCATCACGTCGCCAGACGAGAGCGTTCGCGGCAAGGCCGTGGCCGAACTGCTCGCCGCCTGCCGGGCCGCCTCGCTGCTGGGCGCGGAAAACATCGTCCTCCATTCTGGACCGGAACGCGCAGGCCGTCCGCCCCCCGGGGAGTTCCTTCATCGCATCCGCAACGCGGCGCAGTCCCTGAATCGCGTCGCCGCCTACTGCTGCGAAACGGGTGTGCAGCTTCTCCTCGAAAACATGCTGCCTCATCTGCTTTTCCGCCGGGTCAGCGACATGATGCATCTGCTAGGTGAGATCAACACCTGCGCCGTCGGTACCTGCCTCGACACTGGACACGCTCGGCTGAGCGGCGACCTCGAGAACGTTTTCCGGAAGCTCGCAGGCCACCTCAAGATGGTTCACCTCAATGACAACCTTGGCGATTGGGATGCCCACCTTGTACCCGGTGAAGGCAGCATCGACTGGCCCTGGGTCTTCACCGAGCTTCGCCGGCAGACGTTTTCTGGAGGACTCATCATTGAAATGGCCTCGGAACCGATGGAATCATTACAACGCCTCCGCCGGTGTAGCGACGGCTGTCCTCAGCCGTTCCCATGAACCTCCCGTACCGACCGCACCTCGCGATCGGAAGGGCGCACATTCGATCAGGCGGCAGACCCACCGTCCCTCAGACGGAGAATCCGAAACGGTAGCGCTCCTCCTCCGGCTTGATGCCGAGCGAGGCGCAGACGTGTCGCGCCGCAAGCGCATTCGCGGCGACCTTCACGACCCGGTCGAACTCTGCCTTGGGCAGATCGGCACCGTCGTGCCGGATGGCATGGATGCCCATGCTCCGCTCGAGCAGCTCCTGCACGAACTCCTCGCAGGCCACGGGATCGTCGGTGTAATGGGTTTGATGTTGCGGCGGCGAATGCCGGCGGAAGGCGAGACTGTATTCGACGGAATATTTTGAGAGCATGGCGAACTCCTTCACCTCAGGTCCGGCGGCGGGATTGCCGCGCGAACCCGGCGGCTGTGTTGCATCCTAGCGGAGGTCGCGAAAAGCCGCTCGGCACTTCTTGTCCGGTACCACGCCGAACTTGCACCCCAATTTTCGGGGAATCTTTGCCAACGATCGCGCAGCCGCAGAGGTCCGTCGGGCTTATGCTTCGTAAGGCGGCGCGATTCACCCGCCGCTTCCGAACTAATCGCGCCATGCCCTCAAAACAAGTCGTCTTCGGCCAGGAGGCCCATGTCCGCCTCCTCGCCGGCATCAACACCCTCGCCCAAGCCGTACGGGTCACCCTGGGCCCCAAGGCGCGCACCGTGGTGATCGAACGTTCCTTTGGAGCCCCGCTCATCATCAGCTCTGGTGTCATCGTCGCGAAGGAGATCGAACTGCCGGATCATCTGGAGAACCTCGGCGCGCAGATTATCCGGGAAGTCGCCAGCAAGACCTCCGATGTCGCCGGCGACGGGACAAGCACGGCCATCGTGCTCGCACACGCCATCGTCGTCGAGGGCATGAAGTATGTCTCCGCCGGCATGAACCCGATGGATCTGAAGCGGGACATTGACCTCGCCGTCGAGGGCGTCATTGCCGGGCTAAAGGCGCGGGCGAGGCCGTGCTCCACCCGCAAGGAGATCGCCCAGGTGGCCGCCATCTCCGCCAACTCGGATCATTCGATCGGGGAACCGGTCGCGGATGCCATGGAGAAGGTGGGCAAGGACGGCACCATCACCGCCGAGGAAGGCTCCGGCCTTGTCAGCGAGCTCGACGTGGTTGAGGGCATGCAGTTCGCCAAGGGCTACCTGCCGCCCTGCTTCGCCACATCGGCGGAGACCATGGAGGCGGTCCTTGAGGACGCCTGCGTGCTGATTCACGAGAAACGCCTCTCCAGCCTTCAGGACATGCTGCCATTGCTGCAGCTCGTGGCAAAGAGCGGACGGCCCCTGCTCGTCATTGCCGAGGACGTCGAAGGCGAGGCGTTGGCCGCCCTGGTCGTGAACCAGATTCGCGGCACGCTGAAAGTCTGCGCCGTGAAGGCACCCGGCTTCGGCGATCAACGCAAGGCGCTGCTCGAGGACATCGCCGTGCTCACCGGCGGACGATGTCTCTCCGAAGACCTCGGAGTTAAGCTCGAAAGCGTGCAACTCGGGGACCTCGGCCGCGTGAAGCGGGTGGTCGTCACCAAGGAGGCCACCACCCTGATCGAAGGGGCGGGCCAAAGCTCGACCATCCAGGCGCGCGTGAAGCAAATTCGGCACGAGATCCAGGAAACGACGTCCGGCTATGATCGCGAGAAGCTGCAGGAACGGCTGGCAAAACTCGCGGGTGGCGTCGCGGTGATCAAGGACGGCGCGGCCACCGAAACGGAATTGAAAGAACGCAAGGCGCGGGTCGAGGACGCCCTCCATGCAACGCGTGCCGCGGTTGAAGAAGGCATCCTTCCCGGCGGCGGCGTGTCCCTGTTGCGCGCGCGCGAAATGCTCGGCAACCTGCCCACCGAGAACGCAGAGCAGGTGGCCGGAGTGAAGATCGTGCTGCGGGCGCTTGAGGAACCGCTCCGGCAGATCGTGACCAACGCCGGCGCCGATCCGTCGGTCGTTGTGAACCGGGTGGTTGAAGGAACAGGCAACTTCGGCTTCAATGCCGCGGTGAACGAATATGGAGACATGGTGGCCTTTGGTGTGCTTGACCCCTGCAAGGTCACGCGAACAGCCCTGCAGAATGCCGCGTCCATCACCGGGCTGGTGCTGACGACCCAATGCCTCATCGCGTTCCTGCCCGAGTCCCGTCGCACACCGCAGCATGGCGGCGCTGACGAACCGCTTCTTTGACCGCATGCCTTCATCCTCCGACGATTCCACCCCGCCCGCCACGGGATCTCCCGCATCGAACCCTGCGCACGGTGCCCTGAAACTCGGGTCCTTTGCCGGCATTGGTGTATTCGTGCACTGGACCTTCGGCCTGCTGATCGGCTGGATCTTCATCGTCCACCTGAGCGCCGGTCATTCGGCGTCCCAGGCGCTCGGCAGCATCGGTTTCATCCTCACGCTTTTCCTCTGCGTGGTGCTGCACGAGTTCGGTCACGCCTTCGCCGCACGCCGGTACGGGATTGGCACCCGCGACATCACTCTGCTTCCGATCGGCGGCGTCGCACGTCTTGAGCGCATGCCCGAGAAACCCTCGCAGGAACTGGTCGTGGCCCTCGCCGGGCCCGCAGTGAACATTGCGATCGCCGGCCTCTTGATGATCGCACTCGCCGGCACGGGAGCCGTGACTTCGTGGAATTTCCTTCAGCTCGCGATGGGCTCGTTTTGGGAGCGGCTGATGGTGGTGAATCTTTTCCTCGCGGCGTTCAACCTGCTGCCCGCTTTCCCCATGGATGGTGGCCGGGTGCTTCGCGCCTTGCTGTCAGCGCAAATCGGCCGACGAAGCGCCACGCAGATCGCTGCTCGCATTGGGCAGGGAATTGCCGTGGCCCTCGGATTGCTAGGCCTGCTTTCAAGTCCCTTCCTGGTCGTGCTGGCGCTCTTCGTCTTCCTCGGCGCGCAGGCCGAGGCTGGCATGGTTGAAAGGGATTCTGCGCTGGAGGGACTTGATGTCCGCGCCGCCATGATGACGCGGTTTCGCACCTTGGAGAGTCAAGACAGCCTCGGTGTTGCGGTGTCGGCGCTCCTCGCTGGTTCGCAGCAGGACTTTCCAGTCATGGAAGAGGGGCGGCCGGTCGGCATCCTGCGGCGCAACGACTTGGTCAAGGCACTCGCCCAGGGATCGGCCCACGTGTCCGTGCGAGAGGCGATGTGCCGCGAGGTTGTCACCGTTGACGCCCACGACTCGCTCAAGGAAACGGTGTCTCGCATGCATGCCATCCCGTGCGCGACCATGCCCGTGCTCGAAAACAACCGTCTTGTGGGTTTGCTGACGTTTGAGAACGTCAGCGAACTCGTTGTCATCCGCCACACGCTGGACGGCGCAGCGGACCGGCGGTGACAGAGACCTATTGGACGGGCGGCTCGCGCCAGGAGCCGGGGTTACTTGCCGATGCCGGAGGCGCGGAAGCCGATCTCGCGCAGCTTGGCGAGGTCGGTGATGTTGCGGCCATCGAAGAGAAAGGCCGGTTTCATCATGCCCTCGTAGATCTTCGCGTAGTCGAGCGTCTTGAACTCATCCCACTCCGTCACGATCGCGAGCGCGTGCGCACCCTGGGCGGCCTCAAGGGCAGACTTCGCAACCGTAAGACGCGGGTTGGTCTGTCCGGCGCCGAGGACGTCGCGCACGATCTCATCGGCAGGAACCTTCGGATCGTAGACGACCACGTTGGCGTGCTCGACGAGCAGATCGCGGCAGACGCTGATCGCGGCGGACTCGCGGGTGTCGTTTGTGTCCTTCTTGAACGCGAAGCCAAGCACGGCGATGCGTTTGTCGGCGACGGTGTTGAAGAGCGACTTCACAATGCGCCCGGCGAAACGCTGCTTCTGCCAGTCGTTCATCTTGACGACCGCTTCCCAGTAGGCGGAGACCTCGGGCAGCCCGAAGTGCTGGCAAAGATAGACGAGGTTGAGAATGTCCTTTTGGAAGCAGGAGCCACCAAAGCCCACCGAGGCCTTGAGGAATTTGGGCCCGATGCGGCTGTCTTTGCCGATGGCGTTGGCCACCTCGTCGACGTCCGCGCCGGTGGCTTCGCAGAGGGCGGAGATGGAGTTGATCGACGAAATGCGCTGCGCAAGGAAGGCGTTGGCCACGAGCTTGGAGAGTTCCGACGACCACAGGTTGGTCATGATGATGCGCTCGCGCGGCACCCAATGGGCATATACGGAGGCAAGCTTCTCCATGGCCGCCTCGCCGCCCGGCGTGCGCTCGCCGCCGATCAGCACGCGATCGGGATTGTGCAGGTCGATAATCGCGGTGCCTTCGGCGAGAAACTCGGGATTCGAAAGCACCTGAAAGGTCAGGCCTCGGGTATTCGCGCCCAGAATGGTCTGAATCGCCTCGGCCGTCTTCACGGGAATCGTCGATTTCTCGACGATGATCTTGGGACTCGTGGCCACCTCAGCGATCGTTCGCGCCACGGATTCGATGTACCGCAGGTCAGCGGCACGCCCGGCGCCGACACCATAGCTTTTCGTCGGGGTGTTAACCGCCACGAAGATGATGTCAGCAGCATTGATCTCCTCGGCCACCTCCGTGGAAAAAAACAGGTTCCGGCCGCGGCACTCGTTGACGACCGCATCGAGCCCGGGCTCGTAAATGGGCAGGCGGCCGGAATTCCACGCCGCGATTCGCGCGACGTTCATGTCCACCACCGTAACCCGGATGTCCGGCGCCTTTTGCGCGATGACGGCCATCGTCGGTCCACCCACATACCCGGCTCCAATGCAGCAGATTTTCATAATTTGAAACGCGGACGTTGCCGGACTGCGCCGTCAAAACCAAGACGGATTTTGTGTCAGGAATTGGACCCCCGAACCGGCGTCCCTAATGCGAACGTTTAACCTCAACCCTTGGTCCTTGCTCATAACCGAGGTGACTCAACGTCTGCCCGATGATGCCGCGGAGTTTGGCGTCGTCCTCAAGCACGAGCACGCGGACGGATGCTCCTGCGGACGTTTCGGCGATCGGCGGGGCCAGAGGCAGGCTGCGGAACGACGCCGGCAGCAGGCAGGTGACGGTCGTGCCCTCCCCCGGACGCGAATCGATGGACACCACGCCGCCGTGTTTTTGAATCACCGCCCGGCAGATGGTCAGGCCAAGGCCCATGCCCTTCTGTTCGCCCCGCTGCTTGGTGGAAAAATAGGGATCGAACACCTTGGGCAGCAGGTCCGGCGCGATACCAGGGCCGTCGTCGCTCACCGCAATCGCCACGTAGTCGCCCGCCGGGAACCCAGTGGCGGGTGGAGTCGCCAGCGTGCGGTTCTCCGCGCGCACCCGCACGGTGCCGCCGGACGTAAGGGCCTCGCGCGCGTTGAGCACTAGGTTGCGCAAGGCCTGCCCGATCTGACCGGGATCCACTTCAACGGGGCGAAGATCGTCCGCCAGGACACATTCGCCCCGCACGTTGGACCCGCTCACAGCTCCGGCCACCGCCTGACGGATCACCTCGCGCAGATCGATGATCTCGCAGACCGACGCACCGCCCTCGGCGAACGTAATCAACTGATCGGTCAGAGAACGCGCGGCGTGAACCGAATGCACGGCCTGCTGCAGGTGCCGGCGCTGGCGGTCGCTGACCGGACCGCTCAGGGAGACCATCTCAAGATTGAGCAGGAGGCTGGCGAGCAGGTTGTTGAAATCGTGCGCAATGCCGGCCGCGAGGACACCAGCCGACTCCAGCTTGCCCACGACGAACTGCTCGTGGTCGGCCTGCCTTCGCTCCGTGACATCGCGGGCCACCGCAAGTACCGTGGCCCCGCCAGGTTCGATCGTGGACTGCCAGGAGAGCCAGCGGTAGGAGCCGTCCTTGCAAAGATAGCGGTTCTCGAAACCTTTTACCGGCACGCCTTCGGACAGACCCCGGCGCCCCTTGAGCGTGCTCTCGCGGTCCTCCGGGTGGACAAACTCAATCACCGGCCGAGCCAGCAATTCCTCGCGCGACCAGCCAAGGACGCGCATCCACGAGGGATTGACCTGACGAAAGTAACCGTCGAGCCCGGCAATACAAAAAAGGTCCAGCGAATGCTCGAACAGCTGATCGCGCTCCGTCTTGGGCGAAGGCGCGGGCGTTGCATCGGGACTCGCGTACATGTGCCGGCTTTACTATAGGGTGCGTTTTCGTGCGCAATCGCGATTCATACTTACAGCAGGAAGGACAACCGCCTGCGTTTTCACCGCTTCAGCGGAGTTGCCAATACCGCATCCCACGTATGCTTACAGGCATGATTACCCTGCCCCGGTTCATCCTGCCCTTGGTTGCCTCCCTCTTCGCCCTGCCTGTGATCGCCCGGGACTATCGGGTAACGCTGGAGCCTGCAGCGAGCGCCCGCGCCGGCCAGGTGATCACGCTCAGGCTGCCTGCCGACGGTCCCGCTTCCCCGATCCTGCGCGATGCGTCGGGCCGCGCCCTCGCCGTGCAACGTGCAACCAACGGCCTCGCTCACGTCGTGATCCCCTGGCAGGCCGCAGGTGAATCGCTGTCCTTCGTCTTGACCGAAGGCCCGGCGCCGGCGGCCGTGACGGTCGCCACGAAACAGGGAGACCTGCAAATCGGAGTGCGCGGCCAGCCCGTATTCCACTACCGCACCGACCGCACGCTTCTGCCACGGAGCGACATCCCGCCGGCGATCGTGCGCGCCGGCTACATCCATCCGGTCATCTCGCCGGCCGGACATATTGTCACCGATGACTATCCCTCCAACCATGCGCACCACCACGGCATTTGGGCTCCTTGGACCAAGACAAGCTTCCAAGGTCGCGCGCCGGATTTTTGGAACATGCACAACCGCACCGGCGCCGAGCACTTCGTCGGGCTCGACCGCACGTGGAACGGTCCCGTGCACGGTGGCTTCGAGGCGCGGCATGAAATGGTCGACCTCTCGGCCACTGAGCCGGTCAAAGCCCTCGATGTGACCTGGCGCGTGACCGCCTATGCGGTCGAGGGCGGACCGCGCCCGGTGCACATGTTCGACCTGGAACTCGTGCACACCGCCGCGTCGGCCGATCCTCTCGTCCTGCCCGAATACCACTACGGCGGTTTTGGCTTTCGCGGCGCCGCCGGTTGGAACGGTCCGGGCGACGCCGTCCGTTACCTGACGTCCGAAGGGATTTCCGACCGTATTCAAGGCAACAATACCCGCGCCCGCTGGTGCTACGTCGGCGGCGCGGTGGAGGGCGGCGCGGTGGCCGGCACGGCCACCCTGGGGCATCCGGACAATTTCCGCGCCCCCCAGCCCGTTCGGCTGCACCCGGACATGCCGTACTTCAGCTTCGTTCCCCAG
This sequence comes from Opitutales bacterium, assembly GCA_038212175.1. GTDB lineage: Bacteria > Verrucomicrobiota > Verrucomicrobiia > Opitutales > Opitutaceae > CAMAXB01. The sequence goes on along the minus strand of JBBQUU010000007.1, from coordinate 26,207 downwards.
CAACTCGGCGAGTTCTCGATCGTGCCCGGCCAGCCCTATGTGGCGCGCTTCCGCTTCATCGTCGCCGACGGGGAGCCTGACCGGACTTTCATCGACGCCTGGTGGAACGGCTACGCCACGCCCGCGACGGCCACGTTGAGCCCGTTGCAGGCGAAATAAGCCGCGTCCCCTCCTGACAGCAGGCTGTCAGCAGATCATGGTAGACTGGGACGATGCCCACTCCGACTGACACGATTCGCCGTTCGAAACTCCGCCGTCCGGCGCCCCTCCCGGGTTCGCCGCGCCTCCCGGTCGCGCCGCGCTCCATCGCCAAAGGAAGCACGCTCAAGACGCTGCTCGACCGCGATGCGATCGATTGCCTGGCCGACAACCTCACCTTCGCCTCGCCCGGCTTCGATGCGGCAAAGTTTCTCAAACGCGCAGGCCAAGGCATCGATCCGCTCGGCCTGATGGACCGTGGCCGGCACCTCGCCGGAGTGCTGCGTCATTGCCTGCCGCCTCTTTACGAGGAGGCCATCGCGGTCTTGCTTCGCTCACTGACGCCACCGCTCGCGCGCACGGAGGACTTCGGACTGGGCGGATTCTTTTATCTGCCGCACGTCGCGTTCGTTGCGACCTACGGCCTCGATCCGGCGCATAACGGAGGACGCGATCCCTTCGAAATTTCGATGAGGGCAAATTACGAACTGACGCGGCGGTTCAGTGCGGAGTTCTCGATCCGCCCCTTCCTTGATCGCTGGCCGGAGCGGACTCTCGACCAACTCATGCGGTGGACGCGCGATCCGGACCCGCATGTACGCCGGCTTTGCTCCGAAGGAACCCGTCCGCGCCTGCCTTGGGCCGCGCGCCTCCAGACATTTGTGCGCGATCCCCGACCGGTTCTTCCGATCCTCGAGGCGCTGAAGGACGACGCTGATCTGTACGTCCGGCGCAGCGTCGCGAATCATGTGGGCGACATCGCCAAAGATCATCCGAGTCTCGCATTCGACCTTTGCGAGCGCTGGCTCGACGACGCCGGCGCGGAACGGCGCTGGGTTATTCGTCACGCCCTACGGCATCCGGCGCGGAAAGGCGTGAAGGCGGCCCTGCGCCTGCGAAGGCTCGCGCGTTGAAGGACGTCGCTTTCTTCGGTTGATCTTCGCCATCGCCTCTGGGTTGAAATTGCGCTGGGGTGGACACCGGCGACGTTTGCGTCGATCCACCCACCCATGAACGCTACTTCCGAAGCCACCCACACGCTCGCGGTCTTCCTCGACCTCGAAAACATTGCACGCGGGGCGCAGGACGCGCACTTCCCGCCCTTCGACATCGGCCGCGTGTTTGAACGGCTGCTGCTCAAGGGAAACATTGTCGTCAAGAAGGCCTACTGCGACTTCGAGCGCTACAAGGACTTCAAGCGCCCGCTCCACGAAGCGGCTTTCGAACTGATCGAGATCCCGCATGTGCGACTCTCAGGGAAGAACTCGGCGGATATCCGCATGGTGGTCGACGCGCTCGACCTTTGCTACACCAACGAGCACGTGGACACCTTTGCAATCATCAGCGGGGATTCTGATTTCTCGCCCTTGGTGAGCAAACTGCGCGAGAACGGAAAGACCGTGGTCGGCGTGGGCGTGAAGAACTCCACCTCCGACCTGTTCATTTCAAACTGCGACGAGTTCATTTACTACGACGACCTGATGCGCACCGGGCCGGCTCGCACCCGGGGTCAGGCCAAAGGCCAGGCGGCCAGCGCGCCCAAGGCCGCGGCCAGCGCAGTCAAGGGCCCGGACCCCGCGAAAGCACTTGAGTTGGTGATCACCACCATGCGGGCCCTGACGGAAGAGCGCGGAGCCGATGAGACCATCTGGGCTTCGATGGTGAAGCAGGCCATCAAGCGGCGAAACCCGGGCTTCAACGAGCGCGCCTACGGATTCAGCGCCTTCACCGACTTGCTGCGCGAAGGCCAGAAACGAGGATTGCTCCGCCTCAACGAGGAAGCGGGCAACTGGCATGTGCAGTTGGCCGAATAGGCGGCCGCAGTTCGGGATTTGAGCGGACGCCCACACCCACGGAGGGAACGCTCCTGCCTTCTGCCGGTCGTTCTCTTCGATTTCAGCAGCGGACGTGGAGCCCGGCGCGCACAGCTCACGCTGATCGTTGAGTCAGCCTTTGCCTCCAAAACCCACCTGACGCAACGCCTCGTAGCAGGCAACTCCCGCGGCCGTGCTCAGATTGAGCGAGCGTAGTTCGTCGTTCGCGTGGGGGATTGTCACCCGCCGCGCCTCCCCGAGTTCGTCGTGCAGCCACGCGGGTGCGCCCGAGCCTTCGTTGCCGAAGACGAGGCCGTCATCATCGGCGAACGAGACGTCCCAAAACGAACGCATGCTCTTCGTCGTGAACAACCACAGGCGCTTTGGCCCGACAGCGCTCGCCTTGAAGGCGGGCCAATCCGCGTGTTCGTGCACATCGAGCGCCCGCCAGTAGTCCATTCCGGCCCGCCGCAAATGACGGTCGCTGATCTCGAAACCCAACGGGTGGATCAGATGCAGGCGGCTGCGCGTCAACGCGCACATCCGCCCAATATTACCGGAATTTTGCGGGATCTCAGGTTGAAATAGCACAATGTGCAGCACATAACCCTTGAAAAGCCGCGGCTTGCGCTTCGCGAGCTTATCCTATCGCCCCCTGCTTTTCCGCCCCAAACGAACCGACCGCCGACCAGTGAGCTTCACCTCCGAAAAGGCACTCGTCATCGTTGACGACGAAAAATCGTACGCCGACCTTTTGGCGCGCCTGCTGGCCGACTCGTTGCGCTGCCCCATCCGCGCCTTCACGCGACCGCTCGAAGCCCTCGATGCCATGCCGACGCTTGATGCCGGGTTGATTGTCTCGGACTATTACATGCCGGGCATCAATGGGCTCGAGTTCGTGCGGCGTCTGCAAACGGTCGCGCCCACGGTTCCGGTCATAATGATCACCGGTCACATGATGGAACTGGCCGATACGGATTACAGCGATCTGCCAGCGTTGAAGACGATCCTGGCCAAGCCCTTCAGCTGGCGACTGCTCGCGGAAGAAATAATCCGCCACTGGCCCGAACCCGAGCTCAAACGCAAGGACCCGGCCTCACTCTAGGCGGAGGCCCTCGTTATCGGCCGAAAGCAATCGCAGTTCGGCCGCCACGCCTACCCGGTCAAATTCACGTTGCATGGCCTCGCCGACCCCCGGGGCCACCCCGACCGGTGCCACGCAGAGGACGCTCGATCCGCTGCCGCTCAACCAACCCGCGTAGCCGCCCGCGGCCACGCCCGCCGCGATCGCCGCGCTGCCACCAGGAATCCGAGGCAACCGGTAGGGCTCGTGCATGAAGTCGGAGACCGCACCGCGCAGGCGGGCAAAGTCGCCCGAGGCGAAGGCGGCCGTCAGGTACGTCGCGCTGTTGATGCTGCGCACCGCGTCGAGATAGGGCAGCACCGGCGGCAGCGCGCCGCGCGATTCCTTGGTGGCGATCTCCACCGGGGGGGAGACGACCACGAAGGCAATGTCGGCCGGCACCGGGAAACGCAGGGTGCCGAGGTAGGCGCCGGTCGCCGGATCGCATCGCGACACGCAGAAACCGCCAAGAATGCCCGCGGAGGCGTTGTCCGGATGGCCTTCGAGGTCTGTGACCAGGGACGTCAGCATGTGCGGCGTCAGGCCGGCCCCCGCGAGGGCATTCAGTCCGGCGAGCACGCCGGCGAGCACGGTGACGCTGGAGCCCAGGCCGCGCGCGGGCGGCACGTCTCCGGAAATCTGATACGTAAACCCAAATGCGGGCCGGCGGGCCGCCTCGAAGAAGCGGCCGGCGGCGGCGGCAACCATGGACTGTGCCCGCCGGTCCCCACCGTTCACGCCGGCAATGGCGGCGGCGGCCGAACGCACGAGCGTGACGCGATTGTAAACGGTGAGTGCAAGTCCGAGCGTGTCGAAGCCTGCGCCGCAATTGGACGTGCTGCCCGGCACCCGGACGGTGATCGAGGGGGCCGATGACATCAACGGCGGGTTTTGAGAGCTCGGTCGACTTCGCGCATGACGGCCTTCTTCTTGAGGTCCTCCCGTTTGTCGTAAAGTTTTTTGCCCATGCCGATCGCGAGTTCGACCTTCACGAGGGCTCCCTTGAAATAGAGCCGCAGCGGCACGAGGGCGCGGCCGCCGGTCTCAAGGGCTTCGATAATCTTGCGGATCTGGGGCTTCCGCAGCAGCAGCTTCCGGCTTCGCTTGAGCTCGTGATTGTGGATGGTGCCAAACGCATACTCGTCGATGTGAGCGTTCATCAGCCAGACCTCCCCCTTGTGCACGCGACCGAAGGCGTCGTTGATCTGCGCCTTGCCCGCCCGGATGGATTTCACTTCGGTGCCGCGGAGGGCCACCCCGGCCTCGAACCGTTCCTCCACCGTGTAGTCGCGCAGCGCCTTCGCGTTGCGGATCTCGGTGAAGCGGTCGGCTCCGGATTTTTTCTTTTGCGCGGACATGGCGGGATTGCGGGACAAAAAAGGCGGCACCGCCACCGCGGAGCCGCCCGTCTAAATGCGGAACCGAGCCGGGCGCCTCAGGTGTGGGCGAGTTCGAAGCTGATCTTGCCGTCGATGACTTCGCGCAGGGCAACGTCCTCAGGCGAGAGTTTCTCCAAGGACTCCACCAGCGGACGGCTGCCACGCTTCAGTTGCTTCACGCGGCGGGAAACCACGTTGATCAGGATGTTGGGATCCGGGATAATCTTCTGCGCTTCTTTGATGTAGTCGTCTCGCATGGCTCGAAAGAGGTCTTCGTCGTAAACCGGTTACGCCAAGGTGCCCACCCGCAACCGTCAAGGGCAATCTTGCCCCGGGCTTGCACCGCCGAATACAGCACGCCTTGCTGAGGGCATGTACATCGGATGGACCACGGTGGAACGAAAAGAACAGGCCGAGGCCCTGGCCCGGGGTCTGGTGGAGGAGCGCCTGGCGGCCTGTGTGCAAATCGATGGCCCAATCACGTCCTTTTATCGTTGGGAAGGCCGGGTCGAGCAGGCATCGGAATACCGGCTGGCGGCGAAGTTCCTTGCGAGCCGGCAACTGGAACTGGAAGCCTGGCTTTTCAGCCGCCATCCATACCAAACCCCGGAGTGGCTCGTCGTCCGCGCCGATCACGTCTCAGAAAAATACTTGTCATGGGCTCACGCGAACTCTACGCCTGCGCCCCTTTAACTCGTCACAACCACCTCTTTTCCGCCATGTCCCAACATAACAGTCTCCAAGGTGCCAAAGGCATCGTCCTCAAACGCAACGTCCTGAAACGCTTCGAGCGAGTCGCCGTGCTCAAGAAGCGCGGACAATGGAAGGAAGGCGACCGCGTCCAAGGTCTGCGCAAGACCAAGCCGGACGTCTGAGTCACACCCCCCGCAGGCACTTTCCGGGCAGGCCCGATCTCAATCGGCCTGCCCTTTTTTGCACCCGGTTCCCCCGATCGCCGCCGCGTCTCTCCCTTAACGCACTCCTTAGACTCATGCCCCTTCTGCATTACGTTCGCCTTATGCTCGTCGGCTTCCTGATGGGAGCCGCCGACTTGGTTCCCGGAGTCTCCGGCGGAACCATCGCCTTCGTTTGCGGTATCTACGACCGCTTCATCGACGGGATCAAGGCGTTCGACCTGCAGGCCCTGCGCATGGCGCTGCGTTTCGATTGGAAAGGACTCAACCGGAAGCTGCCACTTGTCTTCTTCCTCTGCCTCGGCACCGGACTCTTGCTCGCCATTTTCTCGCTCTCGCGCGTGCTGTCGGGCCTTTTTGAGAGTCACCCGGTCGAATTGTGGTCGTTCTTCTTCGGACTCATTCTCGGTTCCATCGTGCTCCTCGCGAAGGTCACGTGGCGGTGGCGACCCGTCGAGTGGATCGCGTTCGGAGCCGCTGCGGTGGCGACCTTTATGATTGTCGGCCTGCCCATCACCCAGACGCCGCCGAGCCTGCCCTTTATCTTCATGTCCGGGGCGATTGCAATCTGTGCCATGATCCTGCCGGGTATTTCGGGTTCTTACCTGCTGGTGATTCTGGGCAAGTATCATCAGATCCTCGAAGCCGTGAACCATCGGGATTTAGTCACGCTGGCGGTTTTCGTCGCCGGCATCGTGACCGGAGTGCTGTCCTTTGTCCGCATCGTCAGCTGGCTGCTCCACACCTACCGACGCACCACCCTCGTGGCGTTGACCGGCATCATGGCCGGCGCGTTACGCACGGTCTGGCCTTGGAAGGAAACGATCTCCACCCGCCTCAACAGCAAGGGCGAGACCGTGCCGCTGATGCAGTCCAACATCCTTCCGGCCGATTCCTCGCAGGTGCTGACCGCTGTCCTGATGCTTCTGGCCGGCGCGGCCGTGGTATTGGTCCTCAGCCGCCTGGCGCCACCGTCCGACCGCCAGCCGGGTTGAGCCCGCGAAGTGCGGCGACGGTTTTGCACTCGACAGCGCGACGGGACGCACTGAATTTTTCAGCTCACTCGTGCGGTCGTAGCACAATGGATAGTGCACTGGTCTCCGAAGCCGGTGATCTGGGTTCGATTCCCAGCGACCGTACCATGAGTTGGCAGCGCCGAGGGTTGATCGCTGCGTGATGGGAGTAATCTCTCGGTCAACGGCTTCGTTTAACAGTTAACAACTTTACTCGAATAGATTTTGCCTGAGCGTCGGTCCACGAGTCTGCTCCCGCCTTTGCCCCTTCCCAAGACCTCATGGCGTCCTCTTCTTCCACCCTCGGTTTTGGCCTGATCGGCGCCGGCATGATTGCCGATTTCCACGCGCAGGCCATCGCCCGCGCCGAGGGAGCCCGGTTGATCGGCGTGGCCAGTCGCAATCAGGCGAGCGCTCAGGCGCTGGCGACGAAACACGGGGCTCCGTTCGCGACCGCCCAGATTGAGGAACTTCTGGCCCGCCCCGACATTCAGGTCGTCTGCATTACAACCCCCAGCGGAGCGCATCTCGAACCGGCGTTGGCGGCGATTGCGGCGGGAAAACACGTTGTGATAGAGAAGCCGATTGAAATCACCACGGAACGCGCCGACCGCATTCTCGAGGCCGCCGGGAAGGCCAGGGTGATGATTGCGCCGATTTTCCAAAGCCGTTTTGGACAGGGTGCGCGCACCGTGAAGGCGGCCATGGACGCGGGCCGGCTTGGCCGGCTGGTGCTCGCCTCGGTATTTGTAAAATGGCATCGCCCCGACTCCTACTACACCGGATGGAAAGGCACGCTCGACCTCGATGGCGGCGGCGTGGTGATCAACCAGGGGATCCACGGGCTCGACCTGCTCCAATGGTTCGCCGGCCTGCCCGAAGAAGTATTTGCCTACGCAACCCGGCGCGTGCACACGGGTATCGAAGCCGAGGATACCGCCTGCGGCACGATGCGTTTCCCGAACGGAGCGCTCGGCACGATCGAGGCGACCACCGCGGCCTGGCCCGGGTGGTCGCGACGCATCGAACTCTGCGGCGAACGCGGCTCGATCCTGCTGGAGGACGATCGCATCGCGCGGTGGGACTTCGTCGATCCACTGCCCGAAGATGACGCCATACGATCCGCCCGGCCCGACGAGGCACTGCGGTCCGGAGCGGGTGCGGCCAACGCCATTTCTTTTGAAGGCCATTTGCGCCAGATCCAGGATCTGGTCCATGCTCTGCGCGACGGACGATCCCTTGCGGTCGACGGTCGGGAAGCCCGTAAGGCGGTGTCTCTCGTCAACGCCCTGTACGCCTCTGTTACTTCGGGACGTCCCATGCGTCTTTCCTGAAGCCTCTGTCGGAAATCCCCGCTCCGGCATTGTAAATCGTCCGTCTGTGACCTCGTTAACTGAAAATCTCATGCGCCGTCTGCTTCCGCTCGCCCTCGTCCTGTCCGTTGCTCCCCTCAGTGCCCAGGAAGGCGACCGCGATGGCGAAGTCCAAGCCCCTCCCCCCGCCCACCTCGTCATTCCTCCGGCCCCCATCCTCACGCCGGAAGAGGCCTTGGACACACTCACGGTGGCGCCCGGTTACCGTGTCGAATTGGTGGCGGCCGACCCGCTGGTGCACGACCCGGTCGCGCTCACCTTCGGGCCCGACGGACGCATCTGGGTCGCCGAGATGCGTGGCTATATGCTGAACGCCGACGGCATCGGTGAGGACGCGCCCGTGGGCACCATCGCCGTCCTCGAGGACACCAACGGTGACGGACGCATGGACAAACGGACCGTCTTCGCCGAGGGCCTCGTGATGCCCCGCGCCCTCGCCCTCGTCGGTGACGGACTGCTCGTGGCTGAGCCGCCACACCTCTGGTTTTTACGCGACACCGATGGCGACGGTAAGGCCGACGCCAAGACGGAGGTCGCCTCCGATTATGGACGGGCGGGCAATCCGGAACACACCGCCAATGGGCTTTTGTGGGCCATGGACAACTGGATCTACAGCGCCAAGCACGACGTGCGGTTCCGTTACGAGGGCGACGGCAAGTTCACCCGCGAAACGACCATCGCCCGCGGCCAGTGGGGTATCTCCCAAGACAATACGGGCCGTCTTCATCACAACACCAACAGTGATCCGCTTCATGCCGATCTCATCCCCGGTGAGTTCCTTCTCCGCAATCCCAACCTGACGGCCGCCGAAGGGGCCGGCGTTCGTCTCGTTCCCGCCAACCTGCGCATCTGGCCCGGCCGGGTCACTCCAGGCGTCAATCGCGGATACCAAATCCTCGACGAAGAAGGTAAAATCAACGCGATGACGGCGGCCAGCGGTCCCCTGGTTTACCGCAGTTCGCTCTTCCCCCCGGAGTTCCTCGGCAACGCGTTTGTGGCCGAGCCCTCCGCCAACCTGGTCAAGCGGATCATCCTCAAAGATCAGGATGACGGCAGACTCGTCGGCAAAAACGCCTACGAAGGGACCGAGTTTCTCACCTCCACCGACGAGCGCTTTCGTCCGGTCAATCTTTACCAAGGCCCGGACGGAGCGATCTACGTCGTCGATATGTACCGGGGCATCCTGCAACACCGGATCTTCCTGACCTCCTTCCTGCGCAAGCAAATCGAGCAGCGCGATCTCGACAAGGGAGTCGGACTGGGTCGCATCTACCGCATCGTCCCGGAGAACGCCAAGCTTTCCCGGGTGGCCGTCAATCTCGCCAGGGAACCCAGCAACCGCCTGGTCGCCCACCTCAGTTCCACCAACAGCTGGTGGCGCGACACCGCCCAGCGCCTGCTCGTCGAGCGGCGCGACCCGGCGGTCACCGCGGATCTCCGCGCGCTCGCCCGTAATCCCGGCGCCGCCCCGCATGGTCGTATCCATGCGTTGTGGACGCTGCACGGTGCAGGCCGGCTCGATCCGGAAACTGTGTTCAAGGCCATGGAGAGCCCCGACGTCGAGGTGCGTTCGACCGCAGTCCGACTCGCCGAAACGTTTCTCGCCAGTCCCGAGGGAGAGGGCCTGAAAAAGCGTATTCAAAAACTCGCGACAGCGCCCTCTGGCGAGCATCCCCGCGTGCTCCTGGCGGCTGCCCTCGCGCTCGGCTCCGCGCCCGCTTCGTCGGCCACGCCTGCGCTCGCGACGATCGCACGTCTGCACGGCGATCAACCCTATCTTGCCTCCGCGATCGTAAGCGGCCTGCACCAACGTGAACACGAACTCATCGCCCGGCTTGCCGCCGACCCCGGCGCCGGGAAGGCGGCGCCCGTGGTCACCCTGGCCACCAGCGCCGTGTTCAAATCAGGCAACCCGGAGCACCTCAACGCCCTGCTCGCCCGGGTCGATCCGAAAGCCGATACCGCTGTCTGGGTTCGCACCGCCATCCTCGACGGCATCGAACACTTCCTGCCCAAGGCCGGACGCGGTCAAACCATGCCCGGCTCAATCCCCGTCGAACCCAAGCCCCTCATCGCGCTTGCCGCAGCGGAAAGCGATCCCGGCTCCAAGCAAGCCGCCGGCCTCCTGGCCCTGCTGCGCTGGCCCGGCAAGGTCGGCGCCGACAGCGATACGCCTGCCGTGGCAACCCGGTTGAATCGCGGGCAACGCGCCTTGTTCGAAAAGGGACAGGCCCAGTACGCCATGCTCTGCGCCGCCTGCCACCAACCCGGCGGCGAAGGCATGACGGGCCTCGCCCCGCAACTCGTCTACTCCCGCCACGTGGTGGGGTCCGAACACAACCTCGCCCGCATCATTCTCAACGGCAAGGAGGGTGGCGGCCTGATGATGCCTCCGCTCGGCAGCCTCGACGATGAGGCCATTGCCGGGGTCATGACCTATCTTCGACGGTCCTGGGGACACACCGCCTCTCCGGTCTCCCCGACCTTGGTCAAGGAAGTACGCGCGCAATCGGAAACCCGGACCAAACCGTGGACCGAGGAAGAGCTGCTTTCCCTGGCCAACTGAGGAGCGCGACCGATCAGACGACGCCTCCGTCCCTTCGCTGTCGTTAGCCGCGGAGCGAAACGTCCGCTCGCGGCTTGTGTTCGCCGCCTCCCCTGCGTTTCCCTCTGAGCGTACCATGGGAGTCATCGTCGCCGTCCGAAACCTGCGCAAACGCTACGGCTCCGTCGAGGCGGTGCGGGGAGTCAGCTTCGACGTCGAGGAAGGCAGCATCATGGGCCTGCTGGGGCCCAATGGCGCGGGCAAGACGACCGTGGTCGAGTGCCTGCTCGGTCTGCGGGAGCCCGACGAAGGCGCCATGGAAATCTGCGGTCTCGACGCCCGCCGTCATCCCTCCGCCGTGAAGGAGCAGATCGGTGCGGCTCTGCAAACCACGGCGCTGCAGGACAAAATTACGCCGCGCGAAGCCCTTGGGTTGTTCGGTTCGTTTTACGCCCAACGGGCGACGCCGGCGAGCCTGCTCAAACGCTTTGCCCTCGAATCGAAAGCCGATGCGGCCTTCGACACCTTGTCGGGCGGGCAACGTCAGCGCCTTGCCTTGGCGCTTGCATTCGTCAATCACCCCAAGGTCGTCGTACTCGACGAACCCACGACCGGTCTCGATCCGGAGGCGCGACGCGAACTTCAGGCCGAGATTCTCCAAATGAGGCAGGACGGGCACACGGTGTTGCTGACCACGCATCAACTCGACGAGGCTGAACGCCTCTGCGACACCGTTGCCATCATTGATCGTGGCATCGTGATCGCGTCCGGGTCGCCGCGTACCTTGATCGCCGGGATGACCGATGTTCAGACCGTCATGCTTGAAACCGCCGTGCCACTCGCCGCGGATCTCGCATTGCGCCTGCCGGACATCAGCAACGCGGTCATTGCGGGCACCCGCCTGCGCTTTCAGACGCCACGGGTCGAACCGGCCTTGACGGCGTTGTTCGCGTTGCTGGCGGAGCAACAAAACGCGCTCGTCGAGTTGCACGTGAACAAAGGCAGCCTCGAGGATGTATTCCTGAGGCTGACCCGCGACGAGTCCGGTACAAAAACGAACGCGATGCCATGAGAGGTTTTCTCCCCTATCTGCGGCTCTCACTCCGGCTCCACTTTCGAAACCGGATGGCGCTGCTCTACGGGTTCCTTTTCCCGCTGATCTTTCTGATCGCGTTTTGGGTGCTGTACCGGCACGAGCGCGTTCCGCTCGTCCGGCACATGGGAGAGCTGCTCACCGTTTCCATCCTTGGTGGAGCCTGCTTCGGCCTGCCCACGACCTTGGTGAGCGAACGCGAGCGGGGCGTGTGGCGGCGCTACCGGCTCACGCCCGTCGGGCCCGGTTGGTTGCTCGGGGGAACGCTGATCGCTCGCTACCTGCTGATCCTTATGGCCGGCTTGCTGCAGCTCGGGCTCGCCGGCCTGCTCGGCATGCCGGCTCCGCTTCACCCACTCGATTTGTTCGTCGCATTTACGGTCGCGACGTTCGCGTTCATCGGACTCGGGCTGGTGATCGCTTCCCTCGCCAACACCGTGCCGGCGGTCCAAGCCTTGGGCCAATGCATTTTCCTGCCGATGCTCATTATCGGCGGAGTTGCCGTCCCGCTCACGGCATTGCCCGACTGGGCACAACACGTCTCGGCATTCTTTCCCGGGCGCTACGCGGTCGAAACCCTGCAAACCGGAGTGAACGGCGCAGGCTTGTCGTCCGAAGGCTTCGCCGTGCTCGCCTTGGCAATGATGGGAATGGCGGGAAGCGTCGCCGGCGTCCGCCTCTTTCGCTGGGACGCGCAACAATCCTTCGGGGCCGTCAGTGGCAAAGGATGGATCGCACTCGTCATCGCGGGATGGATCGCTGTCGGTGTACTCGCCGAGTCGCAAGACCGCGTCCCACCGCGCTTCACCCCGGAAAAATCCGAAGCGCCTCCCGCCGCACCGCCGGCGGTCGACCCGGCGCCCGAGACCGCCCCTGCCAACGTCCCTCTGCCCGGCGAGGCCGTCGCTCAACCTTCAATCGAAGACACGTCAGTTTCCCCTCCACCCGAACCCACCGCTCCGGCGGTCGTCGAAGCTCCCGCCGCGGCCGCGGACACACCGCGTTCGTGGCGGGAGATCAACGACGGACATCTTCGCGCGATCCGCCATTTTCAAGTCCCGCCAGATCATGGCGTCGTCGCTCCGTTCGCCGATCCGCGGGAAACACCCGACGATTACATCGCCGACGAACTCGACGGAGTTCGTGAGCTGCTGCCTCATTGGGCGCCCGGCCTCGTGGAAGATCCGGTGCAGCGGATTCGCAACCTTCTCTACGTCGCGGCAGTTCCGGATGCAGTGCAACTACCCATCGAACGTCACGTGCCACTCGTCGTGTTCGATCAGCTGAAGACCATCCTCCCTCGCGAGGACCTGAGCAAGATTCTCGGATGGATCGTGCTGCATCCCCTTGAAGGCAACACCTCTGCCATCGGCCGCGTGCACGAACTCGGCCTGGAGGACGCGGTTCAGACCGACGTGGTCCGCGAACGCGCTTACTATTACGCGATCAAGATGCTGCAGCGCCTCAGCGAGCAGTGAGGTCGGCGCGCGCCTTGTTCCAAAGGCGACGGGAGACCAGCCACAACAGGGGGGGAAGCGCAGCGCTCAGCGCGATCGCGAGACCGGGATTCTCCACCCCCGCGTGGCCGATGGCGGCAAAGGCAAAGCCCATCGGCAGACAACCGCAGGCGAGCGCCAGCACGAAGGCGCCGAACGGCATGCGGGTCAGCCCGGCCATGCAGGCAATCGTTTCCTGAAAGACCGGCAGCCAGCGCGACCAGGCGACCAGCCAGCCTCCCACCCGCGCGAAGAGGGCGTGCCCTCGCGCAAGGTCCCTTTCGCCGACGAGCTTTCGTGCAACGCCCGGGCCGAGGCTTCGACAGAGTCCGTAGGCAAACAGGCCGGCCAGCCACGAACCACCGGCGGCAAACACCCCTCCCCAGATGGGACCATAGACGAAGCCCAAGGCCGACATCACGACGGTGCTGGGAATCGGGAGGACAAGATCGAGCATCAACAGGACGATGCCGGCCAGCCAGCCCCACGGACCAAAACGCCGCAGCCATTCGACCGCACCTTGCGCAGAAAAACTCCGTTCCAAGTCCCCGCCCCAGATCACAAACGGCACAATCACCAGCAACGCGAGGCCGAGAAAGATCCAGAGAAGACGCATGACTCCGCCAGTGTTTTCCTTCGGCGGAATGCGGCAACGGAAAATACGAGCACCGGCTCCGGGCTTGCCGTCTCCTCGTCGTCTGCCACACCGAAGCCGTTTCCTTCGCCACCATGCCCACCGAATCCAAGCCCACGCACCTCTACCTCGGAACCTACACCCGCACCACCAGCCGCGGCGTGTACCGACTGCCCTTCAACGCACTCACCGGGGCTGTCGGTGAACCGGAGCTCGTCGCCGAGGCGAAAAATCCGACGTGGTTGGCGTGGTCGGCCGATCATCGGTTCATTTACGCGACCGATGCCGGGCTGGAAGGTGTGCGGGCCTACGCCGTCGATCCCGCCACAGGCGCCCTGACTTTCCTTAATCAGCAGCCCTCCGGCGCCGGACATCCGACCCACCTCGTCGCCGACGCCAGCGGACGCATGCTGATGTCCGCCAACTACGGCAGCGGCACCGTCACCGCCTGGCCACTACACGCCGACGGCGCACTCGGGGCGCGCAGCGCCTTTGCGCAACATACGGGCTCCAGCATCGATCCGGAGCGGCAAAAGGAGCCGCACGCCCACGGCGTCACACTCTCGCCCGACCAACGTTTTCTCTTCGTGCCCGACCTCGGCACGGACAAGGTGATGATCTACGCGATCGACCCCGCGGCGGCGAGCTTCGCTCCCCACGTGCCGGCCAGCGTCTCAGTGCCGCCAGGCAGCGGCCCCCGTCATCTCGCGTTTTCTCCGGACGGACGTCACGCCTATGTCATCAACGAGATGGGCGGTACGATCTCCGTCTTTGCCTACGACGGGGCGGCGGGACACCTCACGCTGCTCGAGACGGTGCCCACCCTGCCGAAGGACTTCGCCGGCGCCAACAAAACGGCCGAGGTGGTGGTGCATCCATCAGGCCGATACGTCTATGGTTCGAATCGCGGACACGACACCATCGTGGCTTACACGCGCGATCTTCAGACCGGTCGGCTTGTGCATTTGGAGACCGTGCCAAGTGGAGGCCGCTCGCCGCGTCACTTCGACCTCTCCCCCGACGGGATGTGGCTGATCACGCTGCACGAGGACACCCACGACGGCTACGCCTTCCGCGTAGACGCCGAGACGGGCCGGCTGACGCGCACGGCCCATTCCTTCACGGTGCCCCAGCCCGTGTGCGTCCTGTTCGGGCCATGAAAAAGGGCGGGCCGCGAGGCCCGCCCTTCTGTAAACGGCTATCTGAATCTTTCTGGAAAGAAGAAAAACTAGAGGCTGTTGGCCGCAGCCACGACGGCGTCGGCGGTGATGCCGAGTTCCTTCATGACGGTGCCGCCTGGGGCGCTGATGCCGAAGCGGTCGATTCCGATAGTCTTGCCATCAAGGCCCACGTACTGGCTCCAGAGATCCGTCACGCCTGCCTCGATGGAGACGCGCTTGCGGCAGGAAGCGGGCAGCACGGACTCGCGGTACTCGGCCGACTGGCGGTTGAAACGTTCGAAGGACGGCATCGATACCACGCGAACGCCCGCGCCGAGGATCTTCGCCGCGGCGACCGCATGCTGAACCTCGCTGCCGGCGGCGAGAAGGATGTGGGTCAAGGTCGAGGTCTCAAGGATCGCGATGTAGCCACCGAGCAGCACGCCGTTGCGCCGCTGTTCGACGGAAATGTCGTTCAACATCGGTACGGCCTGACGGGTCAAGGCAAGCAGCGTCGGGCCATCGGTGCGCTCGAGGGCGGCGGCAAAGGCGCCGGCCGTTTCCTCGGGATCGGCCGGTCGGATCACGTCGAGATTCGGAATCACCCGCAGACTCGACACGGTTTCGACCGGCTGATGGGTCGGGCCATCCTCGCCCACGCCGACGGAATCGTGCGTATAGATGTAGACGACCGGAAGCTTCGAGAGCGCGGCAAGGCGCATCGACGGGCGTGAATAATCGGCAAACACCAGGAAGGTCGCGCACGAGGCACGGAACACGCCGTCGTAGGCGACCCCGTTGTTGATCGCGGCCATGCCGTGCTCGCGGATGCCATAGCGAAGATTGCGGCCCGAGCGGTTCGACCGGTCGAAATCCTTGTCGGCGGCGATGTAGTTAAGCGTGGAGCCGTGAAGGTCGGCGCTACCCGAGATGAGGAGCGGAAGCTCGGCGGCGACGGCCTGGAGCACATCCTTGCCGGCGGCGCGGGTCGCAAGTTTCGCGTCGGTCGGAAACTCGGGGATCTTGGCCAGCAGGCGGGCCGCGTCGGGCTTGGCATTATGGCTCGCGAGCAGCGCGGCCTTGTCGGGATTGGCCTCCTTCCATGCCTCATAGGTTTTCGTCCACTTCTTGTAAGCGCGGATGAGGCGCTTCTTATGGTCGGCGAAGTAGGCGCGGACGTCGTCACTGACGAAGAAGTGCTGGTCCGCGGGAAGACCGAGACCGGCGCGAGCGGCGTCGGCAAACTTGGCTCCGCCTTCGCCATGTCCCTTGGAGGTGCCGGCGACTTCTGGAACGCCCTTTGCGATAAGCGTCTTGGCGACGATCAGCTGCGGCTTGCCGGATTTTGTCTTCTTGGCCTTGTTGATCGCCTTGAGGATCGCGGTCAGATCATGACCGTCGGCGAGCGTCTGCACCTCCCAGCCCATCGCCTTGAAACGCTGGGCGGTGTTTTCGCTCTGCGTCTTGTCCGCCATCGCGTCGAGGGTGACATCGTTGGCGTCGTAAATGAGGATCAGATTATCGAGGCCCTGGTGGCCGGCAAACGAGGCGGCCTCCATGCCAACGCCTTCCTGCATGCATCCGTCGCCGGCGAGGCAGATGACGTGATAATCGAACAGCGAGTGCTCCGGCGTGTTGAAGTGGGCTTCGGTCATCTTGCCGGCCATCGCCATCCCCACCGAATTGCCCACTCCCTGGCCAAGGGGGCCGGTCGTGCATTCGACACCGGGAGTCTCATGAAACTCGGGGTGACCAGGGGTTTTGGAGTGCAACTGACGGAAATTCTTTACCTCTTCAAGCGGGAGATCGTAGCCGCTCAAGTGCAGCCAGCTGTAGAGGAACATGGAGCCATGACCGGCCGAAAGGACAAACCGGTCGCGATTGAGCCAGCGCGGAACGTCGGGATTGTGCACGAGAGCGTTGCCATAGAGCACAGCGCCAATCTCAGCGGCGCCAAGAGGAAGGCCGAGGTGACCGGAAGAGCTCTTGTGGACGGCGTCGATGGCCAGCCCGCGGGCTTGGTTGCTAGCTTTGGCGAGGATGTCGGTATTCAACTTCATGGAGGAAAGGGTTAAGGGACGGAGCAGTCAGAATGAACGGCGAAGACGCTGGCATGAAAGCCCAAATTCGAGCGCAAAAAAAAGCGAGCCGGGAAGGGCTCGCTTTGGTGAATGTTTACGAGGACGGCGCTCAGGTCTTGGCCGGGGCCTCGTACTTGCGTTCCTTCACGGCCATGGCGGCCTTACCCTGACGGGTGCGAAGGTAGTAAAGACGGGCGCGCATGGGCTCGGAATTGCGCTCAATCTCAACCTTGTCGATGTTGGGAGAGTTGACCGGAAACACACGCTCAACGCCCTCGCCGTAGCTGATGCGGCGGACAGTGAAGCTTTCGTGAATGCCGTGCCCCTTGCGGGCGATGACCACGCCAGTGAAAACCTGGACGCGCTCTTTGTCACCCTCGCGCACCTTCGTGTGGACACGGACGCCGTCGCCGACCTTGAACGGCGGGAGGTCCTTCTTCAGCTGGTGAGCGGTGATCTCTTTAATGATGGGATTCATGACGGTGTTTCTCGAATAAATCGGGTCGGACTTGACGGGTTTTCTCACTACGCTGCGCCTGGCGCCATTTTTCGATCTCACCGTGGTTGCCCGAGAGGAGAACCTCCGGAACGGACATACCTCGAAATTCGGCTGGACGCGTGTATTGAGGAAAGTCGAGCAACTTGCCGGTGAAGGATTCGTGCGTCAATGACTTTTCTTCCCCGAGAACCCCCGGGATGAATCGTGCCAGCGCGTCGATCACGACCGCCGCAGGAAGCGTCCCGTTGGTGAGCACATAGTCGCCAATGCTGATCTCCTGATCGATCACCTGTTCGCGAATACGCTGGTCGATGCCTTCATAATGACCGCTGAGCAGAATCAGATGCGAGAGCGCGGCAAACTCCTTCGCCAGTGGTTCCGAATACGGCACACCATCCGGGGTCAGATAAACGCGGCGGCAGCCCGGAGTTTGCAAGTGCTCAATGGCGGCGAACACCGGTTCGGGCTTCATCACCATGCCCGCTCCCCCACCAAACGGCCGGTCGTCGGCCGTCCGATGACGATCCGTCGCCCATTGACGAACGTCGTGCACCTTCACCGACAACAACCCCGCCTCAATCCCCTTCCCTAGAATGCTCTCCTTCAGGAAGCCTTCCAGCATCCCGGGAAAGAGCGTAAGGACATCGATGTGCAAGGGCATGGTCCGGACGATGGGAAAATTGAAAATGAAAAAGGCCCCGGGAATCCCCGAGGCCCGTCTACATCATTCGATTTGGCGCCGCGCGACGCGCAGGCCCCTCCCACTTAGGCCTCCGCGCCAGCGGAGGCCTTTTTGGCCTTCTTGACCAAGGACTTGGCGGTGTCGGTCGGAGTCGCACCCTTGCTGACCCAGTAGTCAACGCGGCCGACGTCGAGCGTCAGGACGTTGTTCTTGGCGCGGGGCGAATAGGTGCCGAGAATCTCGACCGCACGGCCATCGCGGCGGGAACGGGTTTCAGCAACGACCACGTGATACACGGGGTTGTGCGTGGAACCGATGCGGGAGAGACGAATTTTGAGCGACATGGATGTGCGTGGTGATCGAGACGGACGACGTGATTGCTTGGAAAAAGGTCGAGACTGCACGAAACAACGCGGGGGTTGTCAAGCCCCGCGAACACGCAACTTCCGACGCCCGAGACCGAACAATCTGGGTGGCTGGCGCAGGCACGGTGCGGGACCGTTGATGTCAAGTTGGGATTTGCCGTTGACCCGTCTCCGCGCCGGCGCGACGTTCCGCCTCCTTATGCTCAAAGCCGGCATCGTCGGTTTGCCCAACGTGGGCAAGTCCACTCTCTTCAACGCCCTCACTCGCTCCCGCAAGGCCGAGGCGGCCAACTATCCGTTTTGCACGATCGACCCGAATATCGGCGTCGTCACCGTGCCCGACGATCGGGCCTACGTGCTGCAAAAGATTGCGAAGACCAACGTGGTCATCCCTGCCGCGATCGAGTTCGTCGACATCGCGGGACTCGTCGCCGGTGCGAGCAAGGGCGAAGGTCTCGGAAATCAGTTCCTCGCCACCATCCGCGAGGTCGACGCCATCGTGCAGGTCGTCCGTTGTTTTGAAGACCCGGATGTGATCCACACCATGGGCACGGTCGATCCGGTGCGTGACATCGAGGTGATCACCACGGAACTGGTGCTCGCCGACCTCGACGCCGTCACCAAGCGCATCGACAAGACTCAAAAGAAAGCCAAGTCCGGCGACAAGGAGGCCCAAATCGAGCTTGCGCTGCTTGAGAAGCTTTCACCGCACCTCAACGAAAGCCGCACGGCCAACACGCTGGAAGCGACGGACGACGAGCGCGCGTTGATGAAGCTCTTTCAACTGCTGACCGCAAAACCCGTCCTGTTTGCGTGCAATGTGGCCGAGAGCGACCTCGCGACCGCCGAGCAGAATCCTCACGTACAGAAGGTGGCGGAGTTTGTTCGAACGCACCACGACGCCGCCTATGTGCCGATCAGCGCACGCATCGAGTCCGAACTCATCGACCTCGCCCCCGACGAGGCCAAGGCCTTCCTGAAGGACCTCGGCGTCGACGACTCGGGCGTCTCGTCGTTGATCAAGGGCACCTACGCGCTGCTTGGCCTGCAGACCTACTTTACGGCGGGCGAAAAGGAAGTGCGCGCCTGGACGATCAAGAAGGGATGGAAGGCACCGCAGGCTGCGGGCGTAATTCACACCGATTTCGAGAAGGGCTTCATCAAGGCGGAGATTGTCTCGTACGACGACCTCACCCGCCTCGGCAGCGTCGCCGCCGCCCGTGAGGCGGGCAAATACCGGCTCGAAGGCAAGGAATACATCTTCGCCGATGGAGATGTCGCACTGTTTCGGTTCAATAACTGACGGCGCCTGCGGCGCAAAATCCAAACACCAAATGCCCAAGTTCCAAAGACCAGCGGCGGCATGGTAGCCTCTGTCGTTTGGGATTTGGTGACTGGGATTTGTGATTTCCGGCTCTGCCGGCTTAGATCGTCGTTCCACTCGGAACCACACAGCCCTTCGGCACCACCAGGACGCCGTCGCGAACGACAACGCCGTGGTCGTAGGTGCCGTCGGCCTTCCCGTCGGGTGAGAGAACCACGTTGTCACCAATGCGGGCGTTCTTATCGATAATGGCTCCGCGAATACGGCAGTTGTTACCCAGACCGAGATTGGGAACGCCCTGCGTCGCATTGGCCGCGAGCTGGTCCTCCATCTCGTAGTAATCGGCGCCCATCATTACCACATCCTCCAGCTGGCATCCCGCCCGGACAAACGAACGAATACCGAGCAGACTGTGCTTGAGGAAGGAGTCCTCCACAATGGAACCGTCACCCATCACCACATAGTCGACGGAGCACTTGTTGATCTTGGAGGCCGGCAGATAGCGATCCTGGGTGTAAATCGGCGCGCCGGCGTCGAAGAAATTAAACGGCGGCAGCGGCTGGGCGAGCGCAAGATTTGCATCGAAAAAGGCGCGGACCGTTCCGATGTCTTCCCAGTATCCTTCAAAAATATGGGCATTCAGCTTCTTTTTGCCCAACAGACTCGGAATGACCTCCTTGCCAAAGTCAGTCATCTTATTGGCCAGCGCCTCGTTGAGTGCCGCACGGTTGAAAACGTAAATGCCCATCGACGCCAGACAGTGTTTCTCCCCGCGCTGGGCCGCCTTGAGCGTTGCCTGGACCTTCGGACTCACCGTGAGGCTGTCGATCACCTCGGGATCCTTCGGTTTTTCGACGAACTGCTGGATCGCAAGGTCGTCATCCACCTTCATGAGCCCGAGTCCCTCAACCTTCGACACCGGGAACGGTATCGCCGCAATGGTGACATCAGCTCCGCTCGCAGCATGCTCGTTGATGATCTTCCGGAAATCCATCCGGTACAATTGATCGCCCGAAAGAATCAGAACGTACTCGTGCGCAAAATTCCGGAAATGCTGGAGATTGCGCCGCACCGCATCGGCAGTCCCTTGGTACCAGTCCGCGTTCTTCTCGGTCTGTTCGGCCGAAAGGATGTCGACAAAGCCGCCCCCGAACGGGTCGAAATGATACGTCGACTGGATGTGCCGGTGCAGCGACGCGGTGTGAAACTGCGTAAGCAGGAAGATCCGGTTGATCTCCGAGTTGATGCAGTTGCTGATCGGGATGTCGACCAGCCGGTACTTGCCGGCCAGCGGTACCGCGGGCTTGCAGCGCTCCATCGTCAGCGGGTGGAGACGCGTGCCGCGTCCGCCACCCATGATAACAGCCATCACTTTTTTCTGAGTGCTCATGAGGACAGGGGGGTCTATTGACTTGCTCCACTTTCTTCGCGCCTCGTATCTTCGCGAGCTTAAACAGGTAAAACTATGTGTGGAATTATTGGCTACGTCGGAAAACAAAAAGCGGTCGGCATCCTCATCGAAGGGCTCAAGCGGCTTGAATATCGCGGCTATGATTCCGCGGGCGTCGCCATCCAGCAAAACGGTCGCATCGACCTGGCAAAAAAAGCCGGGCGGGTCGCGGTGCTGGCCAAGGAAGCCGCTCGGCACTCCTTCCCAGGAACCACCGGCATCAGCCACACCCGCTGGGCCACCCACGGCGGAGTGAGCGATGCCAATGCCCATCCGCATCTGAGCACCGACAGCAAGATCGCGCTGGTGCACAACGGCGTCATCGAAAACTACGACGCGATCAAACGCTTCCTGCTGACGAAGGGCTATACCTTCCTTTCCGAGACCGACACGGAGGTCCTGACCAACCTCGTCGCCTACCACTACGCGAAGGAACCCGCGACCAGTGAGGGCAACCGCTTCCTCGAGGCGGTTCGCAAAACGCTCTACCACGTCGAAGGCACCTACGGCATCGCCGTGCTCTGCGTCGACGCCCCCGGGGAGATCGTCGCCGCCCGCAAAGGTTCGCCGCTCATTCTCGGAGTCGGACAGGACGAAAACATCATCGCCTCCGATGTTTCGGCCTTGGTCAGCCGCACGCAAAACGTCGTGTACCTCAAGGACGGCGAAATCGTCCATGTGACCGCCAAAGAGTTCTCCATTTCGACCCTCGATCAGGCGGACGTTTCGCCCGTGATCGACAAGGTCACCTGGTCGATCGAAGCGGCCGAAATGGGCATCCATGCCCACTTCATGGAAAAGGAGATCTTCGAACAGGCCGCCGCCTTGGAGAACGCCATGCGCGGTCGGTTCTCCGAGGATGCGAGCACGGCCAATTTTGGCGGACTCAATCTCAACGCCAACGACTTCCGGTCCATCGATCGTTTTGTCTTTTGCTCCTGCGGCTCCGCCTGGCACGCCTGCCTCGTGGCCGAGCACCTGATCGAACGGTTCGCCCGCGTACCGGTCGAGGTCGACTACGCCTCGGAGTTCCGCTACCGGAATTCCCCGCTCGATCCGCATTCGCTCTTCTTCGTGATCAGCCAGTCCGGAGAGACCATCGACACGCTCGCCGCCCTGCGCGAAGCCAAGCGCAAGGGATACAAGGTCATGGCCATCTGCAACGGCGTCGGCTCGACCATCGCCCGCGAGGCCGACGGCGGCATCTATCAGCACGCCGGGCCCGAGATCGGCGTCGCCTCCACCAAGGCGTTCACCTCCCAGCTGCTCATCTCCGCCATGTTCGCCCTTTATGTGGCCCGCATGCGCGACATGAGCTTCAGCGACGGTATCCACTATGTGAATGCACTCAAGGCCGTGCCGGACCTCGTGCGCCACACCCTCGAGCAGGCGCCGCGCATCAAGGAGATCGCCGAACGCTACGCCCGCTACAATGACTTCCTCTTCCTCGGCCGTCTCTCGCTCTTCCCCATCGCGCTCGAGGGCGCGTTGAAGCTGAAGGAGATTTCGTACATCCATGCGGAGGGTTACCCGGCGGCAGAAATGAAGCATGGCCCGATCGCCCTCATCAGCGAGGACTGCCCGTCGGTCTTTTTCGTGCCGAAAGGCGAAATCTTCAACAAGCTCGTCTCGTCCATGCAGGAGATCAAGGCGCGCAAGGGCAAAATCATCGCCATCCTCACCGAAGGCTGCGAACTGCCGCCCGGGCTCGCCGACGAGATCATCCTGATCCCCGACTGCCATGAGGCGGTGCTGCCGATCATCGCCACCATCCCCGTGCAATTGCTCAGCTACTACATCGCCGTCGCCCGCGGCTGCGACGTCGACAAGCCGCGCAACCTGGCGAAGTCCGTGACGGTGGAGTGATTTGGGCAGTAGCGGGTAGCGAGTAGCGAGTAGCGAGTAGAGTGCATTCCAACCCTACCCGGCGGAGCCGGGTCTGTTTTCTACTCGCTACCCACTACCCGCTACCCGCTACTTTCCCCCAGCATGACCATCTTCCCGTCTCGCGAGGCCTTTCTCGACCTTAGCCGGCAGGGCAACGTCATTCCGGTTTACACCGATCTGATGGCGGACTTTGAGACGCCCGTGTCAGCCTACGCGAAACTGCGGGATTCCGGCCCGTCGTACCTCCTTGAATCCGTCGAGGGCGGAGAAAATCTTTCGCGCTACAGCTTCATTGGCTGCCGGCCGCGCAAGATTTTTGCCTGCGGACCCGACACGACGGAGATTCGCGAACCGGGCAAGCCCGCCCGCACGGTCAACACGCCCGCCGATCCGCTGACCTTGATCGAAGAAGAGATGCGCGGACATCGTGCCGTGCGCCTTCCCGACCTCCCTCGCTTCACCGGCGGGGCGGTGGGATTCATCGGCTACGAATACGTCACGCGCATCGAACCCACGGTTCCGATGGCCCCGGCCGACGAACTTGGGCTGCCCTTGCTCTATTTCATGTTGTCGGACTCGTTGCTGATCTTCGATCGCGCGAAACAAACGCTCCGGCTCTGCGTCAACGCCCACCTCGAAGACGATCCAAGCACCGCCTACGACCGTGCCGTCGGCGAGTTGGAGCACCTGTTCGGCTTGCTGCGCCAACCGCGGGCGCTGGCCCCCGCACCGGTGGTCGCAATCCCGGGCATTACCGTTCCCCCGGGCAACTTCACCCAGGCGCGCTTCGAGCAGGTCGTCGAATCCACCAAGGAGTTCATCCGGGCCGGCGACATCATCCAAGTCGTCCCGTCACAACGGTTCACCAAACCCTTTACCCGTCCCGCGCTCGATCTCTACCGGGCGCTGCGCACGGTCAATCCGTCGCCTTACACGTTCATACTTGAAACAGGTGACTATGCCATCGTCGGCGCCTCGCCCGAAGTGCACGTGCGGCTCACGGACGGCCTCGTGGAGATTCGCCCCATCGCCGGCACGCGCAAACGCGGCGTCACGCCGGCGGAGGATCTAGCCTTGGAAAAAGATCTGCTCGCGGACGAGAAGGAACGCGCCGAACACCTGATGCTGGTCGATCTCGCGCGCAACGACATCGGCCGCGTCTGCGCCTTCGGATCCGTGCATGTTCCGGAGATGATGATCATCGAACGCTACTCGCACGTGATGCACATCGTTTCGCAGGTGGAAGGTCGCATCGCTCCCGGGCGAAACGCGTACGACCTCATGCGGGCCACTTTCCCCGCCGGCACGGTCAGCGGAGCACCGAAAGTGCGCGCCATGCAGATCATCGCCGCGAACGAACCTTCCCAACGTGGCTTCTATGCGGGCGCGCTCGGCTACTTCGGCTACGACGGCAACCTCGACTCCTGCATCATGCTTCGCACGTCACTGATCAAGGACGGCCGGCTGCACATCCAGGCGGGAGCAGGCGTGGTCGCCGACAGCATTCCTGTTTTGGAATATCAGGAGACGATTAACAAGGCCTCGGCCTTGTTCAAAGCGGCGGCCATGGCTGAACAGCTCTGACCGTTCCGGTCAAAATCGTAGCGCCCAGAGGCGACCACCCTCCGGGCTGGTCCCGATAAGTGTATCGGGAAAACCCTACGGACGTTGGGGCGGTTATGACAGCCACGCGGGAAGGCGCCTCCCTCCGTGCGGTCGCGTAATTTCCGACCGGTGCCGCATCCAAGAGCGACCGTGATTCGTTTCTTACTTGAAGCGACGCGTTTGGGACATACCGGACCCACTGCCCGGAACCCCAGCGCCATCGTGGCCCATTGAACGGCGACCACACACACTGCGTCCATAGGTGGTAGTCGGATACGACAATCTGGAACGCTTTACGCTTAATCACTGTCAAAACACTACGTCGCCGGGAATTTTTCCCTCGCAGCGCACCTCCAACGACAAAGGCCCCCCTTATGGCTTCCATCACGACCACTTCCCGCAAGTACGCCGACGCCGACGAGGTTGACTCCACCGAGCCGACCACCGCTCTCATGAGCGCGGCACCGGATGCTCCTCCTTCCTTCCTCGAGAAAAACGAGCCAGCGGCTCGCGAGGCGGGACATTTTGAACGCAGCAATCTTCAGCTTTATCTGCAGGAGATTGGCAAGACTGCCCTGCTGACGCCGGCCGAGGAAGTCTCCCTCGCGAAGCGAATCCGCCGAGGAGACAAGGCAGCGCGGGATCACATGATCTCCGCCAATCTCCGTCTCGTCGTGAAGATCGCGATGGACTACAAGGACTTTGGCCTGCCTCTGCTCGACCTCATCAGCGAGGGCAACATCGGCTTGATCAAGGCCGTGGAACGTTTCGACCCCCGCAAGGGTGGCAAGCTCTCCACCTACGCCGCGTGGTGGATCAAACAGTCAATCAAGCGCGCTCTGGCCAATCAGTCGAAGACCATCCGCCTCCCCGTTCATCTCGTCGACAAGATCGCCAAGATGCGGCGTACCGCGATGGCTTTGACCGAAGAACTCGGCCGCGAGCCCACCGATGAAGAGCTCGCCATGGAGCTCCAGATACCAACCAACAAGGTTGCACATCTGAAATCGGTCAGCGTTCGCCCCACGTCTCTAGACGCTCCGATCGGAGAAGACGGTGACTCGGGCACTTTTGGCGACATCGTGGGCGACGAAAATGCCACGAGTCCCTTCGAGTCTCTCAGTGATCGCAGCCGCACGTCGGATCTTCACAACATGATCGCCTCCCTTGAGCCGCGCGAAGCGGAGATCATTCGCTATCGCTTCGGTCTGGACGGCTACGACGAGCTCACGCTCGAAGAGGTGGGTCGCAAGTTCAAGGTCACCCGCGAACGGATCCGTCAGCTGCAAAACATCGCGCTGTCGAAGATGCGCAAGGCGATCGCCCGGAACGAGGCCCAGTTGACGGTCGAGGAAATCGAACAGGAGGACGTCCAGCGCAAGCGCATGGAGGTCATCCGCGAGTTCATCGAGGCCCGCAGTGACAAACCGGGCAAGTCCGGGCGAAACTGACTCTTGCCTCGGTCGCTGCCCGACACAAGCGCAGCCATTTTTGACGGCGCTTTCTTTCAGGAGCAGGAGCGGGGGGGGCGCGGGGGGCGGCGGGGGGGGGGGGGGGGGGGGGGGGGGGGTT
>JBBQUU010000006.1:0-109989 GCA_038212175.1 Opitutales bacterium | reverse complement strand
AGGTGCGCGCCGCCGCGGCGAACCGCTCGGCAGCGGCGCGGTCGAAGCGACCTGCCGCCAATACCAATGCCGCTTCAAACGCCCAGGCCAGTTCTGGAGTCGCTCCGGCGACGAAGCGCTCCTCGCTCTCGAAACCCTCTGAC
Organism: Opitutales bacterium; assembly: GCA_038212175.1. Lineage (GTDB taxonomy): Bacteria > Verrucomicrobiota > Verrucomicrobiia > Opitutales > Opitutaceae > CAMAXB01. The sequence continues at coordinate 109,846 of JBBQUU010000006.1, read as the reverse complement.
GCAACGGCCGCTGGCATCTGCTCTTCCCTCACGCCCCTCCCTTCGACCCTGCAAAAAACTGAGATGCGCCCCAAGGCCCGATGCGGCGGAGATTGGCTAAAAAGGGAAGCGGCTTACTTCTTCGTCAGCGCGATAAAGGCATCGACCGTCAGGCCACTGGCGCGGATGAGGCTGCGCAGCGTGCCGGGCGCGATCTCGCGATGGTCGGGCACGGAGAGCGTCGCCCAACTGCCCTCTTTGACGAGGATGATGTGGCTGCCTTTCTGGCGGGCTTGCTCCCAGCCGTCCCGCCCGAGGGCTTTGACGACGGCTCGGCCGCTCAATCTGGGCAGACTGGGCATCAGACGGCGACCTCGACCTGTTTGGTCTCGATGGTCAGCGGCAGTCCGCGCTCGGCGCGGACTTCAAGGCAAAGCTCGATGGCTTCGCGGACGTTCTTGAGCGCCTCGGGCTTGGTCGCGCCCTGGCTGACGCAACCGGGGATCGCGGGGCATTCGGCGACCCATGCGCCGGTCTCGTCGCGGTCGATGGTCACGGTAAATTTCATGGTCATAAGCTAGGCGTGCCTCCGGCTTCCGCAAGCCCCGTATCCAGCTTGGGCCAGGGCATGAGGGTTGCGGCCGGGTGCGTCCGGGAACAGCTCTAGGGGGTCGGGGCGTTAGAATGTTAAATTCGACACGCCCTCACAAACGTAGACCCGAGCCGACGCAGGACTTCCCGTGTGAAGCGTCTTGGCAAGCCACGAGCATGAAGCTCCCGTTGATTCGCGCAGCGCGACTGCAATCTCACGTTTCCACAGCGCCCCCTCTTCAATTACCCGACAGTCGGATGCGCCCTCTTCCCCACCGAATTTAACGTTTTAACGCCCCGACCCCTTCGGATCGCCGCACGCCAATTTGGCAAATTTTACGATCAGAAAAAAATCGGTAACTCGTATCCTTGGTTGGCCAAGACCCTGCGCATGGGATCGGCGAACTCGGTCCGGGCCTATGTGAATCGGTTCAACGAAATGTTGCACATATCGGCCTGACCCCGTCTGACCGACCGCGGGCCGCGCGAGCGCGCAGCGCTCGGCTGCCGGCGCGGGTCTTACAGGAGCGCCGCTTCGTGCGCGATACTTCGCGCACACGCCGCCGCCGGCGGGGTCGCACTCCACCGGACCGCAGCGAAGCGAAGGGAGGAAGCAGGGCGCGTGACAGCTCGGAGGCTCGGCGCAGAGCTGGCGCGAGACGTGCCGCTCGGCTCATCGAGGACGTTGCGAACCCAACTAACCGTCCCGCTTGTCAAGAGTTAAGACGTGTCCCCTTCCGCCCGTCCTATCACTCCGGATCATACCGGTTGCGCGTTTTTGTGAGCGGTGGAAAACGGGTGGGATTTCAGGAGCCACGACCGAACAAGCCATTCACGCCCTTTTCGTCTTTTTTCTTCGATGGCAACGATGGAGAAACCGGTGGATTTGGCGAAGAGACGGGAGAGTATTTCAACCACGAATCGGACTTCGATTTACCTCTTGGGAAAATCAGCGTTCTCCCACTGGAGACAGTCGAAACAGCAACCAACAGAGTTCCCTCTTCCTCACGAATCAATCTCGTCGTCGTCGTTCCTTTCGAGCTACCCCACTCATCACCGGATTTCCACTCACGCTGCGAGGTGAGGGATCCCGGCTTCCCGTCCACGTCATGGACCACGGGAACGGATTCGCTCAACACGCGCGCCCCTGCTGAGTCGATAGCTAAGACACAAAGGACATCACCTAAAACGGTAAGCTGTATGGACTCGATTTTTCCTGTCACTTTTAGACCGGCAAATTTTAGTGGGTTGATGACCAGACTCCCCAAGTCTTGGGTTAGCAGCGCGGGCTCCGAAGCGGCAAGCGGCATCATGGTGTAATGACCGTCGATAGTCACCAGTTTACCCCCTCCATTGTCAGCAGGAGCGCCGCGCAGCACGACCGCCGCCAGAAACACCATAGAGCAAGCCCAGACATTCATTTTCATAGTCAATCATCCCTTCGTCCAGTCGCTGCTGGAATCGGATTTATGTAGGAGTAATTCGCGTAAGCAGCCCCGGCTGCAAACGGTGTTGCGACCGGCACATTGGCAATATTCAGGGCCTCTCCAAGAATTTTCAAAAAGCCGGTTCGATTTAGGGCGTTACCATTGATATCATACCAGAACCACGAGTTTAGATGGTCATGTATGCCGGAGTAGGCTTCGACCAGATTGTCTCCAAAACTTCCGGGGGCGTAATCCATGCGCCACGGACCCAATTTGACCAGTCCATCCTGCCCTTGGACACCTCCAAGAGGACTCGGGTCTTCCAACTGCTCTTTCAACGACATCCACTCTCTCCATCGTCCGCCTCCGAGTTTAAATTTGTCTCGCCAAAAATTGTTGCTCGTACCCGTCGCGTTTGGTTTCAAACCGGTTTTGGGATCTGTGTATTTCATCGAGTCTTTGATTTGAGCTTGGCGCGCATCGTAGTTCACCCATGCGAGACCTTCCATAGCAAAGGCAAAAGCTGCACCTGTCCGCCAATTGCCGCCTTGGATTTCACTGGAGATACCGCCAGCTGCGGATTTCGCGGCAATTCGCTGCAGACCCCAGCTGCTTTGATAACGAGCAGCTATTCCGCCAGTGATCGCACCAGCAACGCTGCCAATGGCACCAGATTTGAACGCGTCGCCGATGCTGCCGCCATTGAGCAGCGACCCGGCAAATCCTGACGTAAAACCCGCTGCTGCTCCCCCAATGGCTCCGGCAAGTACCCCGGCTGTTGACGCGCTGATCGTGCCAGCGGCAACGCTGCCTGCTAATACTCCGGTTGCTGCCGTTCCCGCCGAAGTTGCAGTTGCAGCGGTCCCTGCGGCGTACGCCCACCCCGAAGCAGCCCCATAGGTCACCACCGAAATCACTACCACGGCGACAATCTTAACCAGGTCCCTGAGCTTAAAGTAGCCGCTGGGGTCGGTGTAGCCGAGGGGGTTGTTATTGACGTAGCTATACCGGTTGTAGCTCTGACTATCCCCGGCGTCGTCAATGAACGGGTCCGAGGACAGGAACCTTCCGAGCACCGGATCATAGACCCGGCCGTTCATGTGAGCGAGGAACCACCGATGCGGTCCCGGCTCGCACGGCGTAAGCCCAGGTGCGGTTTTGGGCGGGAGCGAGGAAGAGGGAGAAGAAGGCGGGAGCGGCGCGAGGGCCGAGCAACCAACCAAGTCAAGGAACGGGCATTCTGCCGTGCGGCAGAATGCGAGCAACAGAGCGTTAAAGCGTGTTTCTTCCTTTGTGAAGGTGGAGACGAGGCCCGCGATTCCGGTCGCGTCGTTGCGCCCGGCGAGCGGCTCCGAGGCCAAAGCAAAACGCCGCGCCGGGCAAGACCCGATGCGGCGTTTTCAGCAGCTAAAAAAGAAGGCAACTCAGGGCGCGGGGGTGTCCGGCTTCGGCCGGTCTAGCCGAAAGGGTCAAACCCGAATGTCTGTGATTCGATCCGAGGAGTAGGGTAATTCCAAACCGGTCGGACTGTTGTTTGTTGATTCTACCGGGTTGCCCGGCACCGATGGATCCCCGCATAACGGCCGGGTGGCCCGGTTTCAACCTCCCCGCGGGCGGCGAGCGAGCCGGGCTGGAATGGTGTTCAGGAAAACTCGCTTGTCAGTCGAGCCGAGGGGTTCGGGCCGCCCCCACAAAAGGAATCTGATCCGGTCCGGGGACGAGGCGGTGCAGCTCTTGCAGGCGTGCGATCATCGGAATGTGGAGTTGATTCTAGATATCAATAACAACACGCCGCGGGCTCGAGTCCGCGGCGCGCGGTGGAGCAGATCGGGGCGAAGAAGATAGGTATTGTCTATCTGCGGGATGCGGTGGGGCGAAACAACCGGTGCCCGCCCGGCGCAGGTGAGATTAACTTTCGTGAGTTATTCGAGGCCCTATCGGAGGGAGGCCATTGCGGTTTCGTCTCGTCCGAGTTTACGGATGCGGCTCCCGCTTTGGAGGGTAATATCGAGATACTGCGTCAATCGATTCGGTACCTGGAACGGTTGAACTGATCGTTCTGAAGCAGGCGACCGGAAGACCGTTTCGGCCTTTCATTTGATTTTAGCAAGCGAGGCGATCGGGTCAGTTGCAACGACTTGTGCAACTGACCGTTCAGAGCCTGCCGGGCAGCCGAGTGATAGAAGCAAGTGCGGCGCAGCTGCTCAGGGATTCCGGGCTCCGGCTGAGTGTTCCCACGGTTGGGCGCAGGCGAGGTGCTCTTATAGCGCATCGGAGATTCTCCTGTATGAATCCTAGGGCTGGACCCCGGACCCCGAGCGCGTGTTCATAGAAGAAAGATGAACAGAAAAGTTCTCATTTGGCTCCTCTCGCTGATCGCCGCCTTCGTGGTGGCGTTCAGCCTCGACCTTTATCTTTCCAACCAGGCGAAGCAGTCGCGCCTGTCCCAGCATGAAGAAATCTCGGCGGCCGACTTCATGGCCGCAGTGAGTGTGGGTGCTGTGTTGGAGGGCAGGATCTCCTATCGCTCCAACGCCCAGTTTCTGGCGGACATCTCCGGTACTCACACCGGGTATGGCGCGAGTAAGATGGTGCGGACCACCGCGCGAGTGACGGAGGCGGATGTGAACCTGCTGCGGGAGCAGCGCTTCAAAGAAGAAGACGCGGCGGCGGCAGCGAAGAACCGGCCGATGACGACCCGCGATCACGTCGCGATGGTGGCCAGCGCGGCCAGCCGCATTCTCGGCGTCGCGGTGGTGATATTTCTAGGCTTTATCCTGATCCAACATTTCCTCGGTCGTTCGACCTCACTGAGCGCGAAGACCCTGCGCTCGGTGACCTCGCACGTGAAGTTTGAATCGGTGGCGGGCTGTGATGAGGCCAAAGAGGAAGTGATTGAAGTGGTGGAGTTCCTGAGAGATCCAACCCGCTTCCGCAGTACCGGTGGTCGGATGCCTAAAGGTGTCTTGCTGGTGGGGCCTCCGGGAACGGGCAAAACGATGTTGGCCAAGGCGGTGGCCGGAGAGGCGAAAGCCCACTTCTATAGCTTGAGCGGCTCCGACTTCGTGGAAATGTACGTTGGTGTCGGTGCGGCCAGAGTACGGAATCTTTTCAAGAAAGCGCGGGAGACAGCGCCCAGCATCATCTTTATCGACGAGATCGATGCCGTGGGACGGCAGCGATCATCGGGCGACCATAGTGGCGGAAGCCAAGAGCATGAACAGACACTCAATGCGTTGCTGGTGGCAATGGACGGATTTGAATCCGATGACGCCGTGGTTGTGTTTGGAGCGACCAATCGAGTCGAGACGATCGATCGGGCTTTGCTCCGTCCGGGTCGCTTCGACCGGCAGGTATCAGTGGGTTTGCCGGACCTTCCGGGACGTTTGGCGATCCTGCGCGTGCATGCGAGCGGCGTAAAGCTAGACGAGTCGATGGATTTGCAGGAAGTGGCGAAAGCGACTCCTGGTTTTTCCGGAGCGGACCTGGCGAACTTGGTCAACGAAGGTGCACTGCATGCGGCCCGCGCACGTCGGGCGACGATTTTGATGTCGGATTTCGAAGAAGCGCGGGACAAGATCTCGTGGGGCCGGGAAAACCGGCGCGTGATGACCGAGAACGACAAGAAGATCATCGCGTATCATGAAGCCGGGCACGCGCTCATGCAGATTCTTTCGGATGACGATGCGTTGAAGCTGCACAAAGTGACGATCATCCCGCGCGGGCAATCGTTGGGCAGCACACATTTCATGCCTCAGCGCGATCTGTTCAATTATTCGCGTGGGCAATTGGTGGCCCGCTTGCAGTGTTTGATGGCGGGGCGGGTGGCGGAAGAGCTGGCGCTGGGTAGCATCACCAGCGGGGCCTCTGGAGATATCCAAGAGGCATCGCGCATCGCTCGACAGATGGTATTCGAGTGGGGCATGTCGCCTTTGGGATTCATGGCGCTTTCGCGTCCCGAAGGCAGCGAACCACTGGCCAGTCAGCAGACGATCCATCAAGCGGAAGCCTATTTGAAAGGCTTGTTGGACGATAACTACCGCTCGACAACAGATAGCTTACGCAGCGAACGGGCGGCGCTCGATGCGATCGCTAATGGTTTGATCGCGAAGGAAACACTGACGGGAGACGAGGTGCGGGCGATGGTGGCGGTGTTGAGGACACCAGCGGTAGTGACGCCGATCGCGGCGTAAAATTTTTAGAGTTTGTCCAGGCTTCGGAGCGCTGGCTCGCCGTAAGGCCGCCAGCGCTTCTTTTTTTGAATGTCTGATTGCGGATTTGGGAGATCGGATTGGGGATTGGTCAACGACGAACTGAATCCAACACGCCTGGAGCGATAATTGTCGCTGGGGGTCGAGTGAGCCGGGCTGGAAAACCTATCCTGCCCGATCGTACCCAGCGGCGGGTGTGTTTTGACGAAAGTGTCCCTCAACAATCTGAATCCAGCCCGAATTCAGTGCGTCGTAGACCACACCGCGCCCGAGCGGAGGGCAACCCGGCCTTATCTGCGGTCGAATGGGACGACCCGGGCCAGACGGTCGGTCGACCGGCGGCAACACTCCTGTCACCGAATCCGCACCAGCATCGCAGGCATTAGGGTTTGACCCTTTTATCCGGATGTCCCATTTTGGCGGTGCGATTCGGACCTAGGATCGGGCCGAGCAGGTGGCCGATTTTTGGTGGAGCAGTCTTGCACGATTCGTCAAAGGCCTGCGTCCCGAGTGGCTTTCTCCGATGCGCTGGTTATGACAACTCGGCCTGAAAGACACGGATCGCCCGGCCACGCAAACGCCCTGAGCCGTTAGTGATGGGATTCGGCCGGCCGAGAGCCCCGGCCAACATGTTCGTATTACGAACATACAGCCGTCCGGCCTGCTGCCTAATCTTGACGCCTCGCCTACAGGGTACGGCAGACGAAGCTTAAGCTGGCCACGATGTCTGGAATGGCCCACACGGCTGCTTCTCGAAGAGCGTATCCGGAACGGAACGACAGTCCCAGCCGGGCTGGAGATTCATCACTCCGGAGACGCATGCCGTAGCCGCCGTGCGCCTCAACTGATGAGTAGCAATCGCGGCGGCTGGCCGGGGGGCGTGGCCGGCGAGCGGTGCAGGCAATGCCGTGATCGCGGGTGTGTTCGCGCTAAGCGGGGCGGCGGAGGCGCGGAGCGGACGCTCTTCACCGGCTGTCTCCATGCCTTGCCGAACTTTCGGCGGTCGCGATCGCCAATTTGGCCGCTTAGCAAAGCCAACGCTTTCTTTTTAACCGCTCTTCTTTGGTGGGCGAGGATCGATGGAGCGGCATCAAAAGGGGAGGGCCGATTGAATCTTGGGCAAGAGGGGATTCGGACCGCGGTCGGCGCCCTCGGCTACAACGGGACGCAGACTGCACTGGGGAGGACGTACGACGATCACTCGTTACCGGGCAGCGGAGGGATGGGTCGATCTTGCCCATTTTACGCAATGCCTTGCTGCGCGTCTGCGCCGACCGCTGGTCCAACCGTTCGCCGCCTCGCGTCTTCGAAACCTGCCAGTACTTCCTGCCTAAAGCCCTCCACGCCCCCGCTTCACCCATCGATAAACACAAAGACCGAGCATCCTTAAATCCGCACGCGGCCGGCACCGGTTTGTCCGGTGGCGTGGCGTTCACCTTTGTACTCGATCTCCAGATTCTGCAGCGCGCTGGCCCAGATAAAGATTTCGTTGGGCCAAGGGATGACCTGGGATTGCCCGCGTGCGAGTGTGCCGGCGAAGATTTGGGCACCGTCGGTGCCATCGGTGTTGCGATTAACGACCCGGACTTCGATGGCGTTGAGGGCGACCAGGGTGAGGACCCGTTGTTCGTTCGCGTTTTTGGTGGCCGAAGGCGCGGGCGTACGGTCGCCGCTGGTGAGCGCGGAGATTCCCCAGACAATGATGGCGATCAACACGATCGCGCCGACGACGAGGCCGGCACCCTTGATGATGAGGTCGCGATCAATCTGCGGACCGCTCGAACGCGGTGGGACAAAGGTGGCAGGATTGCGCGGTCCTTGCTCTGCGGGCGGTGGCTGGGTGGGCGCGGCGGTGGCAGGCTCGGGCGCGGCGGCCGGATCCTTGCTCGAAGCGACCGAGAGCTCGATGCGCCCGTAGATTTCGCGATTGAGGCTTTTCGGTTTTGGCTGACCCAGTCCGAGCGCGTTGTAATCCGCGCTGATCTTGTCCACGGGCAACTTCAGATAACCGGCGTACGTGCGAAGGAAGCCGCGGACGTAAATCTCGGGCAGGTTGATGTCGAACTGGTTGCTCTCGAACTTATGTAGATAGTCGCCCCGGATACGCGTGGCCTCGGCCGCTTCACGGATCGAGATGCCTTTGCGTTTGCGGGCTTCCTCAAGGCGTTCGCCGATTGTCTGCATGGGGTGGATAAAACGTGGATGGGCTCAGGTCACAAGGCGCAAGTCGCCGTCCTTGCTCGAACTACGTACACAAACCGCAGCGTGACGTAGTCTTGTCACGTTTCACCCGCCGCCGTCAAAGCGTATCCAAGTCTTTCAGAATTTCCCGCGGGCTGGAGCCGTTTTCGGGGCCGACGATGCCCTTGTCCTCCATCAAATCCATGATGCGCGCGGCGCGGTTGTAGCCGATGCGCAGGCGGCGCTGAATCATCGACGTGGAAGCGCGCTTGGTGGACTTGAGGACGTCCAATGCCTGCTGGAAGAGCTCCTCGTCGTCTCCGAGATCGCTGTCGTCGCCTGATCCGCCACCTGCCTCTTCGTCGTCTTCGCGCGCTGCGCGGTCGATCTGCGCCTGAACTTCGGCGGCGTAGATGGGAGGACCGTTTTTCTTAAGAAACTCCACCAACGCCAAGACCTCCTCGTCGGAGACGAAGGCTCCTTGGGCGCGCACGAGACGGGACGTGCCGGGAGGGGAAAAGAGCATGTCGCCGCGACCGATCAGGGTGTCGGCCCCTTTGGTGTCGAGAATGGTGCGGGAGTCGACCTGGGAGGCGACCTGGAAGGCGATGCGTGAGGGCAGGTTGGCCTTGATGACGCCGGTGATGACGTTCACGGACGGACGCTGGGTGGCGATGATAAGGTGGATACCGGCGGCGCGGGCGAGCTGGGCGAGGCGCGCGATGCTGGTCTCGATCTCGGCAGGGGCGACCATCATCAGGTCGGCGAGCTCGTCGATGATGGCGACGATGTAGGGCAGTCGCTCGGGCAGCGGTTCGCCATTGTCGAGGGTCGACGGATCGACGCCCGCCAGTGCGCCTTGTTGTTCGACGGGCGGAAATTCGGGCTGATCGAGTTTCTTGCGGCCGTTGAAGCCGATGATGTTTCGCACATTGCACTTCGCGAACATCTGGTAGCGTTGCTCCATCTCGTTGAGCAGCCACTTGAGCGCGCCCGGCACTTTCTTCGGCTCGGTGACAACCGGGATGAGCATGTGCGGCAGGGAATTGAAGATTTTCAACTCCACCACCTTCGGGTCGACCATCAGCAGGCGCACATCCTTCGGGCTCTTCGAGTAGAGGATGGAGGCGACGATGGAGTTGATGCAGACCGATTTGCCCGAGCCGGTCGCACCGGCGATGAGCAAGTGGGGCATCTTCGTCAGATCGGAAATCAACGGCTTGCCGGACACGTCCTTGCCCAAGGCGATGGGCAGTTCCGCCTTGGAACCCGCCCAGTCCTCGGCCTCGAGGATCTCGCGCATGCCCACGGGCGTGGGATGCTGGTTCGGCACTTCGACGCCGACGGCGGCCTTGCCCGGAATGGGGGCGAGAATGCGCACCGATTGGGCGCGCATGCCGAGGGCGATGTTCTTGTCGAGGCCGGCGATCTTTTCCACGCGGACCCCGGGCGCAGGGGCAACCTCGTAGCGAGTGATGACGGGCCCCACGTGAATCTCGCCGAGGGAAACTTCGACGCCGAATTCGCTCAAGATGCGGAGGAGGTTTTCCGCGTTGCGCGCGTGTTCTTCTTCGCTGTTTTCGGCGTGCGGTTTGACCGGCTCTTTGAGCAGGGAGAGGGGAGGAAACTGGTAATTGTCGTCGCCGCTCTGCGGAACCGCGGCGCGGGCTTTCTTGGTTTCCTCGGGTTTGACGATATTGAGCGCGATTCGCCCCCCCAGCGGCGGGGTGGTGCCGCCCGACTTGGGCTCGAATGGCGCCCGTGTCGTGGACGTCGGCGGGTTGGTTCCTCCGCGCACGGCCGAGACCGTGGGTTCCACGGCGGGTCTTGGCGACCTCGATTCCGACGAAGGCGCCATCTCCATGGGGGGCGTGGTGGTCGATCCCATCGGAGGGCGGGTGAACGGATCCTGCGTACTGCGTGCGAGCTTGATGGTCTTGGGCGGAGGGGCGAGGACGGGATTTGCGCTGGCGGCGCGTTTCGCATCGGCGGCCTGCTGTTTACTCTTCAACTCGGCCCGTTCGGCCTTGACCGCGCCCCGGTTCTCTCGCCAGGCCCGGTACGAGTGGAGAGTCTTTTCGAATTCGGCGGCGATGTCCTTCGTGAAAATAAAGAAGAGGGAAACGATGTAGACCGTGACGAGCAGCGATCCCGAGCCGAAGAGACCGAGCGCGTCGGCGAGCAACGTGTCGTAGATGTAGCTGCCGACGGAACCGCCGAGGTGGCCTCCGGGGAAATACTGGCTTTCGCGGAACGAATCCAGTTCCACCATCCCGGCGAGACCGCAGGCGGCCGCGAGGGCGATGAGCATGCCCATTAAGCGAGTGACGGCGAGGCGGCGGGCGTTGCGCACCGAGACCCACAGGGCCCAAAGCGAGAAGAGAGGCAGCAGCCAGGCGGCGAGGCCGAACCAAATGAAGCTGATCCGGGCCGCGTCCGTACCGAGCGTGCCCATCAGGTTTTCGTCCTGCAGGCCGGTGGTGTTGTTGGTGAACCAGCCGCGCTGGAGGGGCGAGTAGTCGAAGTAGGCCACGCTCAGCCAGACTCCGAACATGAGGCAGAGCATGGCCACAAACCAACGTGGGCGATAGCGGGGGGCCTGGAACGACGGCCCGCTCGAATTTGGGTTTGATCTCGAAGACTTGGCCATGTGGGTTGCAGCACGCGGTTTGCCCCGGTGCCGACTCCGCGGATTCCACGCCAACGCAGGTTGCGGTCAAACGTAATCTCCCGCCCGGGCACTTTCACAAAAAAATGACGGCCAATTTGAACGAAGTTATTCGCCTTCAACCGCTTTACCAGGATCGCGTCTGGGGCGGTCGCGCGCTCGCCGAACGACTCGGTCGTGACCTGCCGGAAGGGCGTGTGATCGGCGAAAGTTGGGAGATCGTCGACCGCCCCGAAGCGCAGTCGGTCATCGCGGGCGGCTCGCTGGCCGGACGATCGCTGCGGGACGTGCTCGCAGCCGATGCGGCCCGGCTGATGGGCCCCGCGTGGCCTGCCGAGCGTCCGTTCCCCATTTTGGTGAAGTGGCTCGATTGCCGTGAACGGCTGAGTCTTCAAGTGCATCCGCCCGCAGCGCTTGCGACGAAGCTCAAGGGCGAGCCGAAGACGGAAAATTGGTACATCGCCGAAACGACCGCGCCCGGCGCTGCCGTATTGGTGGGCTTGTGCGAAGGCGTCACGCGCGGGCAGTTCGAGGCCGCGCTCCGCGACCATACGGCCGAGCGCTGCGTTCGCAGCCTGCCGGTGGCGCGCGGTGACTCCATCCTCGTGCACAGCGGCACGGTCCACGCCATCGACGCGGGCAACCTCATCCTGGAGATCCAGCAAAACTCCGACACGACCTATCGCGTCTACGACTGGGGTCGCACGGGGCTCGATGGCAAGCCGCGCGCCCTGCACGTGCAGGAGTCGCTGGCGTCGATCCTTTGGGATGAAACCCCGCCCAGCCTCGTGACCGCGTCGGCAACCGATGCCGTGCTCGCCGACTGTCGGGAGTTTCGGATCCGTCGGGTGACGCTGCCTTCGGGCAAATCGTTGTCGATCGCCCCCGGGGAGCAGCCGCGCATCCTCAGCGTGGTCGAGGGCCGGATCATGGCCGAGCCCGCGTCGCGAAACACCTTGGTGCGAGGCGACAACGTGCTCCTGCCCTTTGCCGGCGGCTTCGTCTTTACCGCTGAGGGTCCGGCGACGCTGTTGGTGACGGAGAATTTCGCCGGGGCCGAGACCGCAAAACCCTGAACCCGGTACTTGAAGAATGCGCCAAGGCGTGGATTACTCCCCGGTTCTATGAACGAGACTGCGTCCAACACCTCTTCTTCCGACCCGCTCCCCACCAACCCGTCGTCCGCAGGCCCCGAAGCCGCCGCGCCCGCCCAGAGTGCTCCGCCGCCAGAGCCGACGCCCGACGAGCAACTCGTCGCCGCGCGCCGCGAGGCCGCCGCGCACCACGAGCGTTATCTGCGATCCGTCGCGGATTTGGAGAACTTCCGCAAGCGCACCGTGCGCGAGAAGGACGAGCTCCGGCAGTTCGCAGCGGGGCGCGTGATTGAAGACCTGCTGCCGGTGCTCGACAATCTCGGCCTGGGACTCGCCGCCGCGAAGGCGCCGAAGGCCGATCTGCAGACCCTTGCCGGCGGTATCAGCATGGTCGAAACCCAATTCAAGGCCGCGCTCACCAACCACGGCCTCAAAGAAATCAATCCTGCCGGCCAGGTGTTCGATCCGAACCAGCACGAGGCTGTCTCCCAGCAGCCCAGCTCCGACGTCGCGGAAGGATCTGTGCTTCAGGTCGTCCGCACGGGCTACAGCCTCAATGGACGGTTGCTGCGTCCCGCGTCGGTGATCGTTTCCAGCGGCCCGGCCGCGGCAGCGAAGGCCTGACGTTTCTGCCGCATCGCAACCTACCGTCCCCACCAACTGACATGGCGAAGGAAGACTATTACGAGTTGCTTGGCGTGGCCAAGAACGTCTCCGACGAGGATTTGAAGAAGGCCTATCGCAAGAAGGCCGTCCAATACCACCCAGACAAGAATCCGGGCAGCAAGGAGGCCGAGGACATGTTCAAGAAGATCGGCCACGCCTACGAGGTGCTGAAAGATCCCGAGAAGCGCGCGGCCTATGATCGTTATGGGCATGCGGCCTTCGAGGGACCGGGAGCGGCCGCGCGGCGCGGACCCGGTGGCGCGGGCGGTGGTTTTCACGACCCGTTCGACATTTTCCGCGAGGTCTTCGGCGGCGCGGGAGGCGGGGGTGGCGGCGGAATTTTCGACGAGATGTTCGGTGGCGGAGGAGGTGGGGGCCGCGAGGCCGGTCGCGACGGCGCGGATCTGCGTTACGACCTTGAGATCTCGTTGGAGGAGGCGGCCCGGGGAACAGAGAAGGAAATCTCTTTCCGCAAGGCGATGGCTTGCGAGCGCTGCGATGGCTCCGGCGCGGAGCCCGGATCGAAGCGCACCACGTGCCAGACCTGCCGCGGCGCGGGTCAAATCCGCCGTTCGGGAGGCATCATCACGTTTACGCAAACGTGTCCGACCTGCGGTGGCGCCGGAACGCGCATCGAGAAACCCTGCACGGCCTGCCGTGGCGAAGGTCGCGTGCCGAAGACGACCAAGCTCAACGTGCGCATCCCGGCGGGCGTCGACACCGGTTCGCGGCTGCGTTCCGCCGGCAATGGCGAAGCGGGCGCAGCGGGCGGTGCCATGGGCGATCTCTACATCGTTTTGTCGGTGCGAGACCACGAGATCTTCGAGCGGCAGGGGCAGGATCTCTTTTGCGAGATCCCGATCAAGTTCACCCTCGCGACCCTCGGCGGCACCATCGAGGTGCCCACGCTCTTCGGCAAGGCCTCGCTCAAGATCCCTCCGGGCACCCAGAGCGGCACGACCTTCCGGCTCCGCGGCAAGGGCATGCCCTCCCTGCGCGGCGGCGCCCAAGGCGATCAGCTCGTGCGCGTGCACGTCGAGGTCCCCGCGTCGCTCTCCAGCGAACAGCGCCGCATCCTCGAGGAGTTTGCCCGCGTAAGCGGCGACGCCGACGAACCCGTGGCCAAGAGTTTCTTCGACAAGGCCAAAAAGTTCTTCTGACCCGCGCTGCGTGTGTCGCCCGAGCTGCCCAACCCCAAGCTGCTGACGCTCGACGCCGCGGTCGCGGCTCGAGACCGGCTGCGGGATGAGGGCAGGCGCGTGGTCCTGACCAACGGGGTCTTCGACCTGCTTCACACCGGCCATCTCTATACGTTGCGCGCGGCCGCGGCCTTGGGCGACGCGCTGTTCGTGGCCATCAACGCCGACTCCAGCGTACGGCAGCTGAAGGGCCCCAGTCGTCCGGTGCAAAGCGAGACCGAGCGAGCGTATGCGTTGGGCGCGCTGGAATGTGTCTCCGGGGTCGTGATTTTTCGCGAACCGCGTCTCACGGCGGAGATTCGCGCGCTGCGTCCCGACGTGTACTGCAAAGCCGGAGACTACACCTTGGAGAAGCTCGATCCCGGTGAACGCGCGGCGCTCGATGACGTCGGGGCGCGGATCCAGTTCCTGCGCTTCCTTCCCGGCTTCAGCACCACAAAGCTGATTGCCAGAATCCGCGCGGCGGGCGAGATCTGAGGGTGATGCGTGTCGTCATCCTAGGTTCCGGACGCGGCTCGAATGCCGCCGCCATTCTCGAAGCCGCGCGGGCGCGCCGGCTCGGACGCGCCGAGGTGGTGCAGATTTACGCGGACAAAGCCGACGCGGGGATCCTCGAGCTCGGGGCCCGGTTTGGCGTGCCGGCCGACTTCCTTGATGCGGCGCCGTTCAAGACGAAGCTGGATGGCGCGGGCGAGGAACACTACATCGCCGCGTTCCTGGCCTGCCGGCCCGACCTCATCGTGCTCGCCGGTTTCATGCGCGTGCTCAAGCCGCGTTTCCTCGAGGCCTTCGCGGGACGGATCATCAACCTCCATCCGAGCCTCCTGCCGAGTTTCACCGGGCTCGATGGCATCGGCCAGGCCTGGCGGCGCGGAGTTAAAATCTCCGGCTGCACCGTGCACCACGTCACGCTCGAGGTCGACGGAGGGCCGATCATCGATCAGGCGGCCGTTCGTATTGAGGAGGATGATACGCTCGAATCGTTTGCCGGGAAGATCCACGCCGCGGAGCACGCCTTGCTGCCCGCGGTCATCGCGCGGTTGAGTGAGGCGAAGCGCTGAGAGAAACATGACCGCGGCACGGCGCATCGTCATTGTCGAGGACGAGCCGGCCATTGCCGATACTCTTGTCTATGCGTTGAAAACCGAAGGTTTCTCGCCGGAATGGTGCGCAACCGGCGGCGCCGGCCTCACGGCGATCGCCCGCGAACCGGCCGCGCTGGTGATCCTCGACGTGGGCCTGCCGGATATCCCCGGCTTTGAGCTTTTCCGGCAACTGCAACGACGCGGACCGGTGCCGGTGCTCTTCCTCACGGCCCGCAACGGCGAGGTCGACCGCATCGTCGGTCTGGAACTCGGAGCCGACGATTACGTCACGAAACCCTTCAGTCCCCGCGAGGTCACGGCCCGCGTGAAGGCCATCCTTCGTCGTACCGCCGCTTCGCCCTCCGAGGCGACGACCGTGACGCAAGGCAACTTCGCCGTGGATGGCGAACGCTGCGAGATTCGGTATCGCGGGCGAGCCCTGTTGTTGACCCGCTACGAGTACCGGTTGCTCACCGTGCTGCTCTCGCGGCCCGAGCGGGTGTATTCCCGCGATGAGTTGATGAGCCAGGCCTGGGAAGACCCGGGGGCGAGCCTTGACCGGACCGTCGACGCGCACGTCAAGACCCTGCGGGCCAAGCTGCGGGAGGCGGCCGGCGACGAGGCGTTTGATCCGATTCGCACCCATCGTGGTTTGGGCTACTCCATCCGCCTCGACGCGTGAAGATTCGCACGGCCATTTTCGGCACCTACGTGATCGCCTCGGCGGCGGGGTTTGCCGTTCTCATGGCCTTCATGCTGCGCGAGGTGAGGCCCCGGTATGTCGAGTCGATGGGGCACACGCTTTCCGAAACAGCCGCCCTGCTCGCCGTGCTGGTCGGCGACGATATTGCGGCGGGGCGCGCGCCGGGCTCGGCCTGGCAGGCGCAACTCTCCGCGCTTGAGGCCGCGTCGGGCGGTTTGCGCGTTTATGTGACCGACCCACATGGCCTCGTGACGTTTGATTCCGCCGGTGGCCGCGATGTCGGCCAGGACTATTCGCAACGTCCGGAGAGAGTCGAATATCCTTCGAGGCGTGTCGGCCCGGCGGAACCGGCGAGCGCCGTGGGTGGGGAGTTGCGGGTGGCGGCGCCCGTCTGGCGCGACGGTTTGCTCGCCGGAAATGTCGGCGTGGCGCGGTCGTTGGATACGATGACGGACGTCATCGGACGGGCGCGCCTGCGGCTTGCCGCCGGCGGTCTGGCGATCGCGGCCGCAATGCTCGTGATCGGTTGGTGGATCTCGCAGCGGCTGACGCACGCGCTCGAACGCCTCACGGCGTATGTCGGCGAAGTGCGGGATGGCCGACCGGCGCGCCGTCCTTTCTCCCGCGCCGCCGAGGTCGAGGCGCTCGGACAGGCTTTCGATGAGATGCGGACGGCCCTCGAGGGAAAGGCGTATGTCGAGGAGTACACGCAGGCGCTGACTCATGAACTCAAGGCTCCGCTCTCGGCGATCCGGGGTGCGGCGGAGTTGCTCGACGAAGCCATGCCCGAGGAGGAGCGGGTGAAGTTTCTTGCCCACCTGCGCCGGGAAGCGGAGCGCCTCCAGACGATCGTCGACCGCATGTTGCAACTCTCCGCCCTCGAGGCGCGCCGCACCCTCAAGGAAGTGGGCCGGGTGGACCTCTCCGCGTTGGTCGAAGAGACCGTGGCCGCCCTCCAATCGCAGGCGCAGGCGCGCCGGGTCCGTGTGCAGGTCGAGGCGGTCCCGACGCACGTGAACGGCGAGCGCTTCCTCCTCGGCCAGGCGCTCAGCAATCTGCTGCAAAACGCGATCGATTTTTCTTCGCCGGATGGCGTGGTGACCGCGCGGATACGACCTGAACCGGGAGCCGTCATCGTGGAGATCGACGATGATGGACCCGGCGTTCCGGATTATGCCCGCACGCGGATTTTCGAGCGTTTCTATTCCTTGCCGAGGCCCGGCACCGGGCGGAAGAGCACCGGACTCGGATTGAGTTTTGTGCGCGAGATCGCCCATCTGCACGGAGGCGAAGTCGTCGTCGGCAATCGTCCGCAGGGCGGAGCGCGAGCGGTGCTGACCTTGTCCGCCGTGCTGTAGGCCGCGTGCCCCCACGCGGCGGTTTGGGTCGCGCACGCCGAAGGTTTATGCGAGTGGGCAACGGACGCCGGGTCGGGGGACCCGGCCTACAGGGTGGGAACGTCGAATTCGGACGGACCCGTTCCGCCGTGCTGCAGGCCGCGTGCCCGCCTTTTGGCGTGGCACGCGGTTCCGTCCCTATCGTCGGTCATCACTATGACAAAACTGCTTCCCGGAAAATTCTTACAGGAGGGCGCAGAGGTAAAAGTGAATCAGCTCTGCGCTCTCTGCGTCCTCCTGTAAATAAATTCGGGAAACGGTCCTCGTATTGGGAGCGGGCTTACAAGCCGGACCTATGATTCTGACACGCCGGTTTTCCTCCGGAGGGCATGCGGCCGTGGGCCAGCCCCCGCCATCCGTGGATCGCCGATTTCGCGCTGATTTCGCGCCGAGTTCGACGACACTTCACACGGACTTCACGGAGCCGGTGCAAACTTGCATCACATGGATACCTCATTGCTTTCCGCCGGGTTCGCGTGGTTTGCGCGTCGCGCCCTGTTCTTCAAGGTCCTCGGCGTGGGCTTTCTCGCCCTGCTGCTTTTGATTCCGCTGGCCCTGGTACGCGGTACCCTCGACGAGCGGCGGGGACGGCACGAGGCGGCGGTGGCCGAGATCACGCAAACGTGGGGTCGTTCACAAAGCCTCGTGGGTCCCATTCTGGTCGTTCCCTACCGCGAGAACATCGCCACCGACGAATGGGTGGTGGTCGACGGCCGTCGCGTGAAGGAGTCGAGGATTGTCGAGCGTCTGGGCGAGGCGTGGTTTCTGCCGGAGCAGCTTGCGATCGAGGGCGAACTCGAACCCCAGGAACTTTCCCGGGGGATCTTTCGGACCACGGTCTACACTGCGAAGGCACGGTTGTCGGGAAGCTTTCGGAGACCTGATTTTGCCGTACTGGGCCTAACCGAGGTTACGCCGCTTTGGGAACGGGCGCGGGTTGGGCTCGCCTTGGACGATCCGCGAGGGATTCGGGGGGAGATCACGCTCGATTGGGGCGGTCAGGCGCTGGCCTGCGAGGCGGGTGCGCGGTTGGATGGATTCTCCACCGGCCTGCACCGGATGATCGACCTGCGCAATCAGGGCGACACCACGGCCTTCCACGTCGCCCTGGCGCTCAATGGCAGCGGAGGGTTTGCGGTGGTGCCGGTTGGGCGACAGACGGAGGTGACGCTCACTTCGCCGTGGCCGAGTCCGAGTTTCCATGGCGCAATGCTTCCGGTCTCCCGACAGGTGGGCCCGACGGGGTTTGCGGCCACGTGGCGGAGTTCGCACCACGCGCGTTCGTTTCCCCAGCAGTGGAGCGTCGTGCCGGGGGAAACAACGCCGAGAGCGGCGGAACTGGCCCAGGCGGCGCCCGGCGTGACCCTCGTCGACACGGTGACGGCGTACCGGACGGTTGAGCGGTCGATCAAGCACGGGGTGCTGTTCATCACGCTCGTCTTTGCGGCGTTCTTTCTCTTCGAGGTGCTCGGTGGAAGGCGCCTGCATGCGCTCAATTACCTCCTGGTGGGTGCGGCGCTCTGCCTCTTCTACCTCGGACTGCTCGCACTATCGGAGTTCGTTGGCTTCAGCGTGGCGTACGTTACCGCGGCCGGAGCATCCACGGCGTTGATCGGACTGTACGCACGTGCGGTGTTGGAGGGGGCTCGCCGGGCTTGGGGCGTGACGGCCGTGCTGGTGGGGGTGTATGCCTACCTGTTTCTCGTTCTGCGTCTGGAGGACTTCGCTCTGCTGGCCGGAACTGCGGGCCTCTTCGCCATTCTGGCGGCGATCATGTATGCCACGCGTAACCTAAGGATGGATACGCCGGCGGTGGAGGGGTCGGCGTGAATCGCGTGAGACTGCCGCGCCTGCATTGCGCAATGCTGGGATTGTTGCCGTTGCTGCGGCCGGCCTCCGGGCGTGCTTCTTCAAGGCCGATGGCTCCCTCGGCCGGAAACTGTCCGGACGCGCGTGGGCGATGCGTCGCCTTGCCTCCGCCTAGGCAATAGGCTGGGTTGCCCCGCATCTGCCGGAGTGAGGACGCGAAGTCGCCATGGATGCAAAGCCATGAAGTCGTCTTTACTTCCATGATTATGGCTGCGCGGGCGCGGTCGTGTTGTTGAGATAGCGGACGTACTCGGAGTCGGGGCCGAGCAGGATGGTGGTCTTGCTGCCCAAGGAGCGGCTGTAGCTCTCCAGCGTGCGGAAGAAGGCGTAGAACTCCGGGTCGGCGCCGAAGGCCTCATTGTAGATGCGTGTGGCCTCGGCGTCGGCCTCGCCTCGGACGAGTTCGGCCTGGCGGCGGGCCTCGGAGCTGACCTCGGCGAGAAGCTTTTGGGTCTGGCCGTCGATTTCGGCGGCGCGGCCTTGTCCCTCGGAGCGGAACTGTTCGGCGATGCGCTGGCGCTCGGCGATCATGCGATCAAAGACGCGCTGTTGCACCGCCTCGACGTAGTCGATGCGCTTGATACGGATGTCGACCAGCTCGATGCCGTACTCCGGCATTTGCTTGCGGGCGGTCTCGAGGATGGAGCGGGTGAGCTCCTCTCGTCCGGTCGAGACCCGTTTCAGAAGAATCTCCGCGTCGCCCTCGGTCGTGGCCTGGGCGCGGGCGAGGTCCTCGGCGGAGACCTGCCAGTCCTTGGAGCGAACAATTTCGACCAGTTCGGTCGCGGATACGTGATCGCGCACCACGGAATCGAGAATGTCATTCAACCGCAGGTTCGCTCCACGTTCATTTTGCATTCGCTGCATGAAAAGCAAAGGGTCGGCAATACGCCAGCGGGCGGTGGTGTCGACGGAGATGAATTGTTCGCCGCGCGTCGGAATCTGATTGGGATCGCCGTCCCAGGCCAGCAGGCGTTTGTCGAAGCGGCGGACCTCTTGGACGAAGGGTTTCTTGAAGTGCAGGCCGGGCTCGGTGATCGGGTCGCCAACGGGGGCGCCGAGTTGTACGACAATCGCCTGTTCGGCCTCGTCGATGACGAAGATGGAAGAGGAAATGACAATGCCGCCGATAAAAATCGCGACGAGGAGAAAGGGGAGGAAGAGGCTCGGTCGGTTCATCGTTGGGCTCCGGAAGCGGGAAGGTTGATGGGTTGGCCGAGATTGAGCAGCGGCAGGGGGCCGCTCTGGCCTTCGGGCATGAGATAGATCTGGCCGGCGCGAGGCAGCACGTTGTCGATCATTTCCAGGAAGAGACGCCGGCGCGTCACCTCGGGGAGGTTGCGATACTCCGTGAGAATGGAGGTGAAGCGGCCGGCCTCGCCGCGGGCGCGATTAACCCGTTCGGCACGGTAACCCTCGGCCTCGGCGATGATCTGGCGGGCCTCGCCCTCGGCACGCGGGATAACCTGATTCCGGCGTTTCTCCGCCTCATTGATGAGCCGTTCGCGCTCCTGCTCGGCCTGGTTGACCTCGTTGAAGGCGGGCTTGACCATCTCCGGAGGGGTGACGTCCTGCAACTCGATCGTGTTGATCTGAATTCCGAGATCAAAACTGGTCAGGATCTGTTGAAGCTCGTGCCGCGCGGCGGTCGAGACCTGGACGCGCTTCTCGGTGAGCACATCGCTGCCGAGGTTGTTGCCCACGATGCGGCGCATCACCGCCTCCGAGGCGTCGCGCAATGTTTGAATCGGATCCTTGCTGGTGTGGAGGAACTTGCTCGCATCGCTGATGCGGAACTGAACCACCCACTCGACGTCAATGACCTTCAGGTCGCCGGTCAGCATGAGGGATTCGCCAAGCAAGGCAGGATCCTTGCGATACCGGGTTCTCTGTTCCGCGCCGACGGTGCGGAAGCCGAATTCCTCCTTGAGCACGCGGGCCGTGGGAACGGGTTGAACGCGGTCAATGCCGAAGGGCAGCTTGAAATGAATGCCGGGCTCCTTGATCTCGATGACCCGCCCGAAGCGCTTTACCACGGCCTCTTCCTCGGGTTGCACGATGTAGTAACTGGACATCGCGCCAATCACGAGGAGCACCAATAGCGGTGCGAAAATCAGGAGACCGCGATACTGTTGAAACAGTTCGACGTAGGGATTGAGACCTTCTTCGGCCGGATAAGAACGATTCGCCATGGAGACTCCAGGGTGGAGGGTTACGGAGCAGGAGGGTGGTCAGCCTCGCGGTGGTGGGGCGGTCAGCGCAAGCCCAACCGGCCCGGATGCGACCGATTCAGGCGCCGGATCGCGGACGGGCGCGGCGGAGGAGGGCGGCGATCGCCCGCTCCGTCGGCATGGACGGGGCGGTGCCACGCTTCGTGACAGAGAGCGCCGCGACAGCCGTGCCGTAGCGGGCGGCCTTTTCGATGTCGCCGTGGTGACGCACCAGCCCGGCGGCAAAGCCCCCGACAAAGGCGTCGCCGGCGCCGGTGGTGTCGACCGCCTTGACGCGCAGCGCGGGGATCTCCGTGTATCCAGTTGACCGTGACACCAGGCATCCGCGCTCGCCGAGCGTGACGATCACCACCGGCACGCCAAGCTGGCCGCAGAGTGCGTGCAGCCCGGAGGGTGGGAGCGAGGCAAGTTCGCCCTCGGTGAAGTCGCGTCGCCCCGTGGCGGGCACCCGGTTCACCAAGGCGGTGAACTCGGTCTCGTTCGGGATCAACACGTCGACGTGACGGAGCAGACGTACATCAAAGTCCGGCCGCATCGGGGCGGGGTTCAGCACGGCGAGGGCGTGGGCCTGGACGGCCGCCTTGAGCACGTGGGCAGTGGTCGCAAGATTGGACTCGAGCTGGGCGACGACCACGCGCGCGCCGGCGATGAGGCGAGGGTCGACGTCGCTCCGGGCGAGCACGGCGTTGGCGCCGAGAGCGACGATGATCTCGTTCTGGCCCGAGGCGTTGACCAGAATGCCGGCGGTGCCGGTGGCATGGCGCGGTTTCTCGATGAAGCGCGCCGCGATGCCCTCGGCCCGATAGAATCGTTTTGCCTCGGCCGCGAACGCGTCGCGTCCCACCGCCCCGATGAAGACCGTGGAGGCCCCCGCCCGCCCGGAGGCCACGGCTTGATTGGAGCCCTTGCCGCCCGGCCCGGTGACGAAGGTCCCGATTACGGTTTCACCGGGCTTGGGAAAATCGGCGCACTGCCAGGTCAAATCCTGCACGAAGCTGCCAACGACGACGACTTGGGGGCTCATGCGCGCACCGTAGGTCGCGATCAGCGGTTGTGCAATGCGGGACGCACCGGGGCCTGCCCGACGGGCGACGATCAGCGCGTTTGACCTCGGTCAATCAAGATGCCCTGCGTTGACCCGGGGGCACATCTGCGTCTGGTTCGCGCCATGATCGAGGCGCGCCACCTGACCAAGCGATTCAAAGATCGGAAGCTCGGCCTGATTGCGGCGGTGGATGACGTGTCGTTCACCTGCGAGGCCGGGCGAATTTATGGCCTGCTCGGGGCCAACGGGGCGGGCAAGACGACGGTGTTGCGCATGCTGGCCACGCTGCTCGCGCCCACGGAAGGCACGGCGAGCGTGGGCGGGTTCGATGTTCGTACGGAATCGCAGCGCGTGCGCGCCTCGCTCGGCTTTCTCGCGGCGAGCACCGCCCTTTACGGACGACTCACGGCGCGTGAAACGATCGCCTATTTCGGTCGTTTGCACGGCTTGACCGACGATGCCGTCGAGACGCGCACGCGACATCTCGCCGAGGAACTCGATCTGCACGCCTTCCTCGATCGGAGGGTTGAAACGTTCTCGACGGGCATGAAGCAGCGCACGTCGATCGCGCGGACTCTCGTGCACGATCCGGCGGTCGTGATCCTCGATGAGCCGACGCTGGGACTCGATGTGATGGCCGCCCGCACGATCGCCGCTTTCGTGCGTTCCTGCCGCGAGCACGGCAAGACCGTCATCTATTCGACCCACATCATGAGCGAAGCCGAGAAACTGTGCGACGTCATTGGCATTCTGCATGGCGGCCGCCTGCTCGCCGAGGGAACACTGGCGGAGTTGCGCCAGCGGCATGGCGAGGGGGATCTTGAAGACATCTTTGTGAGGGTGGCGGGTGCAAAGGAGGCCGCATGAACGGACGCCACGTGCTGACGGTTTATCTGAAGGAACTGCGCGACACGTTACGCGACCGCCGGACGCTCGTCACGATGTTCGTTTTGCCCACGGTGGTCATGCCGGTGATCATTCTCGGCTTCGGCTTCGCCGCCGGACGGGTGGTCGGAAAAGCGCGGGCGGAGGTCGCGGAGGTTATGCTCATTGGCGGCGAACGTTCGCCCGCCCTGCTCGCCGCGTTGGCTGGCGCGGAGAGTTTTGTGCTCGTTCCGACGGCCGATGACTTCCGTGCGCTCATTGCCGACAAGCACCTGCGCGCGGCCGTTGAGGTGCCGGCGGATTTCGATCAGGGACTCGTGCGCGGAGATCCGCTGCAGGTGAGGTTGTATCACCATGATGGAGACTTGAAGTCGGGGTTCGCGATGTCGGAGCTCGAGCGATTCTTCCGGACCTACCGCGACCGTGTGGTTCGTTCGAGGTTGGGCGATCGCGGTTTGTCGCCCGAGCTCCTGACGCCCTTTTCGCTCGAGCGCGAAAATGTGGCGCCGCCGGAGCGGGTGGGCGGGAGCATCATTGGCGGATTCATCCCGTACATCGTCATCCTCCTTTGCTTCACCGGCGCGATGTATCCGGCCATGGATCTTACGGCGGGTGAAAAGGAGCGCGGCACGATGGAGACGCTGCTGTGCACGCCGGTGGCGCGGGTCGACCTGGTGCTGGGCAAATTTCTCATGGTGCTGACGGGCTCGCTGGCGACGGTCATCCTCGCGGGCCTTTCGGCGGCGATCACGTTGCCGATTGGTTCCGCCCTGCTGGCCGCGCCTGCGGGGCTTGGGCCGGGTGCCCCGGGCGGAGGCGTGGGGCTTTCGGTCGACCCGGCGGGCCTGCTGGCCAGCCTCGTGTTGATTCTGCCCGTAGCGGTGCTTTTTGCGGCTACGATCTTCACGCTGGCCCTCTTTGCCCGCACCCAGAAAGAGGCGCAGAGTACCATCTCGCCGCTGATCGTGGTGGTGATCCTGCCTGCGCTGGCGGCGCTCCTTCCGGGGGTCGAACTCACTCCCGGGCTCGCCCTGGTTCCGATCCTGAATGTGGCCCTGGCCAGCAAGGCCCTGGTATCCGGCATATTCGATTGGGGCGCCCTCGCCCTCATCTTCGGGTCCACCTCAATTTACGCCGGTTTCGCCCTTGCTCTGGCCGTGCGGATGTTCGGCCGGGAGAGCGTGATTTTCCGCGCGTAGTGATAATTTAATTACGTCGTCTGACGTCAAAAAAAAGTAAGGTAAAGTTCGGGTAAATCCGGGTCGTCCGAGCTCATTTGCATGGCGACGGGAGAAGGGGCGGCGCACGGTTCGGGGCAGCAAAAGCCCAGGCCCTTGTATCCTCCCATGAACCTCGTCAAAAAGATCCTGATCGCCCATGGTGATGACCGTAACCGCCGCCGTCTTGTGCTCACGCTCGCCGATGCGGGTTATGACGTGCGGTCCTACTCCGCCGCCGACCCGGCGCTCGAGACCGCCCGCACCGAATGGTTCGACCTCGCGCTGGTCGACTCGAACCTGACGGGTGCGAGCGAGTTCGCCTTCACCGAGAGCTTGAAACGCGTGCAACCCACCGTGCCGGTGATCCTGCTCGTGCGCGCCCTTGAGCTTCCCCTGATTGTGAAGGGCATCCGCCTCGGCCTTACCGACGTGCTGCTCGATGCCGAGGACCCTCGTCCGCTGCTGCGCCGTGTCCATGGGCTGTTGCGGCCCGACAGCGTCGGTGCGGCGGACAACGCGCTGTCGGCAGCCGAGTTGGCGGAGGTCGAGGCCGCGCTGGCCCGGCTGAGCGAGGCCTCGGGTGAAGGGGAGACGGCTGCCGCGCCTGCTGACGGTCCTGATTTGCGGGAGGAGCTGGTTCGCGTTGCCCGTGAGCGCACCGATTTGGAACACAAGCTGGAGCGCATGGCGCACGAGAAAGCGGCTCTCGAGACGGAGTTGCGCACCCTGCTTTCCCAGACCGCTGATGGCGTTCACCTACAAACCGAACTGCAAGAGCTTCATACGCAACGCGAGATGGCGGAGGCCGCGCAGGCCGCCATTGATGCCAAGGCAAACCAGTTGTCCGAAATGCGCGCCGAGATCGCCCGTGAGCGTTGTGCGCTCGAAGCATCGCAGCGCCAGCAGGCGGAGGCACATCCGCCGACAACGCGCGCTGAAGCGGACCTCGCGAGCGAACGCGCGGCCCTTGCCGCTTACGAATCCGAAATGCACCGTGAAAAGGAACGCGTGCGTGATGAAGCCGCGCGCGTTCGCCAGGAGGCCAACCAGATTGCCCAGGAGCGTCGGCGCTGGCACGAGGATCTTGAAATGTTTGCGGCTCAGGAGAACAATCTGCGCGCCTACGAGCAGCGCCTGCGCGAATTGCAGGCGCAACTGGAGTCCGATCGGGTGCTCTGGCGCCAGAGGGGCGGGGAGCCGTCCCGTTCGCCGTTCAAGGACGATGAGACGCTTCGCGCCGCGTGGGAAAAGTTGCAGCGGGCGACCGAACTGCTTGAAGCCGACCGGGCGGTCTTTCGCGACGAACGCATGCTCATGCGAGACCAGGAACTTACGTTCAAGCGACGCGAAGACGTGCTGCGTCAGGCGGAGGCACGGCTCAACGAGAGTGCCCCGGACCGCCCAGAGGCTGCGGGAGGCACTTCCAGCGGCTCCCTGATCAGCCGGGTCACGCGGGCACCTTTTGGATCTTGGGGCAAAGGAAAGCCCTAGTGGGGTTGGTGTGAGTGGACAAATGACCGGCGCCGTCCCTTCGGGGACGACGCCGGTTTTTTAGCGCTTGAGAACAGGCGCGTCCGTGCCATCCTGTTCGCGATGTCAGCAAACGATCACGCTCCTCGCACCCATGTCGCCTTTCGAGGCGTCGCGGGTTGCGCGTGGTGGCGGGTTTCGGCCTGGCGATGGTGACGCTGCATTGAGCGTCGCGAGGCCTCCGGGCCTCTGCATTCCATCCTCCGGGCCCGACTCATCCGAGTCGGGCTTTTTCGTACCCGAAATCCTCCTCCCTTTGCTGTCATGAATACCTTCTCTTCCTCCGCTCCCGTGTTTGACCTCGAATCGACCGCCTTCTTTGGGCGGTCCTTTGACGAGTACCTTCGTTTCTTCCGCTTCTCCCTGTCCGACTTCACTAGTCGGACGGTGCTCGATGTCGCCGCCGGCCCTTCCTCATTCACCGCCGGGGCGCGAGGTCACGGCGTCGAGGCCGTCGCGGTTGATCCGCTCTATGGATACACACCCGCCTCGCTCGCGACGCACGTGCACCTCGACTACGGTCGCATGCACGCGCGCATGCGCGAGCAGCCGGAGCGCTTTCGGTTTCGATCGTTTGCCTCGTTCGATGCCGCCGAGTTTGACCGCAATGCCGCCGCCCGGCGCTTCCTGGCGGACTATGAAGCGCACTTTGCGCACGACCGTTACGTGGGTGCTGCGTTGCCGACGCTGCCCTTTCGGTCAGGGGCCTTCGATATCGTCTTGTGTGCGCATCTGCTCTTCATCTACGCGCACCGGTTCGATTACGCCTTTCACGTTGCCGCCTGCCGCGAACTCGTGCGGGTGGCGCGCAAGGAGGTGCACATCCATCCGATTTGCGGGGCCGATGGGCGGCCGTATCCCGAATTCGAACGCCTGCGCCGGGACTTGGGCGCGGAGGGGATCGAGTCGGAGGTGCGGGCGGTGGACTACGAGTTCTTTGCCGGTACCGGCCACGCGATGGCGCTTCGGGCAAAGACACGGGCCTTCGCGGTCGGGCAGACCGGCCTCGTCGGCGCTGGCGTTTGCGCCGCCCCGGCCTAAACTGTGTGCATGTTTCCCCAGCATATCATCGCCCGGAAACGCGATGGCGAGGTGCTCAACGCGGCGCAGATCGAGGCGTTTGTCCAGGGCGCAACCGACGGGTCGTGGGCTGATTACCAGCTCTCGGCCCTGCTCATGGCGATCTACCTCCGCGGTATGAACGCGGAGGAAACGGTGCTGCTGACCACGGCGATGATGAAGTCGGGCATCGTCGCCGACCTCTCGGCCATCAAAGGCATGAAGGTCGACAAGCACTCGACCGGCGGCGTGGGCGACAAGGTCTCGCTGCCTCTCGCGCCCATGGTTGCCGCCTGTGGCGTGGCGGTGCCGATGATCAGCGGCCGGGGACTCGGCCACACGGGCGGCACGCTGGACAAACTGGAGTCGATCCCCGGTTTTCGGACCGATCTATCGCTCGACGCCTATCGTGCCCAGGTGGAGCGGGTGGGTTGTGCGTTGATTGGCCAGACCTGCGAACTGGCGCCGGCCGACCGCAAGCTTTACGCGTTGCGCGACGTCACCGCGACGGTCGAGTGCCTTCCGCTGATCTGTGCGTCAATCATGTCGAAAAAGCTGGCCGAGGGGATCGACGCACTGGTGCTTGATGTGAAGTTCGGGCGCGGAGCCTTTATGAAGACCGAGGCGGAGGCCCTCGCCCTGGCCGAGGCGATGGTGGGCATCGGCCGCTCGATGGGAAAAGGCATGCGCGCCTTGCTCACGGCGATGGATCAACCTTTGGGCCGGGCGGTGGGCAATGGCTTGGAGGTCGCGGAGTCCATCGCCTGCCTGCGCGGTGAGGGGCCGGACGATCTCATGGAAGTAACTTACGCGCTCGGCGAACACATGCTGATTCTTGCCGGGGCGGCACACGAACCCAAGGATGCACGCAAACAGCTGGAGCACGCGGTGGCGTCAGGGGCGGCGTTGGAGAAATTTGGCGAGATCATCGCCGCCCAAGGCGGAGACGTGCACGTGATCGAGAACCCGGGCCGCCTGCCGCGCGCCCGCCGCCAAGTGGCGTTGGCGGCGGTGCGGGAGGGCTTTGTGACGGACGTCGATGCCATGGGCGTGGCGTTGGCGGCGCTGCGGCTCGGCGCCGGTCGTAGTCGAGCCGAGGATACGGTGGATCCGGCCGTCGGCGTTTCCGCGCTCGTCAAGGTGGGCGAACCGGTCGCGGTCGGACAGGCGCTTTGCGAGATTCATGCGAACGACGAAGACTCGCTTGCCGCCGCGCAGGACTTGTTGTCCCAGGCCATCGTGATCGGCGGTACTGCAGTCGCACCGAAGCCGCTCATCGCGGCGCTGATCGATTGAGTCACTTCTCCATCTCGACCAGTTTCGTCGCGGCGGCTTCCCACTCTGCGGTGGCGGTGGTGATCTGGTCGACCACGACGCTCAGTTCGCGGTTCAGGTGATGGAAACGGCCCTTGTCGGCATAGGTTTCGGGCGCTTCGAGGGCGGCGGTGATTTCGGCCTGCTTGGTTTCGAGCTCGACCACCTTCTTCTCCAGCTGTCCGACCTGTTCGCGAAACTTTCGGATTTCGCCGGCGCCCGGCTTCTTGGCAAGGTCGTCCGCGGCAGTCTTTGGCGGCTTGATGCTGGCCGCGCTCGGCGCGTTGACCGGTCGCGCGTCGGTGAAGCCGGCGGTCAGGGCGGCGCGTTCGTTGGTCGCGCGGGACTTCTCGAGGTAGTAATCGTAATTGCCGGCGTAGGGAGTGAGGCGTCCGCTGTGAACGTGGAGCACGCTCTCGGCGAGCGCGCGGATGAAGTACACGTCATGGCTGATGAAAATCAGAGTGCCCTCGTAGGACTTCAGCGCGCCCACCAAGGCATCGATCGACTGGATGTCCAAGTGGGTCGTGGGCTCGTCCATGAGCAGGAGGTTCGGCGGCTTCACCAGGATACGGGCGAGGGCGAGGCGCGATTTTTCGCCGCCCGAAAGCACCGAGACCGGTTTGTGCACATCGTCCTTGCGGAAGAGAAACGCGCCGAGAATGGCCCGCGCCTGCTGCTCGGTGAGCTGGTTTTCGTTGGTGCGCAGCTCCATCACGTTTTCGAACACCGTCAGCTCAGGCTGCAGGTTGTCCACGCGGTTCTGCGCGAAGTAACCGGTGACGACGTTGCTGCCGGGCTCGCGCGTGCCGCCTTGGATGGGAATGATGTCGGCGAGGATCTTCAGCAGGGTGGATTTGCCCGCACCGTTGGGGCCGACCAGCACGATGCGCTGGCCGCGTTCCGCGATGAAGTTCAGGTCTCGGTAAACGACGTGATCGCCGTAGGCTTGGCGGACTTTCTCGAGGGTGATGACCTTCAGCCCGGAGCGCGGGGGCTGGGGGAACTTGAAGTTGATGCGCTTCAGCTCCTCGGTCGGTTCCTCGACGGCGGCCTCCACCAGGCGTTCGATTTGCTTTTCCTTCGACTTCGCGCGCGATGCCATCGAGGCCTTGGCGCCGAAGCGGTCGACGAATTTCTGAAGGTGGGCGATCTCGCGCTGCTGATTTTTGTACTGGGATGCCTGCTGGGCCTTGCGGGCTTCCTTTTCCTTCACGAACGAGTCGTAGTTGCCGTGGTAGTAGTGGAGCGTCCCGGCGCGCAGTTCGAGCATTCCGGTGCAGAGCGCATTGAGAAAGGCACGATCGTGCGAGATCACCACGAGGCCACCGGGGTAACGCGTCAGGTATTCCTGAAACCAAAGCAGCGCCTCCAGATCGAGATGGTTGGTCGGCTCGTCGAGCAGCAGGAGCGCCGGCTCCGCCACGAGCAGGCGGGCGAGATGGGCGCGCATGACCCAGCCGCCGGAGAACGTATTCGCGATCTTCTCGGCGTCGCCTTCCTTGAAGCCCAGGCCGGCGAGGATCTTGCGGGCGCGCGGTTCGAGCGTGTAGTCGATGTCCCAATCGTCGTCATCCGGCTCCAGCTTCTTGCCGCTGGTGGTGATGTGCAAAATGGTTTCCTCTCCGGCGGGGGCGCTTTCCTGGGGCAGGAAACCGAAGTCTGCCCCGCGTTCCCACTCGATGGTGCCGGTGTCGGGCTTCTCCTCGCCGAGGATCAGGTTGAACAGGGTGGATTTGCCCGCGCCATTGGGTCCCACGAGGCCGAGCCGGTCGGTGCGGGCAATGAACAGCGACACGTCCGAGAACAGCTCTCGGGTGCCATAAGACTTGGAGACATCGGCGATGGTCAGCATGGGAACCCCGCACCCAAACAACCTGCGGCGGCGGGGTCAACGCCCGGAATTCGGCGGTTCAAAGCGTCGCCGCTCCTCCTCAACCAAACCCTAATGGATTTACAGGAGGGCGCAGAGGAACGCAGAGACCGGCGCGACCGGTTGCCGATTTGCAGAGGATGGTTTTTGAATCCCCCTCTGCGTTCTCCGCGGCCTCCTGTGAGATAATCCGATGGATTGGTCCGGTGAGTGCCAAAAGTGGCAACGCGAGCGGAGCTGCGTGCCCGCGTTTTTTGTGGCAAAGCCTTTAGCCTCCGCGCTATCTCTCGGCCCCTATGATCAAAGCCAAACGCAACACGAAGCGGCCCGAGGACCTGAACGCGAAGCTCGCCGCGAAAAAGGGACCGGTCTCGCAGTTCATCGCGCACAGCTACCGTCATTTCAACGCCGCCGCTCTGCTCGATGCCGCCAAGGGCTACGAGACCCACCTCAAGGCGGGAGGCAAGATGCTCGTCACCCTCGCCGGCGCCATGTCGACCGCCGAGCTGGGTATCTCGCTCGCCGAGATGATCCGCCAGGACAAGGTCCACGCCATCGTCTGCACCGGGGCGAATCTCGAAGAGGACATCTTCAATCTCGTCGCCCACGATTACTACGAACGCGTTCCCCACTACCGGCACCTCACCATCGAAGATGAGGAGAAACTTCTTGAACGGCACATGAACCGCGTGACCGACACCTGCATCCCGGAGATGGAGGCGATGCGGCGCATCGAGGCGGCCGTCGCCGACGAGTGGCTCGCGGCGGACCGGGCGGGCGAGCGCTATTTTCCACACGAGTTCATGTACAAGATTCTCCGCTCCGGGAAGCTGAAGAAGTCCTACCAGATCGACCCGAAGAACTCGTGGATGCTCGCGGCGTGCGAGAAGAATCTGCCGATCATCGTTCCGGGCTGGGAGGATGCGACGCTGGGCAACATGTATGCCGGTCGCGTCGTGACGGGTGAGATCAAGAACGTGCACACCGTCCGGACCGGCATCGAGTACATGGCGTGGTTGGCGGAGTACTACACGAAGACCGCCAAGCTGCTGAAAAACGGCGAAGGCTCGATCGGGTTTTTCCAGATCGGCGGAGGCATCGCGGGCGACTTCCCGATTTGCGTCGTGCCCATGCTCCATCAGGACCTGCAGCGCACCGGCGTGCCGCTGTGGGGTTACTTTGCGCAGATCAGCGACTCGACCACGAGCTACGGCAGCTACTCCGGGGCGGTCCCGAACGAAAAGATCACCTGGGGCAAGCTCGGCTCCAAAACCCCGAAGTACATCGTGGAAAGCGACGCCACCATCGTCGCCCCGCTGATCTTCGCCTGGGTGCTCGGGCAGTGACGCCGCCCTGCGGGCGGAAATCCCAAATCCCAAACGGGCAAATCCCAAACAACAGCGCACCTCCGGTGCTCTCGCCGTTTGGAGTTTGGACCTTTGGCGTTCGAGATTTCTTTTGCCTGGACTATTTGCCTCCGTACCAGAACGCGCGGCGCCAATTGTGGCGGCGCAGTTTTTCCAGCAGGTCGGGTGACAGGTCGGGCACGTCGCTCACGCCGCAGTTGGCGTCGGCCTGCGCGAGGCTGCGGATGCCGGGGATCACGTTCGACGCGGCGGAGTGCGCGAGGACGAACTTCAATGCGGCCTGCGCCATCGTGTACCCGGTGTCGGCGAGATCCTCGCGAATTGCCTCAACGCGTTTCACGGTGCGTTCGAGGCGGTCACCGGCGAAGTAGTTGCGGCGAAAATCATCCTCGGCGAACGTCGTGTCAGCGTTGAACTTGCCCGTGAGCGCGCCTTCGTCGAAGGCGACCCTGACGATGATGCCAACGCCGTGCTCCTTCGCGACGTCGAGCAGCTCCGCCGCCGGTTCCTGCTCAAAAAGGTTGTAGATCACCTGCACGGAGTCGACCCAGCCGCCACGCATGAGATCGATGACGCAGTTCTGATCGTGCTCGGGCGTCGACACCCCGATGAGCCCGATGAGTCCCTCGCGTTGCAACTGGCGCAGCAGCTTGAACGGCGTGGGGTTGCGGTTCCACGCGCGCGTCCAGGTGTGAAGTTGCAGCAGATCGATCTTGTCGGTGTCCAGGTTCGCGAGACGCGTTGCGATATTCTCGCGCAGGTAACGTTCTCCATAGCGATCCTCGGCGCGACAGTAAGGCGAGGGCGGCCAGATGCCCGGGGCCGGCGGAGTCTTGGTTGCAACGAAGACCTTTTCCTTCTTCCCGGACGCCGCTCGCTCTCGCAGCACCTGCCCGATGAGCTTCTCGCTGCGACCGTTGCCGTAGCCCGCTGCGGTGTCGATGAAGTTGACCCCCAGGTCGAGGGCTCGGTGCAACGCCGCGAGCGAATCGGCGTCGCCCTGGGTGCCCCACGAGCCGCCGATGGCCCAGGCACCGAAACCGATTTCCGAGGTGTTGAAGTCGTGCTTGCCGAAGGGGCGAAATTTCATGGGGCAGGAGTGGGAGAAACGAGGAGGGCCGTGCAACTGCACGGCAGATCGATCCGCGTGTCAACGGGCGGGGCTCGCTCTGTCGGAATCTGATCGCTCTTTCGAAATGGAACCACCGACTCCACGGAAAGCACGGATGCCAGACAGTCTGGCCCCGTGCTCGGGTGGACGCCCCGGTGACTGCCGGGGCGTTCAATCTAGAACCGAAACGCGGCCGAGGCGCCGAACTGCCGGGGCGCGGCGCGGCTTTCGTAACGTGCCGGCGTGTAATCCGGATCTTCGTTTCCGAAAAAGAAGACGCGCTGGTCGTACTCCTTGTCGAAGAGGTTGCGGCCCCAGACGCTGAACATCCACGCGCGCCAGATGTAGCCGACGCTGGCGCTATAGACGGTGTAGGGCCGGCGCGCCTCGTTCTGATTATTGGAGTCGTACTGCTTCGCCCGTCCGACGAGTTCGAGATTGGCAAAAAGTCCACCTTCATGGCGGAAGCGCGCGCCGAAGTTATAGCCGTAGCGGGGAGTGTTTGCGAGGCGGCGGCCCGGGACCACGCTGCCGTCAGAGACAGTGAAGGAGTCGAGCTCCGAGTCCATCAACGCGAAAGAACCATGGAATGACCAGTGATCGGACGCCGACCACGCTCCCGCGGCCTCAAGGCCCTGAACATGCGCGTGGTTGGCATTGTCCGTGAAGAACCGGTAACTGCCGCCAAAGCCGGCGGAGTCGCGCACCTGCGTGTCACGGCGTTCGAGGTGAAAGAGGGTCACTTCGCCATGCAGTCGCTGGTCGAGCCCGTGGCCGCGCAGGCCGACCTCGTAGTTCCAAAGCGTTTCGGTGTCGTAGACCAGCGGATCGGTCGCCGGGTTGATGCGGGCGTCGATGTTGATGCCGCCGGCCTTGTAGCCGCGGGTGAGAGAGGCGAACGCGAGGTGGCGATCGGAGAGATCGAACTCAAAGGTGAGTTTGCCGCCCATGACGGTGTCGTCGAAGGACGGTGCGAGGTTGGCCTGCGGATCGAAGGCGCCCGGGCCCTTGCGAAAGCGCGTGCGCTGACCGTTGCCCGCAACGTCGACGTGTTCGAGGCGCAGGCCAAGGATGAAGCGGGCGCGGTCGCCGAGATCGGTGGAGGTCTGGCCGAAGAGGGCGGTATTGCGGGATTTGTAGCGTGTATTCAGTCCACGGATATTGCCCGGGTCCTCGTTGGTGTAGGCGCCCTCCTCGTCGATCTCGGAAAAAAAGGCGCCGAGGGTCCAGCGGTCGATGCCGCCGAGGGCGCCGCGCGTGGCGGTCGAGTCCAGGCGAAACTCCTGGTTGAACACCGTCCGGTCGCGGCGCAGGTCGCTGAAACCCATGTAGGAGGAAGCCGTCCAGTCGTCGTCGTAGCTGTAGATCGAGTCGACCCACGCCGCGCTGGTCACGGACGTCAGGCGCGCGGACTGCCAGCCGGCGTAGGTGCCGCGCAGGCTCGAGGCGACGGATTCCTGTTCGTCGCGCCCCGGCTGATCGCTGAAGGTGAAGAAGCCGTTGTTATCCAGTGCGAAGTCGTCGAAGCCGCTGTCGAGGCGCGAGTAGAGGACGGCGGCATCCCACCGCCAGTCGGCGCCCGGGTTCCACGTCAGGCGCAGGCGGGTGTTGAATTCGTCGCGCGCGTTGGTGTCGCGGTTCAGCGTGAGGTTGCGCCGAAAGCCGTCATCCTCGGACTGGTGCACGGCGAGGCGGAACATCAATTTCTCCGGACTTGAGGCGATGAGCGGACCGCCCACGGCGAGGCCGCCAGAGAGGAGGCCGTTTTCGCCAACCGAGCTTTCGAGCTGGCCGGTCCACGTCGGCGTGGGGGAGTGGGTGACGAGGCGCACCACACCACCGGCGGCGTTGGCGCCGAAAGCTCCCGCCTGCGGACCGCGCAGGACTTCGACCTGCTGGACATCGAAGATGCCGGCGAGCGAGCCGAGGCCGGTGAAGTCGAAGTCGTCGACGAGGAAGCGCACGGTGGAGTCGGGCGTCTCGCCTTCGTACTGCGAATTCTCGCCGATCCCGCGGATCTGCAGGTAGCGCGGGCGCGAGGTGCCGCCCGTGGCGGTGAGATTCGGAATCTGATCAATCAGATCGCCGAAGTGGCGGACGCTGCCGGCGCGGAGGGCAGCTTCGTCGAAGACGCTGACGCTGGCGGGAATACGATCGAGGGGGGAGGTCCAGAGATCGGCGGTGACGAGCAGACGTTCCATCGTCACGGGCGTGGTGTTCGCGGCCGGAGTGGCGGCGGACGGGTTTTGAGCGTGCAGCGCGAGAGGCGCGAGCAGCAGAGAGAAGAATCGTGTCGGGAGTTGCATTTGTAGTAAAATGCCCGACCCAAATCGGACTCCCGGGACGGAAGACGGCGGCGCACTGGCGCCGCCGAGCTTGTTTCCTTCGCCGGTATGATCCGTTTCAGGTTCAAAGGGTCGAGCGGTCGAGCGCACCGCAATCTCAGTCCTCCGCGGAGGACACCCCTACGAGCAAGGTCAACCAAGGAAACGCGGCCTCTCAACGCAAGACCGAAGTCGTCAGCGCTGCTTGCGATGGCGGTAGCTCTCGAGATCGCCGTCGCTTATCTGGTCGAACGGTACGAGCCGGTAGTGGGCTTCATCCGCGACGCGTAGTTTTCCTTCTTCCATGGTTAACTCAAACAGTGCGACGAGATTGGATTCGACGAACTGAGCTGAGATCGCCCTGCAAATCAGATGGGGGAACTTCGCGGCACAGCAGGCAATGTCCTGCTTCGCCTGGGTTGCGCCAAGTTTGTCTCCTTTTCCTTTAGCCTGAACGGGCACCACGTATTGGCGCCCTCCTCGGTCGACCCCCACATAGATTTCGTCGATTTCAATCTGGCCGATATCTTTCACCTTTGTGCGAAGGTGGCTCTGGAGGGAGTAGGTGGCGATTCCGAGAAAGATGTCGATCAGGCGATTGTAGCGTACGATTGCCAAGAGTGCCTGCTCGTCGGTCAGGGCGTATTTCGAGACCAGTTCCGGAGTTGCATCGGGAATCTTGATCGTCACCAGATTCGGGTTGGGCGAAATTCGAACGAGGGGGGCGAGACGAAAGGCGTAGCGCGCGTCGCCGATCCCGTCGATCGTCCATTCGAGCCCTTTCGGCTGTGTTTCGAGGATGCTTTGGGGAAGAGCGATCCGGTAGCGGACGGAATAGTTGATATCGCCAAGATTCTTCGGCGGTGGAATCTTCAAGGCCGCCGCAGCCGGCTCGAAGTCTTCTCGCGAGAATCGGACTTCCTTCGTGCCTTTCGTATATTGATCGAAGAAAATCTTTTCCAGAAGCCTCCGATAGCTATTACCCCGGTTGGACTTTTTTGTCTTAGCCTCAGGCATACCGTATCCGATCCAGAAGTAGCGCCTCGATGTCGCTTTGCTTTCGCTTGCGTGCGCCGCTCCTGCTGTCGCGGCGACCGATCGGCACCGGCACGGAATAGTAAGCGGACGATTGGGACATATCCATCTCAAGCAGGCGTTCGGATCCCAATCGCAGCACGTCGGTGGGGCGTCCGGGAACGACGCCGGCGGCGTCGAGTACCCGACTTGCGATCGCACGAGCCATTGGAGGCGGCACCGCGTTCCCAATCTGACGGGCACCATTCCATTTCGTGACATGAAAACGGAACCAATCGGGAAAGCCGTGCAGTCGAGCCATTTCCCGGACGGTTACGCAACGGGCAAACCGATAATGGATCGGTCGTGGGCTGGTGAAGGCGCCGCGTTTTGCGTCGCTACCGGCACGCAATGTATTGGCCACACCTCCGGCGGGCAGCTTGAAGAGGCGGGAAATTGGCTCGACCCGACCTTCGCATGTTTCGCGAAAACGGCGGCGGGAAATTTCCGAGTGATCTGAACGGGCGCTCGAAGTGAGTGTACCCGAATTCCAAACCCGCCGATACCCAAAATGCCAGGCCGAGGAGGTGAGGCAGCGCATTTCCGCCGCATAAGCGGACGGATCTCCCCAACGATTCGTTTCCACCCAATCTCGCGACAAAAGCGTGTCGAATTCTTCGGCATCGGGAATATCGCCGAGCGCTTCGGCGCAAGTCGGTCCCTGCAGGGAATCGTCGAGGGCAAGATCGTATCCTGGTTTCGAGGTGCGTGGCGCAGGATACTCCGGTAATGCAAGGCCCCTCTTCGCTCCCAAAAGTATCAGCCGCTCTCGATCTTGTGGAACACCGAAGGTGACGGCATTCAAAACCTTCCACGGTGTACGGATGTTGTATCCGATGCCTCTAAACTCGAGGATAAGTTCCTCAAGGAACCTGCGATGGTCGCCAACGGTCAATCCCTTGACGTTCTCGAAGACGAAGTAGTTGGCGTCGAGCTCGCGTACAATCCTAACGAAGTCGCGCACCAGTGAATTCCGCGGGTCGTCGAGAACACGCTGGCCCATCATCGAAAATCCCTGGCAGGGCGGACCGCCGAATACAACGTCCACGCGTGAGCTACCGATCTTGGCGATATCCCGAATCTCCGCTCCGCTTAACCCAACAACGGATCGCGGAATCATCGCGCAGTGGGGGAAATTAAACTCATGGGCGGCAGCGTGAACGCAGTCGTACTCCACAGCGGCCACCACATCAAATCCGGCTTGCTCGAAACCTAGGCTCATGCCTCCTACACCGGAGAATAGATCGATACCTACGGGACGGGCCATGATGCCGAAGATGGAGGGTTCGACTGATCGAACACAACTCTATGTTGGAGGCTTCTCGAATTGGTCGGTCCGGAGAAACGCAACGGACCGTATCACGGCGGCATCCAACTCCCTCAATTCACCGTGCCATACCACCAAGGTGGTCCAGCCACAACGGTGGACGGCCCGACGAACGCGGGCGTCTCGCATTCGATTAGCTGTGATCGTTGGCCGCCAATACCCGAGTTTGCTTTTGGGCAATTGCCCCCAGCGGCAGCCGTGTCCGTGCCAGTAGCAGCCATGGACGAAGATTGCTTTTCTCAACTTGGGGAAGGCAATGTCTGGTTTCCCCGGAAGGCCTTCGTAATCGGTCCGATAGCGGAACCCTAAACGGTGGAGGCGCTTTCTGAGCCGAACCTCGGGCCCGGTATCTTTGACCCGGACACTTGCCATGATTCTGCTTCGGGTGGCTCTGCTGACCCTATCCATTGTTTTCGGATGTTGGCCCAATCTTAGCATCTAGACAACTGCGACGGTGCAGATGTTGGGGAAGTGGTGGAGTTCCTATTCCATGTCCACGAAGACAGGGCTTTCCAACGCTACAACGAGCAGCACCGCGATCACCGGAACGACAATCAGGCAAAGCGATAGATACACCGCGAGCAGGGCGGTGGTGCGTCCGGGGCCGGGGAAGCGCTTGCGGATGTCCATCCACAGGCCGTGGACGTGTTCCGGAAGTTTTTTCTCGTAGGTCGCCGGCGAGACGGACGCAAAGAGGGTGGCGATGATCGCGCGCAGCTTGCCCATCGCTTCGTGATCGAGCTGACGGGTTTGCCATGAGGGATCGCGGCGGGCATCGCGGACGAGGCGGGCGCGTCGATACGCGATCGGCGTGCTTATCAGCAGAAAAACGGGAAGCAGGGCCAGCACCCATGCCTGAAGCTCAAACGCCAGCCAGCCCAAGCCGGCGACCGCCAGAAGACGAAAGATGAGTTCCAGGACCGGATAGCGGGAAAAGAGCGTATCGTTGGCAACCTGGCCACCATCCAGCGGCACGAGCGGAAGCAGGTTAAAGGCGTTGAGGAGAAGGGAAATCCAGGCGAACTCGACCAACAACGGCGGCGATCCGAGGACAAAAGCGAGGGCGGCCGCTACGGCAGCCGTGATGAGACCGAACGCCGGTCCGGCGAGTGCGACCATGGCATTCTTTGCCGCGTCGGACTCGCGCGGTTCTCCCGTGGCCAGACCGCCAAACAGCGGGATGAAAAGCATGCGCACGTTCTTGTATCCGAAGGCGCGCATTGCGATCACGTGGCCGATTTCGTGCAATGCGATCGCGACCAGCAGGTAAATCACCATGCGCCAGCCCCAATAAACCCCGCCGAGGCCGACGAACAGGGCGATGGTGATCAGAAGAACGGTGCTCGATGAGCCTTTGCCGGAGGAGTTCTCGCCGCGAGCAATGAGCGCCGCGAGCAGATTGACATCGTCGGCGCTGGGCAACGGCGGCGGTGGTGGTGGTTCGCTTGGGGAGAGATCGGATGCGATCATGGGAAGGAAAGGGTCCGGCGCGTCGCGCCGGCAGGAGGAGGGCTCCGTGGCACCGAACGCGAGGAGAGAACCCTTTCTCCGCACGGTGGCGAATCCAATTGTGTGCGTCTACGGCGTTGCCGCACGGGGCTGAGGCGGCGCACCCGGCGGCCTGCCTGCGGCGCGGCACGAACGAAGCGATCGGGAATCAGTAACCCGCAGCCGCGTTCGTGCGGCGCGGGTCGGCGTAGCCCGTGAAGCTGCCGTCGGCGTTCACTTCGATGGCGTTGATTCCCCCAAAATGCCGGCCCGTGCCGGCGGGTTCGCGCAGCACGACCTTCCACCCCAGCGCAGTCAGGCGGGCGGCTTCGTCGGCGGGGAAGGACTGCTCGGCTTCGAAGGCCTCGTCGTCGCCCGGCCGCCAGCCGCTGTGAAAGTGGAACCGCGTGTCGCCAATGGCGTCGGCGAGCGGACGATTGAGCACGAGGCGGTCGAGCAGGGCTTGAAACACGGCGGTCGGAATGCGCGCAGCGCCAGGAATGCCGAGGGCGATGACCACCTTCCCGTCGCGCAAAACCAGCGTCGGCGAAATGGTGCTGCGCGGGCGTTTGCCGGGAGCCACGTAGTTGATCGAGGTTTCGTCGTGGTACGCGAAGTTGCTCATCGAATCGTTGAGCACAAAGCCGGTGCCGGGCGCGACCACGCCGGCGCCGAAATGCAGGCTGAGCGACTGCGTCGCGCATACGATGTTGCCGTCCTTGTCGGCCACGACGAAGTGGGTGGTGGCGGCCTGCGCACTCTCCGAGAAACCACTGGGGTCCCAGCCGACGACGCGACGAGCCGGCTGGGTCACCAGCCCGGCCTTCGCGCGCAACGCTTCGATGGCGTCGGGGGCAACCATCTTTTCAAAATTGAAAAGTGCTTCAGGTGCGTCGGCGATCGCCAGCTGCACGTGGGGCTGCACTTCGCGCCAGAGACGCCCGATCAGATCCAAGTGTTGGGCGCTGCGCAGAGGAGCGCCGTCAAAGGATTCGTTTTCAAGCGCCTTCAGGAGTGTGAGCACGAGCGGCGCGCCGTGTGTCGGCGGAGGCCCGGCGAGCACACGGTAGCCGCGGAAATCGATTCCGATGGGTTCCACGATCTGCGCTTCGAAGGACGCCAGTGCGTCGCGCGTGAGCACGCCACCGTTCACCTCGGAGGCCGCCACGAGTGCGTTGGCCACAGGGCCGCGATAGAATCCGTCACGGCCCTCGCGCGCGAGGCGTTCGAGCGTGCGCGCGAGGTCGGGGTTGGGTAGACGGGAGCCGGCGGCAGGCACCTGGTTTCCGGGCAGGTAAAGCCGGGCAATCTCGGCGTCGCCGCGACGGAGCTTTCGTTCCTGCTCCACAAAAAGATCGTGGGTCTTCGGGAGAATCTCAAAGCCCTCCCTCGCGAGTGTAATGGCGGGCGCGACGGTCTGGGCCCACGGCATTTTGCCCCAACGTTGGTGCGCGGCCCAAAGTCCTTCGGCGAGTCCGGGCACGCAGACCGAGCCGTAGCCGTAACTGCGATCGTCGACGGGGCGTTTCAGGTACGCGGCAACATCGAGCGAATCAGGAGCGGCATCCATCGCGTCGACCGCGTAGGTGCGGCCCGTGGCGGCCTCGAAGTAGAGCAGCATCAGTTTCCCGCCGAGTCCGGAGCCGTACGGTTCCGCCACCCCCAGCGAGAGCGACACGGCGACGGCGGCGTCGAGGGCGTTGCCGCCTGTTTTGAGCACCGCGACGCCCGCCTCCGTGGCCTGGGGATGTCCGGCGACCACCATGCCGTGGCGGCCCTGAACGGGAACGACCTCGACAGGAACGGCGGCGCGCAGCGCGGCGCCGAGAAGAG
Organism: Opitutales bacterium; assembly: GCA_038212175.1. Lineage (GTDB taxonomy): Bacteria > Verrucomicrobiota > Verrucomicrobiia > Opitutales > Opitutaceae > CAMAXB01. The sequence continues at coordinate 69,095 of JBBQUU010000006.1, read as the reverse complement.
CAAGGATCAGGGTGGTGCGGGCGATCATGGATAAAGGAGCAAGGAGCGAGCTGCCGGTGGCGAGGAGAAGTTTTTCTCCTTCCTCTCAATTCTTCTTGTTCTCGCTCGGATTGAGCCACGAAAACCCAGCGAGGTGCGCAGCGCCCCATGTTCGTAATACGAACATGAGGCTGAAGTTTAGCGGTTCTGAGAACTAGTCCCTATGTTCGTATTACGAACATGGGGATGGGTCGGCATCGGGGAGGCAGCGGACGAGGGCGGACGGGAGTGTCCGCGCTCCGGACGAAGTTACAGGCGCGTGGTGACCTGCAGCGACCAGGAGCGACCGCGCGCCATCTGGTTGTAGAGCGACGGATCGTAGCCGCGGGAGTCGCTGGAGAGCGGCGGGATCTTGTCGAACAGGTTGATCACGCCCACGCGGACGGAGGTGCGGTTGAGCAGTTTGTTGGGGTGGTTGCGGAAGGTGTAGCTGAGGTAGGCGTTGTAGCTGATCGAGTCCCGCACGGTGTAGCGGTAAACGGTGGTGCCGTTGGTGACGACTGGCGTGATGTAATCGGGCTGGCCAAGCGAGTCGTAGATCGCGGCGGTGGTGGTGGCGCCGCTATCGGTGTAGGTGCCGAGGTAGTTGGCGGAGAGGCCGGCGGTCCAGCCCTTGTTGCGCCAGGTAACGGTGCTGTTGCTGCGCCATTTCGGGGTGGCGCCGGCGACGGCGGCGGCGTTGGTTTCGAGCAGTTCGGTGCGGGGCGCGCCGGCGCTGTTGTAGGCGTGGAAGTCGTTCAGGTAGGACCACGTCGTGCTCACGCTGAAGTTGCCGAGGGGCGTACGCGGCAGGCGGTAGGTGACGTCGAGGTCGTAGCCATTCACGAACTGGGAGGCGCGGTTGAAGTAGGTGGTGCGCAGGAAATCGATCCCGCCGACGACGGCACGCTGGTTGCCGGCACTGACGCTGGCGTTGTAGACGGCGAAGAAGTCGCGGTCGGCTTGGGTGACGGGCAGGCGGACGACGGCGGGGTCGCCTTGGTAGGCGGCGGTGCCGGAGCCGAGATCGATGCTGTTGATGTTCTGGCCGGCGGCGAGGGCGGCGGCGGTCGCGGCCTGAAGGGCGGCGGTATCGTCGGGGATGGAGCCGGAGGACGCGATCACGCCCGTCTGGCGGATCTCCCAGTAATCGGCGGCGAAGGAGAGGCCCTTGACCCAGGGGATGTCGATCACGATGCCTGCGGATTTACCCTTGGACTCCTCGGGTTGGAGGTCGGGGTTGCCGGAGGCGACGCTGCGGCGGTTGGAGGGGCCGTCGGTCGGCAGGCCGGTGACGGGGCTGCGGTAGGTGTCGTTGCTGCCCGTGACGGTGCGAATGAGCGTGCCGGTGAAGAGCTGGGCGAGGTTGGGGGCCTTGAAGCCCTCGTTGTAGGAGGCGCGCACCATGACTTGGTTGACCGGGCGCCAGGTGAGGCCGAGCTTGGGCTTGGTGGTGTCGCCGAAGTCGGTGTAATCCTCGTAACGCGCGGAGGCGGAGACCTCGAGCTCCTGGACGAGGGGGAGGGTGAACTGGCCGCCGACGAGGGGCAGGCGCACCTCAACGTAGGCTGCGGTGACGTTGCGATCGCCGCGCGTATCGGAGTTGGGCGAGAAGTTCATGAAATCATTCGAGTCGGGATTGAGGCCCGAGCCGGGGGGATTCAGGCCGGCGAAAGGAGGCCTGAAATCGAGATAGGTCTCACGACGGTATTCTCCGCCGAAGGCGACGTTGACCTGGTTGCCGCCCCAGATGTCGAAGGCCTCGCCGTTGGCACCGAAGTCGAGGCTGGTGAGGTCGGTGCGGCCGAGGCGGACGAAGGTGTCCATGAAGGAGTCGATCAGCGCGGCGGGGTTTTGATAATCGCCGGTGACCACAAGAGTGTTGCCCTGCACCGCAAAGGTGCGGGTGAAGGGGTTGAACGTGGTGGCGGGATTGGTCCCGGTTAGGGTGGGGCGGAAGAGACTCTCGCGGGGGGTGTTGGACTCTTTGTCCGTCACCTTGTTGTCGGCGTGGAGGAAGGCGGTCTCCCAGCGCCACGTTTCGCCCAATTGGCCGCGCAGGCCGACGACGCTGCGGAGGACACGGTTGTCGATCTCGGCGACGCGGTCGGGAAGATCGGTGAGGCGCTTGTTGCTGATGCGGACGTCGCCGGGGGTGCCGGTGAGGCGGAGGGTGCCGTCGGCGTTGGGCGCGCCAGTGGGGTGCCAGAAGCGGGTGCCGAAGGGATTCCAGGGGTTGGAGGCGGGGACGATGAACTCGCCGTCGGTGGAGAGGGTGATGGAGGCCGGTTCGCGGAAGGTGGTGGAGTCAGCCTGGTAGTAGCTCAAGTCGGCGAAGAGTTCGAGGCGGTCGCTGAGCTCGAAGTCGACCGAGCTGAAAATGTTGGTGCGGAAGGACTCGGGCTGGAGGACGCGATACTGGTTGTTGTTCCAGTAGTAGAGATTGGTGACGCCGGTGCGGGGAGGGGTGCTGGTGCGAAAGCCCACGCCGCCGGTGTCGGCGGGGGCGAGAAAGAAGAGGCCGGAGGTCGCGGCGAGCGCGGCGGGGATGCCGGCGGGGCGGGTGGCGACGAAGGTGCCGGCGTTGTTGACTGTGCCGACGTTGTAGCTGCCAAACTCGCTGGTGGCGGAACGGGCGTTGAACTGGGTGTTGGTCGAGACGTTCCACGGCGCGGGGGCGCGGCCGGTGTGGTCGGACTCGATCATGAAGTCGCGGTTGCGGGCAAAAATGGCCTCGCGGTCGTAGAGATCGATGACGACCTGGGCGCGGCCGCGATTGCCGGAGAAGGTGAGGCCGTGGGTAAGGGTGGCGCGGAGCTCCCGGCCGTCGCCGATTTCGGTTTCGGCGTAACGCAGGGCGAGCTCGGTGCCGACGAAGTCGCGACGGGTGATGTAGTTGATCACGCCGGCGACGGCATCGGTGCCGTAGATGGAGGAGGCGCCGTCGCGGAGGGCCTCGACCTGTTGGATGCCGCGGTTGGGGAGCTGGTTGGAGTTGACCGAGAGGGTGGGCACGCCGGCCTCGCCCTGACTGATGCCGTGCGCGGGGAGGCGTCGGCCGTTGAGCAGGATGAGGGTGTTGGAGGAGGCGAGACCGCGCATGGCGATGCTGGCGTTGTCGCCGCGGGCGGTGGCGCCGAGGGTGGCGGTTTCGTTGCCGGGGATGCCGGTGACCGATGGCAACGATGCGAGCAGCTCGGAGGGTTGCGAGGCGTCGCGGGCGTTGATCTCGTCGGAGGTGACGATCGTGATGGGCAGGACTTTTTCGATGTCCATCCTGCGGATGTTGGTGCCGGTGACCGTGAAGGCTTCGAGCTTGACCGATTCCCCTTCTGCTTCGGTGGAGGAGGCGGTGGACGCTGGCGCGGGCGGCGCGGGGGGCGTGGGGGCGACTTGAGCGAGAGCGGAGGCCGCAAACAGCCCGCTCAGGCTGGCGACGGCCGGGACCAAGAGAATCCGTGGGATCATTTTCATCGTGCTAGGGTTAGGTGGTTAGGGGAGGGGAACAACGCAGTCGCAGACGCGATCGGCAATACCAACTGTGCGTGGTGGGGCAAAACTAAGCTCCGTAAGGATAGCACGCATGGAGGAACTGCGCTAGGCGTGGGGTCCGCCGCCCCCATGGCGTAGAACTACGCCCTACAAAGGGACCTTGCGACCGCGTATAACGTCTATGTGCTCGATCCCGTCATGCCCGCGCCTCCTGCCTCCTCCCTGCGCTTCGTGTTGGTGGACGATACGGCGACGTTTCGGGAGCTGCTGAAGGAGGCGTTGCAGCGACGATTTCGTCCGAAAGAGCTGCATGATTTCGCGGAGGGCCGCCCGGCCCTGGAGCACTGCCTCGCCGATCCTCCGGATCTGTTGATCGTCGACCTCTACCTTCGCGGCATGGATGGCCGGGACATCGTGAGCGAGTTGCGGCGGCACCAACTCGCGACCCGGGTGGTGGTGTTGACGGCGCATCCCGAGGCGCAGTTGCCCGCGGAGCTGGTGGCGCTGGGTGTGGCTGGCTTTGTGGACAAGAATTCTCCGCTCGAGCAGATCGATCGCGCGGTGCAGTGCGTGCTTGAAGGCGGGATGTTTTTCTCGGCGACGGTGCCGCCTCCGCTGCCTGCGCTGGCGTCCGAACCGGCGCTGCCGCGACTGGGGGCCGGCGCATTGTCCGAGAGAGAGCGCGAAGTCGTCCGGCTGGTCGCCCGCGGCCTCGTTTCGAAGGAAGTGGCCGCGCAACTGGGCCTCAGCTCGCGCACCGTCGAGAAACATCGGGCGCGGATATTCGCCAAACTCGGCCTGCACGATGTGCCCACGCTTGTGCGGTGGTGTCTGCGCAACGGTCTGGGCTGATTCCAAGCCGCGATCAAGAAGAGCTCATCTCACAAACCTTCAACGCAAAGACGCCAAGCCGCGAAGCCAGACACCCATCCTGGCGACCTCACCGCCTCCGCGACTTTGCGTTAAAAATTGGTTCCGCTTGCAGCCGCGGCCGTGTCGGCCGCGTGTTCCGCCCCCCGTCCTGAAGCCCTGCCACCTGTAGCTGCGGTCGCCGACCGAGGTCCGTTGTCCCACGAGACCGGTTACTTGCAGTTTATCCACGGGCACACGTCCTATGGTTCAAGCCGGCGCCGCCGACAGCAGAACGCGGAAGACAGCCCCGCGGCCGGGCTGCGATTGCACTTCGAGGCGACCGCCCTGGAGGGTGAGCAGTTCGCGGGCGATGACGAGTCCCAGTCCGGTCGAGTCGCCGTCGCTGGATGAGACGCGCGGCGTCGGCGCGGGGTTGGGTGCGAAGATGCGTGCGAACTCCGCCGGTCCGAGCCCCGGGCCATTGTCGCGCACCTCGGCGTACGCCCATTGCCCCGCTTCGCCGAAACCGACCACAACCTCACCGCCGGCGGGCGTGAACTTGAGCGCGTTGCCCACCAGATTGTCGAAGACCTGACGAAGCCGGCCGGCGTCGGCGCGCACCGGCGGCAGCGGGCCCGCGGGAGGCACGAGCCGGAGGGTCTGGTCCTTTTGGGCGGCGACGGGCTGAAGGCTTTCGACCGCACCGCTCGCGATCGCGACGAGGTCGAGCGCCGCAGGATGCACGTGCAGGTTGCCGTCCTCGATTGCCGAGGCGTCGAGGAAATCGCGAACGAGGCTTCGCATGCGAGCGGTGTCGGCCTGGATGCCGGCGGCGTGTTTGCGCACAACGTCGGGATCACCGGGCGCGCGGGCAATGAGGCCGGCCGTCGCGTGCAGCGCGTTGAGCGGGACCTTGAGGTCGTGCGACGCCATCTGGAGCAGCCGGGACTTGAGCCGCTCTGCGGCCTCGGCGCGCTCGCGGGCGTGTTCCGTCGCCGCGTGCAGCCGGCGTTCCGCGCGGAGGCGCACGCGCTGGACGACGGCGACCGCCCCGAGCAACGTTACGCCACCGATCAGGCCGGCGGCGAGGGCGAGGTTTTGCGAACGCCGGCGCGAGAGTTCCGCCTGCTGCAGATCCTGGCTGCGCTTGAGCAACGCGATCTCAAGCTCGCGCTGCTCTTCGCCGTAGCGGGCGCGCAGTTCCGACATGCGGCGGCGGTCCTCGGAACTCCGGGCCTCGTCGCTCGCCGCCTCTCGCCGCCGCTGGTAGTCAAGCGCCGCCGCAAAGTCGCCGCGGGCTTCGTGGGTCAGCGCATACTCCAGCCAGACGTCGGCCATGACCTCGCTGCTGTCGAGCGTGCGCGCCACCTGCTCCGCCTGGCCGAGGCTGGCGAGGGACTCGTCCAGGCGTCCGGCGTTGCGCAGCACGCGACCGAGACGACGGTATGTATTCGCGATGTAACGACGGTACTTGAGTGCCTCAAAGGTGACGAGCGCGCGTCGCAAGTGATCCAGCGCGCGGACGTGGTCGCCTTCGCCGTCGGCCGCCAGCCCGAGGTTGGTCAACGTTTCGGCGATGGCGCGGGCGTTGCCATAGCCCTCGCGGATGCGGAGCGATTCGCCGTAGAGCGCCGAGGCTTCGGCGTAGCTGCGCCGTCCAAGGTGGTAGTTTCCCAGACTGTTAAGCAAGCTTGCGCGCATGCGGCCGTCGGGCGAGCGTTCGGCGACCTCAAGGCCGAGACGAAAATGGTGCAATGCGTCGTCGTCGCGACCGAATCGCTGGTACGTCAGACCCAGGCCGCCGTGGGTGCGCGCGAGCAGGAAGGGGTCGTTCGTCTGCTCGGAGAGCTTCAGCTCCTCGAGGTGGACTTCCAGCGAGCGCGGGTAATCCGTCAGGTTCCAGTACATGCGCCCGAGCAGGTACATGAACTCGACTTGAAGGGGGATCGATCCGAGGCGTTGCGCGCGGTCGAGTCCGTCGCGCCCACCGGCGAGACCCTCGGCGTAATCGCCGCGCCGGCGGTGGAGGTTGACGACCACGGCGAGGGCTCGAAGGGCTTCGGTCTCGTTCCCGGCGCCGGCCAGGGTGCCCTGGGCGGACGCCAGCGCCTCATCGCCATCGGGCAGTTCCATCTCGGTCATGGCGAGCGTCGGGGGAACGTCGGGCGGCGGAGCCTCGCCGGCGGCGGCAGGCGTGGCGAGAACCAGCAGGAGGATCAACGCGCCTCTCATGCCTTCTTCAATCCGAAGGAACCGCGCGGTTCAATCGTCGAGACGACCGGACGGCTTCTCGCCCGCCATCCAGGGTGCCGAAGCGCCGAAAATCGCGTCGTAAGCTTCGGGGGCGGCGAACATCCGCGCTGCATCGTGGGGAATGTCGGCCACCTCGACCTTGCGCCAGTTGAAGGCCCAGCCGCGTTCCCGAGCGAGCTGCCGGGCAGTCGAAAAGCAGTTCAAGCCGCGCGCGTAACGATGCAGGCCTTGATTCAATGCGGGCGGGCTGCGGTCGAGCGAGGCGTGATTGGGGTCGTTGTCGCCGGTGCCGAGATAGAGAGTGAGGGGAGCGGCGAGGAACCGGCGGATCGCCTCGTCGTCGGCGAGCTCATCGGGAAGTCCGCCAAAACCGTAGCCGTAGGGGGCATCGCGGGTTGGGAAAAGGTGTGAGCCGGGATTCGCCGCAATGAGTCGTTGCGCGCCGAGGTCCCCGGCGACGGCGGCAAGCCGCGCGACGAACTGGCCGCCGGCGGAGTGGCCGAGAATGTAGAACGGGAGGTTCGGGTTTCCCGCCCGCGCCTGGAGTTCGGCGATCAAGGCCGGCAGCCGGCTGAAGGTCCATTTCTCCCGGGGCTGCACGTTGCCATCGTTCAGAATACCTCCCTGCTGGTAGGCATCGCGCGGGAAACGCTCCCGATCGAAATGGGGCGCAGCCACGATGGCGCCGTAGCGTTCTGCGAGTGTGATCGCGAAGTTGCGGTAGTCCTCGGCGTTGCGGTTCACGCCGTGAAAGACGAGGATGAGCGGGCCGTCCTTGTAGGTCGGCGGCCGATACGTGAAAACCTCAATGGGCTCCTCCCCGCCGAGAACGACCATCGCGGGTCCGGCCGGCAATGTATCCGCTGCACGGATAACGGTGAGGCCGGCAAAAAAGAGCAGGGCGCGAAGGAGATGACGGGGCATGATCAAAAGAGGTGAACCCCAATTGCGTCCGCGACAAGCGGGTGGCGTGGCGTAAATCTACGCCCTTGCGGTGCTCACGGCGCGGGCGGCGGCTGCGCCCAGGAGGGGATCACGCCGACTTCGAGATCGAAAACGATGGAGCCGATCATCCAGACGAGGCCGAGAATGATCGGCACCAGCACCAGATTGAGCGCGATCCCCGCGCGGGCCATCTGCGGCAGCGTCACATACCCACTGCCGAAGACGATCGCATTGGGCGGCGTGCCGACGGGCATCATATAGGAGCAGTTCGCTGCAAGGGCGCAAGGGATGAGGAAAAGCAGCGGGTTTTCGCCCAGGCTCAGTGCGAGGGCCGCGACGATGGGCAGGAAGGTGGCCGCTGTCGCCGTATTGCTCGTGAGCTCAGTCAACATCAGCAGGCCGAAGCAAAGGATGACGAGCGTGACGATGAGCGGCACACCGTCGAGTCCCGTGCTGAGGTCGCCGAGGTAGCGGGCGAGACCGTGGCGCTCGATGTTCCCGGCGAGACTGAGCCCGCCGCCGAAGAGCAACAGGACGTCCCAGGGCATGCCTTTGGTCGCCTCCCAGTTCATTACAAACTCACCGCGGCGCAGGTTGATTGGAATGAGGAAGAGCAGCAGACCGCCCGTCATTGCGATGGTGGTGTCAGAAACCAGCGGCAGGAAACGTGCAAGGAACGGCTGGGTGATCCAGCCAAGGGCGGTCAGGGTGAACACGACCAGCACGGCCCGCTCGCCGTAGGACCAGCGGCCGAGCTTTGCCTTTTCGGTGTGGATCAGGTTCGCCATCCCCTCCACCTCGTCGTGACCGAGCCGAAAGGAAACGCGGGTCAGCACCAGCCAGACGATGGGGAGCGTCACCAGCATCACGGGCACGCCGAGCAGCATCCATTGTCCAAAGCCGATGGTGAACCCGTACACTTCTTCCACATAGGCCGCGAGCAAGGCGTTTGGCGGCGTGCCGATCAGCGTGGCCATGCCGCCGGTGGTGGCGCCGTAGGCGACGGAAAGCAGCAGCGCCGTGCCGAAACCGCGAAGCGCCGGGGTCGAGTTCGCGGGCAGGATCTGCACCACGGAAAGGGCGATCGGCAGCATCATCAACGCCGTCGCGGTGTTGCTCACCCACATGCTGACCAGGGCCGAGGCGAGCAGGAAGCCTGCGATGATCCGCGTGGGACGCGTGCCCATGACCGCGATGAGGTTGATGGCCACGCGGCGGTGGAGATTCCAGCGCTGCATGGCGAGGGCGATGAGGAATCCGCCGAAGAACAGATATATGATCGGACTGGCAAAGGGCGCTGCCGTCGCCTGGATCGTTCCGAGGCCGAGGGCGGGGAAGAGCACCAAGGGAGACAACGCCGTGACTGGTATGGGCACCGACTCGCAGATCCACAGTGCGGCCATGAGGAAGGCGACACCGGCCGTGCGCCAGCCTTCGGGGCTCAGGCCATCGGGCGGAGGCACGAGCAGCGTGATGAGCAAGGCGCCGGGGCCGAGCACCCAACCCGACCAGTGGCGCATGCCGTAGTTGGACGGATGATCGATGGCACGCTTGAAGGCGGAGCCTGCTTCGCCGGGCGATTCGGGCGGGGACGAAGGAGTCATGGGGTGGGTCGACAAAATCGCCGTCCTCGCCGCGGGCCAAGTTCATTACGTGGCGTAAATCTACGCCCGACTACCCCCGGCTGCCGGAGCGTCCGGGCGGATCGCCTCTCGCGGCACACCGAAGCATGCGGACATGCGGCGCAAATCGGGAGAGCGTCGGGGAGGGTGGCAAATGCGGCCGGGCCGGACTATCATCACCGCGTCAATGCGTGTTTCGATTATCATTCCCGCCTTCAACGAGGAAAAACTGCTCGGCGCCACCTTGGCGGCGGTGCAGGAAGCGGAAGTGGCGTTCACAGCCCGGGGCTGGGAGGTGGAGACGATCGTCTGCGACAACAATTCCACTGATCGCACGGCGGAGACGGCGCACGCGGCGGGCGCGGCGGTGGTTTTCGAGCCGATCAACCAGATCGGGCGCGCACGCAACCGCGGCGCCTCGGTTGCTATCGGCGACTGGCTTCTCTTCATCGATGCCGACTCGAGGCCGTCCCGCGCGTTGCTCGCCGATGCGGCGGAGGCGATTGCAGGCGGGAGCGTGGTTGCGTGCGGTGCGGCGGTGACCCTCGACGTGACCGCATGGTGGGCCCGGGCCGTCGCCGGTCTGTGGGTGGCATGGAGCCGCCTCGCGGGGCACATGGCGGGCTCGTTCATCGCGGTGGAGGCGGCGGCCTTTCGCGAACTGAACGGCTTTTCCCCGCACCTGTTTGCCGGTGAGGAGCTCGATCTCTCGCAGCGTCTCAAGCAACTGGTCCGCGGCGACGGGCGGCGCATCGTGATCCTGACCCGCCACCCCCTGCTGACGTCAGGGCGCAAGGCCCATCTGTACTCGTGGCGGGAGAGCCTCGGTTTTCTCCTGCGTGTCGCGCTTCGTCCCCGCCGCGTGCTCACCACCCGCGAGGAATGCGCGATCTGGTACGACGGCCGACGGTAGCATCCAGGGAACCACCCGCGAGCTGTGGGTGCGGCAGGCTGTCGACCGCTCGGAGCAGTTGCTCGCCGATGGGCTCATGCTCATCACGCGCCGCGCTTCCTGCGACTACGAGGTTCATTTTCGCTGGACGAAGCCTGGTTCGTCCACGGCGTCGGATTAAGGCGCTAACGCCTTGCCATGCAGGGTGGGCGCTCGTTTATTCCGGCCGCTCCGCCCCATGAGGTCAAAGTTCTCCCAATGGATGAGTCACCTTTCCCCCGGTGGCTGGTTGATTCTACTGCTTGCAGTGGTCTCCTCCGTGCTCGTCGCCACCCGCGAGCAGCCTGAGCGCAAGGGAATGCCGTTCTGGGTCTTCTCGCGGCCCCATTTCACCACCTATGAGCCGATTGTCGCCCGCTGGAACGCCCAACATCCCGAGCGCCCGGTTGACCTCGCCCTTCTGCAGTTCCTCGCGCTCGAGCGTCGCATGCTCTCCGGGTTCATGTCGGGTACTGCCGTTGCGGACCTGATCGAGACCGAGCGCCAAGTGGCGGCGCGCAGTTTTACCGGGCCGCTCGACAAGGTCGGCTTCATCGACATCACTGATCGCCTGCGCGATGAGGGCCTGCTCGATGGCATAAATGAACCTTCGTTCGCCCCTTGGACCACGCGTGGACGCATCTTCGGCATTCCGCATGATGTGCATCCCGTGCTGCTCGCCTACCGCGCGGATCTCGTGGAAGCCGAGGGCATTGATGTGAGTCAGATCGAGACGTGGGAGGACTTTTATCGAGTGCTGAGTCCCCTGATGCGCGACCTCGATGGCGACGGTCGCGTGGACCGCTACTTGTTGGCCGGCTGGTCCTCCACCCTTCACTTGGTGGAAATGATGCTACTTCAGGGCGATGGCATCATTTTCGACGAGCACGATCAACCCGCGCTCACTCATCCGCGCAACGCCCACATCCTTGCCACGATGGCGACGTGGTTTGCGGGGCCGCGGCGCATGTGCACGGAGGCCTCCGAATTCACTGCCTCGGGTCACAGCATGCGGCTCAACGGCACGGTCATCGCGACCCTCATGCCGGACTGGCTGACCGGCGTGTGGAAGCAGGATGTGCCCGGCCTTGGCGGAAAATTGAAACTCATGCCGGTGCCGGCGTGGGAGCGTGGCGGGCGGCGCACCTCCGTGTGGGGCGGGACGATGCTCGGTATCACCAAGACCACCCGCGATCCGGAGGCAGCCTGGGATTTTGCCAAGGAACTTTACCTGGCACCCGAACTGGCCGATGCGCTTTTCGCGGGCGTGGGCATTCTCACCCCGGTGAAAAAGCACTGGTCGCGTCCGATTTTCCACCAGCCCGATCCTTTCTTCTCGGGCCAGGTGCTCGGCGAAATGTTGATCGAACAGGCGCCCCACGTGCCGCCCCGCTCATCGTCCCCGTATGGCGCGCTCGCGGTCGAGCGTCTGACAAGCGCGATGATCGCGCTGCACGGTTTCGCCGATCGCGAGAAGAAGTACACGGTGCCCGAGTTGCTTCCCGAGGCGAATCGCCTGCTGGCCATCGCACAGCGCGACCTCGAAGCGCGCATCGCGCGCAACCCCTTCCTCTCGCAATGAAAAGCCGGCCTGCTTCGCCCCCTGTCGTTTCAATCCGGCCCTTTCCCGGTTGGGCGCCGTGGTTCTTCATTGCGCCGTTTCTGCTCGTCTTCGCCACCTTCACGATCTGGCCGCTTGCCACCTCGTTGCTCCTTTCCGTGCAGCAAACCTACGGTCCGGGTTCGACGCACTTTGTCGGGTTCGACAACTTCCTCTTCATGATGCAGGACCCGATGTTCTGGAAGGCGGCCCGCAACACCGCCGCGTTCACCGCGGGCTCTGTCTTCCTCCAACTTCCGCTTTCGCTTGGCCTCGCTCTGCTGCTCAACCGGCCGGGTCTTCGCGGGCGCAGCTTCTTCCGGCTGGTGTTCTTCTCGCCCTCTCTCGTCGGCCTTGTGTTTGTCGGCATGATCTTCGCGCTCGTCTTCGAGAAACGCACGGGTCTCGTGAACGCGTCGCTCCATGCGCTTTTCCCCGCGTTCGATCCTGAGTTCGCGTGGTTGCAGAACTATGTGATGACGTCGCTCATTCTGTCCGCGCTCTGGCTCTACGTGGGCTTTAACATGGTCTACTTTCTCGCCGCGTTGCAGAACGTTTCAAAGGACCTGCTTGAAGCCGCGAGCATCGACGGCGCGAACGCGTGGCAGCGTTTCCGCCATGTCGTCATTCCGCAGATCGCCCCCATTGCGACTCTCGTCGTTTTGATGTCGATCATCGGAAGCTTTCAATTGTTCGAGCTTCCCTGGATTCTCTTCAACAACACGGCCGGGCCCGATCAACGCGCGCTGACCCTCGTCATGTACCTGTACCAGACGGGTTTCCTGACGGGCGATCTCGGCTATGCGAGCGCGGTGGGCTGGGTGCTGGCCCTCACGCTGGGGAGCATTGCGATCATTCATCGGCGCATGAGCCGGCGCCGCGAGGATTCCTGAGCCGCCATGAAGCCCTCCAGCCTCGCCCTCACCTTCGTTTACGCGCTGCTCATCGTCTTTGCCGCGATCACGCTGATTCCCTTCGCGTGGATGCTCGCCTCATCGCTCAAGGGCAGTACGGACTTCTTCGAGTCGCTGTTCCTGCCGCGAGGCGATGGCTTCCTCGGCATCGCGTGGGATCGGCTGACCTTGGACAACTACACGCGCCTTTTCGCCGAGCACAAGGTCGCGCGGGCGTTGCTCAACTCCGTCTTTCTCTCCTCGGTCACCAGCTTGCTCGCCACGCTCTGCGCGGCGATGGGCGGCTATGCGTTGAGCAAGTTTTCATTTCGGTTCCGCGAGCCCCTCACCCACTTGGTGTTGTCCGCCCTGATCATCCCGGCGCCCCTGCTGCTCGCACCCGGATACCAGCTGCTGTACAATCTCGGGCTGCTCGACACCTATGCGGGCCTGATCCTGCCCGCACTTGCGCCGGCGTTTGGCGTGTTCCTCTTCCGGCAGGCCTTGCTCAATTCCGTTCCCTCGGAACTCATCGAGGCGGCGCGCATCGACGGGGCGGGGGAGATTCGGATTTTCTTCAGCCTCGTGCTGCCCCTGATCCGGCCGATGGTCGGGGCTTTTCTAATGATCACCTTCCTCGGGGTATGGAACAATTTCGTCGCTCCGCAGGTGGTCATGCAATCGCCCGAGCGCTTTCCGCTCTCGGTCGCGATCAACAACCTCCGCGGTCTCTACGGCACCGATTACGGCCTGATCATGTCGGGCACGATTGTTTCCATCGCGCCGGTGATGTGTCTCTTCCTGTTGCTGCAAAAAGAGTTTATTTCCGGTCTGACCAGCGGCGCGGTCAAGGGGTGACGCGACGCGCGACGCGGGTCGCGTCGCGAACGTCCAATGCCCAACATCGAACGCCCAACATCCAACGACCGATGTGGCGGCGGCACGTTCGGCCGCGCTGGGGTTGATCGGATGCCGGTTGGAGAACGCTCCGCGGCCTTGCGCGGAGGCTTCTGGCTAGACACGGTTTTACCATGATCCCTGTGATTGCCCCTCGTTGCCTCCGTCTTCTCCTCGCGTTTCTGTTTGTCGGCGTCGTGTCGTCGTCTGCCGAGACGGCTGCGCCCACGTATGCGACGCTCGACGAATCGATTGCTCGCGGAGACGTAGAGGATGTGAAGCGCCACCTTGCGCGCGATCCGTCGGCGGCGAAGGGCAAGCCGGACGCGCGGCTCGCGCCGCTCCATCAGGCCATTCTGCGTCGGCAGCCGGCGATCGTCGAGGTGCTGCTCGCTTCCGGCGCCGATCCGTCGGCCGTGGATGCGTCCGGGCGAAGTCCGTTGCACCTTGCGGTTGACCGCGGCGACCTCGCCATCGTGACGTCGTTGCTGAAGGCAAAGTCCGACGCGACGCTTCGTGACCGCACCGGATGGACGCCTCTGCACCTTGCCGCGGCAAAGGCCCGCGTGGAGATTGCGGCTGCTTTGTTGGATGCCGGGACAAGTCCGAATCTTCTCAGCGCCGCCGGCGGTACGCCGCTGCATGAAGCCGCCGCTTCGGGCGGAGTCGAGATGGTGAAGCTCCTGCTTGCCCGCGGCGTGGATCCGGCGGTGGTGTCGCAGCACGGCGTCACCGCGCTTCAAATCGCCCGGCAATTCGAGCAAGCCGACGTCGTTGGGCTGTTGTCCAGCCTCGGGAAGTAGACCGTCGCATCGGGTCAGGGGCTCACCCCAGAGCGAGCAGCACGATTCCCGCGACGATACAGGCGGCGGCGCCAAGGCGGCGCGAACCTTGGCCTTCCTTGAAATATTTTGCGCCAAGAAAAGCGCCGATGAGGATGCTCGATTCGCGCGCAGGCGCCACGTAGCTGACCGGGGTGAAGGTCATCGCGGTGAGGATCAGCACGTAGCCGATGGGCGAGAGGATCGCCATGGTGAATATTTCCGGGCGATGCGTGCGCCATTCCTCGCGTACTTCGGGCCAGCGATTGAGGGCGAAGGGCGCGAGAAACACGGTCATTGCAAACGCTGTGCCGGCGTCGAAGAGCACGGGCGGGATCTCGTGGATCGCGACACCTTGGCGGTCCCATAGCGTGTAAGCCGCGATGAAAACGCCCGTGAGAAGTCCGTAGCGGATGCCGGTGCGCAGATGAGCCCGATCGGCCCGCCATAGTTGGATGCCACCGGTCAGGAAAAAGATTCCCGTCACCACCAAGAGCGCTCCTAGGACGCCGAACGCGGAGGGGCGTTCCCCCAGCAGGACGATGGCGAAGAACACGCTCAGCAGTGGACCCGTGCCGCGGGCGAGCGGGTAGATGAGCGAAAAATCGCCCGTGCGGTAGCCGCGTTGCAAGCAGAGCGAGTAGGCGGTCTTGAGCGCCGCACTGACACCCACAATCCCCGCGGCGGTGAGCGACAGTGCGGGTCGTCGCCAGAGCACGTAGCCGATGACGATCGGCAGATAGAGGACATTGATGACCAGGCCGGTCACGAAGACGAAGGGCAAACCGCCCCCGGCTCGCTTCGCTGCCAGGTTCCACACGGCGTGCAGGACCGCCGAGAGCAGGACCAACGTGAGGGCAAGCAGAGTCATCGGTATCGTCCATCCGGGCTTCCCGGCATCGGCGTGTGCTCTCGTGCGCCGCCTACCAGGCGATCTTCCGTTTGGAGGCGTCGGCCTGCTGACGGTAAAAGAGAGCCGTCGCGCCCACCGCCCCCGCGCCCACGCAGCGACCTTCGTCGGTGATGCGTTCGATCAGCGCGGCGCGCTCATGCCGGTCCGCACCGAGGAAACGCAGCTTCACCAGCTCCTGGGCGTTGAGGTGGCGCTGCAGTTCCTTGAAAAATTCCGGAGTGAGCCCGGCCTTGCCGACCTTGAGGGAGGGTTCCATCGTCTGGCCAAGGCCGCGGAGGAAGGTCTTTTGCGCGCCGGTGAGGGGGAATTCGTACATGCGCCTGTCAAAAGCGGGCGTGTCGCCGCGTGGCAAAGCAATACGCGAGGGAGAAGGGCCCAAGGGTGTCCGGTTGGGGGTGGTTGAATCGTTGTAGTCAATGAAACCCTCACTCGATGAGCGCCACCTTCACTCCCACTACGTCCGAGCGCGAACTGAGCCTTACTCGTCTCATCGACGCTCCGCGCGAGCGTGTCTTCGGGGCCTGGACAACACGGCTGCCCGAGTGGTGGGGGCCGCACGGCATGACCACGCCCACGTGCGAGATGGACCTGCGTCCGGGGGGCGCCTTTCGCACGGTGATGCGTGCGCCGGACGGCACCGAGTATCCGGCCCGAGGGTTGTTCCTGGAGGTGGTCGAGAACGAGCGCATCGTGTTCACCGGCGCCTCGAATGGGATATCGGGGCGGCCGCAACGGAGTCAGGTGATCGTGGGCGGCGGGGCCACATGAAGTTTTTCCGCCCACGGGCGGAGCCCCTCGAAGATGCCCGGGGCCAGTTCGACGCCGTGCTCCAATTGATGGGCGCGACGCCGGAGTCCGGCTTCGCCGGGCAGGCGGACCGATTCGTATCCAGGTCGCGGTGACGAGGCCCGGCAGGCGCGCGCCAGCCACTCGGTCTGGCGCACGAAATCCTCCGTACCCCCAAACAACGCTGGATCGAGCACTTGGAGGTAGACATTGGCCGCAAAGACTTCCGACGGATCGGCGCGGCCGTGTCCAGCCAAGCCCCCGGTGAGCGCCTCCACCAGCAGTCCCATCGCGTACCCTTTGTGTCCGTGGTCCGCACCGCCCATGGGCAGCAGCGCTCCGGCAGGATTGCCCACGACGCGGCCTGGATCGTCGGTGACGGCTCCGTCGGCGTCGAGGGCCCAGGGCCCGGGGAGGCGTTGGCCCGTGCGGTGCAGACGCTGGGTCATGCCGTTCGAGAGGATCGACATCGACACATCGAGGATCACGGGGTCGCCGGCGGTCGGCCAGGCGGCGGCGATCGGGTTGGGCGAATAGCACGGCGTGCGTCCGCCGTGCGGTGCGACGGTGGCGTTGCCCGGGTCCGAGCAGGCCAGCACGACCATGAAGCCCTGCGCCGTCACGGGCGGGAGGAAGGCGGCGAGGCACGCGAGGTGATGACTCCGCCGGATGGATACAGTGCACGTGCCGTAGCGGCGGGCGCGCTCGGTGGCGAGGCGAAGGGCGCGGCGCAGCAGCCAGGGACCGGGCAGGCGGCGTCCGTCCCACGTGATCGCGGCAGGGAAATCGGCAATGACCAGGGGCTCGCCTTCCGCCGTCATGCGTCCGGATTCGAGCTGTTGCAAATAACCGGGCAGCAGTTGCAGGCCGTGCGTGGTGTGACCGAGCAGATCCCCCTCGACGAGGATCTCGGCGACGTCTCGGGCGCGGTCGGAGGGAAGCCCGACGCGTTCGAGCAGGGTTTGAGAAAAATCAGTGAGGGCGTTGGCGGCGTGCGGCATGGAGGTGACGTAGTGTGGGCGCTGCGGCGGCTTACGAAAACCTCAATCCACCCCGTCAGGAAGGTATCCCTCTGGCCGCAGGAGGCTCGAACCCACTTTCACCCGCTCGGGAGCCTTTAGCCGGATCCGGGTGGGTCGGTGCGAATCTCGACACGGTTGTCGAGGCGCTTGGTGAAATCGAGCGGGTCGCCGACGCCAACCGTGTTCTTTTCCACCTGGTAGGCCCAGACCTGAAAGTAGGTGAGCGTTGCGCCGCCAAAAATGGTGGAGAAGGCGCCGTCGACCGCATCCTGTCCGTGGGAGATCCGAATGCGTCCGATCCGCGGACGATGAAAGCGGGCGTCGGTCGTGAACCAATGCCCGCCGACGTAGACCTCGCCGTAGGCATGGAAGTCCATGTGGTTGTCGGGATCCGGAAAGCCGATGTCCGGCAGATGGCCGGTGACGTAGCGGGCCGGCAGGTTGAAGGTCCGGTTCAACGCGACGGCGAGGTGGGCGAAGTCCCGGCATACGCCGTATCCGCGCTGCAATACATCCCAGGCGGTGTAGTCGGGCCGGCCCGACATATAGCGGTACTCAAGGTTCTCATGGATCCAGCGGCTGATTGCCTGCACGCGGGGAAGACCGTGCTCCACCTGGCCAAACTTTTCCCATGCAAAGTTGGTCAGTTTGTCAGAGTCGCAGTACCGGCTGGGCAAAACATAGCGCAACAATTCCGCGGGCAATGCGTCGGGGGGCTGCGGTTGAACGCTCGGAAGACATGCGTTGTCGGGGAGCGACGAGGCCGAGACGATGGCGTCGTGACGGACGTAGGTCGTGCCCGGCTTGAGGGGCACGCGACAGACGCGGTTGCCGTGGCTGTCCGTGAATTCCGTGAAGGGTAGATCGTCGCCGATCGAGAGGGCTTCGAATACGACTTTGTGATTGCGCTCAGGACGCGGGCGGAGGTTGAGCAGCAGCGAGGCCGAGCCGGTCGTCTCATAGGCCAGGCTGCAACCGACGCGGAGGGTGATGTCGAAAAGAGGCGGAGTCGTCACGGGTGCGGGCAGGGGAGGCGGATCTTCATCGAAGGAGGGTAGCGCACATTGGGCGCAATGGCGACCTTCCAAATGGCACCCTCTCATCAATCCGTTCATTACAGTGGTGGAGTGATTCGCTTTTGCAATGAACGTCCTGGTCGATCCCGTCGTCCGCGGCAGGACGAATCAGCCCGGCGGGCGGGCGTGACGGAACCTGACGAGCTTGCCTCGACGACTCGCTGGCGGCAGGGTTGCCCCTATGAAGGCACCCCTTTTTTTGCGTGTGGCTGGGCTTTGCGGCGGATGGCTGCTGCCGGTCGCTTCGGGTGGGGCCGAGCCGACGGCGCCGGTGGTGCACGAATCCGCGGCGCTCGATCAGGTGCCTGTGCCGTTGTTGCAGCCGAAACCGGTCGTACCGGCCGGCTTGGCGTTGGAAACGCCGCCGGAGCCCGTCGAGGTCAGTTTCGTGGTTGATGCCATGGGCGTGGTGCGTGAACCACGCGTGGTCAAAGCGGGGCGACCCGAACTGGACGTGGCCGCCATGGAGATTCTCGCACGGTGGCGTTTTCGCCCGGGGCGCAAGGGCGGCGAAGCGGTGGCGTCGCGCCTCATCATGCCCGTCGTCTTCTCGCAACCGGACACCGAGGCGGCGGGACCGTTTGCCGGGCCGGTCATCGTGCCGGTGGAGGAGTTGGACCGCGCACCTATGCTGCGCTACCAGGAAAACCCCTTGTATCCGCCTGACCTGCGGCGGCGTGGCATTGGGGGAGAGGTGTTGGTCGAGTTTGTGATCGACGAACGCGGCATCGTCCGGGCGCCACGCGTGCTCAGCGCGCCGCACACCGCCTTGGGTGAGTCCGCCGAGAATGCAGTCGGCCAGTGGACTTTTTACCCCGGAATGAAAGACGGTCGTCCCGTGGCGACACGGCTGCAGGTGCCGATCGAGTTCACCCCGCCCCGGTAGCAGCCGGCATGTCGACGCCCCCGGCCGTTGATCGAACCGAGTCCGTTGTCATCTATTAAATGACAAGTGGCGTTGTCCGCCGGTGATTCTCCGCGTCCGACTCGACCCTCGTTGTCATTTAATAGATGACAACGGGCTCGGGGTGGGTCGGAGCAACGAGGGGGTGGGCGGTGGTTTTTGGTGAGCTTGCGGGCGGCAAGTCTCGTCTTGCGCGCGGGGCGGGGGCGCGTCCTTTTGGGCGCATGAAGGTCATGTTTACGTCCAAGGAGTACGCGCGTTTGCTCGAGCTGGCGCATCTCGGCATGCAGGTTGTCGCCGGGCGTGCGGGGGAGGAGAGCCCGTCGTTGTCGCGCTACGCCGACTTGGAGCAAAAGCTTTTCGATCTGGCGACCTCGCTTGGTTGCGCGGACCTTGTAACCGTGGGGAGCGATGGTCGATTGATGGGTTCGGAGAAGCTTCGCGGCGATGATCGTCTGCAAAAGGTGCTGGCAACCTACGACAATGACACGTTCTGGCATGAACTCGTCACCCGTCTCGCCGATCGTGACCTGGCGGCCGAACAAGCGAAGCAATCCTTGTCGGGTAAAGGTGGCCCCCCCATCGATACGGAAGCCCGGGTGGCGCGGATCGAGGACGTCTATTGGGACGAGTTTGAGAAGAACGACCTCGCCAACGTCATCCTGCTGCGCGGCGGCAAGGGCTGAGGCGCAGGAGGCGGCGAGTCGCCGCCATGGAAGGCAGGCGATTTCTTGGCGGACTGAAGACCACGGGTCCGAGTGGGTTTGAAAGACTGGACGGCATGCTTTCCCCCCGTTGACGAAGCAAGGCATCGTGTGCATGCTCTGCGCTGTCATGAGGCTGACTCTGCGCTGCCTGCTTCTGCCGTTGGTCGTTGTTCTCGTTGCCCCGTTGCCATCAGGGCGCGCGGCGGATGGGGACACCCGGCCGCCTGTCCCGTTTCGACTGAGCCGCCCGGCCTATCCCGAATCGCTGCTGGCGCACCGTATCCGCGGGGAGGTGCGCCTTGCCTTCGACATCGATGAGCATGGATATGTGAACAACGTGGAGGTCGTCTACGCCACGCATCCCGACTTCATCCCGCCCGCGCTCAAGGTCACCGAGAACTGGCGCTACCGCGCCGCCTTGCAGGACGGGAAACCGGTGCCCACGCGTTGGAAGGAGACCTTGTTCACGGATGTCGTGAGCCGCGGTGCGGATCCCTTCTCCATTCCCGAAAAGGCACCGGCCGATCTTCCGACGGAGGTTCAGTATGACCTTCCGCCCTCCATCGAAACGGTCGCGCCGGTCGTTTACCCGTACGACGCGATGATCGACGGACGCGAGGGCTCGGCGGATGTTGCGTTCCTCGTGGATGCAGACGGCAGGCCGCGCGACATCACCGTGCGCAAGGCCTCGCGTCCGGAGTTTGGCCACGCTCTCGCCGCCGCCATGGCGCAGTGGCGATTCAAACCGGCGATGAAGAATGGCCAGCCGTCCCCGGCGCTCCTCACCCGCGGGCAGCAATTTGGCACGAGCGTCGAGCACCTGCTCCTCACCGACTCCGCGCGCCGCGTGCGGGAAGTCTTGATTAAGTCGAAGGAAGACATCGTGCCGTTTAATCGTCTCGATCCTGAACCCAAGCCCTTGGAGCGAACGGCCCCGGCGTACCCGGAGAAGCACTTGGGGAAACCGGGTAAGGCGGAGATCGAAATCATCATCGACCGCGAGGGGAATGCGCAGTTGCCGCGCATCGTGTCATCCTCGGCGCCTGAGTTTGGCTGGGCGGCGGCGACGGCGATTTCCTCCTGGCGGTTCGAGCCTCCCCGCCGCGACGGCAAACCGGTCGACGCACGCGTCCGGGTGCCGATGGATTTTACGCCCTCGAGAGCCGAGGTGGCGGCCGCGACGGCTGAGGAGGGCAACGCGCCGCCTGACCAGGCGCCTCCCGCGGACCAGGCGCCCGCCGCGCCTGCGGCTCCCTGAGCGATCTTGGCCGAACTGACGCGAGGCCTTCGGTGATTCGCCGCGCGCAGAACCCGTGACCGACAACGTACTCGTCCGGCTCAATGGCTTCACCCTGCTTCCCGATTTGCCTTGGCGCGGCTGGACGGGGCTCTTGAGCTCCCTCTGGCGGGTCCGCAGCTACACCGAGTGACGACGCCTCTGGCGGTTGAGGCGCGGACGCTTCTCGCCAAAATTTTTCGCAATGAAGTTGCTGCAAGACGGGTCCCCTCGTTAGTACGTAAGCACGTTCGATAATCTTGCTGCTGACCCGTATGCTTCACGTTGACAAAAACGCTGCATTGATCGCCGGGCTATATCTGGCCTTGGCGACGGCGTGGATCGTCGGGTCCGACGCGTTGGTTGGCGCCCTTGCCGGCAACGATCCGGTGGCTTTGCAGAAATGGCAGACGGCGAAAGGGGTCGCCTTCGTGATGGCAATGGCGGCAGGCATCTACGCGCTCGCGGCCTGGGCATTGAAGCGACAGCGGCGGCAGGTGGAGGAGATCCGGAGCATGGAGGAGATGTTGCAAGTCTCGCAACGCCTTGAGGCGCTCGGCACGCTGGCCGCCACCGTCGTGCATGACTTCAACAACGTCATCGCCGTGATCCGAGGTTCGACCGACCTTGCGAAACTCGAGGGCTACGATTCGCAGAAAATGCCAAAGCGCATGGCGACGATCGAGCAGTCGACCGAGAAGGCCAACGCCATCGTGCAACAGCTTTCCCATTTCATGCGCCACACCCCGCAGGTGCGCCGCCCCGGCGATCTCGGTGATGTCTTGCGCCGATTTGAAGGCATGCTCCGGCAGGCGGTGGGCAGTCGCGTGCAGATGAGCGTCGAGATCAATTCCGGATTGCGTCCGGTGGAACTCGATCGGGGTCAGGTGGAGCAGATTCTGCTCAATCTCGCGGTCAACGCGCGCGATGCGATGGAAGCAAGTCCTCGGCGCGAGCTGCGCTTTGTCGTCGAGGGGAGGCGGCTCAAGGAGCACTGCTCCACGTTTCAGGCCCTTCCGGTCGAGGGTGACTACGTTGTCCTCGCGGTCAGCGATACGGGCTCCGGCATTCCGGCAGACGACCTGGTGCGTATCTTCAGTCCGTTTTTCACGACGAAGCCGGAAGGGCGCGGCACCGGACTCGGCCTCGCGTCCGTGATGCGCTTGATGCAGCAGCACCGTGGCTGGGTGGAGGTTGAGTCCACCGTGGGCCAAGGCACGGTCTTCCACCTGTATTTCCCCGTGTGTGCCGAGCCGGCGCGGGCATCGGCGAGCGCGGGTGTGGGGGTGGCGGCCTCACATTGAGCACCGTCGTCCGAGCGCGAGGGCGAGGTGTTTCGTGACCGTTCCGTTGAGGGCGGCGACTGAAAGTCGGCGAGAGCCCATCGCCGTCCGGCCTCAATGACCGTCGAGATCGCCCGGTTGGAGCAGCGGCGCGAACAACGCCTTGTTGGCGGCCTTCATGTAGGCCTCCTTCGGCTCGATGGTAGTGTCCTTCACCCGGGCCATGAGGCTGTTGTCCATCGTGCACATCCCGTCGGCGCCGCCACTTTCGATGATCGCGCGGATGTTGCTGATCTGACCGCTGCGGATCGTGTTGGGCAGGGCCTCGTGCTGCAGGAGAATCTCATGCACGGCGCAACGACCCTTGGGAATGCGTTTGCACAGCAGCTGGGCGACGACGCCTGCGAGACAGCCGGCGAGCATGACCCGCACCTGGTTTTGCTCTTCGGAAGGAAACGCGTTGATGATGCGGTCGATGGTCTTCGGGGCGTTGTTGGTGTGCAGGGTACCAAAGACGAGCATGCCCATGGAGGCGCACGAAAGGGCGAGCTTGATGGTCTCCAGTTCGCGCATCTCGCCCAGCAGAAGGATGTCGGGGTCGTGACGCATCGCGCCCTTGAGGGCGTCGGCAAAGGTGCGCGTGTGCTCGCCGACCTCGCGGTGCACAATCACGGACTTTTTTACCGGATGCACGAACTCGATCGGGTCCTCGATCGTGATGATGTGCCGTGCCTGGTGCGTGTTGATGTAGTCGATCATCGCCGCCAGCGTGGTCGACTTGCCGCTGCCCGTGGGGCCGGTGACGACCACGAGTCCCTCGTTGAGATGACAGAGTTTCTTCAGCGCCTCGGGCAGCTTGAGGTCGTCGAACGAGAGGATCTTTGACGGGATCTGCCGAAAGACCGCCGCCTGCCCCCAGTGGTTGCAAAGGAAATTGCCGCGGAAACGGGCAAGGCCGGGGATCTCGTGAGCAAGGTCGAGGTCCTTGCGTTCCAGGAAGTCGTCCCAGCGCGCCGGCGGGCAGATTTCCTTGAGATAACTCTCCATCTGGGCGGCGCCGACCGGCGTGTCGCTTAACGGTGTCAGGGCGCCGGAAATTCGGGCCTTGGGCGGGAGGCCGACCGTGAGATGCAGGTCTGATCCGCCCTTTTCGAGCAGGGTGCGGAGAAGCGGGTCGATGGCGGGCATGGCTTCAGGTGAGTTTGGCGCGGAGCTGGCGGTTGACGATGTTCTGGCGGGCTGTATCCACAGAAATGCGACGTTGTTGATGAAGTTCGTAGACGACGTTCTCCATGAGGCACATGCCCTCCTTGAGTCCGGTCTCCATCACGTTGCGCAGACCCTGGGTCTTGCCTTCGCGGATGAGATTTGAGACGGCGGGGTTGGCGACGAGAATCTCACAGGCGAGCACGAGGCCGCCATCCGCCGCCGGCAGGAGGCGCTGGCAGATGACGCCGCGGAGGCTCTCGGCCACGCTCGCGCGGATCTGCGTTTGCTGCGCGGGAGGGAAGACATCGAGCAGGCGGTTGAGCGTGGTGGCGGCGTCGCTCGTGTGCATCGTGCCGATGACGAGATGGCCGGTCTCCGAGGCGCTGATGGCCATCTCGATCGTCTCGAGGTCGCGGAGTTCGCCGATGACGATCACGTCGGGGTCCTCGCGCAGGGCCCCCTTCAGCGCGGTGGCAAACGACTTCGTGTGCGGGCCGACTTCGCGCTGGGTCACGTTGCACCCCTTCGACGCCTGCACGACTTCGATCGGGTCCTCGACCGTGATGATGTGATCTTCGCGCTTCTCGTTCAGTTCGGCGACGAGGGCGGCAAGGGTGGTGGTCTTGCCGGCGCCCACGGGACCGGTGACGAGAATGAGACCGTTGTGGTAGGACAGCAGCTTGCGGATGACCTCGAGATTGCGCAGGCCGAGTTCGTCAAGCCGGGGAATGCGGGCCGGCACCATGCGGTAGGCTCCGGCGGCGCCGCCCTTGTGCACCATGAGGTTCACGCGGTACCGGTGGGTGCCGTCGAGCGCGAGGGCGTAGTCGAAATCCTTTCTTTCCAAAAACACCGCGCGTTGATGCGGCGCGAGCAGACTGGTATTCAACCGCAGGGCGTCGTCGTTGCTCAGGACGTGAGCACTGATCGGCAGCAATTGGCGCTGTTTGCGAACGAATGGCGTGGAGCCCGCAGATAAGTGCAGATCGCTGGCGCCGAATTTCCCGGTGGCGATGAGAAACGCCCGCATCCCCGTCGCGACCGCCTCGTCGTCCATCGCGTGCAGGTCCTCAAAGGGAAAGGTGGGTGCCCCGGCCGCAACGACCGCCGTTGGGGTGCTGACGGCGAGCGGACGCGTGTCGGGAGGGCCGGTGCGGGCGCGAGCCATGGCCTGGCCGGCGATCGTTTCGAGCGTTTCCAAGCCCTCGTCACTTACGATGCCGTCGTCGATCAGTTTTTGCGCAAAGGCCATCAGAGTGGCGGCCTCGCCGAGCGCCTTTCCGACCTCGGCCGCCTGATCGATGTCGAAGAGATTATGCTCGGGTCCGAGTTGGACGAGCCAGAGAATTTCGTTGTTCATGATGGGCCGCTTCGGCTCCGGGGAATCTGCCGTCAGAATTATGCAAGCCAAGCATGCGACGTCCCTTTGGAGAAAGTTTACGCGTTGATTACGATCCCTGCGATGAAACCGATTGAGTCAAATCGGGTCGCTACGAACACTAGGTCCATGACTTCACTTCGTTCTCTCTCTCGCGTGGTCGGCGCAGTCCTTCTGGCCGTCGCGCTCTCGTTCCAGACGGGCTGCCTTGTCGCCGCGGCGGGAGCCGCCGGTGCCGGCACCGTGGCTTACATCCGTGGCGAGCTTTCTTCGACCTTGGACGCGCCTTACGAAAACGCGGTTCGGGCCGCGAATCGCGGCATTCAGCAACTGGAGTTCGCCAAGATCAGCGAGAACAAGGACGCCCTCACCGCAATCATCATCTCGCGTACGGCAGACGACAAAAAGATCGAGGTGAAGGTCACGAAGATCACCGATTCGACGACCCGGATCCAGATCCGCGTGGGCGTCTTCGGCCATGAGGCGCTCTCGTTGACGGTTCTGGACAAGATCAAGGAGAACCTCTGAGCGAGGCACCCCGCCGTCATCGGGCTGACGATGGCGGCACGCGGATGACTCGCAGGTGCGTGGCGGTAGGCTGGGGCCGGCCGGCTGTCGTGAGGTGGGCGGAGCGCAAATCGGGTTCTGAACCAACGGGAGCCGGGGTGGGGAGGGAACGAAGCGAAGCCTCGGGCCATCGTGGCCGGCCCACCTCGCAGAGGTTGCTCGAGGCCTGCCGCTCGCCCCAAGCGCGCGGCCTCTCGGTTCGGATGTTGCCAATCCCGGCGAAACGAGAATGGTGGGTTTTTTATACCATCATGCTGAGAAAGTTATTTGCGAAGCTGCGCGGCAAACTGGCGCCTTCCCCCAAGCCGGAAGGCGACAGCTCTTCCGCTTCTCCCAAGTCGAGTTCGCCCAAGTCGCAGGAACGTCCCTCCGACGGCCGACGCGAACGAGGCCCCCGCCCCGCCGGGCAAGGTGGAGGCCAGGGTGGCGCCCAAGGCAAGGGCCGGGGTGGCCCACGCGAAGGCGGGCGGGAGGGCGGAAGGTCGCGTTCGGAACGCGGGCCGCGTGAAGAGCGTCCGGCGGGCGGAGGAGGCGGGGGCGGTGGAGGTGGAAATCGCCGCGGATCCGAAGGGCGGCGTGGTGGCGGAGGCGGAGGCGGCGGAGGCAAATTCGAACGCAAGGAGCGTCCGGCTCGCGATCAGAGTTTCGAGCATCCGGGCAGCGCGTCCGTCAAGCCGGTCACACCGGTCGAGATTCCCGTGCAGGATACGGCGTTCAGCAAACTTGGCCTGAACGACGCCGTCGCTTACTCGGTGGCCGAAAAGGGCTACACTGAGCCCACGCCGATCCAGGCGCAGGCGATTCCGGTGGTGCTGGCGGGCAAGGACGTGACGGGTTCCGCGCAGACCGGCACGGGCAAGACGGCGGCGTTCGCGCTACCGATCCTGCATCGCCTGGGCGCGCACGGAAAGATGCGCTGCCTCGTGCTGGAGCCGACGCGTGAACTCGCGCTGCAGGTCGAGGAGGCCTTTCAGACTTATTCGAAATACACCGACCTCACAACCACGATTGTGTATGGCGGTGTTGGATACGGAAAGCAGCGCGAGGATCTGCGCCGGGGCGTCGACATCCTCGCGGCCACTCCGGGGCGTCTGCTCGATTTGCTGGAGGATGGCACGACGCACCTCAACGACATCGAGATCCTCGTCCTGGACGAGGTGGATCGCATGCTGGATATGGGCTTTCTGCCCGACGTACGCCGCATCGTTAACAAGTGCCCGGCCGTCCGCCAGACGCTGTTCTTCACCGCCACGCTGCCGCCCGAGATCGCCTCGCTCGCGGGCTGGGCCCTGCGGGATCCGATTGAGATCAAGATCGGCCAGCGCCGTTCGCCCGCCGAGACGGTCTCGCATGCGTTCTACCCTGTCGTTGCCTCCCAGAAATTCGACCTGCTGCTCGAACTGTTGCGGCGCACCGACTTTAAGAGTGTGATCATCTTCACCCGGACCCGCATGGGCGCCGACCGCATCGCCAACCGCCTTGAGCGCGAGAAGCACACCGTGGGCGTGTTGCACTCCGATCGTAATCAGCGCGAACGCGTCGAGGCGCTGCAGGGCTTCAAGAGCGGCACCTTTGAGGTGCTTGTGGCGACCGACATTGCCGCGCGTGGCCTCGACATCGCCGGCGTTTCCCACGTGGTGAACTACGACGTGCCTGAGAACCCGGAGGACTACGTCCATCGCATCGGCCGCACGGGCCGCGCCCAGCAGACGGGCGACGCCTTCACGCTCGTCACCGAGGAGGATGTCCGAGACGCCCGTTCCATCGAGCGGTACATCGGTTCGAACATTGAGCGCAAGAAGCTCGATGACTTCCCCTACATCTATTCGGCGCTCTTCGACGAATCCGTCCAGGCGGCCGCCGTGCCGGCCAAGACCAAGAGCCGGCTCACGCGCGGCATGCGGCGCTGAGCCCCGGGCCGCCTTCAATCCGCCGAGAAACGGGCGATCTTCGCCAATGCATCCGCAATCTGCCGGTCGCCGCGGCAGCGGGGCATTTTGTTCTGCCCCCCCGGTTTCCCGTTTTCCTGCATCCACTGCGCGAATACGCCGGGCATCACGAGGCGGACAAACGGCGCCTCCAGCCCGCCGCCTTTCCGCTTTTCCGCATAGGCACGGTTCACGCGCTGCAGCTCGCCATCGAGCTCGACGGCCATGTTCGGTCCGGTCGGCGTTTCCGTGGTAAAGGGTTTCAACTCCACCCACCATTCGTGACGGCCGCGGTTTTGCCCCGTGACGCTGTTGGCGAAGAGCGGGGCGACATGGAAGTTCGTGATCGTCCAGCCGTGCCGCCGGCACACTTCAAGCAACGCGTCGGTGAGTTCCTTCTCGACCACGCGTTCGCCGAAGGCGTTCAGGTGAAGGCGCGTCCGGCCCACATAGAGCAGGCGGGCAGGATCCTTCGACGTGAAGCGGACGACATCGCCGATCAGGTAGCGCGTGAGCCCGGCGGGCGTGGTGAGCAGCAGCGCGTAGTCGACGCCGACGCGCACGCCCTCCAGCGGCACGGCGGTCGGGCCGAGCGACTCCAATCGCTTCTCGTCAAAGCCCTCCATGGGCAGGAATTCGTAGAAGAGGCCAGCGTTGGTCATGAGGCGCAGGCCCGCGCCCGTGTCCGTGTCTTGGGCCGCAATGAAGCCCTCTGCTGCCGAATACACTTCGTGGAACCGCACGCGCGGGCCCATGGCCTGGCGCAGTTCGTCGGCGAAGGGCCCGAGCGGAACACCGCCGTGAACGACACACTCGAACTCGGGCCAGACGGCCTGCACATGGGGCGCTCTTTCGCGCCGGCCTTGCGTGCACAGCTCCTCGGCGAAGAGGAGCAGCCAGTTCGGAATGCCGGCGACGACCCGGATGTCGAGCGAACGCGTGCGTGCGGCGATGGCCTGAATCTTCTCCGGCGAGTCGCTCATCTGCGCAATCTCCCCGCCTGGTTCGTAGAGGTGGGCCTCGGCCCAGCGCGGGAGGTTGAGCGTGGCGATGCCGCTGAGGTCACCGGCGTAGGCCGTCGTGTCCTTCGACGCTTCGAGGGCGGTCAACGCGCTTGATCCACCGAGCAGAAGATGCCGGCCGCGAAAGATCCGGCTGTGGCCGGTCCGCGCTGTATAGTAGAACAGGGAATCGAGGCCGGCTTTGCGGAAATGTTCCAGCATCGCCGGTGTGACAGGGAGGTGTTTGGGTTGTCCTGCCGTGGTGCCCGAAGTGACCGCGTAGAGCCGGCAGGGGCCTGGCCAAAGCACGTCCGCCTCCCCTTTCTTCATCCGCTCGATGAAAGGAGCAAACTGCTCGTAGGAACGGATCGGCACGCGCCGTCGAAAATCGTCGTAGGACTGGCTGGCGTGCAGCCCGTGTTCGCGTCCCAAGGCCGTCGAACTCAGAGCCGTAAGCAACCAGCGCAACGCCGCGTGTTGGGCTGGCACATCCGTGGCCCGCTGACGCAGGCGGCGGGCGGTGCGGGCGGTGAGCAGTCCGGCACCGAGGTGTAACAGGCTTTTGGGCGGGACCAGCATGGTGCAGGCGGTCGGCGTTTCCTCAGGCAGGGCCTGCCCCAGTCGCGTCGCAAGCGAAATCACGCTGCCGACGGCAGCTTACGGGATATTAACCGCCGCCGACAATCAACGCCATGAGGTGAATTCAACGTCCTCAAGGCAGCGGCGCTTCAGACCGGATCGGCCCGGCCCCGGATTCTTCGCCTCGCGCCCGGGCGCATTCCTGTTTCGCTCTTCCGCCATGCCGCTTCCGCCCGTCCTCCACGAAGACGCCACCCTGCTTGCGTTCGACAAACCAAGTGGACTGCTCGTTGCGCCCGACCGTTGGGACAAGGCAAAGGTGAACCTCATGGCCCTCGTTCATGCTGAACTTGGACGCGACGTCGCCAATGTGCATCGACTCGACGCGGATACGAGCGGTGTGTTGCTCTGCGCCAAGACAAAGCCCGCGTTGGATTTCCTCAGCGGCCAGTTTCAAAGCAAGACCGTGGAGAAGGTCTATCACGCCTTGGTCATCGTGCTCCCGCCCGACGAGGCCATGAAGGTCGTCAAACCGGTGCGGGCCGACGATGGCGGATTGCCTGATGCCTTCACGGTCGACCTCGCCTTGGACAAGGACGAGCAGAACCCCGGGCGCATGCGCGTGTTCAAGAAACGTGGCGGCAAACCCAGTGTGACGGAGTTTCGCACCTTGGAACGCTTCGGCCGCTATGCCCTCGTCGAGTGTCGGCCGCTGACCGGCCGCACCCACCAGTTGCGCGTGCACCTCGCGGCTGCCGGAGCGCCGATTCTCAACGACCGGTTTTACGGTGCGCCCGGGACGGAGCTGCGACTCTCCGAACTCAAGCGGGGCTACAAAGGACGTGAGGGCGAGAAACCGCTGCTGGCGCGACTCGCATTGCACGCGAGCACGCTGGTGGTGAAGCATCCGGACACGCGCGAGCCGGTGACGATTCAGTCCGGCTTTCCGCATGATTTTGCGCTCGCCCTGAAGTACCTGAGAAAGTTCGCTCTTCGGAGTCTGGCCTGATCGTGTGGGCCAGGTGGGCGGGCGCGTCCCTGCGCCCGCTTCGCCGGCGGACGGTGTGCCTACGTCGCGAGGCGAGATAGGTTTCGACCACGCGTGGAGGGACCCATGCGTCCACCTCTTCGCGTGCTCCAGTTAAATGTCTTCGTGAAGTGGCGCTGTCGGCGCCCACATCCGGCGAGCTTCCGCTTGCGCTGATCTTCGGAGCGGGCACGCTGTCGGGGTATGTTCAAAGTCTACCCCGCTGCCGATCACCTGATCGTGGTCACTGAGAACGAAGGTGCCCGTCGCGTCGCCTTGTCCTTGGATGCCTTGTTCCGCTCCGCCGATCCCGAGGGGACCATGCGTTCGTCCCTCGAGAACGCACCGGCGGCGCAAGTGCCCGCCGTGCTGTCCTCCCCGTTGCAATCCCAGGAAGTCTGGGCTGCCGGTGTGACCTATTTCCGCAGTCGCACGGCGCGCATGGAGGAGTCGAAGGATGCCGGCGGCGGCACCTTCTATGACAAGGTCTATCACGCCGAGCGCCCGGAGCTTTTCTTCAAATCAACGCCTTCGCGCGTGGCCGCGCCCGGGACGCCGGTGCGCATCCGCAGCGACTCGAAGTGGAATGTGCCCGAGCCCGAACTTACGCTCGCGGTCAACGCGCACGGCAGAATCTTCGGCTACACGGTCGGCAACGACATGAGTTCGCGCGACATCGAAGGCGAGAACCCGCTCTACCTGCCCCAGGCCAAGGTCTACGACCGGTCTGCCGCGCTCGGGCCGTGCCTGCTGGTCACGTCGGAGCCCCTGCCCGCCTCGACGGAGATCGTCCTTGAGATCTGGCGCGACGGCGCGATTGCGTTCGCGGGCAGCACACGCATCGACCAGATCAAGCGTGCCTTCGTCCAGCTCGCGGAGTTTCTTTTCCGCGACAACGTCTTCCCGGACGGCGCCTACCTGATGACGGGCACCGGCATCGTGCCGCCGGATGACTTCACGCTGCGCGGCGGCGACGAGGTGCGCATCACCATCGAGCCCATCGGAACGCTCGTCAACCCGATCGCCTGATCTCCACAGTCGCGACTGTATCCAATTTCCCATGTCAACAATTTCCCTTCACGGACACAGCCTGCTCGCCGGGCGCCGCGGCGCGACCGGCGGCGCGCGTTTTCGCGCGATCGATCCCAAGACCAAAGCCGCCTTCGAGCCCGACTTTCACAAAGCCCTGCCCGCCGAGGTCGATGCCGCGCTGACGGCCGCCGTCGAGGCCTTCGAAGTTTATCGCAATCAACCCGCCGCGACGCGGGCGCGTCTGCTTGAGACCATCGCGACGGAGATCGAGGGGCTTGGCGATGCGTTGTTGCAGCGTGCGCATCAGGAGACCGCGCTGCCCCTGCCTCGTCTGCAGGGCGAACGGGCCCGCACCTGCGGACAACTCCGCTTGTTTGCGGAAGTCGTGCGCGAGGGCTCCTGGGTGGACGCACGGATCGACACCGCCCTCCCGGAGCGGCAGCCGCTGCCGCGTCCCGACCTGCGCCGCATGTTGCGGCCCCTTGGGCCCGTTGTCGTTTTCGGTTCCAGCAACTTCCCTTTTGCCTTCTCCGTTGCCGGCGGCGACACCGCCTCCGCGCTCGCCGCCGGATGTCCCGTCGTCGTCAAGGCCCACAGCGCCCATCCCGGAACCTCCGAGCTCGTCGGTGAAGCGGTGACGCGTGCGGTCGCGGCCTGCGGTCTGCCAGCCGGGCTGTTCTCCCTTCTCCACGGAGAGGGCAAGACGACCGGCGTCGCGTTGGTCAAACACCCGCTTGCGACGGCGGTGGGTTTCACCGGATCGCACACGGCTGGTCGAGCGCTGTTCGATGCAGCGGCCGCGCGGTCCCATCCCATTCCGGTGTTCGCGGAAATGAGCAGCCTTAATCCCGTCTTTTTGCTGCCGTCCGCCGTGCGCGAACGCGGACCGACGCTGGCGCAAGGGTTGCTCGGATCCTTCACGCTTGGCGTGGGTCAGTTTTGCACCAAACCCGGGCTCGTCTTCGTCGTGAGAGGCCAGGACACCGACGCGTTTCTTTCAACGCTGGCCACCGCCGTAAAGGCGATGGCGCCGGGCACGATGCTCACACCGGGCATAGGCGAGGCTTTCGAAACCAACCGCCGGCGCATTGCGGCGTTCCGTGGCGTGAGTCTGCTGGCGGA
The DNA here is from genome assembly GCA_038212175.1 of Opitutales bacterium. Classification (GTDB taxonomy): domain Bacteria; phylum Verrucomicrobiota; class Verrucomicrobiia; order Opitutales; family Opitutaceae; genus CAMAXB01. Next base: position 36,961 of record JBBQUU010000006.1, on the reverse strand, counting down.
CACCACCGCTCCGGCCATCGGCGGCGCGGAAGGGCGTGCGAGTGTGGCGACCGTGAGCGCGGCCGATTTCCTTGCCCAGCCGGAGCTGTCCGCGCTGGAGGCCTTCGGGCCGTTCACGCTCGTGGTGCTGGCGGATTCGGTCGCGCAGTTCGCGGCGTGTGCCGCGGCGCTGGAAGGACAATTGACGGCGACCGTGCACGGCTCGGCCGACGAGATGGAGAAAGTCACGGACCTGCTGGCGCGGCTGGAGCAAAAGGCGGGACGCGTGCTGCTCAACGGATTTCCCACGGGTGTCGAGGTGTCACCGGCGATCAATCATGGCGGCCCGTATCCGGCGACCACCGACACGCGCTTCACGTCGGTCGGCACCGCGGCTCTGCTGCGTTTCGCGCGGCCTGTCTGCTACCAGAACTTTGCCGATGCGCTTCTCCCCGAGGCGCTGCGCAACGGCAATCCGCTCGGTCTCATGCGGCTGCTCAATGGAAAACTTAGCCGTGACCCGGTGAATTGAGCGCGCGATCAAAGGATCCGCGGCCCCGTCGGACGTTGGCGGCCGCTTCCGCTTCCTCACATGCTCCCTGACTTTCTCGATTCGGACGACGCAGAGATCTACACGCTCCGGACGACTGCGCCCGGGCCCACGGGCCGCTTGCCGGTCACGCCGGACATGTTGCGCTCCGCGACAAGCGGCCACCTTTTTGGACTGACGCAGAACGCCGGAATGGGCTGGGATCCGCGCAAGTTGCTCGGGAAGGAGTTTCTTATCCTGAGCACCCAGGGCGGCATTCGCGCGCCCGACGGCACGCCGGTCGCGCTGGGTTATCACACCGGACACTGGGAGGTGGGCCTGCTCATGGAGGAGGCGGCGCGCACGTTTTCGGCCAACGGGGCGATTCCTTTCGCCGGCTATGTGAGCGATCCGTGCGACGGTCGCACCAATGGCACGTCCGGCATGCTCGACAGCCTGCCGTACCGTAATGATGCGGCGGTGGTCTTTCGCCGCCTCATTCGTTCCCTGCCCACGGGCCGCGGGGTGCTCGGCGTGGCCACGTGCGACAAGGGTCTGCCGGCAATGATGATGGCGCTCGCGGGCACGCATCATCTGCCGTCAGTGCTCGTCCCAGGCGGAGTGACCTTGCTTGCGGAGGAGGCCGAGGACACGGCCAAGGTGCAGACGCTCGCGGCACGTTTTGCCCATGGGGAAATCGCCCTTGAGTACGCGGCGGAGATGGGCTGCAAGGCCTGCGGCACGCCGGGGGGCGGATGCCAGTTCATGGGGACGGCGGCGACCAGCCAGGTGGTCGGCGAAGCGTTGGGGATGACGCTGCCCCACGGCGCGCTGAGCCCTTCGGGGGCGCCCATCTGGCGCGATCTCGCCCGTCGCTCGGCGCTCGCCCTCATGGCGCTCGAGCGGGCGGGGACCAAAATGCCCGACGTGTTGACCGAAGATTCGTTGCACAACGCGATGGTCTTGCATGCGGCCTTTGGTGGTTCGACCAACCTCATCCTCCACATCCCGGCGATCGCCCACGCGGCCAAGCTGCGTCGACCTACAGTCGAGGACTGGAAGCGGATCAATCGCCAGGTGCCGCGGCTCGTCGACGTCCTTCCCAACGGACCCACCCATTTTGCGACTGTGCAGGTCTTTCTCGCGGGCGGCGTGCCCGAGGTGATGTTGCACCTGCGCGCACTCGGCCTGCTCAAGCTCGGCGCACGCACCGTCACGGGACAGACCCTGGGTGAAAACCTGGAGTGGTGGGAGACGTCCGAACGTCGCCGGCGTCTGCGGGCAAAGTTGCACGAACTTGACGGAATCGATCCGGACCGCGTCATCCTCAGCCCCGCTCGGGCGAAGGAGGCGGGCATGACCAGCACCGTCACCTTCCTCACGGGAAACCTCGCCCCGGAAGGCGCACTCGTGAAGAGCACCGCGATCTCGTCCGCTCTGGTTGACGCTGATGGCGTGTACCTGCACGAAGGTCCGGCGCGCGTCTTTGGTTCGGAGGACGCGGCGATTGCAGCGATCAAGTCGACCGGACCGGACGCCATTCACCCCGGGGACGTGCTGGTGCTCGCCGGCATCGGCCCGGCGATCGGTTTGCCGGAGACGTATCAGGTCACTTCCGCCCTCAAATACCTGCCCAACGGGCAGCGCGTGGCCTTGCTCACCGACGGACGATTTTCCGGGGTGTCGACCGGAGCGTGCATCGGCCACATCAGCCCCGAGGCGTGGGCCGGCGGCCCGCTCGGGCGCCTGCGGGAGGGCGATCGCATTCGCGTGCGTATCGACACCCGGGCGCTCGAAGGCTCAGTCGACGTCGTCTCGGTTTCCGCTGACGAACTCGCGGCGCGTTCCCCCGGCGACTTTCTGCAACGTCATCCTCGTGTTCCGGACGACACGCGTCTCTGGGCCGCATTGCAAAGTGCGAGCGGGGGAAGCTGGGGGGGCTGCGTGTACGACGCCGACCGTATCGCCGAACTGATTACAAAGGGGTTGGCGGCGGAGGCGGTCCTGGGTGCGGGGTCAGATTCCCGTCGATAGGCTTTCGTATTTCCTTCTGGAGGGAGGGCACGGGGATCTCAGGCGAGGATTTGACGCAGGCTCTCCAGATCCAGGACGGAGGCGAGGCTTTCCTCCTGCACCACGGCGGACGCCAGCGCGGCCTTCTCTTTTTGGAGCGCGCGAATTTTTTCCTCCACCGTGCCTTGGGCGAGCAGGCGATAGGCGGTGACGGGTTGGGTCTGCCCAATGCGATGCGTCCGATCGATCGCCTGCGCTTCCACTGCGGGGTTCCACCAGGGATCATAGAGGATCGCATAACTGGCCGCCGTGAGGTTGAGGCCGAAACCGGCGGCCTTGAGCGACAGCAGAAAAACGGTCTTTGACGGGTCCTGCTGGAACGTTTCGACCAACTCCGCCCGGTTTTCGGTCTTTCCGGTGAGAATCAAGTGGCCGATGTTCGCGGTGACGAGGCGGGCTTGAATCAATTCGAGCATTTCGACGAACTGACTGAAAACGAGCACCTGGTGGCCCTCGTCACGCAGTTCTTCCAATCGTTCCATCAACGCCTCCAGCTTGGCGCTGGGAAGATCCTTGTGCGCGGCATCCACCAACGCGGGATGACAGCAGATTTGGCGGAGGCGCAGCAGGCTCGCGAGAATGTTGAAACGCGCCCGATCAAGCTGGCGCGGCGTCGCGACCTTCAACAGTTGCTGGCGCGCGTACTTCAATTCGGCGGCGTAGAGTTCGGCCTGCGCCCCCTCCAGGTCGACCAGGACATCGTCCTCCATGCGCGGAGGCAAATCGGGAGCGACCTGTGCCTTCGTGCGCCGCAGCAGGAAGTGCCGCGTCCGGCGTCGCAATCGCCCGAGCGCGGCGGGGTCGCTGGCCGGGTACTGGCGGGCAAACGAGGCCTGCGTGCCCAGCAACCCGGGCTGGGCGAAGGCAAACAGGCTCCAAAGATCGCGGGTGCGGTTCTCGACCGGAGTGCCGGTGAGCACCACGCGGTGGTGCGCCCGAAGCGAGCGCGCCGTGGTGGCGATCTGGCTCGTGGGGTTCTTGATGAACTGGCCTTCGTCGAGCACCGCCGCGAGCCAGACGACCGACGCGAACCAAGTCGCGTGGAGTCGCAACTGCGCGTAGTTGGCGACGATGATGTCGGCTTCGATCTCAGCCACCGGCTTGTCGGTCAGCGCCGGCGTGAACGACACCGTCGCGAGCGACGGGGCAAACTTCGCCGCCTCGGCGATCCAGCCATGGGTCACGCTCTTGGGGCAGACAACCAGAATGCGACGCGGCGCGGATGACCCGCCCTTCCGGCCCTCCAGGAGGTGGATCATCCAGGCGAGGGTCTGCACCGTCTTGCCCAGGCCCATGTCATCGGCGAGGACGCCGCCGAAACCGTTGGCGGACAAAAACGCGAGGAAGGCGTATCCATCGTTCTGGTACGGACGCAGGTCGGCCCGGAGGCTGGCGGGGAGGTCCGGCTTCTCGGCGGTCAGCTCGCGGGCGCGCTCTCGAAGGACGGCGGCCTGCCGTTCGTCCAGGAGCGCGGCGGCCGAATCGGCGAGTTGCAACGCGTGGACGCGGTGGCGTTCAGCGGCGCCGGTGTGGAGGATCTCCTCGGGCCGCAGGCCGAGGCGGTCGAGCGCCTCACGTGATTCCTCCGATGTCGACACCTCCAGGCGCTGCCATCCGCGCTTGGGCAGGTGCACCCATTTGCCCTTTGACTTGCTGAGCAGGGCGATCTCGTGGGCGGTGAGGGTGGTGTCTTCGACTCGTACGTCCAGATGCACGTCGAACCAGTCGCGCCCTTCGCCTTCGGGCAGCGCTGCGGCGTGCAGCTGAAGTTGGGCGCGCAGCGGATTTCCCAACAGCCCGGAGAGCGCCGGGGTGCCAACGATTTCAGCGTTGGCGGGCAGACTTTCGCGCCATGCGAGAAAATCCTCGGGAAAGTTCTTCGTCACCGGGCGGCTCCACGCCTCCACCCAGTCGCTCCAACCAAAGCGAAAGTCCGCGAACCGGGCGCCGACCGCGTCGGCGGCCGAGCGATCGAACTCAAGCAAGGGATCATCGGGACGGCGTGGCGGCGGATTTTTGCCGGCTTCCCACTGCCAGCCGCGTCCGCTCCAAGCGAGCGCGCACGCGGGGTCGTCGGAGAACGCGACCAATCGCGCCAAAAGCTGTGAGGCCGATCCTGGGATGGAGTCCTCGACCAGATCCAACTCGAGGCGAGCTCTCAACTTCACGCGCTTCGTGGTGACTTGCACCGTGGTCGGCAGGACGACGCCCAGCCGCAACAACCGTTCCTGAACGCCGGAGTGACGCAGCAAGGCGACGGGCATCGATGTCTCCGGGAGAGGCGGCGGGCCTTTGAAAACGTTTCCGTTTGCGACGACCCAGCGCGGGGCCTTGTCGGTCTTGACGAAGGTGGGAGCGTCCAAGACCACTCCCGTTTCGCTCCTAAGGACAAAACGAAGTTCCCTGGGATCCTCCGCGTTCACGACCGCCTCCCATTGGGCTTCCTCGATCGACTCAGGCCAAGCCTGACCTTCCGGCCCTCGAACTGCGGGCAAGGCTTCCGGTTGAGCGAGGGCCAGGCGGGCGATGGCGGGTGTCACGGCCCCGCGGGCCTGCCGAAAATGATAATCCGTGCGCACACCGAGGGCGATGAGTTCCAGCAAGCGCCGTTCCGAGGGATTCAGGTGGGTGTAGTATTCGAGATTTCCGCTGGCGAGGTCGCTGAGAAACGCCTGGGTGGGTGCCTTCCAAGGTTTGTTGGGTGCGTTCTGCATTTCGAGCTTCCAGCCGGTTCCGTCCAGGCGCAGGCGGACCGATGTGATTGCTCGCTTTGCCGAGGGGGGCGGTTCGATCGCGGGCTCGGGCAGGGGAAGCTGTCTCAACCACTGGCTGGCCTGTGCCTCCAGGAGACGAGAGTCGATGCGGGCAGCGACGCCCGCCGTATCGGTCATGGGGCGGAACACCTCCGGGATGGGTTCCCCGTGCCGTTCGAAATCGTAGGCAAAGTACTGCCAGAGTTCCCAAGGATCGGCCGGAGGATTGTTGCGCGACCACCATCCGGCATAGCAATCGTAGAAGTCATTCGGGTGGCGCCCTCCCGGTGGAACGAGTTTGTGGCGTTGCAACGACCCCGCTGAAATCGCGCCGTACTGATTGCGCATCTCGTTGAAGATGGCGGAGATTGAGCCCAAGAGGGACTTTTCCTCCGCCCACAGCGGCCGCCCCAATTTTTCCTCCAGCACAGGGGTCCACCGGTCTCGGAACGTTACCTTTCGATGCGGATTCGGCGGGCTGGCCGCGTCGTTTATTTCGGTCGCAATCGGAGTCGCCGGAGAGGGCGGGGCATTTTCATGAGCGGCCAGCCATGCCAACGCCACGGCATAGGCGTGTTTGCATTCGAATTGCGTGCCGCAGGTGCATTCCGAACGCCACGTCCGGGCTTCCCAGACCAAACAGGTGGTGGGCGCTCCGGTGTCCTCCACGCTCGCGGTCACGACATTCTCGTCCTCCCAGGGGGAGTCGACGCGGTTGTCGCGAAAGATCGCCTCGCCGCGTCCGCGCGTGCCCGGGTCGAATTCCGTCAGATAAGCGCGGAGGGCATGGAGAGCGGCGGATGAAGAGAGCGGTGACACGGAGCGTGTGACGCTTCCCCTCAATCTCCCGCCGTCAACCGTTTCTTGAGCATCGCCGTGGTCTTGCGTCGGAACACAAGGTGGTTTTCTTCGTGATGATCCGTTCCCCTATGAAATCTCCCTTCTCGCGTCGGCGTTTTCTTAAACAAGCTGCACTGGGCGGTTCCGCGGTGCTCGCTGCTCCGTGGCTGGCGTTGCGCGGTCAGAATCCGCCGGCGCGCAAGCTCGGGGTGGCGCTTGTCGGTCTCGGCAACTACAGCAACGGCCAGCTCGGACCGGCCTTGCGCGGGACGCAGCATTGCAGGCTGGCAGGTGTGGTCACGGGTTCGCCGGAGAAGGGCCGGAAATGGGCGGCGGACTACGGGTTTCCTGAGTCATCGGTTTATGGATACGAAACGATGGCCCGCCTCTCGGACAACCAGGACATCGACATCGTGTACGTGGTGACCCCGAACGGTCTGCACGCGGAGCACGCCATTGCGGCCGCGAAAGCAGGCAAGCACGTCATCGTTGAAAAGCCCATGGCCAACACCGTGGCCGAGTGCGACGCGATCCTTGCCGCCTGCAAGGCCGCGGGCGTGCGTCATGCCGTGGGTTACCGTCTGCACCATGAACCGCACCACCTTGAGCTGCAGCGCTTCGCGAAGGAGAAGACGTTCGGGGTCTTCAAGCGGATGTCCGGCCAGCACAGCTTTCGTCTCGGGCCGCGCAATGGCGTCAAACCATGGCGTGCCATCCATGCCCTCTCCGGCGGCGGACCGCTCATGGATGTGGGCATCTATGTGATTCAGGCCGCCTGTCTCGTGAAACTGGAGGAATGGCCGGTGGCGGTGACCGCCCACGAAGAGCCGAAGGTGCGTCCGGAATTCTTTGTCGATGTGGAGGAGACCTTGCACTTCACCCTCGAGTTTGCCGATGGAGCGGTGCTCGAGGCCGTTACAAGCTATGAACGCGGCGGCAATGCCTTCCGCGCCGAAGGCGACAAAGGATGGGTCGAGCTTCAACCTGCCTTTGGCTACCGGGGAATCACGGGAAATTCGAGCGCGGGCCCGGTGACCTTCCCTGCCATCATCCATCAAGCCGCGCAGATGGACGACTTTGCCCAATGCATCATGACCGGACGTGAGACGCCGGTCCCCGGCGAGATGGGCCGGCGCGACATGGTGATCATTGAGGCCGTGTACGAGGCGATGCGCACCGGCCGCCGGGTCGAAGTCGCGCGCCGTTGAGTGGCTCCGGCGGGGAGCCGCGCCACTTTTAACACCTCTGGAAGTCCTGTCGCGCAATTTCCTTCTTGGTGTAGCGGCGGCTGTCCCCAGCCGCCTTTCCTGCCTCCGCAAGTCGTCCGGCACGGAAATTTTCCGACAAAACCTCCTGAGGCGGGAAAGAATGTCGCCGCTCCTTCCATGGCTACAGGCGGCGCCTCATCCCAGCCGATGAAGTGCTTCAGCGGCGCGTTCCTTGGCCGTCGCGTCGTGCTTTTCCCGGTCGGGCAAAGCCAGTCCCCGCTCGAATGCCTCGCGCGCCTCGCGGGAACGCCCGGCCGCGAGGTAGGCGAAGCCGAGCTCAAGGTGATGCGCCAGGGTGTCCGGCGCGAGGTCCACGGCGCGCTCCAGATGTCGGATCGCGGAAGCCGGGGATGCGTCGGGCAGCCCGCCGTAGATGAGGTTGACGAAGAAGCGAGTGGCCGTGCCGAGCGACGCGACCTCGTAATGCCAGCGTCCCAGCACATGATGCGCCCAGTCATAGTTGTCATCGAGCGCGAGCGCCTGTTCGGCCTTTTCCTTCACCAGACGCGAGTACTTGATCTTCGTTCGCGTGTCGCTGAAGACCGCCAGTTTGCCGTGACAGATGGCCAGTGAGAGCACGATCTCGGGGTTGCGCGGATCGATCACATAGGCGCGTTCCGCATAGTCGAGGGCGGTTCGCGCGAGACGCTTCTTGTCCTCGACCGACGTCGCTTCGACCTCCGAGTCCGAATAATGACGGGCGATCTTTTGCAGAATGAACGCGTCGTCGGGACGAAGACGGCCGGCTTCCAGGAATAGCGCGAGAGCCGTGCCCGTTTCGAGTCTACGCTCTGCTTCGAGGCCTTGCTCGATCAGGAGGTCCACGTTCCCGGCAGCGGGCAGTGAGCTTGCGACCAACCCAAGCAGGAGCGGCAGCCAGCGGAGCGAACGGGGGTTCATACTTTAGGTACGTCTCTGCGGGACGGATGGTTGCACGCAGATCGCACCTGAAGTGTAGTCTCCGCGTGCCTGCTCCGACCCGTCTCGCAGCCCTCGATGCCCAGCCGCTGGATCTTCCTCTGTTGAGCCCCTTTGGGATCGCGGGCGGCGCTCAGTCCGTGGCGCATAACGTCCTCGTTAGCGTGACCTTGGCGGATGGAACGCGGGGCTGGGGCGAGGCCGCGCCACTTCCTGCCTACAACGGCGAGACGCAGGCACAGGCGCTTGCGGTGCTGGAAGCCGCACGCCCTCGGGTGGTCGATCGCGACGCCAGTGACTGGCGCTCGCTGGCGTCGGAATTTCGTGCGGCGGGAGGGGCGACCTGCGGTTCGGCGCAGGCGGCGTTTGAAATGGCGATGCTGGATGCGTTGACGCGCCAACGCGGGGAGGCGCTCTGGCGATTCTTTGGCGGGGCGGGCACGGAGTTGGAGACCGATATGACCATTACAACGGGGTCCGTGGCCGATGCCGAAGCGGCAGCCCGCGACATCGGGCGGCGAGGCATCCGAATCATCAAGGTCAAGATCGGCGGCCCGGCAGGCCCGGCCCATGATCTCGCCCGCATTGCAATGATCCGCGAGATCGCACCCGAGGCTCCGTTGATTCTCGACGGCAATGCGAGCATGTCACGCCCGGCGGCGAGCGAGCTCGCCCGGGGGCTGAAGGCGCGCGCCATCGAGCCCACGTTGCTGGAGCAGTGGTTGCCCAAGGAAGACCTGCCGGGGATGGCGGCTCTGCACGCGGAGACGGGCTGGACGGTCGCCGCGGACGAAAGCGTGGTGACGCCGATGGACGCCCTCCGCGTGGCGCATGCCGGCGCGGCGCAGGTCATCAACATCAAACTGATGAAGGCGGGCGTGGCGGCGGCACTCGACATTGTGGCGATCGCCAAAGAGACGGGGCTCGGGTTGATGATCGGGGGTAACGTGGAGTCGATCCTCGGCATGACCGCCTCCGCATGCTTCGCGGCGGGGATCGGTGGATTCTCTCACGCCGACCTGGACACCCCGCTTTTCCTCGCGAGCAACCCCTTCGTCGGCGGCTTCACCCTCGACGGCGGCCGCGTATCCGTCGCACGGATCGCGTCGGGCCACGGCGTGACCCCTCGACCGCGCGAACGTCCCGCTCCGACCCAGGCGCGGTTGTCATCTATTAAATGACAAGCGGGTCAGGGCTGGAGCGAGTGGTTTGCCGCGCAGGGCACCATTTGCGGAGCGCGAGCAGCGCCGATTCGTGAGCACGGGCAAATGCGTGATGACGAAGGGGTGTCGAAGGAATCGATATCCCATACCGGAAATCTGTCCTGGCTGATCGTGCGGGCCAGGTGGGCGGGCCCGTCCCTGCGCCCGCTTCGCCGACGGACGGTGTGCCTGCGCCGCGAGGCGAGATAGGTTTCAACCCACGCGTGGAGGGACCCACGCGTCCACCACCGTCAGCGCCGAAAACGTTTCCTGTTCAGATCCTCCAGCTATGCCCGCAATGGAAGCAGTGGTAGGCTCTCGGCGTTGCCTCTCTCTGCGGTCTCCGCGTGCTCCGGTTGAATGTCTTCGTGAATAGGCGGTGTCGGGGAGAGAGTCGCGTCAGAATGGATTTGAAGCCAGCGGCGGGGCGTGTTGGCTCGGCGGACTATGTCCAAGAAATTTGCCCTCGTTACAGGTGCATCGCGTGGCATTGGCCGCGGTATTGCGCTCGAACTCGCCAAGGCGGGCTGGAGCGTCGCCATCAATTACGCTGGCAATGCCGAGGCGGCCGCCGAGGCCCTCGCTTTGGTGAAGGCGGCTGGGGGCGACGGCTTCATTGTGCAGGGGGACGTGTCGGTGGCCGCCGATCGCGCGCGTCTGGTTGAGGAAACGGTCGCGCAGTTCGGCCGCATCGACCTGCTGGTCAACAACGCCGGCGTGGCGCCCAAGGTGCGCGCCGACCTGCTCGACGCGGGCGAGGAGAGCTTTGATCGACTCTACAATATCAACCTCAAGGGGCCGTATTTTCTGACGCAGCTCGTCGCGAAGCAGATGCTCAAGCAGGCGCCCGATTCCGAGGGCTTTCGCGGCCGCATCGTCAACATCACCTCGATCTCGGTCTACACCGCGTCGATCAACCGCGGCGACTACTGCATGGTGAAAGCCGGCCTCGCGATGATGACGAAGCTCTTCGCCGATCGCCTCGCGAACGAGGGCATCAACGTTTTCGAGATCCGTCCGGGCGTGATCGCGACCGACATGACCGGCGGGGTGAAGGAGAAGTATGACAAGCTCATCATCCACGACGAGCGCGGCATCACGCCGATCCGCCGCTGGGGCACGCCCGAAGACATCGGGCGCGCCGTGCGCGCCATCGGCGAGGATCGTTTTCCGTTCTCGACCGGAGCCGTCTTCGACGTCGACGGCGGTTTTCACCTGCATCGACTGTAAGCCGCCGCTGCGGCAGAACACGGCGAACGTCCAAATCCCAATACATTCAAAAGGGCCGGGTCTGCCGCGTTCCAGGGCGCGTTCTTTTCCAGCATTGAATCGTTTCTGAGATTTGGACTTTTGGCGTTTGTGATTTCAACCCCGGGAGCTTTTGCCTCGCGCCCATTCGCCCGGGCGGCACGCTCCCGCCGATGATCGCGCGTTGCCAGCCGGGCTTCGAGAATCTCCTCGTCGAGGAGCTGCGTTTGCACGGTTGCGCGACGACGGAGCAAGGCGACGGTTGGGTGAGCTTCGACGGCAGGGAGGCCGCGTCGCTGCCCGAGCTCTGTTTCGCGCATGCGGTCTTGCCGGACGCCATCGAGCTCACCGGCGACTCCGTCAATCAACTCGCCGGGCGCCTGGCGGATCATTTTTTGACGTCCATTCGCGACGAGCGCTTTGCCGGCCCGTGGTCGTGCCTGTTCTGGGCGGCGGGAGGATTGGATGGACTCGGCCGCCGCATGGACGGAGTCGAGAAGGCGTTTCTCGAAACGTTGAAAAAGCGCCTCTCGCGCGTGGCCCGACTCGCGACACCTGAGGCGCCGCGCGGCGTCACGACGGCGCGTGGGTTGTTCGTGGTGTTCGTCGATTTCCGCCGGGCCTTTGTCGCGCGCTCCTGTGTCTTTGGCGGACAGCGTCGGATGGCGGACGACGCGCTCGCGCCTTCCCGCAGCTACCTCAAGGTGGAGGAGGCCTACGTCGTGTTGGGACGCGAGCCGGCGACGGGCGAAACCGTGGTCGACCTCGGCGCTGCTCCCGGGGGCTGGAGCTACAGTGCGGCAAAGCGCGGCGCGAACGTGATCGCCGTCGACAACGGTCCGCTCAAAGGCGGCGCCTTGGATCATCCGCGTATCGAGCACCTGCGGGAGGATGCGTTTCGCTACCAACCTCCGGTGCCGGTTGACTGGCTTTTTTGCGATCTGGTGGAGGATCCCCATCACGTGATGAACGACTTGATTCGCCCCTGGCTCGAACGCCGGTGGTGTCGCTGGTTTGTCGTGATTCTTAAGTTCGGGCGCGTGGCTCCGGTTCCGTTCCTGCGCGAGGTGCTCGGGCCGCAGTCTCCCTTTGTATGCTTCACCTCGCGCCTTCGCGTGCGGCACTTGTACCATGACCGCGAGGAGTTCACCCTGGTCGGAGAGGTGAAGCCGTGAGCCACAAACCCAATGAACTTCGGCTCTGCGGTTTGACCGCTGTCCGGGCGCGTTTCGAGCGCGATCCCGCGTCGATCTTGCGCCTTTTCTTCGACCGGGAGACGGGCCGAAAGGTCGGGGCGCTCAGCAAAGACCTCGCCGCGGCTCGCAAAGTTTACCGCTGCGTGGAGCCGGCGGAGTTGGAGAAAATCGCCGGGAGCGTGCATCACGGCGGCATCGTGGCGGTGGTGTTGGCGGCACCGTTGCGTGCTCCGTCGCCGGCCGATCTCGCCCGTTGGGCGCGTGGCCGGACGCCGTTGGTGCTGCTCGATCGCATTGGCAACGCACACAACCTCGGGGCCATCGCGCGCACTGCCGCATTCCTCGGGCTCGAACACCTCGTCATTCCAAACGATCCGACTGCCGCGGTGCCGAACGACGCGGCTTACCGCGTGTCCGAAGGCGGCCTTGAGCATGTGTCCGTATGGCGGGTGTCTTCGCTCCCCGCCTTCGCCCGCGCCCTTGCTGCGGCGGGCTATGAGGTGCTCGGGGCCGCGACTCGCGGAGGTGACGTTCGCCATCTGCCGCCGATGGCGCGTCCGTGGGCCCTCGCGTTGGGCAATGAGGAGGCTGGCCTTTCAACGGAGCTCGCCAACGCGTGCACGCGCCGCGTCACCATCGCGGGCAGTGGCCGGGTGGAGTCGTTGAACGTCTCCGTGGCCGGAGCGGTGCTGATGCACGCGCTGGTGGCGGCACGAATCTAATCGCTCTCGGCGATCATGCCGCTGAGCTGCGTTAGGGTCCGGCAACTATTCACTCGAAACCGACAGGTCGCTGGGCTTGTTTATGGTCACGATGTTCCGCGCGTTCCTGTTGCTGACCTGTTTGCTGGCGCCGCTTCAGCTCGTCGCTTCGTCCCTTCCGCGTCTGTTCGTGATCGGCGACAGCATCTCGATCCAATACGGCCCGCACCTTGAGCGTTTTTTGAGCTGGAGCTTTTCTTACGACCGCAAACGGGATGCTGCGGGCGGCGCGAAAGCGGAGCACAATCTTGACGTGCCGCAGGGGGCCAATGGCGGTGACTCTGCGATGGTGCTGGCCTATCTAAAGGCGCGGGCGGCCGGTCAGCCGATCGCGGCCGACGTGCTTTTGCTCAACTGCGGTCTGCACGACATCAAGACCGATCCGGCCACGAACGCGAAGCAAGTCCCCCCCGACGCCTATGCGCGCAACCTCCGCGCCATCCTCGCTGAGGCGCGACGCATGAACCTTCGCGTCATCTGGGTGCGCACCACGCCGGTGGTCACCGAGATTCACAATGCGCGCAGCCGCAGTTTTCACCGGTTTGCCGCCGACGTCGCGGCTTACAACGCCATCGCGGATGAGATCATGGCGGAGGCGAAGGTGGAAGTGATCGACCTGCACGGCTTTTCCGCCCGTTTCGTTCCCTCGGGTTTCATCGACCATGTGCACTACTCGGAAGAGGTCCGCGAAAAGCAGGCGGCGTTCATCGCCGGCGCACTGAGCATGTGGCGCGCAAACGCGCGCTGACCGCTCAATGGTCGCACACGCAGGCGTACTCCCCGCGGTTGCAGTCCGGGCAGAGGGCGAGGTTGAGGTTGAAGCGTTCCACCACGGTCTGCGCGTCAGGCGAGGGCTTGATTTGCACGACCACGGGCAGGTTGTCGCCGGCGGGTACCGGGTTCGTGGATACGAGCACATCGCCCACCTTTAAAAAGGCGAGGGTGGTGGGTGCGAGGCGGCTTCCGGTGGTCACGGTCACGATCTGGGCCGCCGGAGGCGCAGGCTTGTCGTCGGCATCGAGGAACGTGATCTGAACCTTGCGATCGGGCAGCACGAGGAATTCGGCGTGGGGTTCGAGTGCGGTGAGCAGGCGTCCGCCGTTGGGTCCGCCGACGGCCTTTTCATGGGCGGAGGCGACGGTGAGGGCGAGGATCAGTCCGACGAGGAGATGAGCGATGGTTTTCATGTGGAGAATTGAGCAGTTGATTCGATGCGACGTCAGTGAGCCGCGGCCGCTCCGCGCGCGAGGGCGCGCGCGGCGGCCTTGCGACCGAAGGTATGGAAAATCAGCGGGGTGACAAGGAAGTCGAGCAGGGTGGAGGAGATCAGGCCGCCGACGATGACGACGGCGACGGGGTGGAGGATTTCCTTGCCCGGCTGGTCGCCGGCGAGAATCAGCGGAATGAGCGCGATGCCTGCCGCGAGTGCGGTCATGAGTACGGGCACCATGCGCTCCAGCGTGCCGCGCTCGACCATCGACCGGGTGAAACCTTCGCCTTCGTGTTTCATGAGATGAAGGTAATGCGAAAGCATCATGATGCCATTGCGCGTGGCGATGCCGCCGACCGCGATGAAGCCGACCAGCGTGGCGATGCTGATGTTGTCGAGCTTGAACCAAGTGAACACCAACCCCCCGACCAGCGCCAAGGGAATGTTCAGCATCACCTGAAGGGCGAGTGACCAGCTCTGGAAATAGCCATAGAGGAGAAAGGCGATGACGAGAAAGATGACGGCGCTGAAGAGGAGAATGCGCCGGGTCGCATCACGCTGGGCCTGAAACTCGCCTTCATAGGTGATGAAGTATCCCTCGGGTAACGACACTTGGGCGCTCACCTGCGTCCGCAGGCGCTCGACGAGCGTTCCGACGTCGCGAACGGTCGGCTTGATCGCAACCGTGAAGCGGCGCTGACCATTCTCGCGGAAGATCACGTTGGGCCCGCGTGCCTCGCGCACGTCCGCCACGACCGAGAGAGGAATGCGCTGGCCGCCTTGGGTCTCGATCGGCAGCTGGGCAATCCTTTCGGGCGACTCCCGCCAGGCGAGCGGCAGGCGAAGGACGAGGTTGAGCGCCCTCTGGCCTTCACGCAGTTCGGCAACTTCTTTGCCGGCGAGCAAGGCGCCGAGTTGGTCGTTGAGCCCCCCGGGCGTCACGCCGTAGGCGGTGGCCCGCGACCGGTCGGTCTCGATGCGCAGCTGCGGGATCGACGATTGTTGATCGAGCTTGGCGCTCTCAAATCCTGGGAGGGCGCGCGCCATGGCCTGCACCTCGGTGCCGATCCGGCGAAGGGTGTCGAGATCGGGCCCGAAGATCTTCACCGCAACCGGCGCCGAAACGCCGCTCAGCATGTGTCCGATCCGATCCGCGAGCGGACCGCTGATGACCGAGAAGGTGCCGGGCACCGCTTTCAGGCGGCGATCCAGATCGGCCAGAATCTCGGTGCGCCGCCGCGGAGGCGCGCCGCTTCCATTTTCGGGTGCACGAAAATCCACATCGAACTCCGCGGTGGATACAGGTACGACGTGATCGCCGCGTTCGGCCCGCCCGAGGCGCCGGCCGACACGATACACCTCAGGCACGGCGAGGATCTGGGCTTCGATGCCGTCGGCGATGCGGTTCATCTCCTCCAGCGATGTGCCTGGTGCGGACGTGACGGCGATGAGGGCTGTTTCCTCGCGGAACGCCGGCAGGAAGTCCTTGCCCATTTTGGGATAAAGCGAGAAGGCGGCGACCATGCCGACGGCGACCAGACCCAGGACTGGAATCGGATGGTTCAAGCCCAGCCGCAACAGTGAGCCGCGCAGCAGACGTTTCAACTGGCGCACGAGCCAGCCGTCGCCGTGCACGCGACCGTGCTTGGGATTGAGCAGTCCCGAGCAGAGCACGGGAATGAACGTGAGCGACACGAGGAACGAGGCGCCCATGCTGATCATTGTTGCCATCGCGATCGGCGCGAAGAGCTTGCCCTCCACGCCGGTCAGGCCGAGCAACGGAAGGAAAACGAGAATGATCAGCAAGGTGGCGTAGAAGATCGAATTTCGCACTTCACCGGACGCGGCCGCGATGACTTCGAGGCGAGGACGCGGCGTGGGTCGCGAGGCGTTCTCGCGCAGGCGGCGGAAGACGTTCTCAACGTCGACAATGGCATCGTCCACCACCAAGCCGATCGCGACTGCGAGCCCGCCGAGCGTCATGGAATTCACCGTGATCCCGAGTTGCCGGAAGGTGAGCAACGTGATCGCGAAGCTCATGGGTATGGCCATCAGCGTGATGAAGGTCGTGCGCACGTTGAGCAGAAAGAGAAACAGCACCACGGTCACCATGATCGCACCGTCGCGGATGGCCTCCGTGAGGTTGCCGATGGCGTGATCGATGAAGTCCTTCTGCTGGAAGAGCGGCAGCGTTTCGACGCCGGGCGGCAGGCCGCGCTGCAATTGCGCCAAGGCGGCGGTGATCTGTTCGGTGAGCGCGCGCGTATCGAAGCCCGGGGCCTTGGTGATCGACATGATCACGCCGTAGGTTGGCTTGGTTTCGGGTGACTGACTGACGGTTGCATCGCCGCGCATGGGCTCAATGCCCCACGCGACGGTGGCGACATCGGCGATCGTGACGAAACGATCGTTGACCTGCTTGATGACCGTGCGGGCGAGCTCATCGAGGTCCGTGGTCATGGCGAGGTTGCGCACCATGATTTCGGTGGAACCGGTGGCGATAAAACCACCCGTCGTGGTGCTGGCGGCGGACGCGACCGCCTTCTCCAGTTCTGCGTAGCTCACCTCGTGGGCCTGCAGGCGATAGGGGTCGGGCTGGACTTCGATCCGCTTGATGCCGCCGCCCATGTTGAGGATCTCGCCAATGCCGGGGATGCTCTGGAGGCGGGGCCGGATCGTCCAGTCGGCGAGCGTGCGAACATCGCTCGGCGCCAGGTGGCCCGGCTCTCCTTCCGGCACGGTTGATCGGACACCGACGAGCAGGATTTCACCCATGAGCGAGGCGACAGGCGTCATGAAGGGCTGCACGCCCTCGGGCAGGAGGGCGCGGACGGTTTGCAACCGCTCCTGGACGAGGAGGCGCGCTTGGTGGATGTCGGTATCCCAGCCGAATTCGACATACACGAGGGACAGGGCGACGTCGGAGTTCGAGCGCAGCCGGGTGAGCCCGGAGATGCCGAGCAGCGCGTATTCGAGCGGTTGCGTCACGCGAGTCTCGACTTCTTCCGGCGCAAGTTCTGGGGCTTCGGTGAGGATGATCACCGTCGGCTTGGTCAGGTCGGGCAACACCTCCACGGGCAGTCGGAGGCCGGCTTGCAGGCCAAGGACGAGCACCACCAAGGAGAGCCCGAGTACGATCGGCCGGTGGGCGAGCGACCATTGAATGAGACGGTTCAGCATGGGTGCGCCCTCAGCGGTCCGTGGCGCTTACTGCGGGCTTCTTGCGGAAACTGACGGCGAGCAACGCGACGAACAGCACCCCGCTGACGATCATCCAAAAGCGGCTGGGATGATCATGCCCGTTGTGATCGTGGTGGCCGCTGGTCTGGCTTCCTCCAGTCATTTCCGAACCATCCGCATTGTGCTCATGGCCGTGGGCGGCATCGAGTGCGTCCTTCAGTGAAACGCTCCCGGCGCCGGCAAAGGCGAGCGAGTAGGCGCCTTGGGTCACGACCTCGTCGGCCGGAAAAAGGCCGCTGACGATCTCAACGAAGCGGTCGTTGGTCTGCCCGATCACGACGGGGGTTTTCACGAATGCGTGGGCGAGCTCGAAGTCCTTCACGTAGACGAAGCGGTTGGCTGGCGTTCCCTGAAGGGCATCGCGGGGAATCATCGTCACACCCGTGCGGCGGCCGGTGACGATGGAGAACTCGGCGCGCATGCCGGGGCGAAGGACAAGATCGGGATTCTCGACATGGAAGGCGGCCTCGACCGTGCCGCTGGCCGGATCGGCGAGCGCGCCGAGATGCTCGAGTTCTGCGAGAAAGGAGCCTCCTGAAACGGCGGCCACGCGGATGTGTGCAGTCTGCCCGCGCCTGAGGCGACCGGCGAGGTGTTCGGGTACTCGCGCGAGTGCATAGACCTCAGAGACGTCGATGATCTCGGCGAGCACCCTGTCAGGACTGACCGGTTCGCCGACGACGACGTGAACGGCGTTGACCAGTCCGGACAACGGGGCGGTCAACGTGACCACGGGCGGCGGGTCGCCCATCTGGCGGCTTTCGACGGTCAGGGCGCGGTCGCCTTTCTGCACCGGGTGATCGAGTTTGACGAAGACGTCCAGTGCTCGTCCGGCGATGCGGCTGCTGATGGCCGCGCGGCGGCCGGGATACACCTCGATGCGCCCGAGCGCGAAGATCGTCTCCTCGAACTCGCCGGGTTCCGCCACCACGGTTTGGATACGCAGATTCTGCACCGCGATGGCGTCGAGGATGACGGTGTTGGCGCGCCGTTCGTCGGCTTCGGAGGCGGACAGCGCGGTGGAAAACGATGAAAGACAGAGGAAGGGAAGCAGCAGGTGTTTCATGGTGACGAGAGGAGTTCCGTGGTCCGGTCAAAGGTCGGAGTGACGAGGGCTTCGTAACGGATCAGCGCGGTCGCATAGGCGAGTTCGGCGTCAAGAATCTCTCGACGGAGCGAGACGAGATCCCGTTGCGCGTCGAGCACGTCGCTCCAGGGCAATTCGCCCGCCGCGTGCGCGCGCTGCACCAGCGTGGAGGCCTCCTCGGTGGCAGGCAGCGCCTCGCGCCGCAGCGTCAGCGCGGCGGCATGGGACGCCTGCAGGGTTCGCCACCCGACGGACATGGCCACGCGAAGTTCGGACTCGATGGCCCGCCGCTGCTGTTCGGCGCCGGCGACCAGCTCGCGGGCGGCGCGAATATTGCCCTGGTTCCGGTTGCGAACGGGAAGTGGAACGGAGACGCCGGCCACGAAGGCGGCGTCGCTGCTCTCGCGAAGAAAGCGCAGACCTCCGCTGGCGGTTATATCCTGGGCGGACTGCGATTGCTCCAGCGCCAAGGAGGCCTCGCGACGTGCGATGACGGCATCCTGGAGCGCGAGACGCGGGTGACGGGCAAGCGTTTCTAGCACATCAGTCTCATCGTGGAGTGTATCAGTCAGCAGAATACGGCCGGCCACGGCGCCGATATCGCCCGCATCGCCGTCCCACGTCGCGGCGAGAGCGGCGCGCGCAACGTCGAGTGCGGCTTCGGCGCGCAGGTGCTCGACGCGGGCGGACGCCACCGCGGCGCGCGCGCGGGAGGCTTGGGCGGGCGACGCCGCACCGTCGCTGACATTGGCTTCGATCGTGGCGAGCGTTCTGCGGGCGAGGTCCAGCGGCTCCCCGGCCAGGGCAAGTCGCTCCTGGGCGGCCAGTGTTTCGACGTAGGCTTCGGCTGCGACGCCGAGCACTTCGGCCCGCCGCAGGGCAAGTGCATGTGCGGCGGCCTCGCGGCCGCTCTCTGCGAGCGCAATTCGCTTCTCGCGTTTGCCCCCTCGTTCAAAGGTTTGACTCGCCTGCACGGTCGCCTCCAGCCCACGCACGCCTTGGGCGGCGCCGGTGCCGAGCACGTTCTCGGCGATGAAGCCGAGGGTCGGGTTCGGCCGCACTCCGGCCTGTTCGATCAGCGCTTCAGCGGCGCGCTCGTCAAAGCGCTCAGCGACCAGCAAAGGGCTTTGCTCGGCAGCGCGTTGGAGAACCGAGGTCAGCGTCACGGTCGGCGGGGGGCGATCCACGGCGAAGCTCGTCAACGTGACGCTCAGGGCTGCCGCGCGTGTGGCGCGGCCGAGCCAGGGACGTTGGAGGAAATGAGACATGGCAAGGAAGGGAACAAAGAATGGGGGAAGACCGTACGACGGCGCAGGCACGCGCCGGAGGGCGCGGAGAATCGCAAATCCGTTCGCGCAGGAACGAATCAGGCGACGAATGCGGGAGCGCGCGCCGGCAACGCGGCGCGGCGGGCAAACGACCAGGTGCGTTGCAACGCACGCAGGTCAGGTGGATCGGCCCGCGGGGGTTCGATCCGTGTCTCCCGCGGTGGCGGCGGAGAGAGCCACTGCGCCAGATGCGAGTGCGCGACGGAGAAGGGGAGGGCGCGGAGGGAGTCCCCATTCTTGGCGAACGAGACATTCTCCACCGTCTCGCACATGTCCGCCACGCAGTCGTGCTCGCAAGACGCGTCCACGGGGTCGTGCTCGCAGGCGCCCGACCACTCCAGGCTTGCCGCTTCCAGTCCGCAATGGTTTGTCGCCGGCACCCAAAGGGCCAGCAGCAGCAATGCGACAAGATGGAAGAGCCGATTCACGTGATCGAAGACGGGGTGGGTTATAAGGAGAGAACCGGGCGGGTGTCGAACCTACTTTACCGAGGCCGCAGAGAGAGACGCCGCCGAGAGCTTTCCTCTGCTGCCTTTGCGGGCATAGCTGGAGGATCTGGGCGGGAACCCTTTTGCGCGGGACAAAGAATCTCGGCGCTGGCGGTGGTGGACGCGTGGGTCCCTCCACGCGTGGGTTGAAACCTATCCCGCCTCGCGGCGTAGGCACACCGTCCGTGGGCGAAGCGGGCGCAGGGACGCGCCCGCCCACCTGGCCCGCACGATCAGGCCGGACTCCGAAGGGGAGCGGCGAACCTGTTCACCCACGCGATAGCGGGGGTCAGCGTGCTCGTCAGATGCTCGGGGAAAATCGGCCGACTCTGCGTTGCTCTGCGAACTCATGTAATAATGCGGGACGGAAACGTTCTCCGGTAGGGTTCATCGATTCCGCCGGCCTCCTTCGTCATCAAGCATATCGCGTTGTTCACGAATCGGCGCTGGTCATGGCGCGCCTGTTTTATGGAGAACGCCAGCGTTTCGTGAAGCGGCGCGGCCCGCTCACTCCCGGCTCGCGGTCAGTTCCGCGGGCGCAATGCGACCGACGCGAGTTGGCAGCATGACGTAGAGCGCGCCATCGGGACCGGTGACGACGTGACGCACCCGTCCGATGTTCTTGAAGAGCGTTTCCTGAGCGACGACCTTGCCTTCCTGGATTTCGAGCCGGCGCAGATCTTGTCCAGCGAGGGACGTCATGAAAATGTGGTTCTTCCATTTTGGGAAAAGGTTGCCCGTGTAGAAGTTCATGCCGCAAACGCCGAGCGACGGCACCCAGTACGTGATGGGCTGCTCCATCCCCTCCTTGTGCGTGAGGTCGGTGATGGGCGCGCCGCTGTATTCCATCCCGTGGGTGATGACGGGCCAGCCGTAGTTCTTCCCCTTTTCGACGAAGTTAAGCTCGTCGCCGCCACGCGGGCCATGCTCCAGATCGTAGAGATCGCCGTTGCGCGGATCGAAGGCGAGGCCCTGTGGGTTGCGATGTCCGTAGCTCCAGATCGAGGGCACGGCGCCGGCCGTCCTGACGAAGGGATTGTCGGTCGGTACGCGCCCGTCGTCATGCAGGCGGTGAACCTTGCCGTTGGGAAGAGTGAGATCCTGGGCGTGGTCGCGCTGACCGCGCTCTCCAATCGTGAAGAACAAATAGCCCTCGCGGTCGAAGGCGATGCGACCGCCCCAGTGCACGCGTCCCTGAACGTAGTGTTCGGGTTTGGCCTGAAAGATTGTCTGTTGGTCGACGAGGGCTCCGTCGCGCAGTTTTCCACGTACGATGCGGGTCATTGATTTGCCGTCGAGTGGGTCGGCGAAGGCAAAGTACAGCCAGCCGTTTTGGGCGAACTGGGGATGAGGCACCACGTCATAGAGTCCGCCCTGGCCTTCGGTCTCGACCGGAGGCAGCCCGGTGATTTCGGTTTTGGCGCGCGTGGTGGTGTTGACGACGAAGGCGGCGCCGGTTTTCTCCGTCACGATGGCGCGATTTCCCGGGAGGAACGCGAGAGAGTACGGCTCCTTCAAGTCGCCGACCCAGGTGTTGAGCTGGTAGGCGTGCAGTTGCGTCTGCACCGCCATCGACTCCTTCGGCTCCGGGAAGGCAATCTGGCCTTGGGCGAATTTTTCGCGCTGCTCGCGGATGTAGATGATCATCGCCCGGATGTCCCGGTCGGTGTAGCTTTCGGCCCACGGCGGCATGCCTTTTTCGGGAACGCCATTGCGGATGATGCGTGCCATGGTCTCGTCGTCGCTTCCGTAGGTCCAGACGTCGTCGAGCATCGACGGCGCCTGGCCGCCTTCCATGTTGGCGCCGTGGCAATTTGCACAGTGTTGCGTATAGGCTTCGGCTACCTGGCCGGTGCGCCACTGCTGGGCGGCGGCGGTGCCGAGCGAAGCGGCGGTGAGCAGCAGGCCGGAAAAAATTCGCAGACGAGTACGGTGATGATGGATGTGCATGGGCGAGCGACGGGTCTTGGGCGAAACGAGACCTTTACTGGTTGCACGAAATGATCACGGCGTCGAGCGGGGAGGTGCGGGAGCGATCCCTGTCTGTCCCAGAGGCCGCCCGTGCCCGGATGCCGCCGTTTCATGGCGGGTGCCTTCGGGCCCCTAAACCCGGTGACAACAGTGCATATCAATCGCGCTCATTCGAGCGCGGTCAAAACGTCGGAGCGAGTCAGCCCCGTGGATTCAAGCTCGCGGGCCCTACGCAACGCGGCGCCGAGCCGGCGGCCTTCGTGCCAGCCGGCGGCAATCAGATCGCGGGCTTTGATTTTCATGCGAGGTGCCGCTCGTTCCGGCTCTGGCCTGCCAGTCGTTGCCGCAGACGATGACCGCCGTGCGCACCGGGAAGTTCTGGGCGATCGTGCCGGAGCTCGCCTTGCGCGAGCTGCCCGCCGGGCTGATCGATCGCATCAACGACGATGCGCTCGCGACCCTCACGCGCGAGGCGATGCTTGCGTGGAACCCCCGTCTCGCCCGCATCCGTCCCGGCGCCGCCCGCGTCGCGGCCGCCTTGCAGGCCGTGCTGAAGATCGGAGTTTAGTGTCGGGTGGTCGCGGGCGTTTGTTTCAGCGCGCTGTCGTCCTATCTCGCGATCGGGTCTGCGGCCTTGGGCGGCGCAAGCGGCGCGGGCGGAACATAGGGTGGTAAAACATGGGCCTCCGGGGTCACTTGCTTGAGGTTCGGGGCGATGTCCGCATCCACTCGCTTCAAGGCCCAATTGAGGCCGCCCATCAGCAGCTCCTGGAAGAGGGGATTCGTCCATATATCTTCACGGTGGCCCATGCTGGTGTAAAACACCCGGCCCTGTCCGTGCATTCGCGCCCAGGTTGACGGGTAGTTGGGGCGCTCATACAGATTACCCTCCATACCCTGGGTGTCCTGCACGAGAATCACGTGCAGATCCGGCGCGAAGTTGCGGTGGGAGTACCATTCTTCGTGCAACGTAAAGTCGCCCGACGGTGCTCCGGGGAAGTTCGGGCCTGTGAGGATCATGCGGCCCGGCTGCTGCCGGTTGTGCATGATGAATTCGCCGCCGATCATCTTGATGAAGTCACTGGTGTTGTCGCCGTCGTTCTTGTACCGGGCCGGACCGTGAACCTCGCTGCCGGGCGTAAGGAAGGTGTTGTCGGCGCCGTGCAGTCCGACAAAGCCGGTGCCGTTTTCGATCACACGCATCAGCGCGGCCTTGCCTTCGAGCGTCATGGGCGGCTCGCGATCGAGTCCCAGCTTCGTGAGGTCTCCGAGCGTGTAGAACATGATCGCGTCGAACTGCGCGAGGTAGTCATCCGAGAACAACCGCCCATCTTTCGAGAAGGTGAACTCGATGTTGTGCGTGGCCCCGAGCTCCTCCAGCAACCGCTCCGAGAGCGACGGCTTGCCATCGATGCGCAGCGCCACCGTGTGCGAGGCCGGTGCAACGGTCATCTTGGAAAAGTAGAGGACCTTCTTCTTGGGAAACTCCAAGGATGCTGCTGCACCCGAATAACTCGTAATCAAGCCAAGGATAGCGACACAGGAGATGAGCGAGCGAAACGGGTTTTTCATGGGGGGAGGAAGACCGAGACTCCCTGCCGATGAGGCGGGGAGCGACGGAATCAGTTATGAACGACGGAGGCCGAACCGCAACCGTTGGATTGCAGCCGTTCACGGATACGAGGGATCTCCTGCCGGGGACCTGCCGATTCATTGATTTAACAGGAGGAAACAGAGGCAACGGAGGTCGAACACGAACGATCCACCATTCACGATCTACCATCCACTTTTTACCACCTGCCGTCCACGACCGACCACGCGCCACGCGCGTCTCCACTGCACGGGCCCGTGGTCAAGCCAGCCACACGGAGAGGCGATTCTTTGGGATTTTCCCCATGTCAACAGGCGGAGTC
Source organism: Opitutales bacterium (assembly GCA_038212175.1). Classification (GTDB taxonomy): domain Bacteria; phylum Verrucomicrobiota; class Verrucomicrobiia; order Opitutales; family Opitutaceae; genus CAMAXB01. The sequence continues at coordinate 12,957 of JBBQUU010000006.1, read as the reverse complement.
GTACCGATGGTCGCCGGGTCGACCAAGCCCTATGCTTGTCCGATGAGAGCCATTTGGAAAGGTGCGATCAGCTTCGGGCTGGTCAATATTCCGATTTCGCTCTTTCCCGCGCTGCACCGCGAGGATCTGAAGTTTCGTCTTCTGCGTGGCTCCGACCTGAGTCCGGTGAACTATAAGCGCGTGGCGGAGGCCGACGGCAAAGAGGTGCCGTGGGATCAGATCGTGAAGGGATACGAGTACGAGAAGGGCCGATTCGTGGTGGTGAAAGATGAGGACTTCGCCCGCGTGGATATCGAGGCCACCCAGACGGTCGATATCATCAACTTCGTGGAGCTGGGTCAGGTGGATCCGCTCCTCTTCAACAAACCCTATTATATGGAGGCAGCCAAGGGCGGCGAAAAAGCGTACGTCCTGCTGCGCGAAGCGCTTGTCGCCACGGGCAAGATCGGGATCGCCAAGGTCGTTATTAAAACCCGACAGCATCTCGCGGCCCTCAAGCCACGCGACAAGGGCCTGATGCTCGATTTGATGCACTATCCCGAAGACCTGCGTGAAACCTCGGACTTCAAGGCGCCGGCTAATAAGGCCCCGGCTCGCGAAGAGATGGCCATGGCGAAACGGTTGATCGGGAGCATGACCGCGGCGTGGAAACCGGAAAACTATCGCGACGAGTATCACGAGGTTCTGGAAAAAATCGTGGACGAAAAGGTTAAGAACGCCGGCCGCGCCCCGAAGTCCGCGCCAACGAAGAGGCGAAAGGCTTCCAACGTGATCGATTTGGTCGCTGTTCTTCAGGAGAGTTTGGCGGAGACGAAAAAGAAGCCGCGCTCCGGTGCTAAAAAGAAAACCAAAGGCCGGGCAGGTTCACGCAAGAAAGCGGCCTGATCCCGCGAGATTGCCCTTCTCATGTCGCTCGCCGCCTATGCGAAGAAGCGCAACTTCAGCCGCACGCCGGAGCCCCCGGCTCGCAAGGCGCGCACCGGCAAACAGCCGCGCTTCGTCATTCAGAAACACGCGGCGTCCCGACTGCATTATGATTTCCGACTGGAACTGGGCGGAACTTTGAAATCGTGGGCGGTGCCGAAGGGGATTCCGCTGAAGCGCGGGGAGAAACGTCTCGCGGTTCACGTGGAGGACCATCCTGTCTCCTATATCGATTTCGAGGGCACGATCCCCCAGGGCCAGTACGGCGGAGGCACGGTGATGGTCTGGGACCAGGGCACCTACCACGCGGAGGCTGCAAAGCCCGCGGAGGAACTGGCGGGAGGCAAACTGCACTTTACCCTGCGCGGGAAGAAGGTTCACGGCTCGTGGTATCTCGTGCGCACCCGTTCCGCGGAGGACAATCAATGGCTGCTGATTCGTGGAGGCGACGATCACAAACCGATTTCCATAAAACAGGATGACACCTCCGTCGTTTCCGGAAAGTCGATGAAGGCGATCACCGCGAGCGAACCCTCAGGGAAGTCGGCGCCGACGAACAAAACACGGCCATCGAAAACAACCGCGAAGGCCGGGAAGAATCTCCCCGCAGGGCGGATGCGCGCGGCCTCGAGTACGGCTGAGTCCGCGACCCGGCCAAGCGTCTTGAAGTTTTTGGAGCCCATGAAGGCCCGGCTTGTCGAAGCGCCGCCTACCGGCGACTGGGCGTACGAGATCAAGTTCGACGGCTTCCGTGCGATTGGACTGAAAGAGTCCGGCGGCGTCCGTCTGCTGTCGCGCAACAACAAGGATCTGGCCGGCAAGTTCCCCGAGGTCGCCGAGGCCGTTGCCTCCCTTGATGCACGCGACGCGATCGTCGACGGTGAGATCGTCGCGCTCGACGATAAAGGGCGGTCATCGTTCCAACTCCTGCAGGCGTTCGAGGTGGGCGACCTGCGACCCGCGATCCATTACTACGTTTTCGATCTGCTCCACCACGATGGAGTCGGCCTCGTGGGCCGGCCGCTTGAAGAGCGCAAGCGACGGCTGAAAACGCTGGTCGCTCGCAAAGCCGACGGAATCGTACGATTCTCCGCGTCGTTGACCGGCGACGCGAAGGCGTTGCTCGAACGCGCGGCAGGGATGGGATTGGAAGGGTTGATCGGCAAACGCGCGGGATCGATTTACGAAACCGGTGGGAGGAGCGGCGCGTGGATCAAGTTGAAGGTTCACCAAGAACAGGAATTCGTGATCGGTGGATATACTCCGCCCGCAGGCAGTCGCCCGCTCTTCGGGGCCTTGATCGTCGGGGTGTACGAAGGTCGGCGGCTGCTGTTCACCGGCAAGGTCGGAACGGGATTCAGCCACGAATCGCTCCGACGGCTGCATGCCCGCCTGCAGCCCCTTCGGCAGGATCGGTGTCCCTTTGTGAATCTGCCCGAGCCGCGTCCCTCGCGGTACGGCCAGGGTCTCACCGCGGCCGTGATGAAGCGCTGCCATTGGGTGAAGCCAACGCTGGTCTGCCAGCTCAAGTTCTCCGAGTGGACCCGCGACGGCAGTTTGCGGCACCCGGTTTTCCTTGGCCTGCGTGAGGACAAGTCCGCGACAAAGGTGGTGCGCGAAAAACCCGTGTCCTTTTAGACCATGGCAACGCGAACGCAGCTGGAGGTCGGCGGCCGGAAGGTTGACGTAAGCAACCTGGACAAGGTGATGTATCCTAAAACGGGATTCACCAAGGGCGACGTGATAAACTACTACATCAGGATCTCCGCCTTCCTGTTGCCCCACCTCAAGGACCGTCCGATCACGTTGAAGCGCTACCCGAACGGCGTGGAGGGTTTCTTCTTTTACGAAAAACGCTGTCCGTCGCACCGGCCAAAATGGGTGAAGACGACCGACGTGCCGAAGGATGACGGTGGCGAGATCAACTACTGCGTCATGGACGATCTGCCGGCACTGGTGTGGGCGGCGAATCTCGCCGACTTGGAGCTGCACACTTTCCTCCACAAGGCGCCGGCGATCGCCCGTCCCACCGCCCTGGCCTTCGATCTGGACCCGGGTGCGCCCGCTGATATCGTGGCCTGTGCGCGGGTGGGATTGCGGCTGAAGGCGCTCTTCGACAGGCTCGGGTTGAAAAGTTTTCCGAAGACGTCCGGCTCCAAGGGGCTTCAGGTTTACGTACCGCTCAATACTCCCGTGACCTACGAGCGCACCAAGACGTTCGCCCACGCCGTGGCCCGTTGCCTGGAGCAGGAGGCGCCCGACAAGGTGGTTTCGAACATGAAGAAGAGCCTGCGGCGCGGAAAGGTGTTCATCGACTGGAGTCAGAACGACGATCACAAAACGACCGTTAACGTGTATTCGCTGAGGGCAAAGGACCAGCCGACGGTCTCGACTCCGGTGACCTGGACGGAGGTGGCTGCGGCGGCGAAGAAGAAACGTGTGGCGGGATTGACGTTCGAATCCACCGACGTGCTTGAGCGGGTGAAGCGGCGCGGCGATCTTTTTGCCCCTGTACTCACGCTGAGGCAAAAGCTGCCGCCGCTGAAGCGCCTCGGCCCGACCGGGCTCACCTGACAGCGCACGAGCGGATGTCCGGCGCCGCGAAAGGTGGTGGGTGCTTGTTTTCGGATCCAGGGAAGGCGGTCGTCGGTCGTGCGCGGAGGAGGCAAATGTCGCCGCCTCCCGCTTGCAGCACACTCGTTCGTTGACCGCATCGCGATGCATCGACAGCCTGGGTTCTCAGCTTCTCCCCCTCCGGCCTTTGCCCGTTGCTCCCGCCAAGGTTGCCACTGCCCCGGCTGGCCCGCCTCCAAATCCTTCGTGTCCCATGACCAATCGACGTCACTTCATCAAGACCAGCATGATCGGTTCCACGGGCTTGGCCATCGGGGGCATGGGCTTCAGCGCCAAGTCGTATGCCGCCATTGCCGGCGCCAATGACCGCATTCGGGTCGCGGTGCTCGGCGTTCGCAATCAAGGCACGGTGCACCTGCGGAACTGGTGTGCGCTGAAATCAAGTCACAACGTGCAGGTCAAAACGGTCTGCGACCCCGACGAGCAGCTCTTCGGCCCGGCCGTGAAATTGGTGAGCGAACAGGTGGGCGAGGCTCCCGGTACTGCGCCGGACCTGCGGACGGTTCTGGATGACAAGGAGATCGACGCAGTCTCGGTCGTCACCCCCAACCACTGGCACGCCCTTGCCACCATCTGGGCCTGCCAGGCGGGCAAGCACGTGTACGTCGAGAAGCCGGCGTCGCACAATATCTGGGAGGGGCGGAAGATGATCGAGGCTGCCCGCAAGTACGGTCGGAGGGTTCAGGCTGGTCTGCAGAATCGTTCATCCGAGAGCGTGAGGGAGGCAATCCGCTTTCTCCACGACGGCGGCATCGGTGAGCTCTACATGGCCCGCGCGCTGTGTTTCAAGGCACGAGACTCCTATGGCATGTCCAAGGACAGCGAACCGCCGGCCGCATTGCACTACGACCTCTGGCTTGGACCCGCGCCGTACCGTCCTTACAACGAGAAACGAGGCCACTACAACTGGCACTGGTATTGGGACACCGGCAACGGCGACACCGGCAACACCGGGCCGCACCAACTCGACATCGCGCGCTGGGGACTCAACAAGCATGAGCATCCGGTTTCGGTCTATTCGGCGGGCGGCCTCTATGGGTTGCGCCAGGACGAGACGTCTGAACCAACCCGGGGCACGCCGGTGTATGGCCGGGTGGATACGTATGGCCACGACAAGACCTCGCAGGAGACCCCCAATACCCAGACCGCCGTGTACAAGTACGCGGACGGCACCCTGCTTGAGTTCGAAGCCCGCGGTCGCTATACCAACCACGAAGGGAGCGCCGGCCAGGAGGTGGGTAATCTCTTCTACGGATCCGAGGGCTGGCTGGAAATCAACGGCAACACCTGGAAGGCCTTCCGAAAACGGAGCCGCGAGCCGTTCGCCGGATCCAAGGAGGGCGCCGGAGCCGGTGAGGGAAACCACTACGCAAACTTCCTCGACGCCATCCGGGCTGAACGCGACGCGACGTTGCGCTGCGACATCCGGGAAGGGCACTACTCGAGTGCCCTGCCTCACCTGGCCAATATTTCCTACCGGGTTGGCCGGAGTCTGCGGTTCATGGGCGACTACGAAAAATTCGCCAACGATGCCGAAGCGGACGCCCTGCTCGCGCGTGTTTACCGCCATCCCTACGTTGTTCCGCAGAGCGTTTAGGCGACAAATCATCCGAAGAGCCCGCAATGAATCAATTGGCTCGGCGCCTTGTGCGCCTGCCCGGTAGGGTGGCGGCATGCACCTGTCGCGGCCCGTCCACTTTGCGCGCTATGTCGCGCTCGGCGACAGCTCGACCGAGGGCATCGACGATCCCGATGGAGCCGGAGGCTATCGCGGTTGGTCGCACCGACTGGCCGAGAAGATCGATGCGGCGCAGGGTGGGGGCCTGCTCTACGCGAATCTGGCCGTGCGCGGCCTGACGACGGCGCAGGTGCGTGCGGGCCAGCTGGAGGCTGCGATCGCGATGAGGCCCGATATCGCCACTGTATTTTGCGGAACCAACGATGTGACTGGGTTGAACTTTGACGCGGCACGCGTCGCGGCCGATATCGCGCTTATGCAACGATCCTTGGTCGAGCGCGGTGCGACCGTCCTCAGTTTCACGCTGCCCGACCTTACGCCCTTGATGCCGCTGGCGCGGTTGATTGCGCCACGGATCGCGGCCCTCAACCGCTCGCTCGCCGAGGCGTCGCAGGCTACGGGATCGATCCTCGTGGACTTCGCTGCGCATCGCGTCGCGACTGACCGGCGGCTGTGGAGCGAGGATCGGATTCATGCGAATTCCGCAGGCCACGCGCGCATTGCCGAGGCGCTCGCCCACGCCCTCCAGTTGCCCGGCAGTGACGACGCGTGGGGGAAGCCCTTTCCCGTCGAAGTGCGGCAGACGCGCTGGCAGTGGTGGGACGAGGAACGGCGTTGGGTGCAAGGGCATCTCTTGCCGTGGATCTGGCAGGGCTTGAGGCGGCGCTCCTCCGGGCAGGGGCGCGGCCCCAAGCGCCCTGCGCTGGCGCCGGTGTGATGTCCATCGGTCGGACGATGCTCGTTCGACTTTGGGCCATGAACACGTTTGCCGGGCGCAACGTCGGGAAGCTCTTCGCCTTCGGCGACAGTTAGACCGACCGCGGGGCGGGATCGGGGATGGCAATGGGACGACCCCGATTGTCTCGCGGATTCCGCGGTGTAGCGGCGGCCGTGCCGGCCGCCCGGAGCACCGCTGGGTGAAAAAGCCCTCGCGGAAATGCACCGGCTCACCGCCAGATTATGTGCCTCAAATTCCCGGATACAGATAGACGCAAGCTGTTAAACCACAACGTTTGGCGTCTTAATGGGGCGCCATTCGGTTTTGACCCCATTCTGTCCGCAACTCCGCGATCTATTGGGGCTTCCAGGCTCGCTGCGCCTCTTCGTTCGAGGCGGTTGCGGAGGAGTTGCGGGACGGAGGGTCGCTGGAGATTTCTGCTGTCCGTCTACTTTCGGATTCGGAGCGAATCCGTGACAGACTTCGAAATAGTTCAATATTCTTTTCATAATTCCCAAGGGACAATGTGTCTAAGGACCAAGAAGAATAGACTACCCCGAAATGAATGAGCCGTCCCTAGACTCGAAAGAATGGTTCACCGAATACCTCTTGCCCCACGAACCCATGCTTCGGGCTTGGCTCAAGAGTCATTTTGGTGATCGGATCGATGAACACGATGTTTTGCAGGAGGCGTATTTCAGGGTCCTGCGAACCTATCGGGAAAAGCCGATAAGAGCCCCCAAGGCGTTCCTCTTCGCCACCGCGAGGAATATCGCCCTCAATGCGATGCGAGCCTCGTCTGTGCGGGGAGAGCGCTACTCGGTCTCGCTGGATGATTTCGACATCATCGACGACGAGGAGGACTTTCGAGAAAAGATCACTCGGAATCAGGAGCTCGAGAAGTTGACCGAAGCCATCCAATCTTTGCCTCGCCGTTGTCGGCAGATTTTTACGTTGTGCAAGGTGTATGGCATGACGCCGAACGAGATTGCGAAAGAACTGGATATGTCCGTGCAGACCATCTACACGCAGTTGGCGATAGGCTTAAACAAGTGCACCCAGTTCATGAAGCGGGAGAGGAATTTAGATTTGCCATGAACAGAAATAATCCATCGGACGGATGGTCTGAGCGAAGCCGCCGTGAACGGGAAGCATCCATTTGGATGATCAAGCAGTTCAAGGGGCTTTCAGCTGACGAGCAGGACGCCTTTTTTGACTGGCTGGCGGCCGACCCGGAGAACGAGGAATGTCTCGCTGAATGCAAGTTAGTTTGGAAGGGCCTCGATCTACTTGCAGAGTGGCGGCCGGAGCACAGCAGCAAGCCGAATCCCGACTTGCTGGATCGCCCGGCGCGGCCCGGCCGGGCAAAAACGATCAAGCGATGGCTATGGAGTTGTGGGCTCGCCGCCTGCGTGGCCTTGTCGGTGTTCCTTTGGAGCACGATGGCTACTTCACCAGAACCCGAAGTGAGTCGCCTTGCAGCCGGAGTGGCGGCACAAGGATATCAGTGGCACAGGCTGGAGGATGGATCGGTGGTCGAACTCAATCGGGGCGCTCAGGCGAGCGTGTATTTCGATGGCGAGACCCGATCCGTTGAACTTGAGCGTGGCGAAGCGCACTTTACCATAGCCAAGGACGAGCGTCCGTTTGTCGTGACGGCGAGTGGTGTGCTGGTCCAGGCCGTGGGGACGGCCTTCAATGTTCGGATAGGAGACGATGCGGTCGATGTCCTCGTCACTGAGGGGCATGTCAAATTGGGCGCTTCAATATTGGGAAAAAAGAGACGTCAACTCGTGGAGGCGGGATCGCTGTTGGCTGAACTTAATGCCGGGCACCGTTCAGTCGTGGGTATTTCGAAGCAAGCGCCAGAAGCCAGCATCGTTTCCGTCACGAATGAGGAGATCGAGCGCGAGCTTTCATGGCTGGACGAGCTGCTGGATTTTCGCGATGCTCCCCTTTCATCCATTGTGATGGAGTTTAATCGTCGAAACAACCGAAAGATTGTAATCGAGGATTCAGCAATAAGTGATATAAAGCTTACGGCCGCGATTCGCCCGCACAATATTGACGGCTTGGTCGAGCTACTCGAACTGACTACGACCGTGCGCGCCAGGAAGGTGGATGACACCATCGTGGTTCTGTCGCGTTAGGGTTGCGCCTCTGTATTTCCGCTGGCGCGAGAAAGCCTATAGCCGTTCTCGGCGTGGTGGGGCTAATCCCACCTCTTTCGTAGGGCGCATTGATGTAAGCTGGGTGATCATCGTCGTCGTTGCGTGAGTCGGTTCAGGCAACTTCGTTCAGGCCTGACGTCGGCCGTCAGCTTAGACGGAGCGTCGCTGGCTCGAGTTAGTAAGTGGGGCCGACGTATATTTTGAGTTCCAGCGAATTATGAGACGCAGGGGGCGATTTTCGACCCTGCATCGCTGCCCGCCCTCGCAAGCGTCCGGAGCCAAACCCGGCCTCTCCTTTTGAACATTCTTCGCCGCAGGTCACGACCTGTCGAAACGGGGCTGAGCGCACGGGGAAAGGACGCGGTTTCAAGGCCATTTGGTATCACGAATTCAGGTTTCGGCCTCTATTTTTTACTGCTTATCCCAGCCGGCCAGGCAATTGCGTATTTAAGACAGGCTCTATTGTAACGATTTAAGGACGGTGCTGACCTTTACAGTACGCACGATTCTAGGTCTGACCGGCGCGTCCCTCTCGTGTGCACCGACTCGGGCTGGGACCCTGGCCCGGATCAACGAATAGTGCCCTCATTAATCGCGATCGAACTTGAGTCCTCTGAAATATACCGCATTTTTTTCCTAATTTTATACCCCACCGGTGTCATGGAAGTAACCCCTGTTATTCCATGGCGCCCTACGTCAGCAAACTAGCCCGATTTGATCAGTCCACTACAAGGGAGCCTCGTGACGTTACGCTGGTTTTCAGCGTTAATGGCCTGTCTGTTGGTGGCAGCGATCGGCGGGGCGGCGGACCTGATGGATTTTCGTGTACCAGCAGGTTCTGCTGTAGAAACGCTGCCCGTTGCGGCGGAGCAAGGTCGCATCGAGATACTCTTTGCCTCGGACATGGTGCAAGGTGCGGAAACGCGTCGTGTCGCGGGGAAGTACGTGATCGCAGACGCATTGGCGCAGATGCTCGTGGGCACCCCACTCGAGGCCGTCCCGGTTAGGGAAGGGACAGCCTATGGAATCGTATACCGCGCAAAGGAAACTGGCGATGGCCAGGCGCGTGGTGGGGAAGGAGTAAACAAAAAGAGCATCTTAACTACGCAAACTGGAATGAACTTTAAGAAGGAAGAGAAAAAAACTCTGATGGGTTCCCTATTCAGGGTTCTAATTGGATCAACGGCTTTAGTCGCGGGCTCGCAGGTCGTGGGGCAGCAGACCGCAGGTCAGGAAGATCAAAGCACGGAGGTTTTCGAGCTGTCGCCATTCGTGGTCCAGGGTTCGGAAGACACTGGTTATCGAGCCACGGATACGCTGGCGGGGGCTGGCATTAGAACCGACATACGCGATGTGGGGTCGGCAATCACCATTATCACCGACCAATTCTTGAAGGACACGGGTTCTACTCGGGCGGACGATCTGCTGGTTTACACGACCAGCACCGAAGTATCAGGTCCCCAAGGTAACTTCATGGGCGGCGGCGACGGCGAGTTCGTCAGCTTTCCACAATCGGGTTCGACCCGCGTACGCGGCTTGGCCTCCGCTGACAGACTGAAAGACTTCTTCCTCACCGATATCCCGTGGGATTCCTATAATGTTGATCGCGTCGACCTGCAGCGCGGCCCCAATGCCGTGTTGTTCGGTATCGGAAGTCCCGCAGGCGTAATCAATACCTCCACCAAGTCGGCTTCTTTCCAGAACCGGAACGAAGCGGGACTTGGATTCGACAACCACGGTTCTATCCGCCTCACGGGCGATTTTAATCGTGAGATAATCGAAAACCAGCTCGCCATCCGCGTGTCGCTTTTGAATGACGAAACCAAATACCGTCAAAAACCAGCGTTCCGGGATGACCAGCGTATCTATACGGCATTGCGGTACGATCCTGCGGCGTTCAATCGGCCCGGGCGTTCCACGTCTCTCACGTTCAAGTACGAGAAAGGGAGCATCGATAAGCTTGATCCCCTGCAAACGCCGCCGATCGACCATATCACCCCTTGGTTCACCGGTCTAAACAAGGCGACCTATCCGGTTGCCGGCAGCCATGACCTGACCAGCCGGGGCACGGCCATTTTCGAGCCCTGGTTTGACCGTCAGCCCTACGGCTTTACCGGCCTCCATATCGGCGTTTTCCCAGATCCCAACAGCCCCGTGCTGCAGTCGTTCCAGAATTCTCAAGCGCCCGGTTCTCCGGATTCGAACTTTTTCGGCATCGCCGGCTACGGTACTTGGGCGTTCAATTCCAAGCAGCCCGGCTCGACGATTCGGCCTTTCAAATCCAAGTCGCTTACTGATCGGTCCACTTTCGATTTCTACAATAATCTGTTAAGCGGACCCAATTCAAGTCGCGAAGAGGATTTCGAATCGCTCAATCTCAAGCTCTCCCAGACCTTCTTCAATCATAATCTGGGCTACGAAATCGCGTACGACAAGCAGACCTTCGAACAAGAGCGCGTCACGAGTTTCGGAAGTCGCGAATACATTATCGCGGTGGATGTCATGCAAACCTTGGATGATGACAGCCCGAATCCCAACGTCGGCCGCCCCTTCACGCTGGGCTATGGCAACGGCGCCGGGGCAAGCTGGAGCGAAAACAATAAAGAAACATTCCGGGCCAAAGTCTTCGGCGAATACAACTTCGAAGATAGGGGCGCTGGCTGGTTGAGCACCATGCTGGGTAAACATGTGTTCACCGCCGCGTACACCGATTATGAAGTGAATCATAGGAATCTGAGCTGGGTGCCTTACTACATCGACGACATAGAGGGCACCAACGTCCGGCAAAGACTGATTGGCGATGACAATCGGAAAATGGGTACGCTTCACTATATCGGTGGCAACCTCATTGGAGCACCTAGTGCCTCCGGCCTGGATCTCAGTCGGCTGCGCGCTGTTCAAGAACCTTATAATCTGACGGTCAACGTCTTGCAAGATGGAGCATTGGTGCGACGCGCACTCACTGTTGCCGATGCATCGAATCTGGCGTTTGCCAACCGTCCTTACACGGGCGGCGGCATCACGCAGGACACGATCAAGTCTACGACTCTGGTTTGGCAGGGCCACCTTTTCGGCGGCCACGTCATCCCGATGTACGGATACCGCAAAGACAGCTCGACCTCGGCGAACGCCGGTTCTCCTGCGCGCGACAATGCTTCGGGTATTGTGGACATAACTGATCCGGAATGGGTTCTGCCTGGGTCTGCTGATGATGGTATTTATAACAAAGTTGACGGGATCTCGAGAACCTACAGCTTGGTGGTCAAGGCGCCAAAAACGATCACGGACCGCCTCGCCGGAACGGGCGTCCGGCTTTTCTACAACAAATCGGAGAACTTCCAGCCGAAGCCAGGCCGACGCGATATCCTCGGCGGCTATCTTGATAATCCTTCCGGCGAGACGGAGGACTACGGCATCGGCCTCGACTTCTTGGATGGTCGGTGCTCGCTCAAGATCAATCGCTACGAGACCAAGGTGCTGAATGACGAATATTCCGCAAATTTGGATAAGTGGGGCACTCTTCACACGGAAGCCCGCCTCATGCGCATCGCCGTCGCTACGCGTGACCTGGACTACCGCCGCTTTCCCTCCGTAATTCGGGAAGGCGGGGACCCCACCGGACAAGGCAGACGATCCTTTGGCGTGACCTCGGCAAGTTCCGCCTATGGAGCAGGACACCTTCTGGTATGGGAACCGACTCCCGGGGAAAGCCAGCTTGCTAATCCACAGGTGAGCTGGCGCAATGGCGGCGCTTATACCCAGGAAACAATCGATCATTGGTACGATATTCAGAAATCCTCCACTGACGCCTTCTTTGAACATCGGCTCCCTCAATCCATGGTCGAAGCATGGGGAATGGTGGGGTACGGCGAGACTAATTATCAGAATACCATCAACGACGGCGCTTATGGGGCGGTAACCGCCACGGGCAGCACGATCTCCAGGGGAACAGAAATCGAGTTCGCCGCTCGTCCGATCAACGGTTTGGACATCATATTCAACGCGGCGAAAACCGACGCGATTCGCGTCGATCTCGCTGGTTCATGGGCTGAGTACATCGAATGGCGCTCGCAAATCGCGGCTACCAGCCCGGCCGGCCGTATGCGTATGTGGAGTACTGACGCCTGGAACGAAACCAACGGACTGGACACGCTCCGAGGCAACTACCAATCCCGCGTCCTGCCCGGGTACCGGCTCGCAAGAGCCTTGGAAGGATCCAGCGTTTCCGAGTTGAGGCCCTGGCACTTCAACGCGGTCGCCAACTATGAATTCCAAGATGGCACGCTCAAAGACCTCCGGGTTGGCGGCAGTTATCGCTGGCAGGACAAGAAGGTCACTGGCTACGCCTTGAACGATGCACAAGACGCCTTTGATGTGGACCGGAAATGGTACGGTCCGTCCGAGTCTGCCATCGACCTCTGGCTTGGTAAGACGTTTCAGTTGAACAATCGTATGAGATGGAATATCCAGCTGAACGTGCGGAACGTATTTGCGGACAAAAGACTGATACCGCTAACCGTTCAGCCCGATGGAAGTCCGGGTCAGTATCGGATCCCGGAGCCAAGGCGTATCACATTGACCAATACAATAACATTCTAGTTTGGCTTGTCATTGGCCCCTTTCGCTTGCGTGAAGGGGCCTTGCTGAAGGGCGGGGCGTGGGGAAAGGCTGGCGCCAGTCGGTAAACGGGACGGGACAGCTCGATCACTGGCCTGCGTGCCTCGAACCATGAACCGGCTCCGGTTCGAAAGACTCATTCCTAACGTTGCTCC
>JBBQUU010000005.1:0-114788 GCA_038212175.1 Opitutales bacterium | reverse complement strand
CGCGCAACCCGCCGCTGGGACCAGCCGTGCTGCACCAATGCTATGATCGATTGTTGTAAGCTCACTTCGAATCGGTTCATCACGCCCGTTGCAACCCATGTCGCTCCAAGCGCCAATCCTCGCTCAAAGGTGGCTGGTTTTACCCGATCGCTGACAACTTGCGCGCCAAAGGCACTCAAGAAAAGTACTTTTCCTTTTCCGAGTTGCGGAAGTCGATCTATGTGGGGATCCGGAACGATTTCGTGCATGGCCTGAACGTCCAGCGTTGAAAAACGATACCGGTGCAAACAGGAGATCGTATCTAATTTAAGCAAGCGGACTCACGGGCGTTGCAGCGGCACGATCACGCAGGGGGCTTCAACGGCGAGGTCGGGCCATTGGACGCCGTGGCCGGCGCGGTCGGTTGCCTCAATGAAGTACATGAAATCCCATTGTGGGACGAGGAAATCGCCGGGCACGGTGGCGGTGAGAATGAACCGCTTGAATTCTTCCAGCCAGGCGAACCGGCAACGAACTCCAGCGGCGGCACCGACAAAAAGCCGCCGCCCGGTGAGGGCGACGGCCGGGCTGGGTGGTCCAACTCCCTAGTCAGTTCATAGCGCGTTGACGTAGAAATCGTCGAACGAGCAAGGATCGTTGCGCGAGCCAACGCCGAACTTGACCAAGCCGGTCGGCTGCCCGGAGACACTAAGGGTCGCGACAGTTGTCGTGCCGCGCAACACCGTGAGCTGCGAGCCAACGCGACGGACGGTGATCGGATAGAACGTGTTCGATGTGATTGTGGTCGAGAAGTCAGCCAGTTCCGTTACGACGCCATTCACGACACGGAAGAGGCCGTTCGTGGCAGTGTCGTTACTCACGTTGAAGCTTGCGAAGTAGTAGTTGCTGGGGTTGATATAGTTGAAGACTACGGAAAAGTCCTCCCAAGCGCTGGTCGAGCTGTCGGTCGCGCGCCCATTCACTCGTAACTCGAAGTTTCCCGTGAGGGTGGTATTGTTGATGTAGAGGTTGCCGTTCGGAATTGCGTTCCCGGGAGAGGTAAGTTCGAGCTGGCCACCCGTTACGGTCCAAGTTCCACCCATGACGGCCGTCCAGTTGCTATTCGCGGAGCTGAACGTTTCCGCAATGATGGGCGCGGTGCCGCCGCCACCGGTGAACACGAGGGTTGGTACAACGGAAGCGCCTGACTCGCGACTCTTGAACCAAAGCTTGGCATTGGTGCCGGTCAGGGCGATTGACGCGATCTTTGTGCTATCGTTCGTGTACTGATCTTGAATGTAGCTCGTCACGTCGACCCACACGTCAGCCGTACTGCCGGCTGCGACCGTTGTGGATCCGATGCTTGCACCATGCGCCGGCTTGTTGGCCCAAGTAGTGCCCGTTTCGGTCCAGCTATCTGTGGTCAGCTGATTTGCGGTGACGGTGCCGGCCTCGGTCGTGGTATCCCCAGCAAGTATCAGCGTCGCCGTGGTCGGAGACGTTGCGAGGGAAGACAGGTCAAACTTCAAGTAGGCAATGCGATCATAGGTGACCGCAGTCGTGCCATCCTCCTTGGCCCCGATCAGAGATCCCGTGCCGTAGTTGGTCGTCGCGGCACCGCCGAAGACGAACGTATCGGAGTTCGCGGTGACTGGAGCGGCATTTGGGACAGCTGGGACGCTGGACCCGTCGCCGCGCGGCCACATTGTGGAGAGCGACTCGGTGGACCCTGAATCGTCGCGGCCGACCTTAACCTCATCGAAGTAGACAACCTGGTTGGTTCGCGTGGCGCTGTTATGGTTCGATTGCTTCCATGGCCACTTGTAGGTACCCCACTTGAAATAAGCTCCGGGAGTGACGCCGGCGGGGTAGGTGGCGCCGTTCTGGCTCACGACCGGAGTGGGATTGCCATTCATCCAGACCTTGACGAATCCGTCGCTGCCGGTGGACCACCTGATCTGGAAGACGAAGTCAGTCCAGACGCCTTTCTGCACGTTGGCAAAATCTACACTCTGCATGCCGCCGGTGCGCAAAATCAGTCGCCACTTTTCCTCGCCCGTACGGGTGTATTTTTTGCGAGTGAGATCGATCGGCGGCGAGTTCGTGAGCGTGGCGTCATGCCACTGACCGTTGATGACGGGCGACTCTCTCGCCGCTTCGGAGTCGGTACTATCCGAAACCTGGTAGAGCTGGTCGGTCGTGGGGATGAACACGCTCCACGAATACCAGTAGGTCTTGTTCAACTCGTGATTGGGGAGTTTCAACTCGGCACGGTGCCCGGAATAGATCTGCGGGTCGCTGGTGCGCAGTTCGAACTTCATCGCTTTTGTGCCGGGCCGCCCGGCCACGGGACTAGGAGCGGTTACAACTTGGATGGCGTGTGACGCGGCGAGTTCGGTCTTCGCAGTCCCGACATCGCCCGTTACGGTGACGTTATGGCTGAAACTTGTTCCGACAGTATGACTCTCGGTCGTCTCCTGATAGACGATGGTTGCGAACGCAGAGGAGGCAGTCAAAAGTGCAGTACACAGCGCTGCGCGTGGTATCATTAGGTTCATGGGGGCGGGTGGAGTTATGCCCAGTGTACCAGAGCGTCCGGTGACGTTGAGCGGTTGCTGCACAGCTTGCGTACTATCCGGCCGGGAAACAGCCTGTCTTTACTCAATCAAATGAGTAATTCGTGTGCGGAGCGCGATCACAACCCGGGACAGCAGATTGTAACGCAGTTCTGAAGGTGTAGGACGCTGTCCATCGTTGTCCGGCAATGGAGCGGAGGCAAAAATCAATATGGACGCAGTAGGCTCGCGCGGCTCGCTTAACGTGGTTTGAGGAACGACGAAAATTTGACGAAAGGAAAGAGGGGGCGGCTATGAGGCATCGCGATCCGGCCAGTGACCAAATTTATGCAGGGATCCATCCAGGATGACTGGCGGCGGGCCTGCGGTGGCGATAGCGTGGATTGGCGTGATCGCCGGAGTGATTTAAATCGCGGTAACGGGGTTCATTTATTGCGCCCTGGACGAGGTTTGAGCGGTGGTTTTGGCGCCGGGTTTGGATTGCCCTGGCACCGCTGTATTGATACTATGATTACGTGCGCACTTCTTTGGTAATCTCGCGGTCGACGAATCGTTTTTCGAGACAGCCTTAAGCGTGGCCCGTGACTACAGCCGGCATGGGGGGGGGCTTGTCGGACCAAGTGACGAGCAATTCCTGCGCCCAACAAACTACAAAGCCCGACCCGGTTTCTGCTGCCGCTGCTGCCCGCGGATAGGGTGACCGCCGCGATCAGCGCACGAATCCGGTCTGGGTGGGGCTGGATCCAATGGCTGGATCCGCGCCGCCGCCAGAGCCGCGCTGCCGCCGCCCCGATCGCCCGAGGTTCTTATGAATCTGTGCGGGTCTATGCGTGATTCGGCCGGAATCGAGAGACGGGGAAAGTTGTCTGCCCCAGTGCAGATCATTAGTGCATCGATCTCATTTGTACGGTCGATGGGGGAGGTGTGAATCTCCCGGGATGGAATGATGAGTAGTCCGTCGGTGCGTGTTGAGTGTAGCGGCTGAGCCTCAGTATTCAATTGAATGAACGTTCCACCCGTTGAGCTCGCAGACGGCGGAGTGTTTTTGATGTGTTCTCCCCTGATCTCCAGGCACACCAATTGCCGGGGTCACAACAAACCGTAAAACAAAGTCGTTTATATGCACAATTCGTTACTTTTTGCGCCCCCCGGTAGGTGGCGTTTCGCTGTATTGACCATCGGCATTCTGCCCCTGAGCGCGGCCCTGCTTTCGGCACAAGGCGTTGGGCCTGGTAGCTCTTCTCCAGCAGTGGGCGAGACGGAAGCGGTTGTGCTGTCTCCCTTCATCGTCGACGCCCGTAAGGACGTTGGCTATGTGGCGACCAACACCCTCGCCGGCAGCCGCTTGAACACCCCGTTGGCGGACACGCCGGCCTCGATTTCCGTGTTCACGTCGGAATTCCTGGCCGACATCGACGCGAGTGATGTCCTCAAGGCGCTCGAATACAGTGTAAACTTTCAGGAGGATCGGACCAATGCTGGCGGAAATCCCCAGCAGGAAAATGATATCAACATCCAGGCGCGCGGTTTTGCCGGCGGCGGTTTCCGTCAGGCCTCACGAAACTATTTTACGTGGTTCCTCAACGGTGACTCCTACAACACGGAGTCGATAACTTTCTCGCGCGGCCCGAATTCCATTCTCTTCGGCCTGGGCGATCCGGGTGGCATTGTGAACACAGCCACGATGCAACCCCGGTTTGTAAATCGCTCCAAGGTAAATTTCCGCTTTGACGAATATGGATCGGTGCGCGTCTCCGCCGACACCGATATGCGTATCTCCGATAAATTTGGCCTGCGTTTTGCCGGCCTGGTGGAGGACGGTAAGACTTGGCGGGAACTAGCCTACAAGGATCAGCGGCGCGCATATCTGGCAGGCACATGGCGAGCCACCGCAAAGACGACGGTTAGATTTGATGCCGAGTATGGCGACGTTAAGCAGCGGGTCTCGCTGCCTTTCACTGGCCGCAATCGATTCGGTGGCTGGGCGAGCGCGGGCAACCCAGTTTACTCCGGTGGCACGAGCTATCCGACCGGCACCTCCCGTCTGTCCGCCAACTCCACCACGCCACGGCTGACGCTCGATTACGATCAAGGCACGGCGGTCAATTGGCAGAACCAAGCGGTCGGCACTGCCAATCCCAATCCTCCCGGCAATATCCCGCTGACCGATTTTAATTTTGTGCCGAAAACGGTCGACCTTCGCGGCCCCGCAGCCACCACCAACAATCCGTTGTATACCTATTCAGCCTATCTCGAGCACGAGCTGATTGATAACCTATTCATTGAACTGGCTGGTAACATGCAGTCGGAGGAGCGAGACTGGCGGAATCCCGTGCAAGAGGGCCGCGCAGGGATCTTCGCCGACCCGAACGCGTTCCTCCCCGGGGGGGCACCTAACCCCAACGTAGGCGCCTACTACATCGAGGATCAGGCCATCCAACGTATCCGTGACCGGGATGTGGAGAACTTTCGTCTCACGGCGACCTACGAAAAGGATTTTGAGAACTGGATGGGCCGCCATCGCTGGGTGACGCTCGCCAGCCGCGAGAAGCTCGAGACGCTGACCCTCGATTACATCGAGGCGAACGCAACTCCGCTAAACCCGACTTTGTTCCCCAATTTGCGTTCGGAGGCCAACTACATCAATCGACGCACGTATCTGAATTTCGACGACGGCCACCGGAGCTATATGGCGGATCCCTGGGCCGACCAGAAGACCTACCAGATAATTGATCCGACCTACGGTCTGGTTGGCACGGTGACCCCTGAGTTCGTGGCCACCGCGATCCGCCCCACCAAGGAAGTCGTCACCAGCACGCTGCTGGGCGGCCAAAGCTATTTCTTTGAGAATCGGTTGGCCGTCACCTACGGCTTCCGCAGCGACAAGGTGGTTCAGAATTCCTTCGTTGAAACCCAGGATTCGGTGAAGGGAGTGATCACCTCCGGCGTGCTGGGACCCAAACGTTCTGCTACGGGTGACACCCGCAGCCTGGGTGCGGTGCTCAAGGTCTGGAAGGGTTTCGCGCTTTCCTACAATACGGCTGATACCTTCCTGCCACAGACGGCGCTTGATATCAAAGGGAACTCCCTCGGCAACATCAAGGGCGACGGCTTTGACGTGGGCGCGCGCTTGTCGCTACTCGACGGCCGGGTTTATGCCACCGCGACCTACTACGAGAGCAATTCGGAGAACCGCGGGGCTTTCAATTCCCTGACCACCGTCAGGGACCTCAACCTGATTTGGGGGGCCATCGAAGGCCCGAGCGGACCGAACCGTCTGGATGAGATCAGCACGAGGGACACCCGGGACGATACCTCGCAGGGTTGGGAATATGAGCTCGTGGGCAATATCACCGACAGCTGGTCGGTGCGGATGAATTATGCCACGCCCCGCAATGTGCAGAGCAACATCAACCCGCGCACCAAGGCCTATATCGAGGAGTTCCGGGCGCTTTGGACCTCGGGCGCCAATGCCGACTTGATCATCCCCAACGTCACGACCAACAACACCGTTGCCACCCGGCTGACCAATGTGATTGATCCTCGCCTCGCTGGTGATGCCCGGGCGGAAGGCCGCCAGGGCCGCGGGGTGCGCGATGAAGTTTTCACGTTCTTCACCAACTACAAGTTCCGAACGGGGAGCTTGCGGGGGTTCAGCGCCGGCTACGGCCTGAAAGGCTATGGCAAAAATGTGCTGACCTATGTCGGCACCACCGGACGCGGCAGTCCGGTGTTCGGCCGGGGTTATTGGAACTCGGACTTGAAGTTGGGCTACGAGTGGATGCACCAAACTTTTGGGAAAAAGGTGGAATACAAGGTGCAGCTGAACGTGGCCAACCTGTTCGATGAGGACAATGTCATCTATAATCAGGCCAACAGCACCACAGGGGTGAAGGACGTATATTACTTCATCAATCCGCGTACCGTTTCCATGTCGCTGTCGATGGCTTTCTGAGCAGCGATAAGGTGATGTCATTCCGGGCCCGCAGCAATGCGGGCCCGTTTCATTTAGCCTTTAGGCGCGCGCCCGGAGGGTCTGCCCCTCGCACCAGATGCCGCGCACCAGCACACTCTGGGGTCGCGCAGGCAGGCCCTTCTCTCCGCGTTCGACCAGCGCGGCGAGCTGGCCGACCGCGACCCGGCCCACTTCGCGTGAATCTTCGTCAATGCCAGCGTATTCGCGGACCGATTCGGCGAGTGAAATGATCGCCACCCCGAGCTTCGCGGGAACCTTGATGCCCAACGCGGAAATCATTTCAGGAAAAATGTAATGGGTGGTGACCAGCGCGTCCGGACGGGTGGCGCGCAACCAGGTTCGGAATGGCCCGAGGCGGGGCTCGCCGACAAAGGGAGGGAGTCGTTGGGTGTCTGGCCAGTCCGATTGTTCCAGGAGATACCCGGCCATGTAGTTCCGGTCCAGCCGTTCATTATGTGACTGTGGAATGGCATAACCGATGCGCTGATAGCCCCGGGCCCGCAGTTCACCGAGGGTCTCCCGCATTGCCGCATAGTGGTGTGATGTTACCCTGTGCAGTGGCGGACTTTGCAAGGTGTAGCCGAACGTCACTGCAGACAAATCCTCAATCACGAGCTCGAGTAAGGTATGTGCCTGTGGCTGGGGGCAGACCAAAATACCCCGGATGTTGCGCGCCCGCAGGACCCCGTTGAGCCGCTTGGAATTGCTGCGGTATTCATCTAGATCGAGAGTCACGAGCTGGTACCCCAGTTGAGTGGCGCACTCCTCGGCTCCGGCAAAATACTCGCGGTATTCCGGAGGCCCCCACCAGTCGTAGCCTCCCTCCGAGTTCACCATCCAGCCCAACACCCCATGGAAAGCCGGCTTTGCGGTGGCCCGTCGGTAGGCCGCCAGAGCCCCTAGCATTGGATCTCTGCGGTAGCCGATCTTGTCTGCGATCGCGATGATGCGCTCGCGGGTCTCGGCGGGAAGATTCGGGCTGTTGTTCAGAGCCAGGCAAACCGTCGAAGGATCAACCTTCGCGGCGAGCGCGACAGTCTTCTGGGTGATTCGGGCGGGCATGTTCAATTGAATGAACTAACGGAGGGTCGCTGACAATGCATGAATGTTCGGTTATGTAATTTTCATGCAGTTTATGTGCGACGCTCTCGCCGTGCTCGACTCACGGCACGGCCTTATATTCGACCCGATTGGTCGTGTTTGCCGATTAGTGCGTTTCGACACGTTTGAGCTGGCACCCCGTTCTTCACTGCGCTCGGGGGTACACCTGAATGGTCGTTCCCGGGTGTTTCCCTTTTGTGCGGAAGATCCCGGTTTTGACTTGCTCGACCAGCGCCGGAACAGCTCGAATCGGGTTGGATCTCGAGGAACATATTGCGTGACCTGGCTGCCCTGCGTCGCGGCATCGGCGTGCTTGGCCTCGCGGAGCGCTATTGGGAATGGCAAGTGCTGAACAAATTCACAGGCCAACGGTCCGCAACTTTTCTTTGAGACGTTTGCCGGCAACCATCTTTGTTTTTATCCCCGAGGCATCGCTGTATGGGGTATCTTCGAGGCGGTTTCCGGTCAGGTAATTGATCGAGTTTCTGGTCGTGACAATGCGAAGACCGCCTGGCCTCAACTGAGTGTTCCTCGCCTGTGGGACTGCGACTGGCAAGGACCCAGCGGAGCGGCTTCGGCAAGCAACACGGCATCGTCGCCCTCGGCGGCTGACCTATGATGAGGCTTATCGCGCGCGGCGGGGCGCCGAAGGTCGGGGACGTTCCGGAAGTGTGTGCTTTTCGGAAACGTTGTCGGTTCGAGAAGCCGTGGATGGTAGGTGGCGTTATTTCGAACCACGCGCGGAGGGACCCGCGCATCCACCCGGCTTGGCAGAAGGTGGGCGGGCGCGTCCCTGCGCCCGCACGGCCGGGAGGATTCGTTCGCGATGCACTCCAGCTCTATTTGCACGTGATGCAAAAGCCGGGGCCGGGGGTGCCGGGTTGCGGAGAGAGGATAGTGGGATTGCAGATTGTGGATCGTGGCAGGTGGGTCGTGGTGTCGCTGGGGGTGAAAGTGTTTTTTTCAACGCAAGATCGCGAAGGCGCTAAGGTCGAAGCGGTGCGGGTGGGGAACGCTTGCGCCCGGGCTTCGCGCCTTGGCGACTTTGCGTTGAAGCGTCTGATCGGGAATTAAGCATTCCTCCTCGGTTATCTCCCTTCCCTCCTGTGAGAATTTCAGAGGAACGGGTCGTCGTGTTGATGGCGGACGGTGGCGGGTCTACAGAACCGCGGTCGGCGCCCGCGGCTACAGTTCGGACGCCCGGTGGGGCTTGCCCGCCTATGGCGAGGCCCGCAGTTACAGGGGAGCTGTGGCGCCACCCTTAAGCACTCACCGCTTGCCATCAACCGCCGGCTCACCTCCTTTTCCCATTCCATGTCCTCCGACGCTCCCATTCCCGTCACGGTCCTCACCGGCTTCCTCGGCGCAGGAAAAACGACGCTGCTCAATCGCATCCTGACCGAACAGCACGGCAAGAAACTTGCGGTGATCGAGAACGAGTTTGGCGAAGTCGGCGTCGACAACCAGCTGGTCATCCAGAGCGACGAAGAGATCTTCGAGATGAACAACGGCTGCATCTGTTGCAGTGTGCGAGGCGACCTCATCCGCATTCTCGGGCGTCTCATGAAACGCAAGGACCGGCTTGACGGCATCCTCATCGAAACGACGGGCCTCGCCGACCCGGGCCCGGTCGCGCAGACGTTTTTCACCGACGACGAGATGCGCAGCCGTTTCCGGCTCGACGCGATCGTGACCGTCGTCGACACAAAGCACGTCCAGCTGCACCTCGACGATTCACCCGAGGTGAAGAAGCAGATCGGCTTTGCGGATGTGATCATCCTCAACAAGACGGATCTCGTGACGCCAGCGGAGCTGGACACGTTGGAAGCCCGCATCCGCAAGATGAATGGCGCCGCCAAGGTCCACCGCACGCAGAACTCCGCGATCGATCTGGCGCACGTGCTCGACGTCGGCGGTTTCAACCTTTCGCGCGCGACCGAGCTCGACCCCGCATTCCTCGAGCCGACCTATCCCTTCGAATGGGCCGGCGCCTACGCGATTCCCTCCGGCACGCACCAACTCGTCATTGGCCACCGCGACCACGATCATGCTCACGATCGCGCGCATGACCACGGCCACGATCATGGCCATGATCACGCACACGTGCACCACCACCACGGGAACGAAAACGAACTCGATGTCGTTATTCTCCCGGTGAAGTCGCTCGAAGCAAAGGACCTCGCCGCCGCGCACGAAGCCGCGGTGATCACGTTCTCCGACTGGGAGAGCCGCGTAAAGGAAGGCGACCCCGTCATGCCTGGCGGTGTGCTGCACCGGCTGTTGCTCGACAAGGGCCACGGTCACTATCCGCTCACCATCGAGCACCCCGGCTTCTACCTGGTCTTCGAGGGTTGCGGCGAAGAGCCGCTGCACATCCAGGTGATGGGCGAAAACGTCCGACCCGCCTGGCAACAGGATTACCAGCACACCCACTCTCACGAGGAAGACGTGACTTCGGTCGGCATCAGCACGCCGGGCGACCTCGATGGCAAACGCCTCAACGAGTGGATCAGCGAATTGCTCCGGACCAAGGGCGGCGACATCTATCGGATGAAGGGCGTGCTCAGTGTGAAGGGATCCGACAAGCGGCTGGTTTTCCAAGGCGTGCACATGCTCTTCGACGCCAAGTTTGACCGCCCCTGGGGCAACGACGCACGGAGCAACACGTTCGTCTTCATTGGCAAGAACCTGGACCGCGCCGCGCTGACGGAAGCGTTTAAGGCGTGCCTCAGTTGATCCGACCGTAGGGGCCGACGGCAGCACCGAGCACCTGGTGCGGCTCTGCCGCAACCGAAGTAGATCGTGGCGAGTGGATCGAAGAACGTGACGCCGCATTACCCGGGCAAACCTTGCTTTTCGGCAAAGAAGTTCGGCTATAGCAGCATAGAGCCCGTCGGTTCGCTGTGGCCCAAAGGTAGTCGTCTTCACCAAGGGTGTGAAAAGACGGGATCGGCCACGCCTCGCCTCTCCCCTACTCCTTGGTTTCGGAGAACCGGCCGCTCTGCAAAAACGCAAGGGCTTGCCGGGCGGTTTCCGCCCGAAACAACAGGCCGGTATGAGAGGCGGGCAACACGATGTGGTCGGCCTCTCCGGCAAGATGAGTGCTCGCCACCGACACGGTGCCGTCGTGGGGACGAGGCAGAAAACGCAGACCCAAGGGATTGAGCGGACGTGAGCCTGCGATGACGCCCACCGGGTAATCCACTGCGGCGGGCAGAAGACGCCAGCGAGCATCCGGCCCCGTGCCCAAGTAGGCGAGGTTGATACCAATCATGGCGCGCACCAACGACACCTTGCGCGTCCGGTCAGCGACCTCGCTTCCGTGATTCGGCGTCGCAATCATGACCACCCGACCGAGGTTAGACGGACGGGTTCTTGCCAGGTATCGCCGCACGATCAATCCGCCCATCGAATGCACCACAAAGTGCAGCGTCGGCGCCTCCGTTGCCCGATGCAGGGACAATAATTCCGGAAGCCATTCATCCGCCAGATTCATCCACAGACGCCGGCGCGTCGGACAGTTGATGTTGACCACGCGATAACCCGCACGGGTCAGCGACCGGGCGAGCGGCAACGTAAACCAACGGTTCATCGCGACGCCGTGAATCACTACCACCAAGTCTAGTTCGTTGTGCACGTCGGGTCCTGGTTTAGGAAGTCCACCTTCCCCTTCGCCGGCCGTTGGTGTCAACCCGGCACGCGAGGGTCGGTGGTTAGCGCCTGTTCACGAAGGCGACTGGGAACAGAGGGACGGGAGTCGTTGGAAGGATGAAGGATGAGCGATCCCTCCGTTACCTCTGTTTCCTCCTGTAAACCGGTCTGCCCTTGCTGGGGCCTTAATCCTGTATTCATCCGCTATCCGTGGTTAAAAAATGCCGGGCCTTGTCCTCTTAGTCACTTTTTCAGAGGATTTAACCACGGATTGCAGGGATTGGATCCGGATATAAAGCATCGAACACGGGAGAATTTAACAGGAGCACGCGGAGACCGCAGAGAGAGAGGCCGAGCCCGGACGTGGATAGTCGATGGTGGACAGTCCTTGAAGGAAGGCTCCACGTGGTAGGCAAGGAACTTTGCCCCGAGAGAACAGTAGTAACGCGCTGGCGCGGCGGGCAGATCGCGCTCGACGACGGCCCGGCCTTTCAGCCGCCGCTCTCGTCATCCTCATGGAACACCGCGGCCGTCATCGCCTCGCGCGCAGCCGCCTACCGGCGCATGGTTGCGACGCAGCCCAACGAATCTGACGTGGACTGCCTGTGGCGTTATCACCAGCACCATGAACCCGCCCGCGGCGCGTTCTCCGTGCTCATGCGCCGCCCCGATGCTGCCACGCGCAGCATCATTCATGTCGCAGTGAAGCCCACCGCCATCTGCCTTCACTATCGGCCGGTCAGCCGGAAGCCGTCCCTGACTTCCTCCCACGACGTCCGCCTGCATCTGGCGCGTGCGACGAGCGAATTCGTTGCCCCGGCAGAAAGGTGACGACATCCTGGAATAGACCGGCCCACCGCCGCTCCCATGACGATGCCTGACGAGGCTTTTGAAGATTTGGTCCGGACCTACCATGCGCCGCTTTACCGCTTCGCGCTGAGCATGGCGCGCAATGATGCCGATGCCAACGATCTCACCCAGCAGACCTTCTTTGTCTGGGCCACCAAGGGGCACACGCTGCGCGATCGAAGCAAGGTGAAGACGTGGCTTTTCACGACGCTCTACCGGGAATTCCTGCGCAACCGCCGTCATCAGCAACGCACGGCGTTCTTCGAGGACCTTCCGCCTGGCGAACAGGAGCCGGCCGAAGCCGACGCCAACGTCGTCAACCAGCTGGATGCGCCGCTCGTGATGGCCGCCCTCCATGAGATCCCGCCACTGCACCGCGAACCGCTCACGTTGTTTTATATCGAGAGTCTGTCCTATCTCGCAATCGCCCAGATCCTCGACGTCCCCGTAGGGACGGTCATGTCGCGCCTCTCACGCGCCAAGATCCAGCTGCGCAACGCGCTCGCCCGAAAAGCCGTCGAGCCAAAGATCATCGAATTTCCCCAGCAAGGTACCGGCACATGACCCACGAAGAAGCCAGGTTTATCCTCAGATCCCATCGCCCCGGCACGGCCGACGATCGCGATCCGGTGTTCGCCGAGGCGCTGGTGCTCGCCGAGCGAGATCCGGCGCTGCGCTCCTGGTGGAACGGTCAGCGCGCCTTCGACGAGGCCGTCGCACGCAAGCTCTCCGCCATCGGCCCGGCGCACGGCAGCGTGGAGGCCATCCTCGCGGCCGCGCGCGCCCAGCAACGCAGCCACGGTCGTCACCGCAAACTGATCTGGCTCGCCGCAGCCGCCGTGACGATTTTGTTGACCCTCGCCAGCACGCTGCCGTTTCGCATCGGACCCATCACGGAAACCTCCCTCCACGCCTTCGCCCTCGCCGATACAAGCGGCAATCTGTGGGGCCACAAGGGGAACGCTCCGGAGCTCAAGGGCATCGAAGACCGGCTTGCCTCCGGCAACCTGCGTGCTCAAGCCAGCCAGCTGCTTGAGCTCTCCGCCCTGCGCAGCGACGGCTGTCGCGTGGTCAGCGTGGCGGGTCGCGAAGTATTCGAGTTCTGCTTCGGGCCCAACCACGAGTTCCACCTCTACGTCGCGAAGCGCGGCGATTTCCCGGACGAAGGCACGGGCGCGAACCCCACGATCATCGTGGAGGGCCGCTTTGCCGTCGCGACCTGGGCCGACGAGCGGCATGTGTATTCGCTCGTCACTTACGCGGGCATCGAGGCGCTGCGCAGCTTGCTGTAACGGCGGCCGGCATCGCCAAGGCCGATGCGGAGTGGCCCCGGTTGCGCGAGAAATAAGACCGCCCGGGGGCCCGCTGCGATCGACTCAAGCCGGTCGCTCCGGGAGCGCTCTCGCAGCAATCGAATCCAGGATGAACGAGGCGACGGCCGATTTGGGCGCGGGACCAAAGGCGAGCCGGTCGCCGCCGGCACCGAGGACGAGCACCGTGTTGTCGTCCGCATTCATGCCCAGCTCCGGACGGCTCACGTCGTTCGCGACGATCCAGTCGAGACGCTTCTCGGTCAGCTTGCGTCGCGCGTAGGCCTCGACGTCGTGGGTCTCCGCCGCGAAGCCGACGACGGCTTGCTCCGGACGCTTGCGGGCGGCGAGGGTCTTCAGCACGTCCACGGTGGGAACGAGTTCGAGTGTGACCGCCCCGCGTTGTTTCTTTTGCTTCTGGTGTGAAACGACCGCCGGGCGGTAATCCGCCACGGCGGCGACGGCGATGAAGAGATCGCAGGAGGGAAAGAGCGGTTCACAGGCCGCGAGCATGTCCGCCGCGGAGACGACGGCGTGCACACGCACGCCCGGGGGGGCAGGCACAGTCACGGGACCGCTCACGAGGTCGACTTCCCAGCCCCGTAGCGCCGCCGCGGCGGCGAGCGCGTAGCCCATCTTGCCGCTGGAGCCGTTGCTGAGAAATCGCACCGGATCGAGATGCTCGCGTGTCGGCCCGGCCGTGATCAGGCAACGGAAATTTCGATTCATGGGCGGGCGTCGGAGAACCAAGTTAAACAGCGACGCAGGCTTCGTTCCGGATCCGTGAGATCCGAGCAATCCGTGGTTCTGCCTGTAGATTGAAGCTCGCGCCTCACGTTGAACGCCCCTGCCGCAGGCGGTCGAAAAAGACGGCCACGATGATGACGAGCCCGATGATGATTTCCTGAAAGTAAGTCGGCCACCCCATCTGCTGGGAGCCGTTGCGCAGCACCGCCATGATCAAGGCGCCGATCATCGAACCGAGGATCGTCCCCATGCCACCGCTGAGGCTGGCGCCGCCGATGATGACGGCGGCGATGATGTCGAGCTCGAGTCCGACCGCGACGGTCGGGTCGCCCTGCCGCAGACGAGAGAGCTGAAACAGGCCGGCGAGACCGAAAAAAGCACCGGCGAGCACGTACACCCACAGCTTGAGGCGGCGCGTGGGCACACCGCAGAGACGGGCGGTGGCTTCGTTGGAGCCGAGGGCAAAGATGTGACGGCCGAACACGGTCTTGCGCAGCATGACGGCGGTGAGCACCGCGAGAATGATCGTTATCCAAACGCCGGCGGGCAACGCGTAGCTGAAAGGGTCCTCCGTGATCATCCACGTGTCGATTTTCGACGCGTCGCGGTCGTAATTGACCGTCTGGTTGTCCGCCAGCCACTTGGCCGAACCTCGCACGGCACCGAGGGAACCGAGGGTGATGATGAACGGCGTCATGCGCAGTCCGGAAATCGCGGCCCCATTGAGCATGCCGACCATCGCGCCGGCCATGATCACGGCGGGAACCACGGCGAGATCGCTCCATCCTTGTTGAATGAGCAACGCACCCACCACGCTGGTGAAGGCAATCGTCGATCCCACCGAGAGGTCGATGCCGCCACTGACAATGATCATCGTCATGCCCAGGGCGCCGACCGCCACGATCACCGTCTGAATGAAGATGATCTTGAAGTTGTGGTACGTGAGGAAGTACTCGCGGGATTCGGACGGGATCGAGAAGAACACGATCACCAGGATCAACCCGATGAAGGGGCCTAGTTTGGCGAGGACGGTTTTGAGTCGGTCAGGCATGGGGAAACGGTTCAGGCGCTGCCGGTGGCGACCCGCATGATCTCGGCCTCGGTCCACTCGGACCTCGGACGGGTGGCGGCGAGTTCGCCGCGGCACATGACGCCGATGGTGTCGCAGAGGCCGAGCAGTTCGGGCAGGTAGGAACTGACGACAATCACGGCCTGCCCCTTGGCTGCGAGCTGGCCAATGACGTCGTAGATCTGGGCCTTGCTGCCAACGTCGATGCCGCGCGTGGGCTCGTCGAGCAGGAAGACGCGCGAGGGGTGTTCGAGCAGACGGGCGAAGGCGACCTTTTGCTGGTTGCCCCCGGAGAGCTCGCCGATCGGCTGGGCGCCGTCGCGACATTTGACGCGCAGCACCTCGATCCAACGCTGCGCCGCGGCGCGTTGCCGGCCGCCACGGATCCAACCCCAGCGGCCGAAGCGTTCGAGCTTCGTCAGGGTCATGTTCTCCGCGATGGAGAGGTTGAGCATGAGCCCCTCCTCCTTGCGATTCTCGCTGAGGAAGCCGAAGCCGTCGTCCCACCGCTCGCGCGGCGTCGCCCGGGTCGCGGCCACGTCGACGACGACCACGTCGCCGCCGGCCAGGGAGTCGAGGCCGAAGAGGGTGCGCAGCAACTCCGTGCGACCGGCGCCGATCAGGCCGGCGAGGCCGAAGATTTCTCCCGCGTGCAACTGGAACGAGGCGGCCTTGAGGCGGGTGTCGCGACCGGCGATCTCCTTGACCTCGAGCACCACCGCCCCGTGCGTGTGTTCAGTTCTCGGATACAGATCCTTGACCTCCCGTCCGGTCATGAGCGTGACGATCTGGTCGAGCGTCGCGCCGGCCATGATGCCGGCGCCGACGGTCTCGCCGTCCTTCAGCACGGTATAGCGGTCGCAGATGCTACGGCATTCCTCGAGGAAGTGGCTGATGTAGATGATGCTGACCCCTTGGGCGCGCAATCGGGCGATGACGGCAAAGAGCTTTTCCGTGTCGGCCTGGGTGAGCGAACTCGTGGGTTCGTCCATGATGAGCACCTGCGGCTTGATCAACAGGGCTCGCGCAATCTCGATGATCTGCTGTTCGGCGATCGTGAAGTCGCCCGCCAGTCGATCCAAGTCCAGGCCGCCGTGGCCCAGCTGTTCGAGCACGGCCTGGGCCCGGGCGCGGGAGGCGGAGGCGTCGATCCAGCCACCGCGGGCGGATTCCGCGCCGAGGAGAATGTTCTCCTGCACCGTCATATGCAGCGCGAGATTCAGCTCCTGATAAATCATCGCGACGCCCTTGAGCCGTGCGTCGTGCGGGCCTTCGGGCGCATAGGGCGCGCCGCCGAGCTCCATCGTTCCCGCATCGGCGCGATGGGCGCCGCTGAGCACCTTCATCAACGTGCTCTTGCCGGCGCCGTTCTCGCCGATCAGGGCGTGAACCTCCCCTGGGGCGATCGCCAGCGAGACGCTGCGGAGGGCGCGGGTGGCGCCGAAGCTCTTTTGAATGCCGGAAAGCCTGAGACTCGCGGCCGCGGAACTCATTACTTCAAATAGCGATCGAGAGGCGGGCTGAGCAGTTCGACGGAACGCGGCTCGTTCATGTTTTCCTTTGTCACCAAACCGACGCCCGTGTCGATGACCGGCTCGACCTTCTCGCCGCGGAGCACGCGGACCATCGTCTTCACTCCGAGGTAACCCATGCGCATAGGATCCTGCACCACGAGGCCGTGCACGTCGCCCGCCTTGAGGCCGGCGTTGAGCATTTCGCCCGCGTCGAAGGCGATGAACTTGACCTTGCCCGCGAGGCCTGAGTCGCGGAGCGCAAGCAGCATGCCCGTGGCGGAGGACTCGTTGGAGGCAAAGACGCCGTCAAGCTGGCGGCCGAAACGATTGAGAAGATTCTCGGCAACGCGCTTGGCAGAGTCGCGGGTGGCGCCGGCGTGTTGATCGGTCGAGACGAGACGGATGTTCGGAAAGTCCTTTTGCATGATCTCCATGAAGCCGGCTTCGCGTTCCTCGGTGCTGTTGGAACCCACGGCGTAGCGCAGCATCATGACGCGCCCCTGCCCGTTGAGGGCCTGCCCGAGGGCGCGGGCGGCGATGCGACCGCCCTCGCGGTTGTCGGTCGCCACAAAACTTGCGTGCGCCTTGGACTCGAGGCCGGAGTCGATGATGATCACCGGGATTTTGCCCCGCGCGGCGGTCTCGACCGGGCCGGCCAGGGCGCGGCTGTCAAGCGGCGCGAGCACGATGCCGCTCACGCGACGGGCGATGAAGGTCTCGACCACACGGACTTGCTGCTCGCGATCATCTTCACGAAGAGGCCCCTGCCAGATCACCTCGACCTGGATGCCCTCGGCGGCGAGTTCCTGCTGGGCCTTGATGGCGCCAGCGTGAATCGATTTCCAAAACTCGTGCGTGGTCCCCTTCGGCACCACGGCGATCTTGTACGGTTGGGCGGCAAAGGAGACCGCAGATAGGGAAAGGGCCAGGAGACAGGTAAACAAGCGATTCATGGGCAACAAGGAGGGTTGGAGGCAACGCGAGCCGGGTCCAGAACCTGAACACACGCGATCCGCTTTGAAAAGCGCGAATCCACCGGTCGAGCCGGGCGGCACCGCCTAGTCACGAAGACATTTAACAGGAGCACGCGGAGACCGCAGAGAGAGAGGCCCGTGCCCGGACGTGGCTAGTCGATGGTGGATAGTGGTGGTTGAAGGAGCGGCGGCACTTTTGCCGCTGGTTTGGATGCCGGACGGCCTCACGCACGCCCTTCCTGCATAAAACCCGGCGGCAAGAGTGCCGCCGCTCCTTCCTGCTGACCCATGCGACAGCGGGGTTAACGTGCTCGTCAGTTGCTCTGGGAAAATCGGCAGACCGGGGGGTTTGTCTCATTAGCGACGGCCAAAATCCCCGTCGCACGATTGACGGCCCCGGCGCGGCGACGCAGCTTCTAGCCCGAATACCTCACCCTCTTCGAAGAAAACCTTTGGGCCACAGAGAACACCGAGTTCCGACACAGAGGTCACCGAGGGAAATCCCTCGGGCAAAATTTCTAAACGTGACCGCAACTGGCATTCATCCGCATGAAGCGCAACCCACACCTTGTCACACGTATGCGCCCGGCGAACGCGGTGAGCTCGAAGTCATTTATCGCCCGGACGGACAGACGGGTTTGCAGGCGAAAACCCTCGCGGTCACGACGAGCGACCAACCGGACCGTCCCGTGACCTTGACGCTCAAAGTCGATATCCCCCGGCTCTTCGGCATCTTTCCCCGCCTCGTGACATGGCCGCTGGGCAGCGACGCCGTCGAAAAGCTGGTCACAATCAGCCTGCACCGAATCCCAGAGACCACCGTTTCGATTGTCGACCCGGACCAGGAACACGTCCACGCAACGCTGCGCCAGGGCGAGAAGCCCGGCGCGCACGCGTTGCTCCTTCGTCCGAAATCCACCGCGACGGCGTTCCGTGCGACGATTCGCCTGAAGATCGAGTCCGAGGGGTTGCCGTCTCAGATTCTCGCGGTTTATGCGGATCTCCGTTGAAGTGCGCTCGGCGCTGCCGTCGGCGTTCCTGCTGGTCGTGCTCGCGTTGGTGCCCGCCCTGTTCGCGGCGTGGTTCCACCCCAAAGGCCCACGGACAACGGCGAGCGAACCCGGCGGAAGGGGTCTCGCCCTCGACGAAGCCCTCGCACGGACACGAACGCAAGCCGTTCTCTGGATCGATGCACGCAGCGCGACCGCCTTTGCCGCCGGTCACATCCCTCAAGCGATCAATCTCCGCGAGGACGCATGGGAGGACCAATTGCCGGAGTTCATCGAAGCGTGGCAACCGGGCCGGCCGGTCATCGTTTACTGCGATGGCGGTGGCTGCGCCGCAGCGAAGTCAGTCGCGGCACGACTCCAGCGCGAGTTCGCTTTCGACGACGTTTGGTATCTCGAAGGAGGCTGGGATGCATGGCAGCGACGCGCTTCACCGTGAACCGAGCGATCCCATGGGTGCTGCGTGTGGTCGTCGCGAGTATGCTGGCGTACGCCGGCGTCGCCAAGGCGCTCGATCCCGCGCAGTTCGCAGAGGAGTTGGCCAACTACCGGCTGCTACCTCCGCTGCTCGTTCCCCCGCTCGCCCTTTACGTGCCATGGCTGGAGGCAGTCTGCGCGGGTGGGCTGCTGTTCGCGGCGTGGCGACGGGGAGCCTGGTTGATTGCATTGGGCCTGTGCCTCGGCTTTTGCGTGTTCGTGACCAGTGCATGGCTGCGCGGCCTCGACGTGACATGCGGTTGCCTGGGTGGAATGTCCGCCCGCCCCTTGGACGGGCTCACCGTTGCCCGCACGGTCATCCTGCTCACCGTCGCAACGATAGGGTTCACGTGTGATCGAGACGCCTCATCACCTGGCACGCCCCCGCCGTGATCTTGCGCGGAGGTCCGCCAACGCAGGCTTGTCGAGCACACCC
Organism: Opitutales bacterium; assembly: GCA_038212175.1. Classification (GTDB taxonomy): domain Bacteria; phylum Verrucomicrobiota; class Verrucomicrobiia; order Opitutales; family Opitutaceae; genus CAMAXB01. The sequence goes on along the minus strand of JBBQUU010000005.1, from coordinate 95,122 downwards.
CGATCGGGTCAACGTTGGCCACCACCTATGAGCTCTCCTCTCAAAGTCGGCGTGATTGGCTGCGGCAAGATCAGCGACCAGTATTTCCAAGGTTGCCGGGCTTACCGAATCCTCGAGGTCGCGGCCTGCGCCGACCTCGACGTGGCCCGGGCCCGGGCGAAAGCGATCGAATACGGGGTTCCCAAAGCGGCCACCGTGGAGGATCTGCTCGCGGACGAAGAGATCGACATCGTCATCAACCTCACGATTCCCCAGGCGCATGCGGAGGTGAACGAACGCGCCCTGCTCGCCGGCAAGCATGTCTACGTCGAGAAACCGTTCGCGCTCTCCGTCACGGACGGCAAACGCCAGCTCGCGCTCGCGCGGAAACAAAAACGCCTGCTCGGCTCCGCACCCGACACGTTTCTTGGCGGCGGTTTGCAGACCGCCCGCAAGTTGCTCGACGACGGCGTCATCGGACGACCCGTCGCAGCGATGGCCTTCATGGTGTGCCGCGGTCACGAGAGCTGGCATCCCAGTCCGCAATTTTATTATCAACCCGGCGGCGGACCGCTGTGGGACATGGGCCCGTACTACCTGACGGCCCTCGTCAACCTGCTCGGGCCGATCGCGCGCGTGAGCGGATTTGCCGGCCGGAGTTTCGCCGAACGCACCATCACCAGCGAGCCGCTCGCCGGCACGAAGATTCCGGTCGAGGTGTCGACGCACTACTCCGGCACGCTCGAATTCGCGAGCGGCGTGGCGGCGACCATGGTCATGAGCTTCGACGTCTGGCCCGGGCCTGCGCTCCCGCGCATCGTTCTCTACGGCACGGAGGGCACGCTCGATATTCCGGATCCGAATACCTTCAACGGCGACGTCCGCTTGTACCGACCGCGCGCAAAAGAACCCGAGCTGATGCCCGCCACGCATTCGCTCGAACGCAGGCGCGGCACGGGGGTCGCGGATCTCGCCTACGCCTCGCGCCGTCGTGGACGCCCCCACCGCGCGAGTGGCGCCCTCGCCTGCCATGTGGTCGAGGCGATGGAAGCCTTCGATCGCGCCGCCGCAGGTCGCGCGGTCAAACTCAGGAGCGCCTGCGAGCGCCCGGCTCCGTTGCCCACCGGTTTGGGCAACGATGTGCTCGACGAATAGCCGCCCGACCTGACGGCGCGCTCGATCAACACGCGCGACTCCACTACAAACGCACGCAGGCCCGGCTCGATCAGGATGCGGCCCGCGCGGCGTTGGCGGAGGTGGCCGGCGCATTGCCGGAAGAAATCGTGATCGCCCGCAACGCCACGTCTGGCCGCTCATCGCCGACACCGGCCAACCCAACCCACCGACGGCCCCCTCGCGCTACGTCTCCGTGGGCAACGTGGGGATCGCGGGCGTCGAGCCGCGAGCCCTCGCCGACAAGGGCGTGCGCGTCACGCGGGGGACGCCCACGCTGGTCGAACAGGTGGACCGCTTTGTCGCCGCGATGCAGGCTGCACGCCGGCATTTCTCCTGAGCGCAGCCTCGGGAAGCGCCCCGATCTTGCGATGCAAACGCGGATCAGGGCATCCTTTTCCCCCCTTCTCCCGTAGTGCAGGGTAATGACAATCCCGCTGCCTCCCTCCCGCCCAGCCCCTCTCGCCCTCGCTGGCCTGGTTGCGTTCACCCTCACCACGATGCCGTCCTGCCAGATGGCGACAAGCGCACCCGACAGTGAACCGCTCAAAACCGTGGCCCATGTCGATCTGCCGCGCTTCATGGGCGATTGGTACGTGATCGCCAACATCCCGACGTTTCTCGAACGCGGAGCGCACAATGCGGTCGAACGCTACCGTCTGAACGACGACGGCACCGTCGCGACGACCTTCACGTTCAACCGCAATGCCTTCGACGGTCCGGTCCGCACCCTGCGTCCCAAGGGATTCATCCACGACCGCGAGACCAACGCCGAGTGGCGCATGCAGTTTCTCTGGCCGTTCAAGGCCGCGTACCTGGTGCTGTATTTGGATGACACCTACGAAACCACCATCGTCGGCGTGCCGAGCCGTAAATACGTGTGGATCATGGCGCGCACACCGGTCATCGCGGATGAGAAGTACTGCGAACTCGTCGCGTTCGTGGCTCGCGCGGGCTACGACACGGGCAAGCTGCAAAAAGTCCCGCAGCAACCTCGCTGATAAGCGCACGCCTCCTGTCCGGTCTCGAACGGTTTACACCTACGGCAGTTTTATTGTCGTGTAGCTGCAGGCGTGTCGTCCGCGCGGTTGGACGGATGGAGACATCGGTCACGTTCCAGCCACGCGCCCGAGACGGGCGCGACTACACCCGTTCGACCACCGACGACGAGGCCGCGGAAGCGCTCGGGACAAGCGCCACTCCACGTCAGGCCAGACGGAAGAAATCCACAGGGCGAAGCCTCCGCGGTGGACGCGCGGGTCCCTCCGCGCGTGGATTGAACCTCGTTTCACCCTGCGCCGCAGGCTCGCCGTCCGCGGGCGTAGCGGGCGCAGGGACGCGCCCGCCCACCTGGGACGCACGTGCACGGCCTCCGCGGTGGACGCGCGGGTCCCTCCGCGCGTGGTTTGAACCTCGTTTCGCCCCGCGCCACGGGCATGCCGAGAGGCTCGATGTACTCTGCGAACCAACCTTTTCTCTTCGCCGAGGTGAAAGATCCCGACGAGACGATCAGACTTAAAAACATAAAACCCGCAGCCTCGAAAGGCCGCGGGGTTAACCCTTTCTCCTCTCCAAATTTTTCAGCCCTTAAGGAAGAATCACCGTGTCGATCACGTGAACCACTCCGTTGCCCGCGGCGAGATCCGTGGCAACCACCGTCGCCCCATTGATCATCACCTTCCCGCCAGAGACGGAAATCGTGGCTTCCTTGCCATTGACCGTCTTGACTTTGCCGGCCTTCACATCCTTCGCCATCACTTTGCCGGGGACAACGTGGTAGGTGAGAACGGCGATGAGCTTGTCCTTGTTCTCCGGCTTGAGCAGGGACTCAACCGTGCCGGCGGGAAGCTTGGCGAAGGCGGCATTGGTCGGCGCAAACATCGTGAACGGACCGGTGCCCGCGAGGGTTTCGACGAGGCCGGCGGCCTTGACGGCGGCAACGAGGGTCGTGTGGTCCGCGGAGCCGACGGCGACGTCGACGACGGTCTTCGGACCGGACATGTGGTTGTGGTGGTTGGCCATCGCCACGGAGGCGGTGAACGCGAACAGAGCGAGAACGGAAGCAAGTGTCTTCATGGGTATCGGAATCGAGTGGTTGAGGGTCGGAAACGTTTTGTCTCCGACTGATCATCCATGGAACGAATCAACCGCGCCGCGGGATGCATCGCATTCAGCAATGCACCCGCCGCGTCACGCCGTATTAACCGCACTCACACCTGCACGCTCCGCTCGCATATCTGCCTTCGGGCGAATTCGCGCCAGCCACCACAGAGCAGGCGGCGCGAGGAAATGCGGAGCGCGCACCAGCAGATCCGGGTAATAGGCCCACCCATACGCCGTGACGCGAGAGAGCGCGGTCACGAGTCCCCAGAACGCTGCCCAGAACAAAACCGCCGGATGAGGACGGACCAGCAGAGCCGCCGCGACCACGAAGTCGATTGCCCCAATCACGACGAGCAGCCGCGTGGCGGCAGCCTCCGAGATTCGCCAGTCGGCGAGGTTGATCGTGCTGCTGAGGATGAGATCGACGAATCCGGGATGCGCCTTCACGGCCTCCAGACCATGGACGAAAAAGACGATTGCGAGGCCCAGCCGCAGCAACCCTTCGCCCGTCAACTGCCAGACGCGCCCGGCTGCACCCCGGCGAAGGCCCTCCCACACAAGAATCGCCGCCAGCGGGGTCAGATAACGCGGAGCATGTGCCGCCAGCGCCCATTCGCTGTACGGCTGGCCGCGCTCGTAGGCGCGCGCGAGAGCTTCCGCCAAGGCGTATCCTCCGACTCCCAACAAGGCGGGCCAGACGGGACGAAACCACGCCAACAGAGCCAGCGCCACGACAACAGCGACCGCGATGCGCTCCGCCCGCCCCGCCCCGCCGTGTGAGAGCTCGGCGGTGAGAAAAAGGTAGGCGTTGATCGCAGTGCCGTCACCGCGGAAGGTCGCAGCCGCCAGGCCCAGGGCCGTGCCCACGACGGCGGAGCCCAGGAGCCAGCGCACCGGCGCATTCGTATCAGTCTTTAAACTACTCCGCACCGGCGGGAACCGCTGACTTGCTGCGCAGCGTGAATGCGTCGAGCAGGGTTCGCTCCAGACCGATGGCAACCACGCGCAGTTCATCGTCGGCGAACTCGATGACGTGCACGTGATGGGCGGGAGTGGCGAAGCCCGGCGACTTCAAATACCAGCGCGTCCCGTCCGGCTCGCGCTGCGGGACACCGAGCCCGCCGTCGCCGATGTAAACAATGCCCCGCTCGGGGTCGTGGCGGTTGGCAAAAATCGGCACCGTACGCTTCAACATGTGGTGATCGGATTCGCACACGAGGTCGATCTGATGGCGCTCGAAGAGGGGCACCCAGTGCTGGCGCTGCGGCTCACCGCCCTCGTAGGACTTGACCGATCCGTAGGCGGGGATGTGGTACTGCGCCGCAATCCACTGACCCGGCTTGGCGCGCTGGCGTTTCAGCTCGGCCTCGAGCCAGTCGCGTTGATTGCCTGCACGACTGATCTCGGTGTTGAGCGTCAGCCAGGCAACGCGACCGGAGAGCGCGGTGTTGAAATAAAAGTCATGCGTCCGCCCCGGCCAGAAAAAGATCTCCTCGAAGCCGACATGGCGGTCGTGATTGCCGCGGGTTGGGATAATGGGGAGAACTCGCCCGGCCTGGGTGATCGTCAGTTCGTGATCAGACAGCCAGTCGCTCATAAACCGCCATTCGGCCCGCGAGCAGTAATCTCCTCCATGGGCGAAGGCGATGATGTCGGGTTGCTGTTCGACCAACTCGGCAATCAAACGATTGATCTCGCGGCGATTCAGATGCGGTTGACCGAGACCGGGCGGACGGCGCGAGTCGCCGCCGAAGAGCACCTTGACCGAACGGGTGTCGTCCGGCGCGGTGACAAAATGAAACTCCCGGGAAATGCGCCCGTCGCTTTCGACCACGAAATAATAGGTGGTGGCGGGCGTCAGATTTTCCAGAAACGCATGGTGAGCCCAGCCCTCGGGCGTGCCGGCGTCGGCCTCCTCCATCGTGAACTTGCTTCCGTGGTTCGCGTCGAGGCGATGCGTATAATCCGCCAGCCTGCGCTGGCGCGGCTGGGTGTCGAAGTGCACGGCATGGGTTTGTCCGGGCGTCGGGGTCGTCCACGAAACCACCGCCTTGTGTGCAGGATCCTCCATCCACAGCACACGGAAGTGAGCCAGCGGTTGCGACGGTGGTTTCACCGCGACGACCGCGGGCAGGGCCACCGGCGCCGGGGTGTCGGCGGCGAAGACAAACACGGCGAGTGCGGCCAACAGGCCGGACAGCCGTGCGAACGAAACCAGCGCACCCGCACATGACGGGGAATGAGGTAAGGCCAACAAAGGAGGCATGGAACAAGGGGTGTTGATGGACCACGCGGACGGCACGTAGATTCCGCACGCGTTGCGAAGACGTTAGGGACGCGAATGGGGTATGGAATCTCGAACGCGCCTGACTCGCCGACAGTTCTCGTCCACACTCGTCGAGGCAAGTCGAAGGGACAACCGCGAAGAAATTGACAGCCGTTTTCGTTTCCAATCGTGGCAGCCCACCGCGCTGTGCCGGCGTCCCTCGGGAAAGCGGTGCTTGCACTCGCCGCGCGCCACGCCCTCGATGACCCTTTCACTTCATGAAACTCATCGACCTCAACCGCCAGGGCGGCATCGGCGCCAACTGCCTCTTCCTCCAAGTCGGCGGCTTTAACCTGCTCATTGACTGCGGGCTCAATCCCAAGACCCCCGGTCTCGAGGCGATGCCCGACCTCACCCAGCTCCGCGGGATAACGCTCGATCTCATCATCGTCACGCACTGTCACCTCGATCACATCGGCAGCATCCCCGTCGTCATGCGTGAGCACCCGAAGACACCCGTGCTGCTGACACGCTCCAGCCGCATGCTCATCGAGAAAATGCTGCACAACTCCGCCAATGTGATGAAGCAGCAGAAGGACGAGCTCAAGATCCCCGGGTATCCTCTTTTCACCCACAAGGACGTCGAACACTGCGCTCCGCGATTCATCGAGCTGGGATTCAAAAAGGTGCGGAAGTTCAAGAACCGGCGCGACGCGATCGAGATCATGTTCCACCGCTCCGGCCATGTCGCCGGCGCAACCGCCGTCGAGATCCATCACAAGGAACGCCAGATTTTCATCACCGGCGACGTGCTCTTCGAAAACCAGCGCACGCTGCAGGGCGCGCAATTTCCCTCCGGACACTTCGACACCCTTATCATCGAGACGACCCGCGGCATGACGGAACGCGAGTACGGAAAGGAACGCGTCCACGAGATTGCCCGCCTGATCGACTCCATCAACGAAACGATCGCAAAGGGCGGCTCGTTTCTTCTTCCGGTCTTCGCCCTCGGGCGCATGCAGGAGCTGCTCTCGGTCTTCCACGACGCGCGCAAATTTGGCCGCCTTATCGAATGCCCGATCTTCGCCGGAGGCCTCGGCATGGGCCTGGCGGAGCTCTTCGAGGAGATCTCGCATAAGACGAGCGACGTGCAATTCGACCGGAAGATCATGAAGGAGCTGAAGCTCCAGCCCATTCCGCGGAAGCTGGAGCCCGGCAAAGACCCGCGGAAAAACGCGCTCTACGTCATCAGCTCGGGCATGCTCGTGGAACGCACCCCGAGCTATACGCTGGCCTCCGGCCTGCTTCCTCACGCCCGCAACACCATCGGTTTCGTCGGCTACTGCGATCCCGACACACCCGGTGGCAAACTGCTGAAGACGGCGGCCGGCGACGAGTTCCTGTTCGACGCGATCGACGTCAAGGCCAAGGTCAAGGCGCGGGTCGACCGCTTCGAGCTCAGTGGCCACGCCGACCGCGACGAACTGCTTCAGTTCGCCGTGCAGACGGACGCCCGCAGCATTGTTTTGACCCACGGCGATCCCGCCGCCCGCGCCTGGTTCACGGAGGCCCTGAGCGTCAAGCTGCCCAAGGCCCTCATCCTCGATCCGATCCCCCTGCGCGAGTACACGGTGTAGGCGCGGATCCATCGCTTGGCACGAACACCCTGTAGTGCCAACTCCGTTACACTGATCGCGCCGCGCGGCCTCCCGTGGGCGACTGGTCGACCCACGTCTTGCCCGGCGACGTTTGCAGGATTTTCTCCGCGCAATAAGAACCGTCGGTGCTTTGGCGCGCTGCCATCTCCCGAACAGACGGTAAAGCCGTCACCGTGGGAGATGATCCTGCTTCGCAGTCTATTATCGGTATCGGCAAAACAAGACTTCTCACGCCACGGGGTGCCACGATAGGCTCGTCAGCGATGCACCGTTACCTTCTCGCCCTCCTCCTGGCGGCGGCTCCCCTCGTCGCCGTTGTTCCTGTCCCCAAAGAAGTCTCCCCGGAGAAAGTCGCTGGCGCCAAGCCGCGCAACGTCGTTTTCATCCTGAGCGACGACCATCGTTACGATGCCATGAGCTTCATGGGGCATGCGCTGGCCCGCACGCCGCATATGGATGCGATGGCGCGCAATGGCGTGCATCTGAAGAACGCGCTCGTCACCACGTCGCTCTGTTCGCCTAGCCGGGCTTCCATTCTCACCGGACTCTACACCTTTCGCCATCGCGTGATCGACAACAACCGGGCAATCCCCGCCGGCACCGTTTACTTTCCGCAATACCTTCAGAAGGCCGGCTACGCCACCGCCTTCATCGGAAAATGGCACATGGGCGGCGAGTCCGATGACCCCCAGCCGGGCTTTGACCACTGGATCAGCTTCCGCGGCCAAGGGCATTACCTCCCGCCTAATCCCAATTATACGCTCAACGTAAACGGACAACGCGTGAAGCAGAAGGGTTACATCACCGACGAACTGACCGACTACGCGATCGACTGGCTCAAGCAGCAGAAGCCTGCGGAAAAGCCTTTCTTCCTCTACCTTTCCCACAAGGCCGTGCACGCCAACTTCACGCCGGCCGAACGCCACAGGGGCTCCTTGCACGACCGGTCCTTCGAGCGCCCCCTCCCCGATCCCGTGCCCGAGCGTTCCGCCCATCGCCCCCGCTGGTTGCAGGATCAGCGCAACAGCTGGCACGGCGCGGATTTCCCCTACCACAGCGCCCTCGACATCCAGCAGTACTACCGCAGCTACTGCGAGACCCTCTGCGGGGTCGACGATGGGATTGGTCGCATCATGGATCAGCTCAAGGCCATGGGCATCCACGACGACACCCTCGTGATCTACATGGGCGACAACGGCTTCATGTTCGGCGAACACGGCCTGATCGACAAGCGCGTCGCCTACGAGGCATCGATCCGCGTTCCCATGCTCATGCAATGCCCCAACCTCATCAAAGGCGGGACGGTCGTCGACGAGGTCGTGGCCAACATCGACGTCGCTCCCACCGTGATGCAGGCGATGGGGCTCAAGGCTCCGGCGCATTTCGACGGCCTTAGTTTCCTGCCGCTCGCTCAAGGCTTGGAGATTCCGTGGCGCGACCACTTTCTCTACGTCTACTACTGGGAAAAGAACTTTCCCCAGTCCCCGACCGTGTTCTCGCTGCGCGGCGACCGTTTCAAGTACATCACATACTATGGCCTATGGGATGCGGACGAGTTGTACGATCTGCAAAACGACCCGCACGAGCAGCAAAACCTGCTCTATAACCCCGAGTACGTTTCGATCGCCCGGGAAATGGAAACAAAGCTTTACGACACCATGGCCGAACTCGGTGGCATGGAAATCCCGCTCAACCCACCGAGCGGCAATTCCGCCAACAAACGCCTTGCGCCGCGCGCCGGTCAGCGGAGCGCGGACTTCCCTTCTCCTCTCGTCGTCGACGAACCAATCAACACCAACGCAAACTGAGCGGCGCGGCACCGCCCTACGGCTGTCGCGGCGCGCTGGTCAAAGCCCGGTTCACCTCGAGCCGAAGCGCGGCGAGCGACATGAAGATATCGCGCAGGAAGGCGACCAAGGCGGAGATCAGGAAGCTCACGCTGGCAAAAAAAAGCCCCACAATCCCGGCCGCCATCTCGAGCCGCCAGATCGCGCCGACGAAGATGAAGACGACCAGCAGCCCCGCGCAGAAAATGCTGAGCGTGTTGAGCGTGACCGCGACGCGAATGAACCGAGCGCGGCGGTACAAGATTCGCAACTGTTGCTCCGCATGCGGCCGGTCTTCGGGAGTGGCCGCACGCACCTGACCGGCCAGCGTCCGCGTGCGATCCACGATGCGAGCCATGCGGTTGGTCATGGTGAGCAGCAACGAGCCCAAACCCGTGATAAGGATCACGGGCGTGATCGCGAGCTGGATGATCGGCAACAATTCCTCCTGCCGGAAAAAGTCCATGCCGCAGTCCGGCAAAATCGGAGCCGGCACGCAACTCCGCGCATTTGCAATCCGGTCAAAACCCGTGTTGATCCCTGACGTCCGTGCCGTCCCCGACCTCCAGCACCCTCAAAGGCGTTCTCGAACGCATCATTTTCCTCAACGAGGAGAATCACTACACCATTGCCGAGTTTCGCAGCGAGGCGGTGGAAACCAAAGTCACGATCGTGGGCGCATTGCCGGGCGTGCAATGCGGGGAGACGCTCCAGCTCACCGGCGAATGGACCCGCCATGCCCAGCACGGCGACCAGTTCCGCATTGTCTCGTTCTCCAGTTCGCTTCCGTCGTCCGTGTATGGGATCCGCAAATACCTGGGCAGCGGCCTTGTGCCCGGCATCGGCAAGGTCTACGCCAACAAAATCGTCGATGCCTTCGGCACCGACACCTTCCGGGTGCTCAGCGAGGAGTCCGGACGGCTCCGCACCGTTCCCGGCATCGGCAAACTGCGCGCGGCCGCCATCAAGCGGGCGTGGGATGATCAGCGCGCGTTCCGCGAGCTCTACATTTTTCTCCAGACCTACGGCGTCACCTCGAGCCAGTGCGTGAAGCTGATCAAGGCCTACGGCGCCGACGCAAAACGCGTCCTCACGACCGAGCCCTACAAAGTCGCGCGCGAAATCGACGGGATTGGATTCAAGACCGCCGACCGGATCGCAATCAATCTCGGCTTTGCCAACGATGCCCCGCCCCGGCTTGACGCCGGCCTCATCTACGCCATGGAGACGCTGCAGGAGGAAGGCCACACGGCGCTGCGCGAGTCGGATTTGCGCGACTACGCCGCCGGCTTGCTCGAAACCACCACGGAACGACTTGAACGCCGGATCGAAGCGCTCGTGGTCAGCCGCAATCTGATCCGCCAGGAATCGCCCGCACCGCCCGGTGCCTCTCCTCTGCCTGGCTCAGGACTGATCCAACTTCCGGTCAACGACCGCGCGGAACAGCGCATCGCCGGCGTGGTGGCGCGCCTGCAGAAAGTCGGCAGCGGCCTGCCGCCCATCAAGATCGACGCCGCCGTCGAGTGGGCGGAGAAGAAAGCCGGTTTCGCCTTCGCCGACCACCAGCGCACCGCCCTCAAGCTGGCCCTCGGGAACAAGCTCTCGGTCCTCACCGGCGGCCCGGGCACGGGAAAGACAAGCATCATTCGCGCGCTGGTCGACATCCTGAAGGCCAAGAAAGTCCGTGTGCACCTTGCCGCCCCGACCGGCCGCGCGGCCCAACGCCTCGCGGAAACCACCGGAGGGTTCGCATCGACCATTCACCGCCTGCTCAAATTCGATCCAGCCAAGGGTGGTTTCGTCGCCAACGAACATCAGCCGCTCGCGACAGACTTTCTCGTGGTCGACGAAGCCTCGATGCTCGATACCCGCCTTGCCGCCGCGCTCTTCCAGGCGGTCCCCTCCCGCGCCCATCTGCTGCTCGTCGGCGACACCGACCAACTGCCGTCGGTGGGCGCAGGCAACGTGCTCAAGGACCTGATCGCGACCGACCGCGTGCCCGTGACGCGCCTCAACGTGATTTTCCGCCAGAAGGGCCAGAGTGGGATCGTCACGACCGCCCACGCCATCAACGCCGGTGACCCCTCCCTCCCGCCCGCGGTGCGCGAGGTGGCGGAGGCGCAGGCGTGGAGTGACCTGACGTTCGTCGTGGCCGACTCGGCCGAGGACTGCGTGCGAAAGACCATCGCGCTCTGCACCCAGTACGTGCCGCAGCATTACGCATGGTTCAACCCGGTCAACGACGTGCAGGTACTCGCGCCCATGCACAAGGGCGTCGCGGGCGTCGCCAATTTCAACGTCCAGCTCCAGGCGGCGCTCAACTCGGGGACGCCGGGTTCGCGCGCTCCGGCGCTGCGCGGCCCTGCGGGCGAGTATCGCGCCGGAGACAAAGTCATTCAGCTGCGCAATAACTACGACAAGAACCTGTTCAACGGCGACATCGGCGCGGTCAAGTCCGTCGACCCCGAGGCGGGCACCATGACCGCGGAGTTCGACGGCGCGACGCAGACGTTCGAGCGCGGCGATTTCGGCGACCTCGCCCTCGCCTACGCCATCAGCATCCACAAGTCGCAAGGCAGCGAATACCCGGTCGTCATCGTGCCCCTGCTCAAGGGACACTTCATGATGCTTCAGCGCAACCTGCTCTACACCGCGATCACCCGCGGCAAGAAAAAGGTCTTCATCGTCGGCGAGCCGGCGGCGTACGCCATGGCCGTTCGCAACAGCGAGGCCAAGACCCGGCAGACCCATCTTCGCGAGAAGATCGCGGCGCTGCTGCCGTAAGGGGGAACGCCAGCTCGACGGCCGCCCAGAATCAGCGTCTGGGGCTCTTGGGGGGCCAAAAAAATTCTGCCCGCTTGGAGCCCTGGTCCTGCCAGGCTATTCTACGAACGACGGCGGCCGTGGTCGCTGAGCCGGGTGCCCCGAAACCACCGCTGTATGCCACCAGACCGCAGTCGACGCCCGCGGCTACAACAAAACTCAAACGGCTCTAGAACCAGGAAAAACGCTCCGGCACGAAAACGATGTCGGACGGCTCAAGCATGAAGGGTTCGTTCGTGCGACCGGCGAGCACGCTTTGAAGATCGATGGTGTAGTTCTGCGTCTGACCGCCCACCTGGCGGATGATCACCACCGCCTTCATGTTGGCCCGGGCGGAGATGAAGCCACCGGCCTCCATCACCGCCTCGAGAGCGGAAAGAGGACGATCAGTGGAGATCTTGCCAGGCCGGAGCACGGCGCCGTTGACGAAGACGGAGTACGAGGAGGAAATCACCGTGACGGTGACCTCGTTGGACACGATCTGGGAGGCGTAGAGCTTGGCAAGTTCCTGCTCGACCTGAACCGGGGTCAACCCAACGGGCGAAAACTCGCCGATAAGTGCGAGTGTGATGCGACCATCGCGGCGTACCTGCTGTGCGGTGTCGAGATTGGGTGCGCCAGGGAAGGCGATCCTGAGGGCGTCGCCTTCCCGCACTACGAGCGACTCGGCCAAGCGGGCGTCGGACGGCGCCGGGGCGGGATTATTGCCGACCACCGCGGTCGTTTCACATCCGCTAAAAGCTGCGGCGGCCGCGAGGCCCAGAACGCCGAAAGCGAGGCGGGGAAAGGCGGCGAGACGGGAAACGAAGACGGACAGATAACCTGATGTCATAATATTTAGGAGGTGAAATAACGGACGGGGGGAAGAGCGGATGTCCCGTCTCGACCTGACTTGGGATAGTCGGGAGATCAGTGCTCATCAAGTCGAAAGCCGGCAGGCTGCAACTTGCCAGCAACGGCACCCGGCTTTGGGGGTCTTCTCGGCACCCGACAAGGACCGCAGAGTGCGTCCTGAGTTCCAAACACCCGGACGGTGGGTTCAGAGCGCGCCCGACAGCGCCGGTCAGATCGTGGACGTAGAGTCCGTGCCAGCCGGTGCCGCCTGAGGTCCCACGGCCCCCTGCTTGGGGCGGGCGACGAGCAACGCGACGGAGAGGCCGAAGAGCCCCATGCTGGTCCAAACAAACCAGTCGCCATGACGAACGTAAAAGCTCTCGCGCCCAATCCAGCGATGATCCCGCATGACGTCCACCGTCGTGGCGCCCCGGAAATAAATTGAACCCTTGTCCTCAGGCCGATGCGACACGACTTGGCGCACCCCGCCGCCCGGCTCGTGCACCTCCACCCGCTGAAGAACCGCCCGCACCTTGCCGAACTCGTCGATCCACCCGCTCCAGCCGCCATTGCCACAACGCAGCACAGGACGGCGGTTCTCAACCGCCCGCATGACACTGTGCGCCGCATGCTGCCGCGCCGCGCCGCCTTCCCCAAACCAGCCATTGTTGGTCAACACGAGCAACACGTCGGCCCCGCTGGCCGTGCTGCGCCGCACGAGCCCGGGAAAGAGGTCCTCGTAACAAATCAGGGGGCCCGCCACGTGCACACCGGCCCGCGTCTGAAGGATCAAAGGACTTGGATCCGAGCCGGCATCGAAATCCCCTCCAATCGGCACGAACTTGCCGAGCCAGCCGAGCAACGGACGAAGCGGCACAAATTCGCCAAAGGGCACCAGCCGACGTTTGGTGTAGTAACCCGGTGCAAGGCCTTCCCCGGGCTCGACCAGAAAAGCGCCGTTGCGCCAGGATTCATCGCGCCCTTCCGCCGCCGGCTCGATGCCGATCGAACCCAGGACGATCGGGGCGTCGAGACGACGCGCCAGCGACTCCACCCAGGCCTGCACCGACGCATCACCCTTCACCGCCAGCGGAGTGACGGCCTCGGGCCAAAGCACGAAATCAGGACGCCGGTTGACGAGACTCAGGGTGGTCCGCTCCAAGATGTTCACAATCGCGGGAGCCTGCTTGGGATCCCATTTCACATTCTGAGGAATGTAGGGTTGAACGAAGCCGACCTTCGCGAACGGCACACTGTAGGCCCGGCGGTGAAATGTCTCCTGAACGTGGATACTGAGACAGACAAGCAGCAGGAACATCGCGGCGAAAAATTCCTGGCTGCGACGGTTCAACCCGGTGGCCCCCTCGAAGCCCAGCCGGTGCCCATAGGCGGCAAAGCCGACGTTGATCGCAACGAGCACAAACGACACTCCGCTTGCGCCGGTGAAGGCCGCGATCTGCAGAATACTTGTGCGCTCCCACTGGCTCGAACCAAGCGTCAGCCAGGGAAATCCGCTCAAAAACCACGTGCGCGTCCATTCGATGACGACCCAGCCGCCCGCCAGCCCCAGCATCGCCAGCAGTCGAACCGGCGTGGAACGTCCGACCAAACGATGGATGAGCGCCCGAACGAGCAGGAACCAGGATCCCACCCAGACACCGATGAAGGGACCCAGAAGAAAAAGTCCGGCCCACGTCACGTGATGCAGCCAGCTCAGAATGATCGTCCAGGCCACCGCCTGGGCCCCCAGCACGGTCAGGGCATAAAGCTTGAACGCCGGCTGGCGATACGCCCAGAGGATGGCCGGCGCGGCAAACAGGTAGGCGAGCTCGGGAACATCGAACGGCGGGAACATCAGCACCGTGGGCACCACGGTAAGAATGAAGACCGCCAGCGCCGTCAGCGACCGCGGGTGACGCCGCCAGAACGGCGGCGGCTGATCGTAGGGATTGGAAGCGAGGATCGTCGCGTTGTTCACGCGCCGTGACACTGCTTGTACTTTTTTCCGCTGCCGCACGGGCAGGGGTCGTTGCGTCCCACTTTCGGCAATTCGCGACGGATCGTGACGGTAGGCAGCTTGATCTCCGGCTCGGCGCCCGGCGACGGCGACGATGACGATCCGCTCGAAGTCACGGTGGTGTTGATCTGCAGGGCTGGCGCGCCGCCCGGACCGCCCTCCGGTCCCTGGGTGCGCACGGTCCGGCTCAGAAGCGAGAGCATGTTCTCGAAGGCCTGAAGATTCGACGCGCTCCGGAAAAGGCCCGTGCAAATCTGGAGGCGAACGTTCTGCATGAGCTCTTCGAAGTACTTGAACGCCTCACCCTTGTATTCAACCAATGGATCTTTCTGGCCGTAGCTGCGCAGGCCGATCGACCGGCGAAGTTCCTCCATCTCAGTGAGGTGTTCCTGCCAGTGGTGGTCGATCGCGTTGATGACCACGTAGCGCTCCAGCGAACCGAGCGCTTCCGGGATCTCGACGGATTCCTTGATCGCATAAGCCTGGCGGATGCGCTCAAGGACGATTTTCGCGAGTGCCTCGACGTCCTCGCCCTTCAAATCCCCGGCGTGGAGACTGATCGGGAAGTGCGTGTTGACCCAGCCGACAAAACCATCGAGGGCGGCTGACGTGGGCCCGGCTTTTTCGCCAAAGCCGGCGGCCTCAATACGCGTGACCAACTCTTCCTCGACCTGTTCAAAGATGGTGGCCTTGGGCCGGTCGGCGTGGATCGCGTCATTGCGAATGCCATAGATGACCTCGCGCTGCTTGTTGAGCACGTCGTCGTACTGCAGCAGCCGCTTGCGAATGGAATAGTTTTGCTGCTCGACCTTCTTCTGCGCGCTTTCGATCGAACGATTGAGCCAGGGATGTTCGAGTTCCTCGCCCTCCTTCATGGAGCCCTCCATGAGCTTGGAGGCCAGGTTGCCCTGGAGGAAGAGGCGCATCAGATCGTCCTCGAGCGAGAGGAAGAACTTCGTGCGGCCCGGGTCGCCCTGACGCGAGCATCGGCCGCGCAACTGGCGATCGATGCGTCGCGACTCATGGCGCTCCGTGCCGACGACATACAGGCCGCCGAGTTCACGCACGCCCTCGCCCAGTTTGATGTCGGTGCCGCGGCCGGCCATGTTGGTCGCAATCGTCACCCCGCCGCGCTGTCCGGCACGCGAAACAATCTCGGATTCCTGCTGGTGGAACTTGGCATTGAGCACGGTGTGCACGACGCCGGCGCGTTTCAGCATGCGCGAGAGCACCTCGGAGGATTCGACGCTCACAGTACCGACCAAAACGGGCTGGCCACGTTTATGAGCCTCGTCGATTTCCTTCACAACCGCGTTGAACTTGTCGCGGCGCGTCTTGAAAATCGAATCGTTCGCATCGACGCGAATGCATGGCTTGTTGGTCGGAATCACCTGCACCGAGAGCCGGTAGATATCATTGAACTCGGTCGCCTCCGTCTCGGCCGTGCCGGTCATGCCGGCCAGCTTTTCGTACATGCGGAAATAATTTTGAATCGTGATCGTCGCGTAGGTGCGGGTCTCACGCTCGATCGTGACGTTTTCCTTCGCCTCGATCGCCTGGTGCAACCCGTCGGACCAGCGGCGACCCGGCATGACGCGACCGGTGTTTTCGTCGACGATCATCACCTTGCCCTCCTGCACCACATACTCGACGTCACGTTCGTAGAGCGAATAAGCGCGAAGCAGCTGGGAGATGGCGTGGATCTCTTCCGAGATGACCGCGTAGAGCTGCTGCGATTCGCGTTTCTGCTCCTCGCGTTTCTCGGGCGTGAGAGCGGCGTCCTTGTCGAGGTCGGAAAACTCCGTGGCGAGGTCAGGCAGGACGAACGCGTTGGAATTGTCGGGACGAAGAGTCGTTCGGCCCTTTTCCGAGAGGTCGGCCTGATGTTGTTTCTCGTCGATCGAGTAATACAACTCCTCCTTCAGGCGATAGAGTTCGGATTTTTGGAGATCGGAGTGCAGTTCGGTCTCGAATTTGTCGAGGCCCTTGCGCCACTCGGGATTCTCCATCAGCCGCAGCAGAAGTTTGTTGTTGGGCTGACCAATCTTGACCTGAAGCAGCCGGCGGAAGGCCGAAGTCTTGTCGTCCGGGGTCGCGCCTGGCTTCTCCAACAGATCCTTCGCCTCACCGACGAAGCGATTACAGAGGCGACCCTGCTCGCTGACGAGCCGCTCGATCGGCGGCTTGAGCCGGGTGAAGGGCTGCTCGCGTTCGATGGGTGCAGGACCCGAAATGATGAGCGGGGTGCGTGCTTCGTCGACGAGGATGGAGTCGATTTCGTCGACGATGCAGTACCAGTGATCGCGCTGGACCTGGTCCTCCTTGCGCGTAGCCATGCCGTTGTCGCGCAAGTAATCGAAGCCAAATTCGCTGGCCGTGCCGTAGGTGATGTCGCGGCCGTACATTTCACGGCGAAGGTTCGACGGCATTTGCTGCTGGATACAACCCACGGTGAGGCCGAGGAATTGATACAGGTGCCCCATCCACTCCGAGTCACGGCGCGCCAGGTAATCGTTGACCGTCACGAGCTGCGCGTTGCGGCCGTTAAGCGCATTGAGGTACAAAGGGAGCGTGGATACGAGGGTCTTGCCCTCGCCCGTTGCCATTTCCGCAATCTTGCCTTGGTGGATCGCCATGCCGCCGATCAGCTGCACATCGAAGTGCACCATGTCCCAGCTGAGCTCGTGGTCGCACACAATAATCTTCCGCCCGCAAAGACGGCGGGCGGTGTTCTTCACGGTGGCGAACGCCTCCGGAAGGATCTGGTCGAGCGTTTCCCCCTGCTTCAAACGGGCACGGAACTCGTCGGTCTTCGCCCGTAGCTGTTCGTCGGTCAGCGTCTGGTACGAGGCTTCTATCTCGTTGATCCTCGCGACCACGGGACGGGTCGCTTCGAGAAATTTGCGATAGTGCCGACCGGCGAGGCGTTTGAAGAGAAAAGAAAGCATGAAGGACGCGAGAGCGTAGGGTGCGCCACCCACTTGGCAAATGACAAATGCCTCATCGCTCTGCACGGGTTTGCCTCTTAAAACCCACGGCTGTCGTAATCCCCGCGATCACGCTGGCCGCCCCTCTGGGCGTTCCACATCGTGGCATTTTGGGCCAGGAACCGGGTCAAGCCGGCGCATTAAATGCGCCACGTGCCATGGCCCTGCCCAATCAGACTTGGGTCTTAAAGTAGGCGATTGTCCGTTCGAGTCCTTCTTCAAGCGAGACCGTCGGCTCCCACTTCAGGTGCTTGCGGGCGAGCGTAATGTCCGGCCGGCGCTGCTTCGGATCGTCGGAAGGGAGCGGACGATGAACAATGCGGGATTTGCTGCCAACCAGCTTCAGCGTGAGCTCCGCGAGCTGCAACATCGTGAACTCGCCCGGGTTGCCGATGTTGATCGGGCCCACGGTCTCGGTCTGGTTCATCAATCGCAGGAAACCCTCGATGAGGTCGTCCACGTAGCAGAACGAACGTGTCTGGGAGCCATCGCCGTAGACCGTAAGGTCTTCGCCCTTGAGTGCCTGCACGATGAAATTTGAAACGACCCGGCCATCGTTGGGATGCATGCGGGGGCCGTACGTGTTGAAGATCCGGACCACCCGGATATCGACCTTGTTTTCGCGGTGGTAGTCGAAGAAAAGGGTTTCGGCACAGCGTTTGCCTTCATCGTAACAGGAGCGTTTGCCGATGGGATTGACGTTACCCCAGTAGCTCTCGGGCTGGGGATGGACCGCCGGATCGCCGTAAACTTCGCTGGTGCTGGCTTGAAAGACACGCGCCCGCACGCGTTTGGCCAGACCCAGGCAGTTGATGGCTCCCATGACGGACGTCTTTGTCGTCTTGATGGGATTGAACTGGTAGTGCGGTGGGGACGCCGGGCAGGCAAGATTGTAGATCTGGTCGACCTCGAACTTAAAGGGGTCGATCACGTCGTGCCGGACCAGCTCAAATGATGGGTTGTCCAGCAGATGGGCGATATTCGACTTCCTTCCCGTGAAAAAATTATCGAGGCAAATAATCTCATGCCCGTCGCCCAATAGGCGGTCGCAAAGGTGGGATCCAAGAAAGCCGGCGCCGCCGGTAACAAGAATTCGCATACAGACCTCGAGCGTGTCAGGGCGTCCTGGGCTTGGCCAGAAAAACCTCGTCCACGCGCGGCAGCGGCAAGGCACCGCCTCCCGTTTGCCATGATCATTACTACAGACGGATCCATCGGTTCCTACCTGATCATACCCGAACCTCTGCCCGACCGTTCCACGGCCCAGACACGTCCCGGCATCGGCCGCCGGCAGACCTTCCGAACGTTCATTGGTTCCAACATTTACAAAAGATTTTTAGTTTGAAATCTGCCGTACCGGAGCCTTATGCCCTAACGCTGTCTGATTGCAGAATCGGACAACTACCAAACCAAGAAACACCATGACTAAGTCCATTAAACTCCTTGCGGTCCTCGCCGCAGTCGCATCGGGCGCCACCGCCATCGCCCAACAAGCCCCGGCTCCGTCCGCAGGTCTGCTCGGCCAGCGCTACGCACAAGCCAGCTTCGGCTACTTCGACATCAAGAACAGCCCGGTCGACGCCTTCGCGGCCGGCCTCGGCGTCAACCTGCCCATCTCGGCGAGCCTTGATGTCGGCTTGAGCTACGCGCATGGCTGGATCGAGTCGTTCAGCGACATCGACAGCGATGTTGTCGTCGGCGACGCCACCTTCATCCACGTGAGCGACACGTTCAAGACGTTCACCACGCTCTCCCTCGGTTACGATTGGAACGATTTCCAAGAGCGTACGATTTGGGGTGCCCGCGCAGGCGCCGAGTTCCGCCTTACGCCCCGTGCTGCCCTCGCTCTGAGCGCCGGTTACGACGACGATTTCAAGAGCGGCAACAACGGTCTCTGGGACGGAACCGCCCGCGCCAACTACTGGACCACTGACAAAGTCGCCCTCATCGGCTCGGTCTCCTGGATCGAAGGCGGCGACGTCGGCTTTTCGATCGGCGCCGCGTTGCGCTTCTAAAATCGCGGCCAGCCAATCCCTTACCAAGCCCGCCGGCCTTTGCGCCTGCGGGCTTTTTTGCGCGCTTATGCCTGCTTGCGCGCCGCCATGCCCGCCTCGTAACGCGCGATCCAAGCCCGATGCCAGCTGCCAAAGTCACCCGCATCGAGGTGCGACCGGGCCTGGGTCATGAGGTCGAGGTAAAAGTGCAGATTGTGTATCGTCAGCAGCGTGCCGGCCAGCATCTCCTCGGCGATCACGAGGTGTCGCAAGTACGCCCGCGAAAATTGCCGGCACGTGTAGTTGTCCAACCCCTCCACCAAGGGAGCCGGATCCGCTTTGAACTTCTCGTTGCGCAGGTTCATCGGACCATCCGGAGTGAAAACGAGACCGTTTCGCGCCACCCGGGAGGGCAGCACGCAGTCGAACATGTCGACCCCCAAGGCGATCATTTTGAGCAACTGCGGCGGCGTTCCGAGTCCCATCGCATAACGCGGCTTGTGCGCCGGCATGAAGGGCGTGGTCGCACCGATCTGCTTCAGCATTTCAGGCTCCGGCTCGCCCACGCTCACCCCACCGACCGCATAACCGGGAAAATCCATTGCGCCGAGGGACTCGGCCGCCTCCCTCCGCAGGTCGTCGAACGTCGAACCCTGTATAATCGCAAAAACGTGATGACCGGCATCAAGAAAGCCTGAGTCTTGAGCGATCTGCCGACATTGACGCGCCCACCGTTCGCTGCGCGCGACGGCAGATGCGCACGCGTCGCGCTCGCAAGGCCAGGGCGGACACTCATCGATGACCATGGCGATGTCACTGCCCAGATTGGCCTGGATGGCCATCACTTCGCGCGGCCCCAGGAAGAGCCGCGCACCGTCGAGATGGGACTGGAAGGCGATGCCGTCATCGCGCACGTCACGCAGCTTGGCGAGGGAGAAGACCTGAAAGCCCCCGCTGTCCGTCAGGATTGGCCCGTTCCAGCCCATGAACCGATGCAACCCACCCATTTCCCGAATCAACTCACTGGTCGGCCGCAAATTGAGATGGTAGGTGTTTCCCAGAATGATCTGCGCGCCAATATCCTGCAAATGTGCCGGAGTCAGCGCCTTCACCGTGCCCTGCGTGCCCACGGGCATGAAGATCGGTGTCTCGACGACGCCGTGCCTGGTTTGGAGCCGGCCGCGGCGGGCTGCGGTTGCAGTATCGGTGGTCAGCAGCTGAAAGGGAGCGGGCATGGGCGAGCCCCACCCTACCGGCACGCTTGACCCTCCTGTCAATCCACGAGCTAATCCTCGGCTACACCCGTGCTGCTCGTCATCGACAATTTCGACTCCTTCACCTTCAACCTCGTCCAGTACTTCGGCGAGTTGGGCGTTAACCAGCGCGTTTTTCGCAACAACGAGATCACCCCGTCCGAGGCCCTCGCCTTGAACCCCGAACGCGTGCTCATTTCTCCCGGGCCCTGCTCGCCCACCGAAGCCGGCGTTTCACTCGATATGATCGGCGCCTTCGCAGGCAAAAAACCCATCTTCGGCGTGTGCCTCGGACATCAGTCAATCGGTCAGCACTTCGGCGGCCGGGTCGTGCGCGCGGACCGGCTGATGCACGGGAAAACGTCGCCCATTCTCCATCGTAACACGGACTTGTTCCAAGGCCTGCCGCAAGGCTTCGCCGCCACACGTTATCACTCGCTTCTCGTCGAGCGGGCCACGTTGCCCGACTGTCTTGAAGTCACCGCCGAAACCGCGGAGGGCGAAATCATGGGCCTGCGCCACAAGACCCTTCCGGTCTGGGGCGTGCAGTTCCACCCCGAGTCCATCGCCACGGAGAACGGACTGCAGGTTCTGCGGAACTTTCTTTCCCTGAACTAAACCCATCCTCCCATGCGCTGTCCCAAGTGCACTTCCATCGAGGACAAGGTCATCGATTCCCGCATCAGCCGCGAAGGCAGCTCCATCCGCCGCCGCCGTGAATGCCTTGAGTGTGGCCACCGCTACACGACCACCGAGCTCATCGTGCGCGAAGGCATCGTCGTCATCAAACGGGACGGGCGTCGCGAGGATTTCGACCGCGAGAAGCTGGTGCGTGCCGTCCGTGCCGCCTGCCACAAACGCCCGGTCGACGCCGAGCAGATCACGATGCTCGTCGAGGACGTCATCGACATCCTCGAAGCACAGTTCGAAAGCGAGATTCCCTCGCGCGCCATCGGCGACGCCGTCATGGAACGCCTGCGCCGAATCGACCAGGTCGCCTATGTCAGGTTTGCGAGCATCTACAAGCAGTTCCGCGACGTCGCGGAATTCATGCACGAGATCAACGCGCTCGACAAACCCAAGCAATGACGCCGCGCGACGACCTGCGCCGCCTTCATCTCATCGACGGGCTTTTCGCCCACGTCACCGGCCACGATCTCCATCTCGCCCGTCAGATCAAGGAGGCGATCGCCTTCAGTCTGGCAGAATTCGAGGCCCAGACCCGCGAGCGTCCCGACTACGCCGCCCGGTACGACGCTGCTTTCAACGCGGCGGCCGCCGACCTGCTGGCAAAACTGTTCACCCATCTGCCGCGCCAGGGATTCTATCACTGGGACGCCTCGCTGACGCTCGCTTCGGCGACTCCGCTGTTCACGCGCACCGAGGTCATGGCGGGACTCAAGCACCTCGCGCGCTACCGTGAGTCGACCCTGCTGATCACCAATCTGCGGCCCGCCCTGATCCCGCCAAGCGCCCGCGCCACGGCCAGACGGAAGCGCGACTACGAAGACGCCCTCGCCTTCATCCACGACCTCGCCGCCGCCCGCACCGCACGGAGTGCCAGGCTTCAGTTGTTGTTCCTCTGAGGCAGGCCTGTCAGTCGTCGGTTTCGTCCGGCGGCGGAAACGTAGCGCCTCCGGGCTTGGCCTTTTTCGACTTTCGTGTGTTTCGTAAGGCATACCGCCATGTCGAAGACCCTCTTCCAAAAAATCATCGACCGTGAGATTCCGGCCAGGATCGAACACGAAGACGATCTCTGCATCGCCCTTCACGATATCCAGCCGCAAGCCCCGGTTCACCTGCTGATCGTACCGAAAAAACCAATACCGCGCGTGGGCGAAGCCGGGCTCGACGACCAGGCCGTGCTCGGTCATCTCCTGCTCACCGCCGGCACGCTCGCCCGCAAGCTCGGTCTCGCCCGCGGATTCCGACTCATCGTCAATCACGGTCCGGACGCCTGCGAAAGCGTGCCGCACCTGCATGTCCATCTGCTCGCAAAGCGCCAGATGACCTGGCCTCCCGGTTAGGGCGCGGACTCCCCCGGCTTCCGACGCAATCGGCGGCACCCGCGAAGCCGCCTTGCCGCTAACCCCGGGCTTCGAACCTTCCATCGGCGCGCTTCGCGACGCGGCGTTTGATCTCAAGCATCATCAAGGTCGCGGACAACTCCGCCGGGCTCCGCTGGGTGTGGGAGGTCAATTCGTCGAGCGAGAGAATGGCTCCACCCGAAAACACCTTAAGTACGGCCCGCTCGTCGTCCGCCAATCCTTCGAACGCCGTCCCCTCAGTTTCGTCGGGCCCGGACTTTGACGCAATCGGCGCAGGGCGAAGCCCGTCCAGGTAATTCAGCTCCGACAACAAGTCATCCACGCTGGTGAGGAGGATCGCGCCGTCGCGTATGAGCTGATGACAGCCAGCACTCGACGGTTGATCGATGCGACCAGGGACGGCGAAGAGCAACCGCCCCTGTTCGCCGGCAAACTTCGCGGTGATCATTGAGCCGCCGCTTACATCGGTCTCCACAACGATGACACCTTCGCTCACGCCGGACACAATGCGATTGCGCATGGCGAACGATTGGCGGTCGGCGCGTCGACCAAAGGGAAATTCAGAAAGGATCGCGCCGTGTTCCTCGATCCGGCGGTACAAATCAAGGTTCTCGGGCGGATAGATAAGGTCGATGCCGGTCCCGAGCACCGCAGCGGTCTTGCCTCCCACCGAAAGAGCACCCTCGTGGGCGGCGGTATCGATTCCCCGCGCGAGGCCACTCACCACACAGAACCCCAGACGGGCCAGCCCGGCCCCCAGCTTCGTGGCCACCGCCTGACCATACAGGGTCGTGCGCCGGCTGCCCACAATGGCAACGCAAGGATGGGCGAAATTGTAATTACCCTTCTGATACAGACCGATCGGCGGATCGCCGATCTCGCGCAGCAGGCGCGGATAGGCCGGATCGCGTGAAGTCAAAAAAATCGCCTTCGCCTGAGACATGCGTCGCTCCTCGCGCTCCAGATCGAAATGCCTTCGCCAGTCCACCACGGTTGCGCTGATCACGGGCCCCACCCCGCGCACCGCCTCCAGACGTTTCGACCCGGCCGCGAGCACCGCTCGAGGGTCCCCACCCACCTCCGTCAACAAACGGTTGAGCGTGATGGGCCCAATGTTGGGCAGCGCATTGAGCACGAGGAATGCCTGAGATTCCGTAAGAGAAGCAGTCGGGGCCATTTAGTTGCATCAACCTGCGCCATGAAACTTCCTCCGTAAAGCAGGACTTCCTGCAAAAATGAGTGCCGGTTATCGCGCCCTCAGGACGGCCGACAGGTGGTCGAGCACGTGCGTCGTTTGCACCGCCACTGGACCTTGGGCCCGAGCAAGCTCATCGGCCGCCCGGCCGTGCCAGACCGTACCCCGGCAGGCAGCCCGCAACGGATCGTCCGCGCTCTGGGCCAGCAGGCCACCGATCAGACCGGCCAGCAGATCTCCGCTCCCGCCGCGCGCGAGCACAGGGCCGCCAAAGAAGCTATGGAAGACCTTCTGACCGTCGGAAACGCGCGTAACCGGACCTTTGAGTACCACCGTCGCCGGCAGCTTTGCTGCGAAGTCCTTCAAGCCCGTATCGCCTGCGATGCGCGCAAACTCGCCGGCGTGTGGGGTAAGAATCATCCTTCCCTTCGCCGCGCGCACGATCTCGGGTTGCAGGGCATCGGCGTCGAGGACGATCGGCTCCGCCACCCGCGAGACCGCGTCTTGGACGACCGCCAGCGTCTCGGACTCACGACCGAGCCCCGGGCCGATCAACCACGCTGTGGCTCGGCTGCGGCGGGCGTTGAGCAGATGCGTCCCCTCCATGGCAAGGCCTCCATCCGGCGTCTCGGGCCAGCCCACCCACATCGCTTCAGGCGCGCGCGCCGCGAATGCCGCCGCCAACGCCTCAGGTACAAACGCCGTCACCAACCCCACGCCGCTTCGCAGCGCCGCCAGCACACTCATCAGCACCGCACCCGGATAACTCCGTGAGCCACCGACCACGAAAAGGTGACCATACGAACGCTTGTCGACCGAAGCCGGGCGCGCAGCCCAAAGCGGAGCAAGCACCTCCCGCCCCAACACCCAATCCGTCGCCGCGGGAAATGATGCGCCGGCCTTGAAGCAAAGATCGACGTAACGAACACGTCCCGCATTGCCCAAGCTCAGGAGGGGCGCTTTCACCAATCCCGTCGCATACGTGAAGTCCGCGCGAAAGGCGTCCGGTTCACTCCATCCACTGGGCAGGTCCACCGCAGCGCGCATCCGCGCGCGCAAGGCATTCGCCTGTTTGAGCCAGTCCAGCGCTGCTCCCCGCAATGGCGGACGAAATTGAAATCCGAAAACGCCATCAATCACGAGGTCGTAGGAAGGAAGCAAATCGCCGAGGCGCACCGGGCGGACCCGCCCGCGCGCGGCATGATAGAGCGCACGCCAGGCGCGCGCCGCCAGCGGCTTGAAAGAATGTTCCCCACCCACGCAGGCCACATCGATACAGGCCGCAGGGGACCATGCCGCGATCCGCCCGGCTGCAATCAGAGCGTCGCCGCCGTTATGTCCCTTTCCGGCGAGAACGAGTATGCGCGCAGCTTCAGGGAATCCACCGAGCTCCTTGAAATCGTCGAGCACACCTCGAGCAACGCCGGCGCCGGCCGCCTCCATGGCCGGCCACTCTTTCGACTCGTCGCCGCCAAACCGCATTTCCTCGAAGCGATGGGCTTCGTCACACGAAAGAACGGGATGCGCCGTCAGCGTCATCGTCCCTTAAAGTTTGGAATCCGCCGGCCTCTTCGGAGGAGGCGGAAGGTAATCAGGCGTCGGCACCGCAGACGTCTCGGTGACGCCCTTCCATGGACCTGTCCGCCCTCCGGAAGCAGGACCCGAAGGGGCAAGACGTCCTTCGAGACGCGCCCGCCGATGCTCCAACGGCTCCGTGAATCGCAGGGGCGATTCGCGCGGTGGTCGGGCGTCGGTCCAAGGACGCCTCAACCCAATGATCGAACGGTAGAAATATCCCGAGGAGGTACGCAGCACCTCAAAATAATCCGTGAAATCATTCGTGAGAGAGTTCCACAGCGCCACCTCCGTCACTTCATCCTCCCAGATCGCGTAGCCGCCCCACACTGCAAACACCGCCTCGATGACGTCCAGGCTCGGGCGATTCTGCACGCTGGTCACAGAGCGCTGCTCCCCGGACTCCTTGGACTTTCCCTTGTCGACGGACTGAGCCGCTGCGGCGACTTGAGCCGGCGGAGTGGTCACGGGGGGGGAGGCTCGTTCCTTTCGGAAGCCGATCACCGTTAGAGCCCCGAGCACAAATCCCAACATGATCCAGGACGGCGTCTTGGACAATTCGATGCGCGAAGGCCTGGGATCTGGATTATCCATGAGAACACTCTAGACGGCGCGGAGAATCGCGGCAACCGCCATGGCCGACGTTTCGTTGTGAGAAAGGGACACCTGGACCTGCGTTCCTCCGACCTGCCTCAGCAGAGCCTCGCCCTTCTCATCGAGTCGAACAAGCGGCTGATGGCGGCTGCCGTGGTAGATCGACACCGACTTCCAACCCAGCTCGGCACCGATACCCGTCGTGAAACATTTCGACACCGCTTCCTTGGCCGCGAAACGAGCGGCGAGATGTTTGTGAGGATACTTCATCCCCAGGCAATACGTGCGCTCCTCTTCCGTGAACACCCGGTCAAGGAAGCGCGGCCCCTGTCGTTCGAGCACACCCTTGATCCGGTCGATCTCGATCAGATCGCAACCGAGGCCGATCAATATCCCTCCCGGAGGCAGATCTATGTTCATGCCATGAACGTGCGACCGCGACCGCCCGGCGGGCGAGCAGAAAACCAACCGGGCGTCGATCGACCCGTTCGCATCAATCCCGAGGGGAACTATGCATTCATCCGGGCCTTCATTTCGCGGACCGCCTCCTCCACTCCGGTGAAGAGAGCCCGGCTGAGGATGCTGTGTCCGATATTGAGCTCATGCAGGTGCGGGAGGGTCCGCACTTCGGAGACATTGACGTAGTTGATGCCGTGCCCGGCATTGACGACAAGACCGCACTGGTGGCCTACGGTCGCCCCGAGCCGCAGACGCTTGAACTCTGCGGCGCGCTGCGAACCATGACAAGCGTTCGCGTAGGCGCCGGTGTGCAACTCGACCCACGGCGCTTTGAGCTTCGCGCTCGTTTCGATCTGGGCCTCATCGGGGTCAATAAAAAGGCTGGTGATGATGCCGGCGGCAATCATCGCCTCCACACACGCGCCAACCTTGTCGCGCAACCCGACGACGTCGAGCCCCCCCTCGGTCGTGACTTCCTCTCTGCTCTCCGGGACCAAGCACACGGAATCCGGCTTTAGCTTCAGGGCAAAGTCGATCATCGCCGGGGTGCAGGCCATCTCGAGATTGAGCCGCGTGCCGATCACCTCCCGCAGACGCCAGACATCGCGCTCCTGGATGTGGCGGCGGTCCTCGCGCAGATGGACGGTGATGCCATCGGCTCCCGCACGTTCGCCGAGGACAGCGCACGTAATGGGATCCGGCTCCACCGGGCCACCCACGGTGCTTTCAGCCTGACGGTAGCGGGCCTGACGAAGAGTCGCGCAGTGATCGATATTGAAGCCGAGAAGGATCATGACAGGAGGCAGGTATAAAACGCGGCAGGGCGAATCCAAGAAATGAATCGCCCCATGTCCTCATTTCATGGCTTCATGCGCCAACTCCCGACCTCCCGTGACCAAGCCCGTACCGAAACAGGAAAACCTGCTGATTAACATCGTCTGCAACATTGCCTTGCCGTCGTTAATCTTGGTGCGGTTCAGCAAGCCCGAATATCTTGGACCTGTTGTGGGTCTCGTGGTCGCGCTGTTGTTTCCGCTCGGCTACGGAATCTGGGATTATTCCCGCCGCCGGCAGACAAACTTCATCTCGGTGATTGGCTTTGTCAGCGTGCTGCTCACGGGGGGCCTTGGCTTGATGAAGATGGATGGTCTTTGGTTCGCCGTAAAGGAAGCCGCCGTACCGACCATCATCGGACTTGCGGTGCTTGCGTCGATGCGGAGCAAGCGACCGCTCGTGAAACAGTTCTTGCTGAATGAAAGCGTAATGGATCTGCCGAAAGTCGACGACGCGCTCGAGGCGCGCGGGAACAAGCCGGCGTTTAATCGCTTGCTGCAGAACTCGAGTTACCTGCTCGCCCTTTCGTTTCTCGTGAGCGCCGTTCTGAACTACGCACTCGCCCGCTACTTGTTGCGCAGTCCGTCCGGCACGCCGGAATTCAATGCGGAGTTGGGAAGAATGAACCTGCTGAGCTGGCCGGTCATCGTGATCCCCAGCCTGGTCATGATGATGTTTGCCCTCTGGCGCCTGATCGGCGGCATCCGTCGTCTAACCGGCCTTGCGTTCGAGGATATCTTCCGCGCCGAAGCCGCTAAAAAGTGATCGATGTCGCCAACGCCCGACGCTTTCTGAGCGAATCGGAAAGGGCCCGGGAGACCTTTCAGCGCAGATTGATGGGAACGATGTTACGCTGGGTCGCGCCGGTGTAGATCTGCCGCGGGCGGTAGATCTTGAGTTTCGGATTCTGCGCGACCTCGCGCCATTGCGCGATCCAGCCGGGCATCCGACCGATGGCGAACATGACCGTGAACATGTTTTCAGGAATGCCGAGGGCGCGCATAATGAGCCCTGAATAAAAATCGACGTTGGGATACAGCTTCCGGGAAACGAAGTAGTCGTCGTTGAGCGCAACCTCCTCCAACTTCATCGCGATGTTGAGCAGCGGATCGTCCTTGATGCCGAGGGAGGCGAGGGCCTTGTAGAAGCTCGTCTTGATGATCTTGGCGCGCGGATCGTAGTTCTTGTAGACGCGGTGGCCGAAGCCCATGAGGCGCTCGCCCTTGCCGGCTTTGGCGGCGGCAATGAACTTGGTGCCGTCGTCGCCCTCGGCATGGATGTTCTTCAACATCTCGATCACCGCCATGTTCGCCCCACCATGAAGCGGCCCCCAGAGGGCGTTAACGCCGGCCGAGACTGACGCGAAGAGGTTCGCGCCCGCCGAAGCGACCATGCGCACCGTCGAAGTTGAGCAATTTTGCTCGTGATCGGCGTGGAGCAGAAGGAAGAGATTGAGCGCGGAGGCGACTTCCGCGTTGGGCACGTACTCGTTGTACGGCTCCGAGAACATGAGATGGAGGAAGTTTTCGCAGTATCCGAGGGTGGGCCGCGGGTAGTTGAAGGGCTGACCGTTGTTCACCCGGAAGGTGTGCGCGGCAATGGTGCGAACCTTCGAGATCGCAATCGCCGCGGCCTCGTCGAAGTGCTCGAGGTCGCGCTGGTGATTGTTGCTCGCGAGATGAGGGTAGTAAGCGCCGAGGGCGTTCAACGTGGCGGACAAGACCGCCATCGGATGCGAGTCGCGCGGGAAGCTCTGAATGAAACGGAGCATGCCCTCGCGCAACGGCGCGTGCTGGGTCAGCATCCGGGAAAACTCCGCCCGTTCGCCGGACTTCGGCAGTTCGCCGTTCATCACGAGGAAAGCCGTTTCGACGAAATTCGATTTTTCCGCGAGCTGCTCGATCGGGTAGCCACGATAGCGCAGTATCCCCGCTTCCCCATCGATGTACGTGATGGCGCTGGTGCACGAACCCGTATTGCCGAAACCGTCGTCGAACGTAATGCAGCCCGTCTCGGCGCGAAGCTTGGAAATATCAATGCCCTTTTCCCCCTCCGAACCCGTAAGCACGGGCAGGGTCAGCTCCTTGTTGTCGACCTTGAGGGTAGCGTTATTGGCCATGATCAAGGCAACAGAACAAAATTCCCCCCGCTTGCAAAGCAAAGTTGCCCCGACCGCACGATCCCATCCGACCATAAGTGGGCCGCGCCGGTCAGGTTAGGAAGCTGAATCTCACCCGTGCGCGACCCCGCCCGCGCCCGAGGCGACCGTGGTGAAATTCCGATAGATCTGGAGACCCTTTGCCTGGCTCTTCTCGGGGTGAAACTGGGTGGCGAAACAAACCCCGCGTCCTATCGCCGCCGTGAACGGACCGCCGTAATCGCACTCAGCCAGTACAAGGCCTGGGTCCGCCGGCACACAGTGATAGCTGTGCACAAAATAGAACGACTCCCCTTCGACAGCGAGATCCGCCCGCAACGGCGATTCTGGCCGGACGAACCTCACGGTATTCCAACCCATATGCGGCACTTTGAATTCCGGCGGCAGGCGAAACCGCGTCACAGTACCGGCAAAAATCCCCAAGCCGTCCACCCCCCCTTCCTCGGACCTCTCAAACAGCGCCTGCATGCCAAGACACACGCCAAGGAAAGGGCGGTCGTCGGCGATCCACCCCTTAACCGTCCCCGCGAGCCCGGTCGCACGAAGCGAAGCTACGCAATCACGCAGGGCTCCGACGCCGGGCAGAACCAAACCCACCGCGTTCGCGGACGCGACCTCGGACGGCGTGCGAACGACATGCGGAGCCGCTCCGACGGTTTCCAAAGCCTTTGTAACGCTGCGCAGGTTGCAGATGCCGTTGTCAATGACGGCGATGATGGGAGCGGACATACACTCATCAGCGTAGGAACCCGGGCTTTCGGCGCCATCCAGAAAATCAAACGGGTGCCATGAGTTTTTTGCACGGCCGCCAGGGGCCCCTCGGGCACGGCCACTGCCCCCCAGTTCATCGTTCAACCCGATCCATCACTCATGAACCCTCCCTCCGCTCGCTCCCTCCTGCTCGCGGCCGGCCTTGTCCTCGGCGGACTCGCCTCGCTCTCTGCCGCTCCGATCGACACGTCCAGTCCGCTGCGTCTTGGTAGCAACGAAAATCCCTTCGGCTCCAGCCCAAAAGCCAAGGAAGCGGTCATGCGCTACCTGGAAAGCGCCAACTCCTACAATCGAAATGAAGTCGACGAAATGGTGCGCCTTCGCGCGGAAAAGGAAGGCGTCGCCGGCAATTACATTCGACCGACCGCGGGTTCCGGTCCGCTGCTCGAAATGAGCGGAGCCGCGTTCGGACGCGAGGGTGTCAACCTCGTCGTCAGCCGCACCTTTTCAAAGGCCTACGCTCTCGCCGGCTCCCGACGGGCTGTGGTATCGGCCATCCCGATACACTGGCCCGGCTTCAGTGTCACAACATCGGAGCCTCGCCCAGCTACATCGCCGCCATCGCGGCCCAGGAGGCCGTCAAGGACACGGCTCACCTCGAAGAGAACGTTCGCAAGCACCAGGAAGTGCGTGCAAATGTCTGCCAGGAGTTCGATCGCAT
Source organism: Opitutales bacterium (assembly GCA_038212175.1). Classification (GTDB taxonomy): domain Bacteria; phylum Verrucomicrobiota; class Verrucomicrobiia; order Opitutales; family Opitutaceae; genus CAMAXB01. Next base: position 63,914 of record JBBQUU010000005.1, on the reverse strand, counting down.
CGGCCTGATCCATGCCAAGCCCGAAAGCGCCTTCATTTTCCTCAAGGCAGGCATGGAGTCGTCCGACTTCGTATGAGTTTTTTTCCTCATCAGTCCTGACCCCACGGCACACGGGATGCTCCCCAACGGGGACATCCCGTCCGCGCGCCCAGCCCGTGCGGGAACTCACCACCATGAATCGATTCGCCCTCCCTCCCACGGCCCGACGCCTTCTCGTCGGCGCACTCGTTACCGCCACGATCCTTTCCGGCCTCTCGCTCCAGGCCCAAAGCGATTCCCGCGCCCGCCTCAGCAGCAACGAAAATGCCTTTGGCTACACGCCCAAGGCCCTTGCCCGCATGCAGGAGGCGCTTGCGACCGGCAATTATTACAACAACAACGAAATCGGCGAGATGGTCCGTCTGTGCGCGGCTGCCGAGGGCGTGAAGGAGGACCACATCCTCGCCACGCCGGGCTCGGGACCAATCCTGATGCTGACCGCCTTCGCCTACGCGAAGCCGGGCAAGAACGTCGTGACAACCGCCATGGGCTACACCCAGCTCACGCGCGCGTTCACGGAACATGGCGGCGACATCAAGTTCGCCCCTCTTGCGGCGGACATGGGGTATGACTTCAAGGCCCTGAGCCGCGAGATCGATGCGAACACGTCCATCGTTTATATCTGCAATCCCAATAATCCGACCGGTGTGATCGCAGACCCAGCAGAGCTCCGCCGCTTCATTCTCTCCGTGCCCCCGCAAATCCTGGTCTTCGTTGACGAGGCTTACCTCGAACTTTCCGATTCCGGACTGCAGGTGAACACCATGGCGCCACTGATCAAGGTGCGCAAAAACATGATTGTTTCACGCACCTTCTCCAAGGCCCATGGCATGGCCGGCCTTCGCGCCGGCTACGGCATCGCCCAACCCGAGGTGCTCGCCAATCTGCGCAAGTTCTACACGGGGGGACCGAGCTTCCTTGGAGCGATCGCCGCCCAGGAAGCGCTCAAAGACAAGGCGCACATGGAAGCCAACCGGAAGAATTACAAGGAAGTACGCGACTACGTGTGCAAAGAGTTCGACCGTCTCGGCATCAAGTACGCCTCGCCGCAGGGAGCGTTCATCTATTTCAAGGCTGGCATGCCCGGCTCCGAACTCGTCGCAAAACTGCGCGACGCCAGCGTCTTCATCAGCGGCTCACGCGAAAGCGGCGTGCCGGAGGGCGCCTACGGCGAGTGGGCGCGCGTCAGCCTGGGTACGCGCGAGGAAATGGATCTCTTCCTCGGCGAGTTTGCCCGCATCCTCGGCAAGACCTAAGCGCCTGCTGCCTGCTGACCGGGCCGGGTCTTGTTAGATCCGGCCCTTGGTGCTGGGCAACTGGTCCGCCGCACGCGGCTCAATCTGCGTCGCGGCGTCCAAAGCGCGCGCGAGTCCCTTGAAAACAGCCTCGGCCACGTGATGCGGCTCTTCGCCATACTCGAGCTTCACGTGCAGGTTGCAGCCCAAGGCATTGCTGAAGGCCCGGCAAAATTCCTTCACGAGCACGATGTTGAAGTCGCGCACGAACATGGTCGGGGCCTCGGCATCATAGACGAGGTGCGGCCGGCCGCCGATATCGACGACCACCCGGGCGAGCGATTCATCCATCGGAAGATAGAAGAAGCCGTAACGACGAATGCCGAGCTTGTCGCCCAAGGCCTGCTTGAACGCGTCGCCCAAAACCAAGCCGACATCCTCGACGGTATGGTGATAATCGACGTCAACATCGCCCTTGCAGGAGACGTTGAGATCGAAAAGGCCGTGCTTGGCGAACAGCGTCAGCATGTGATCGAAGAACGGCACACCCGACGCGATCTCCGCACGACCGCGGCCATCGACCGCGAGAGTGAGGGCGATGTCGGTTTCGGCTGTTTTCCGACTGAGGGTTATTTTTCGTTCAGTTGCCATGCGTCAAAGGCTTCGTTGACAGCGAGCATCTCGTCGTCGGTGCCGACGCTGATGCGGAGAAACGAGTCGGTCAAGGCGTGGCTCGGGAAGTACCGGACGAGAATGCGTCGGGTCAGAAGGTAAGTATACAGGCTCTTGGCCACGTCCGCGCCAGCACGTCCCGCGGCGTCGCGAGGTTCAGTGAAGATAAAATTGGCCTGCGACGGATAGGTAAACCAGCCGCGCCGGGTCGTCCACTCCCCGAGCCAATAGTCGCGCGTGCGGACGATCTTACCGAGAATGGCGTCGTAATACCCGGGGTCGCTCAGAGCCGCGAGGGCTGCCGCGTGCGAGAGACGGTTGACATTGTAGCTGTCCCGCACGCGATCAAGCAGGTCAATGACGTCCGGATGCGCCAGTGCGTATCCTACGCGAATGCCCGCCAGCGCGTACGCCTTTGAGAGGGTGCGAGTGATCACGAGTCGCGGATGACGTGCGAGCAAGGACACGGCATTCTCGCGCGCAAAAAGAGCGTAGGCTTCGTCCACTACGAGCAGTCCATCGTATCTGGCAAGGACAGTTGCGATATCATGGTTTGAGAAACCCACTCCCGTCGGTGCATTCGGCGAGGTGAGGAAGAACACCTTCGCTCCCGACTGGGCGATCGCGTCAACCGGCAGCTTCATCTCACGGGTAAACTCAATCGTCCGGAAACCGCCATCCTGGATCGCAATCAAAACGGGATACAGCGAATAGCTGGGAAACATATATCCCGCCGCGGCTTGGGGCGAAGCGAAGCACCGCACAAGCAAGTTCAGGACATCGTCCGAGCCGTTGCCAATGAGGACATGATCCTCGGTCACGCCGTGTTGGCGAGCCAACAGCTGTCGCAAGGGAGCGCTGCGTGGGTTCGGATAAAGCCTCAGGACATCGCCATCTGAGCCAATCTCCCGTCGAAGCGCCTCGGCCACACGCGGGCTAGGCGAGTAAGGGCACTCGTTGGTGTTAAGCTTCACCCAACCGGCCTCGGTGGGCTGCAAGCCGGGGGTGTAGGCATGCAGGCGCGCGATGTGTGGAAGCGTGAGGCGTTGTAGTTCGTCAAACATGAAAGACATTCCTAAAAAATTCGTCGCCGGCCACATTCTCCCTCCGCGGAACGGACCGGAGTTGCGACCCGTATCTCACCCTGCGGGTCACGGGGTGCGAATCGTCACCGACCGACCGTGGGCATCCAGTTTCTCCATCGCGGCAAAGGCAGACACCACGGGAGCGGCCTTCTTCAAGCTGGCGCGTTCATAACGCACCACACTGGTTCGGCGCATGAAATCGGCGACACGCAAGCCGCTGAAGAACCGGCCGGCCCTTCCCGTCGGAAGTACATGGCTCGGTCCCGCCGTGAAATCACCCACGGCTGTCGGCGTATAATTGCCGAGCATGATGGCTCCGGCGGTGGTGATTGTGCGAAGAAGGGTCTTCTGCGCTGCGGGCGCAACCAACAGTTCGAGATGCTCAGGTGCGACATGGTTGGCGACCCTGGCCGCCTCCGTCAGATTGTTGACTTGTATCGCAAGAAAGCCGTCAGCGAGGATCCGGCGGGTCTTCTCGGCACGAGTCAACGTCTTCATCTGCGATTCAACCTCGGTCTGAATTGCCGCGATCATCCGACTGGAGGTGGCAATGAGATAAACCTTCTCGCGGCCCGATCCATGTTCCGCTTGGGCCAGCAAATCCGCCGCCGCGAAGTCCGGGCGGGCGGTATCGTCCGCGATCACCATCACTTCACTGGGGCCGGGCAACGAGTCGACGCCCACGGTGCCGAAGACCTGCCGCTTGGCTTCGCAGACGTAGGCGTTTCCCGGGCCAAACACCTTGTCCACCTCCGGGATGGTAAACGTCCCATACGCCATGGCACCCACTGCCTGAACCCCGCCGATACGGTAAACCTCTTCCACTCCCACCAAGTGCAGCGCCGCCAGCAGCCCATCCGCCACGCGCCCCTGCGGATTCGAGGGTGTGAACACCACGATTTCAGGGCAACCGGCGATCTTCGCCAGTGTTGCCGTCATAAGCACGGTCGACACAAGCGGCACTTCGCCACCCGGCACGTAGAGTCCCACCCGCCGCAAGGGGAAATGAACTTCGCCAACCTCGGCCCCCTGCTTGTTCCGGGCGGTCCAAGCTTTGGGCAGGCTGCGCCGGTTGAATGCGACGATGTTTTCGTGGGCCGCAACCATGGCCTTCATCTCCGCTGACGATACCCGTTTCGCGGCCGCCGCAAGGTCCGGCGTCTTCACGCGGAAGTCGCGAGCCCTTAGCTTTGCCCCGTCGAACTTCGCAGCGTAATAGGATACCGCCTCATCCCCGCGCGCGCGCACATCCGCAAGGATGGACGTCACCGACTCGGCAATCTCCCGGGGCACGATCGTACCTCGACAAAATTCGCCTAGTTCCGCATCGAAGGTCTTGGAGGCAATGGACAAGTGGCGCACGGCAAGCAGTATTCAAAGGGGTGTTACCGACTGCAGTTGCAAGCGGCGAGACGGAAATGTGCCACGCTGACGGGATCGTCAGCGAGACTGAACCGGAGGTACGGCGAAAAGGTCGTCAGGCCACGATTCGTTGATCGAAATTCGCTCGAACAAAACCACCACCTCGCGCTCCGAACCATCTTTCAATATGTTGGTGGTTATTATCTTAGAAGGGAACCGCAAGCCATCGACGCTGATTTCCCCCTCTTCTTTGATGCGCCCGCCCTTCTCTGTTTCGGTCAGCACGAGGCGACCTGTGTCTTCGTCAAAGTAACGATAGAATACGATGTCGCTGGCATGCACAAACGCCAGCTTTCGCGTTCGTGTGCCGCCGGTTTGAACCAGGCCCAAATCTTCGATTCGCCCCCCGCGCTCATCGAGGCCCCGGAAAAACGCGAGATTCTCCCATGTATTCGCCCGCAATCGGCGGATCTGCTCCTTGCCCAGGAGCGTGATTCGCCAACGTCTGGGCTCTTCGCCCAAATCCACCCGCTGCCACCCTTCAAAGTCGTCCAAGGCTGTGATCTCCGTGCGGTCTCCTCGGGTTACGACGATACGCTGACGGTACGGTGTCTGGAAAATAATCTCCAGCTTCGCCGTAACATGCCTCGGCCCCTCCGGGGTCATCTCAGTGGTTTCAAGTGCACCGACAAAATGGACTGACCGAATGGCGTTGATCGCTTCCTCCGTACCCACGTACCCCCGGGCACGGTCGATCATCGTCTCCAAGTCCGAGGCGGGCAAGGGCGCGAACGCGAAGGTCGCACCTATGAAAAGCACCAGACAATTCAGGCGGGAAGTTTGCATCACAGAAGAGCGCTCACTACCCAAGACCCCAAGAAAGGCGCCAAGAGCCATGGTTATTCCCACTCGATGGTCGCCGGAGGTTTCGAACTGATGTCGAGGACCACCCGCGAAACGCCGCGCACCTCGTTGGTAATCCGGCTCGAGATGCGTTGCAGCAGATCATACGGGACCCGTGACCAATCGGCCGTCATTGCATCGATGCTTTCCACCACCCGGATGGCAATCACGTAGGCATAGTTGCGTTCATCGCCAATTACACCCACCGACTTGACCGGCAGGAAGACACAGAACGACTGCCAGACTTTCCAATAGAGGCCCGAGTTCATCATCTCCTCCTGCAGGATATAATCGGCGTTGCGCAGAATCTCCAATTTCTCGACCGAGAGCTCTCCCAGCACTCGCACCCCAAGGCCCGGACCGGGAAAAGGCTGACGCCAGACCACCTCCTTGGGCAATCCGAGAGCCGTGCCGACGGCGCGCACCTCATCCTTGAATAGTTCCCGCAAGGGCTCGAGCAGCTTCAGCTTCATGCGCTCGGGCAGGCCGCCCACGTTGTGATGGCTCTTGATCAGGGCGGCCGGATTATTGCCGATGGCAACGCTTTCAATCACGTCCGGGTACAACGTCCCTTGGGCAAGGTAGTCGGCGTGGCCGATGGACTTCAGCGACTTCTCGAAAACCTTTACAAAGGTCACCCCGATGATCTTGCGCTTCCGCTCGGGATCATCGACGCCCTTGAGGCGACGAAGAAAGAGTTTCGACGCATCGACCACGCGAAGATCAATTTTGAAGTGACGGGCATAGAGCGACTCGACGGTCTCGCGTTCACCCTTTCGCAACAGACCGTTGTCGACAAAGACGCATGTCAGCTGACGGCCGATGGCACGGTGTATCAACGCGGCCGCTACCGAGGAATCGACCCCTCCGGAAAGACCAAGTATGACCCGGGACTTCCCCACCTTGGCGCGGATCTCGGCAATCGAATGCTTGATGTAGTCACGGGTGGTCCAGTCCTGCTTTGCGCCGCAGACCCCGACGAGAAAGTTCCGTATCACCTCCACGCCACGTTCGGTATGAAACACCTCGGGATGGAACTGAATGCCGTAGAAATTGCGCTTGCGGTCTTCAATGACCGCAAACTCGGAATTGTCCGTCGTGCCAATCGCCGAGAATCCCGGCGGCATCTTGATCAGACGATCGCCGTGGGAATTCCAGACCTTGAGCCGACGCGGCAACTTGGCAAAGAGACGGCCCGGCTTGCCGATATGGAGAACTCCGTGTCCATACTCCCGGTGGTCACTCTTGGAAACCCGTCCTCCCAGCAGATGACCCATGAGTTGGATACCGTAACAGATTCCGAGCACCGGCACGCCGAGATCGAACAACGCACGATCAGGAATCGGCGCCTGCTTCGAGAACACACTGCTGGGGCCACCGGAAAGGATGACTCCGATCACTCCGTCCGCCTTCAACTGCGCCGCCGGGGTCGCGTAGTGATAGATCTTGGAGTAGACTTGGCACTCGCGAATGCGTCGCGCGATGACCTGCGTATACTGGGAACCGAAGTCGATAACGGCAATCGTCTGAGCCATAGGAAAAGAGAGCGGGCGCGCCGCCAGGAATCAAGCGAGGAGAACGGGAAACTACGCCTCCGCAGTCGGGCGCGTCGTCAAAACCGCAAGCGACCATTTTCCTGTCCGCACTGCGGACAAACACCGCTATCTTGGTGGCCTGGATGCGCGTAAACATTGTCGCACCGAATGCAATGGAACGACGTATTGCGCCGCTCGACCTCGAATCGGGCGTGATCGCGACGGTCATAATAGATCCAAAGGCCAAGGAAGCCCGCCGCCATCGAAAGCGCATAGACCAACGTTGTTGTAGGCAGATCGAACACGTGGAAAACCTGGCGCTTGATTGGCGAAAGGCAATGCAGGCATCGGGCCAGACCCCGAGCCCTGCTCCATCAAAAAAAAGGCGCATCGGCAAAAACCGATGCGCCTCGAAGAAAAATGAAGCGTTAACTTACGCCTGCTTCTCGCCTTCGGCGGCGGGAGCGGAGGTTTCAGCCGGAGCCGCGGCTTCCGGAGATTTCTTGGCGCTCTTGCGAGTCTTTGCTCCAGCCTTTTTGCGGGACTTCTTGTAGCCCGGATCGTCTGCCTTCACGAACTCGATGAGGGCCATCTCCGCAGCATCGCCCTGGCGTTGTGCGCCAAGCTTATAGATGCGGGTATAACCACCAGGACGATTGGCGAATTCCTTCACCTTCTCATTGAAGAGCAGATCGATGATCTCAGGGTTGCGAACATCGCGAAGCGCGAGGCGGCGCAGATGAAGCGCATCCTTTTTGTCAGTCTTGGCCGAGGCCTGCTTGGCCTTGGTGACAACCTTTTCGACAAAAGGACGGAGGGCCTTGGCTTTGGTCAACGTGGTCTTGATGCGACCGTGCGTGATGAGGCCAACGGCCAGGTTGGAAAGCATCGCTTCGCGATGCTCCCGGGTGACGCCGAGCGAGGCGCGGTGTTTATTATGACGCATTGTAGTGGTGGTTTCCGATTACGGTTCCCGATCGGCAATCCGGTCGCAGCGTGGGGCGGCAGCGGACGGCGCGAGAACCAAAGGGTCAAAGCTCCTTCTTGGCGTCGAGCAGGCGCTCATCGAACTTCATTCCCAGCGAGAGACCAAGGGCCTCAAGCTTGTCTTTGATCTCGTTGAGGGACTTCTTGCCGAAGTTGCGGTACTTTAGCATCTCCTGCTCCGTCTTCATTGCCAGCTCACCCACCGTGGTGATGTTGGCGTTGTTGAGGCAGTTCGCAGCGCGAACCGAGAGCTCAATTTCGTTGACCGACATGTTGAGCAGCTTGCGAAGCTTGTTCTGCTCCTCACTGACCTCGCTCTGCTGGCTTTCGAACTCGTAGGCCTCGTCGCTGACGCGGTCGAAGACATCGAGATGATGCTTGAGAATTGAGGACGCCTGTTTGAGGGCATCGTCCGGATTGATGCGACCATCCGTCCAGACTTCAAGGATCAGCTTATCGTAGTCAGTGATCTGACCAACGCGGGTGGCCTCGACTGCGTACTTGACGAGCCGGACCGGGGAGAAGAGCGAGTCGATGGGGATAACGCCGATCGCCTGGTCTTCTTTCTTGTTGAGCTCGCCCGGGCAATATCCGCGGCCGGTCTTGATCTCGATCTCAGCCTCGAAGGTGCGCGACTTGTCGAGCGTGCAGATGACCTGTTCGGGGTTGACGATCGTGATGTTGGCATCCGCCTGAATGTCGGCCGCCGTCACGGCGCCGGCACGGTTGACTTTAACCGAGAGATTCACCGCCTCGCGTTTCGTGGAGACGATAAGAATCTTCTTCAGATTGAGGACGATGTCAGTGACATCCTCGACCACCCCGTCGATGCTTTGGAATTCGTGGTTCACCCCCTCGATCTTGATTGAGGAGATGGCGGCACCCTCAATGGAGCTGAGGAGCACGCGGCGGAGGGAGTTACCGACGGTGTGACCGTAGCCGGCCTCGAAAGGCTCGGCGATGAACTTGCCGTAGGTGGAGGTGGAACCTTCCTCGACCTTCGTGAGCTTGTTGGGGAGTTCGAACTTACCGAGGCGTTTGGGCATGGCGGATGAAAAATTAAATCAAAGGTTGATGTTTAAGTGGGGAGAAAGCGCTGACTTCAACGTCAACTCTCACTCAAACCAGCACGAGGATGTGCTTAGAAGCGGGAATAGAACTCGACGATCAACTGTTCGTTGATGGCAGGCTCCATCTCGTCGCGATTGGGAAGACGATTGACCACGCCCTTGAACTGCTCGGCATTGAGCGAGAGCCAGCCGGGGACGTTGCGACCGCGATTCTCTTCCAGATTGCGCGTGGCGATCTGGCGGGAGGTCGGGGTGTTCTTGATCTCAACCTCGTCACCTGACTGGACGCTGTAGGAGGCGATGTCGACCTTGTGACCGTTTACGCGCACATGGCCGTGATTTACGATCTGACGGGCGGCGGCGCGGCTCTTGGCGAAACCGAGGAGATAAACGACGCTGTCGAGACGGGTCTCAAGGAGCTGGAGGAAGCGCTCGCCGGTGACACCGCGTTCGCGCTTGGCCATCTCGAAGAGGCGGCGGAACTGGCGCTCAAGCAGACCATAGGTGTAGCGAAGCTTCTGTTTTTCGTTCAGACCGACGGCATACTCCGACATTTTGCGGCGGAGTTTCGGGCCATGCTGCCCGGGCGGATACTGACGTTTTTCGTACGCCTTCGTGGCACCAAAGATCGGCTGATTGAAACGCCGGCTGATGCGGGTGGTGGGTCCAAGGTAACGGGCCATTGTGGAAAGAGATTAGATGGGATTGAAAGGTAGGCGACAGCGTCGATCAGACGCGGCGGCGCTTAGGCGGACGGCAGCCATTGTGAGGAACAGGCGTCACGTCGACGATGGAGACGATCTCGAGACCGATCGCCTGCAGCGCACGAATGGCACTGTCGCGACCGAGGCCGGGACCCGAAACGCGGATGACGACGTCCTTAAGTCCGTGAGACATCGCATTGCGGGCAGCGTCTTGTGCAACAACTTGGGCGGCGTAGGCGGTCGATTTGCGAGAGCCGCGGAAATTGCATTTGCCGGCGCTCGACCAAGAGATGACCTGACCCTTTTGGTCAGTGATGGAGACGATCGTGTTGTTGAACGAAGCCAGAATATTGGCGAATCCCGACGTGACGTTCTTGGAGCCCTTGGCCTTGCGGACCTTGATGGCACCCAATTCCTCCTTGAGCAAATCCTCGGCGGTCGGCTGCTTGGCAACACCACCCACCAATTCGACTGGCTTCTCGGCCGCAGGAGCGGCGGAACCAGCTTCGGATTTGCCAGCCTTGGGCTCGGCGGCAGGCGCCGCCTTACCCGTGCCTTCGACGGCAGCAGCGGCTTTGGGGGCCTTTTCTTTCTTCGGAGCGGACTTTTCTTCGGCCATGACGGTAGTGGTTTATTCTTTAGCTTTGGTAACGCCGACGGTGCGACGCGGTCCCTTGCGGGTACGAGCGTTCGTGCTGGTACGCTGACCGCGAACAGGAAGCCCGCGACGGTGACGAACACCACGATAGCAATTGATCGCTTGGAGGCGCTTGAGGTTGCCCGCCAGTTCGCGGCGGAGGTCACCTTCAACGACCCATTTGTGCTCAGTGATCACTTGGAGGATCTTGTTGAGCTGCTCCTCGGAGAGATCCTGCGCACGCTGGTTCGCATCGATACCGGCCTCCTTGAGGATGCGCTCGGCACGGGCAGGGCCGACGCCGTAAATGTAACGGAGGGAGAACGCGACTTTCTTCTTCGCGGGAATTTCAACACCAAGGAGACGAGGCATATAGTTTCGAGTTGAGAGTTTGAATGGTTGAGAGTGAGAAAATATCAGGGGCGCGCGGAGAGCACCGCGAGCGAATGGACGGGCACCGGCATGCGGGGCCGGGTAAGGACTTCAGGGCCCTTTTCAGTTGTAAGCACAGTATGTTCGAAGTGAGCGGAAGGTGAGGCGTCGGCACTTACGATGGTCCAGCCATCGGCAAGGGTCTTGGTGCGATGTATACCCAAGTTGACCATGGGCTCGATCGCGAGAGTCATGCCAGGTTTGATCACCTCGCCTCGTCCACGTCGGCCGAAGTTCGGAATCTGCGGCTCCTCATGCATCGAAGTGCCGACCCCGTGGCCCACCATATCGCGAACAACACTAAAGCCGTGCGACTCAACAAAGGTTTGAATCGTGTTGGAGATGTCTCCAATCCGATTTCCCACCCTTGCTTGTTCGATGCCTAGGCGTAGTGACTCCTCCGTGACAAGAAGGAGTTTTTCCTTCTGGGGACTGATGGTGCCGACCGCAAGGGTCAGCGCATTATCCCCTACATATCCCTTGGCCGTGACCACCACGTCGAGAGAAATGATATCACCATCTAGAAGAACCCGTCGCAGGGAGCCGATGCCGTGGACCACCTCCTCGTTGACCGAGATGCAGGTGTAAGCGGGAAAACGTTTCGATCCGTTTTGATGGCCATAACAGGCGCTGTTCGCGCCCAGGTTGGCGATGAGATCCTTGCCGGCCTGGTCCAAGTCATAGGTCGTCACTCCCGGTCGGACCAACTCTTTGAGCTGGTAAAGTACCGTAGCGGCGATTTCGCACACCTCGCGCATGCGAGAGACGGCTTCCTTGTTCTTGATGGGAATTGCCATCAGTTGCGGAGGCCTTCGGGACTGAAAATTTCCAATCCGAGTGTACGGTAGTGCTCGGCGATCTCCAGAGGAGACGGCGAAGCGGAGGTGAGCCAGCAGGCAGTCAACGACTCACCGCGGGCATCCATCCACTCATCGAGCACTTTGGCTTGGAGCAACGTAGCCGGGAAATCCATCAGAACGAATCCCGCATCAGGTTTACGCGTCCAGTACCAGCGACGCATGGCTGCCAGAACCGACGTCTCGGAAACGGCATTGCCAATCCGATGAACGCTAGATTCGAACGCCATACCCGCTGACGAACGTGAAATCCCCGACCGCACCAGACGGGTCGGAGAGACGTGCTCAATATTCAAAGAACAAAAGGGATCGGACGCCTGAGTGGGCCTCGAACCAAGGACTAAGATTTTCGCCTTCGAGGGATCGCCGCGGAGGGAAAAGAGAGAGAACGTGGCTGGCCCCTCCACGGAAGTAAAGCCCTATTTAGACCTCGCTGAAATAGCGCCAAAGCCAGATTGCGAGGCCGAGGAGCAACATTCCCCCCATGAAGGCAGAGAGCTTCAGGACGGCCTCGGAGCTTGCGGCCTCCCCGAGCGCGGATTGCTGAGTCGTGCTTCGCGCCCGGATCCGCCCCTTCTTCAGAAAGCCATCGTAGTGGCGCTGAAGCAGGAACGTTTCGATTTGACGCATTGTATCCAAAATGACGCCAACCGTAATCAGCATTCCCGTGCCGCCAAAAAAGATCGCGATGCGCTGCGGCACATTCAGCTCGAAAAGAAGCACGTCAGGCATGACGGCGATGATCGTGAGGAAGATCGCTCCGGCCAAGGTCAGCCGGGTCATGATAAAATCGAGGAACTGAGCCGTCGGCTCGCCAGGGCGCACCCCCGGAATATAGCCGCCGTACTTCTTCAAATCATCGGCGATCTGGATGGGTTTAAACATCACGGACACCCAGAAATAGCTAAAAAACAGGATCAAAATCGCCATGCTGGCATAGTAGATCCAGTGCCCGCGAAGGAGATTGTTCGAAAATTCCACGAGGAACTTTAGATCGAAGGCCGCTCCGATCTGAGAAAAAATCTGCTGAGGAAACAGAAGAATCGCGCTCGCGAAGATGACCGGCATGACACCTGAATAATTCACCTTCAGTGGCAGGAAGGAACTTTGCCCGCCCATCACCTTGTTCCCGACGACACGCTTCGCATACTGGACCGGGATCTTACGCTGCCCCTGAACGACCATGATGATACCCATCGTGACCACCACGAAGAGCAACAACATGACGATCGCCTGCGGCACTCCGAGGGTTTGAACGCCAATGGGAGCGAAGAACAATTGGTAAGTCGCCGCCGCCGCACCGGGTAGATCGGATAGAATACCAATCGTGATGAGCAGCGAGACGCCGTTGCCGATGCCCCGTTGGGTGATCTGCTCACCAAGCCACATCAGCAGCATACAACCCGCCGTCATGATGATGACCGACGTTATAAGAAACCATGTCTTGCTCACAATTACGATGTCACCGTACAAATTGACGTCGTAGCCGGGGAAGAGACGATCGGGATTTTCCAATGCGAGGATCAGGAGAGTGCCCTGGACCAAACAAATCAGAACAGTCGCGTAGCGGGTATACTGAGTGAGCTTTTGCCGTCCCACGTCTCCCTCTTGCTGCAGGCGGCTGAGGAACGGCACCACGGCAGTCATCAACTGGAAGATAATGGAGGCGCTGATGTACGGCATGATTCCCAGCGCCCCGATGGCACCCTTCACCAGTGCACCTCCCGTGAACATGTTGTAGAGCCCAACCAAGGCTCCGCCACCAGCTGCAGTCTGGTCGGCAAAGAACGCCTGAAGCGGCTTCGGATCCAGCCCTGGCAGCGGAATGATGGCGGCAACGCGGGCGATGAAGAGGAGCGAAAGCGTATAAAAAATACGCTGGCGCAGTTCAGGGATCTTCAACGAGTTCGTGAAAGCGGAGAGCACGGGTCGTGGTGATTTCGATGGTGAGTGAACGAGCGGCGGACAGTCGGTCGGTCACGCCTACCAGTGAAGGTCGGGTAACCTCCGCTGGAAATGGCAACCTCAGCCGACGATGGCCTGGCCGCCGGCCTTTTCGATCTTGGCCTTGGCTGTCTCCGAAAATTTGCTGGCCGTTACCTTAAGCGCGCGCGAAATCTCGCCATCGCCAAGCACCTTGACAATTGCCTCGTCCTTGCGGATGAGGCCCGCCTCGGCAAGCACTCCGGCGTTCACTTCGGAGACCGAGTCAGCCAAGCGAGCGAGATCGCCCACATTGACAACAACGGGCTCGACACGAAACGCGGCCTGATTGAACCCGCGATGCGGGAGCTTACGGTAGAGAGGCATCTGACCACCTTCGAATCCAGGACGGATGCTTCCGCCCGAACGCGCGGTCTGGCCTTTGCCACCGCGTCCTGAGGTCTTGCCATGGCCGCCACCTTCGCCGCAGCCAACGCGCTTCTTGCGATGCACTGCACCGGCAACGTTCTTAAGTTCGTGAAGTTTCATGATAATTCCTAAAGAGGCGCCGCGGTGGAGTTGGTTCTCCGTCGCGACTCGGATAAATTTAGCCTTAGCTGGTCTTGCGAACGAGCGCGATATCTTCCGCCAAGCGGAGTTTGCGCAGCGCGGCGATTGTCGCCTGAACGACCGCAATGTGGTTGCTGGAACCCATTGATTTCGTGAGCACATTCTTGACGCCCGCGGCTTCGAGTACGGCGCGCACGCCACCACCCGCAATCAAACCGGTACCGGGCGAAGCGGGCTTAAGGAGCACACGGCCTCCGTCATAAACCCCGAGGACATCGTGGGGGATCGTGTCGCCCTTGAGCTTCACATGCACCATGCGCTTCTTGGCGCGCTCGGTCCCCTTTTTGATCGCGTCGGGCACCTCGTTGGCCTTGCCCAAGCCGACGCCGATGTTTCCTTTGCGATCGCCTACAACGGCGAGAGCCGAGAAACTGAAGCGACGGCCGCCCTTGACGACCTTGGCACAACGATTGATGAAGACGACCTTTTCGACCATCTCAGGCGCGCCGTCGGCCGGAGCAGAGTCACGGCGGTTGTCACGGCGGGAGGAATAATTGGCTTGGCTCATGGACTTAGAATTGGAGACCGCCTTCGCGCGCAGCGTCGGCGAAGACCTTGACTTTCCCGTGGTAACGCGCGCCGTTGCGATCGAAGACCACGGAAGAAACACCAGCAGCCTTCGCCTTGGAGGCAAAAGCATCGCCGAGCGCCTTGGCACCGGCGAGGTTTGCCGCGAGCTTCTGCTTGCGCAGGTCGGCATCGAGGCTGGAAAGGAACACCACAGTGGTACCGGCGTCGTCGTTGATCGCCTGGGCGTAAATATGCTTGGCAGTGAACTTGACGCTGAGGCGCGGACGAGCGGCGGTGCCGATCACCTTCTTGCGAATGCGCCATTTGCGCTTCTGGAGAAGATTGGCTTTGTAAACAGTATTCATGACGAAAGGGCCGTTGGCAGAGAGTTTTCGGTGACGGGTTAGGCGACGGTCTTGCCTTCCTTGCGGCGGACACGTTCACCCACGATGCGCACTCCCTTGCCCTTGTAGGGCTCGGGTGGATAGTAGGCACGAATATCGGCGGCGACAGCACCGACGAGTTGCTTGTCAGCGCCCTCGATCTTGACCTTGGTCTGATCGGTGACGGTGATCTTAATGCCCTCTGGAATATCGAAGAGGATCTGGTGCGAGTAACCCAACGCGAGGTCGAGTTGCTTGCCCTTGAGGTTGGCCTTAAAACCAACGCCCTGAATTTCCAAATCTTTGGTGTAACCTTCCGAAACGCCTTTGACCATGCCGGCGATCACCGAGCGAACGGTGCCATACATGGCGCGCGCGAAGCGGCTGTTATCCTTGGAGGGGGAGACAGTGACCTTTTTGTCGGCCACGGAAATGTTCACGACAGGTGCGAAAGTCTTGGAGACCTTGCCCTTGGGGCCTTCGACGAGGACGGTGCTGCCCTTGATGTCTACTTTGACCTTATCGGGAACGGGAACGGGAAGTTTGCCAATGCGGCTCATGGTTGGGTCTCCTTACCAGACGTTACAGAGGAGTTCGCCCCCGGCCTTGTTACGGCGGCAATCCTGGTCTTTCATCAGTCCCTTCGAGGTGGAGAGAATGCTGATTCCGAGACCGTTGAGTACACGGGGTATTTCCGTATACTGAAAATAGAGGCGGCGGCCGGGCGTCGAGACGCGCTTCAGGCCAGTGATGGCGGGCGCGCCATCGACGTACTTCATTTTTACGACGAGAGTCTTGTGACCTTGGGCGTCCGTGCCTTGGGCAGTGTCGGAGACATAGCCTTCGATCTTGAGGATGGCCGCGAGGCTCTCCTTCAAGCGGGAATGCGGCATCACGCACTCGTCGAGACGCGCTTTGCTCGCATTGCGAAGCCGCGTGAGAAGATCTGAAATTGGGTCTGTCATGTGGGATGTTGTTGAGAGTGGCACCCGGACGGATCATATCCGTTGCGCCGAAGCGCGTGCACTTCCGCCGGGAGAAAATCGATTACCAGGAGGACTTGATGACGCCCGGGATCTTGCCGGCGAGCGCCAGTTCGCGGAATTGAATACGAGACACGCCGAACTTGCCAATGTAGGCGCGCGGGCGGCCGCTCATCGAGCAGCGGTTGCGCACGCGAACCTTGGCGGAGTTGCGGGGAAGCTTCTGGAGCTTCTTTTGCGCAGCGAAGAATTCTACGTCGGCGGTGTCAGGATTGGCGAGGATCGCCTTGAGTTCGGCGCGCTTGGCGGCGTACTTGGTCGAGAGCTTCTTGCGCTTCTCGTTACGATTAATGGCAGAGGTCTTCGGCATGGCGGGCGGGTAAAACTCAGGCGGCGGTGGACTTTGCAGCGGTCTGTTCGCTGCGACGGAAAGGCATACCGAGAAGGCGGAGAAGATCGCGCGCCTCGTCGTCCGACGAAGCGGTGGTCACGATTGTCACATCCAGGCCCATGGTCTTCTTGACGTTTTCCACCGTGATCTCGGGGAAAATGGTGAAGTCAGCGATACCGAGGTTATAGTTTCCCTGACCATCGAGCTTCGATGAAACGCCCCGGAAGTCGCGAATCGTAGGAAGCGCAACCGCCAAAAGCCGGTAGAGAAACTCCCACATCGAATCGCCTCGCAGCGTGACATGAGCACCGACCACCTGACCTTGGCGGAGCTTGAAGTTGGAGATGGCCTTCTTGGATTTCGAGAGGACCGGCTTTTGCGCGGCGATCGAGGCCAGATCACGAGCGATGTCGGCGATCTGATTTTTGTCCGCCTCGGCGTCGATCCCGGTGTTCAGGGTGACCTTGGAGATCTTCGGAACCTGGTGGGAGTTCTTGTAACCGCGGCTCTTCACCAAAGCGGGGATGACCTGCTCGGTGTAAAGCTTCTTGAGAGTGGGAGTGTACGTGCTGCTCATGGATCAAAGCCACCGGATTACCGACCCGGAGGCATAATTGAAGGTGGTGAGAGAAAAGAGGGTCAGTAACGCAGGGCGTCTTCGGGGTTGGCAAGCGTGGACTTGCTTATCCCAAATTTGGCTCAGGCCTTGGTCGTGGCGACGGGGCGCTTCTTTGAAGCGTCGTACCGGGACTTCAGCATCAGGTTGGAGACATGAACCGAGCCTTCGCGCTCGACGATCGCTCCGTTCGGGTTTTCCTGGGATTTTTTTTGGTGGCGCTTGATCATGGCCACTCCCTCGATACGTGCGCGCTGCTTGGCCGCGAGCAACTCAAGGATCTTGCCAAATTTACCCTTATGGGCACCGGCGATGACGACGACTTCATCACCGCGTTTGATATGAAACTTCTGCATGTTAAAGGACCTCCGGAGCGAGCGAGATGATCTTCATGTAATTCTTCGCACGCAGTTCGCGAGCGACGGGGCCGAAGATGCGGGTCCCCTTGGGATTGCCATCGGTGCCGATGATGACGATGGCGTTGCTGTCAAAACGAAGGTAGCTTCCGTCAGCCCGGCGAACCGGGGCCTTGGTGCGCACCACGACGGCCTTGGCGACTTCGCCCTTCTTTACCGTGGCGTCGGTGGCGCTGTCTTTGATGTGAACGGTAATGAGATCGCCCACGCCGGCGCTATTGGTGTTTTGACCTTTTTTGGAGATCATGGCGGCTCTGCGTGCACCGGTATTATCGGCGACTTCGAGGATGGAACGGAGTTGGATCATGACGGGGCTCCTGTGAAGATAATTGGGTTAGTGTTCAGGCCTTCGTGACCTTGGTGGGCACGGTCGCGGCGACGTCCGTCTCGGAAATCGCTTCGCCGTGGGCCGAGATCGCCCGCTCGACGACCGAGACGATACGCCAACGCTTAAGTCGGCTGATCGGGCGGGTCTCCATGACCTCGACCTTGTCGTCCACCTTCGTCTCGTTCTTTTCATCGTGAACATGAAGAACGGTCTGGCGGTTGATGACCTTCTTGTAGCGCGGGTGCGGAACCTTGAAGGGAATGGTGACCTTGATGGACTTGTCGCCAGAGCGACTGGTAACAAAGCCAATGAGTGTTTTGCGCGTATTGCGGGTCTCGGTGGACATGGCGGACGTAATTGATTGGTGAGAGGTGGAACGCGGGACTCGGAAGCGCCGGATTCGTCAGGGACGAAATCGCGGCAGGCTCAAAGTGCGTAAGGCGTCAGGCTACGGCCTTCTTTTGCCGGAGGATGGTTTCGAGCCGGGCAATTTCCTTGCGGAGGGAACGCAGTTCGTGGGTCTTCTCGACCTGGCCGGTCTGCTTGCGCAGGCGGAGCTGGACGAGCTGATCGCGGGTGGTGCGGAGTCGGCTTTCGAGTTCCGCGGGAGCAAGTTCACGAATTTCTTTGGTCTTCATAAGCGGGCGCAGGAGGGTTTAGACAACGCCGCCTTCGCGGACGATAAACCGGCAGCGGAACGGAAGCTTGGCATCCGCGAGGCGGAAAGCCTCTTTGGCGATGGTGGTAGGAACGCCGGCCAATTCGAAAAGAACCGCACCGGGCTTGATCTGTGCGACGTAATACTCGACCGGGCCCTTTCCGGAGCCCATGCGAACTTCGGCGGGTTTCTTCGTGATCGGCTTGTGCGGGAAGACGCGGATCCAGAGTTTCCCCTTGCGCTTCAGATGGCGGGAGATCGTGACGCGGGCCGCTTCGATCTGGCGACCGGTCATCGGACCGCGGGTAAGCGACTGGAGACCGAATTCACCGAACGCGAGGGTATTGCCACGCTTGGCGTTACCCTTGCGGGTCCCCTTTTGCGATTTGCGGTATTTGGTGCGGGCGGGAGCGAGAGCCATGGGAGAATGGGTGTTGGACGATGTGAGACGAGTGGCGGAGTCGTAACCTGAATGGGCGACCGGCGAACCGGTTGCGTTGGGTCAGGCACGAGTCACCGATGAGCTCAGTTGTTGTCGGCTTCCTTTTTGCAGATCCAGACCTTGACCCCGATCTTGCCGAAGAGCGTACGCGCCTCGAAGAAACCGTAGTCGATGTTTTCACGCAGGGTGTGCAACGGCACACGACCCTTGCGCTGCCATTCGCGACGTGCGATGTCGGCGCCACCGAGGCGGCCAGAGCATTGGATACGAATGCCTTCGGCCCCGAGAGCCATGGCCATTTCGACAGCCTTCTTCATGGCGCGACGGAAGGCAATGCGGCGCTCGAGCTGCAGGGCAACGTTTTCAGCCACCAACTGAGCCTCGATCTCGGGCTTCTTTACCTCTTGAATATCAAGCAAGATATCCTTGCCGGTGAGCTTCGATAGCTCCTCCTTGATTTTTTCGATCTCCTGGCCCTTCCGTCCGATGACGATGCCAGGACGGGCGGTGTAAATCTTCACGCGCACGCGGTTGCTGGCGCGCTCGATGAAGATGCGCGGAACGGAAGCCTGCTTGAGCTTCTCCATCAGCTTTTCGCGGATGATCTGGTCCTCGAGGAGCAGCTTGGGGAAATCGCGCTTGGTCGCATACCAGCGGGACTGCCAGTTGCGGCGGACGGCTAGACGGAAGCCGGTTGGGTTGGTCTTTTGGCCCATGGTAGTAGATCA
Source organism: Opitutales bacterium (assembly GCA_038212175.1). Classification (GTDB taxonomy): domain Bacteria; phylum Verrucomicrobiota; class Verrucomicrobiia; order Opitutales; family Opitutaceae; genus CAMAXB01. The sequence goes on along the minus strand of JBBQUU010000005.1, from coordinate 44,388 downwards.
GTTGGAGTTGCCGTCCGACAGGACGATGCGGATGTGCGACATCTTCTTGCGGCGCGGCATCGCGGTGCCGCGGGCACCCGCCTTGAAGCGCTTTAGGACGGGACCCATTTCGACGATTGCGGATTTTACCACGAGACTGTCGGCCGAGAGGTTGCTGTTGTTCTCGGCGTTCGCGATGGCGGACTTGAGCGTCTTCGCGATCAGTTGCGCAGACTTGCGCGGGATGATTGACAAGAGATCGACGGCCTCCGGGGCCTTGCGACCTTGGATGGTGCGGGCTACCTCGCGCACCTTCTTTGGCGACATGCGAGCGTAACGGGTGAGGGCTTGGACTTCCATGATAATAAAGGATTCCTCTGAGAGGCGACAGCAGCGACGTAGAACGCCGCCCTGCCCTTTGGTTTTCGTTTAGATGAGACTTAAGAGCGTCAGATTTCCTTGCGAGTCATGCCGCCGTGCGACTTGAAGACGCGGGTCGGGGAGAACTCGCCCAACTTGTGTCCGACCATGTTCTCGGTGACGTACACAGCCACGAAGGCCTTGCCGTTGTGAACATTGAAGGTGTGGCCGATGAAATCGGGTGTGATGGTCGAACGGCGGGACCAAGTCTGGATAGGCTTCCGGCTGCCGCCGGTTTTTGAAGCCTTCTCGATCTTCTCGAGCAGGTGGTAGTCGACGAAGAAGCCTTTTTTGATGGAACGGGCCATGGTGAGGAGTCGTGGAGATTACTTCTTGCCGCGCGGCGGACGGCCGTTGTGGCGGGTGAGAATGAGGCTGTTCGAGGGCTTGGAGCGGCGGCGCGTGGGGAAACCCTTCGCGAGCTGGCCCCACGGAGAAACGAGGTGCTGGCGACCGCCACCACCCTTGGACTTTCCCTGACCACCACCGTTGGGATGGTCGACCGGGTTCATCGCCACACCGCGCGAACGCGGACGCTTGCCGAGCCAGCGATTGCGACCGGCCTTGCCGAGTGACTGGTTGCTATGATCGCCGTTGCCCACCTCTCCTATGGTGGCGCGGCAGTTGGCGTTGACCAAGCGCAGCTCACCCGAGGGCAGCTTCAACTGGGCCTTGTCCTGATCGACCGCAACAAGCTCGATCGAGGTTCCGGCACTCCGACCCAGCTGGGCGCCACGGCCCGGAATGAGTTCAACGCAATGAAGCTTGGTCGATGGAGGAATGAGCGACAGCGGGAAGTTGTTACCGACAAGGAAATCATTTGTCGTCGCGCGGTCGGAAGCGACGATGGTATCGCCTACTTTGAGCCCGAGCGGCGCGATGATGTAGCGCTTCTCGGAATCCGGGTACTGGAGCAGGGCGAGGTTGGCCGTGCGATTGGGATCGTACTCCAAAGCGATCACCTTGGCGGGCTGATCGAGACGATCGACACGCTTGAAGTCGATGATGCGGTAGAGCCGCTTGTGACCGCCGCCGCGACGACGCGAGGTGATGCGACCGTAGACGTTACGGCCACCGGTTTTGGGCTTGGGCTCGGTGAGAGCGCGTTCCGGGCGCTTCTTGGAAAGCTCCGGGGACCGGTTCAGCTGCGTAAAACGCTGCGCGGGTGTAAGCGGACGAAAAAGTTTCAGTGCCATGGGATGGATTCTCCTGGAGGGTGGGGCGCGTCGATCAGACGAGCTCGATCTTGTCGCCAGCCTTGAGGGTAACGACGGCCTTTTTGAAGTCCGACGCCTTGCTGGGGCGACCGGTGCGGCTCTTCTTGTTCTTGCCGCGAATGTGGTGCACGTTCACGCGTTTGACGGTCACCTTGAATGCGCTTTCCACCGCGCGGGCGATGGCTGCCTTGGTGGCGTCAGAAAACACCTCGAAGGTGTACTGCCCGAGCTCGGAAGAAAGCTTGTTGGCCTTCTCCGTAAGTTGGACGAGTTTCAGGACTTTATCGGCTTGCATTAGTTCTTCCCTCCGTTGACACGGGCAATGATCTGCTCGAGCGCCTTGGTGCTGACGACGATCCGACGATACTGCGCGAGATCAACGGTGTTGAGCTTTGCCGCCTCTTGTAGAGACACGCGCTCGATATTACGGATGGCACGCGTGGTCTCCGCGGTGAAAGGCGCATCGACGAGGAGAACCTTTCCCTTGGGCGCGATGCGATTGACGATCTGGCTGGCCACCTTGGTCTTGGAAACCTTCGCGTCGAACGCCTCGATCACGGCGATCTCTCCCGCCGAGGCCCGGTCAAAGAGGGCACGGCTGAAGGCCAGCGCCTTCACCTTGGCGTTGATCTTCTTCGAATAGTCACGGGGCTTGGGTCCGAATACGACGCCACCACCGCTCCAAATCGGCGAACGGGTGGAGCCGGCACGGGCTCGGCCTGTTCCTTTCTGGCGCCAGGGCTTCTTGCCGCCACCGCGTACTTCGCCGCGGGTCTTGGTTGAATGCGTGCCGAGACGATTGTTGGCGTTGATTGCCACAATCACTTCCTTCACGGCCTGCAGGCCGCGGTCACCCTCGAAGGTGGGGAGGCCGTCGAAGTCTTGTTCGCGGCTGCTGGTTCCATCGGAACTGAAAACGGTAAGTTTCATGTCTGCGTATCCTCGGGGTTAGGCGGTCTTGGGCTGACCCTTGATGGCGGTGCGGACGATCACATCGTCTCCATTGGCGCCGGGAATCGCGCCTTTGACCAAGAGAAGATTTTTCTCGGCAATGATTTTCACGATCTTGAGGTTCTGCATGGTGCGACGGTCCTGGCCCATGTGACCAGGCATGGCCTGGTTCTTCCACACGCGACCGGGAGTCTGACGCATACCGATCGAACCGATACGGCGGTGGAACATCGAACCATGGGACGCGGGACCGCCAGCGACGCGGAATCGCTTGACCACACCTTGGAAGCCTTTGCCCTTGGAAACACCAATGACGTCAACGAGCTGACCTTCCTTAAAGGTCTCCACAGTTAAGACGTCGCCGAGTTTAGCCGCGGGCGCTTCAGCGAGGCGCACCTCGCTGAGGACGCGAGGCGTGACTTCGAGGCCGGCTTTCTTGGCGTGGTTATGCTCCGCCTTGGAGGCGTTCTTGGGCTTCTGCTTGGAGAAGCCGAGCTGGACGGCGTTGTAGCCATCGTTTTCTACGGTCTTAACTTGGACGACTGCGCAGGGTCCAGCTTCGACCACGGTGACCGGGACCAAGACGTTTTGGGCGTCGTAGACCTGGGTCATGCCGAGTTTTTTACCGATAAGTGTACTAATCATGGGCTAAGCGGTAGGTGGAGGTTTCCGTTTCGTGGGACCTACATTAGCGATTCCGGGGGCGGGGCCGCCGGAAGAGCCGCTAAACTGTTGGTTAAATTTGTGTGTCCTGGGCGGTGAAGCTCAGACGTTAATGGTGATGTCCACACCTGACGGAAGGTTGAGCTTCTTCAGCTCGTCAACCGTTTGGGCGGTGGGTTCGATGATATCGATCAGACGCTTGTGCGTCCGGGTCTCGAATTGCTCCATGGATTTCTTGTCCACGTGCGGCGAGCGGTTGACCGAAAGCTTGTCGATGCGGGTGGGCAGCGGTATGGGTCCGGAGACCCGGGCGCCGGACCGCTTGGCGGTCTCGACGATTTCAAGGGCAGACTGATCGATGACTCGATAGTCGAAGCCTTGAAGCTTGATGCGAATGCGTTGGCCTTTCATGCGGGACAAAGAACAGGGTTAGGTGCGCGCGGGCGCTTTGGTGGAGCTCTCGACGATCTTGGTGAGGAGCGAGTTCGGAACCTGCTCGAAATGGGATGGCGTTACCGACGCGCTGGCGCGGCCCTTTGATAGCGAGCGAATATCGGTCACGTAGCCGAACAGGGTCTCAAGCGGAACGGTCGAGGTGATGATGCAGGCACCATTCTTGTTTTCCATTCCCTTGATCTGGCCACGGCGGCGGTTGATGTCGCCAATCAGGTCGCCCTGATACTCTTCCGGAGTGGTCACTTCGACGCCCATAATGGGTTCGAGAAGAATCGGGGTAGCCGCCTTCATTGCGTCCTTGAAGCCGAAGATGCCAGCCATCTTGAAGGCCATTTCAGACGAATCGACTTCATGGAATGAGCCGTCAACAATTCGAACGATGACGTCGACAACCGGATACCCGGCGACGACTCCGTTATTGGCCGCCTCCATGATACCTTCCGTCGAGGGCTTGATGAATTCCTTCGGGATCGATCCACCCACGGTCTCGTTGATGACCTCGATACCCTTGCCCTTTTCATTCGGTTCAATTTTCAGGAGAACATGGCCGTACTGGCCCTTACCTCCTGACTGACGAATGAATTTCCCTTCGCCATCTGCCGCCGAGAGTACGGTCTCGCGATAAGCGATCTGGGGCTTGCCGGAAGTCGCCTCGACCTTGAATTCGCGCTTCATGCGATCGAGGATGATCTCGAGGTGAAGTTCGCCCATGCCCGCAAGAATGGTCTGTCCGGTATCGGTGTCCGTCTTGACGCGAAGCGTAGGATCTTCCGCAACGAGACGCTGGAGCGCCATGCTAAGCCTTTCCTGGTCGGCCTTGGAATTTGGCTCGACCGACATGGCGATAACGGGCTCCGGAAAGGATGGGGGTTCCAAGCGGATGTCGGCATCCTCGTCGCTGAGGGTATCACCCGTAATCACATCCTTGACTCCTACGAGCGCACAGATGTCGCCGGAGTAAGCGCTATCAATTTCCTCACGGTCCATCGCACGCATCAGCACAAGTCGGGACACGCGTTCGGAACGACGGGTACGCGGATTGTAGAGCGACGTACCCTTCGCCATGCTTCCGGTGTAAACGCGATAGAAGACCAGCTTGCCGACAAAAGGATCGGTCCAGAGCTTGAAGGCGAGGCCCGCCAGTTTGGCGCTGTCATCCGCCACGATACTGGTCGGCTCGCCTTGGCTGTTCTGGCCATGAACGGCAGGGAGATCGAGGGGCGACGGCAGGTAGTTGACGACGCAGTCGAGAAGACGCTGTACGCCCTTCTTCTTGAAGGCGGATCCCGGCACCACGCCGGTGAATTTCATCGAGATGGTCGCTTTCCGAATGGCAATCAGCAGCACCTCAGGCGAAATTTCTTCCCCATTGAGGTACCGCTCCGCAAGCACATCGTCGAAGTCAGAAGCCGCCTCGATCAATTTCTCGCGGTACTCTTTCGCCTGCGCGACATACTCGGCTGGTATCGGATGGCGAACCGGCTCAAGATCCATGTTTGCGGGATCCTCGAAAACATAGGCAATATTCTGCACCAAATCGACGAGCCCCGTGAAGTTTTCCTCCTTGCCGATCGGCAGGAACAAGGGGTGGGCGTTGGCCTTGAGCTTTTCGCGCATCTCGTCGACCGCACGGAAAAAATTGGCTCCGACGCGGTCCATCTTGTTGATGAAGGCGATGCGGGGAACGCCATACTTGTTGGCCTGGCGCCAGACCGTCTCGGACTGCGGTTGAACTCCGGCCACCGCGCAGAACACCGCGATCGCACCGTCAAGCACGCGCATGGAACGCTCGACCTCTGCGGTGAAGTCGACGTGTCCAGGCGTATCAATGATGTTGATACGCTGCTTGATTCCCTTCCACGGCCCGCACGACGCGTTCCAAGCGCAGGAAATGGCGGCGGCGGTGATCGTGATCCCACGCTCCCGCTCCTGCTCCATCCAATCGGTCACCGCAGTTCCCTCGTGCACTTCACCCATCTTATGAACGGCGCCAGAGTAGAAAAGGATGCGTTCGCTGGTGGTCGTCTTACCGGCATCGATATGCGCAGCAATGCCGATGTTTCGGGTCCATTCCATCGGGAATGGGCGCGACTTGGAGTTAGCCGACGAGATTTTTGCCTTGTCGGTGACGATGGAAAGGGCGGTGGCGGCGGTGGACATGGTACCTTACCAGCGGAGGTGGGCGAACGCACGGTTGGCCTGGGCCATCTTGTGCGTATCTTCCTTCTTTTTAACGACAGAGCCGGTGTTGTTATAGGCGTCGATGATTTCGGCGGCCAAGGCATCGCGCATCGTCGTTCCCTTGCGCATGCTGGCCGCGGTCACGATCCAGCGGAGAGCAAGGCTCTCCTGGCGTTCATACGAAATCTCAATCGGGACCTGGTAGGTCGCGCCACCCACGCGGCGGCTCTTCACTTCGAGGCGGGGTCGTGCATTCTCGAGTGCGCCGATCAAGAGATCGACCGGATCGCCCTTCTCGAGCTTCTCGGAGACTTTCTCGAACGCTCCGTAGACCACACGCTCGGCCAGGTTCTTCTTTCCGCTCTTCATGATGACGTTGACCAGATGGGCAACGAGCGGGCTCTTGTAGCGAACGTCGGGCTCGACGTGACGTTTATCGGCTCTGTGGCGGCGTGACATGGTCGGAAATCGGGTTGAAGCTTACTTCTTTGCTGCCTTCGGGCGTTTGACGCCGTACTTCGAACGACTACGGCGCCGTTTTTCCACGCCGGTGGCGTCGAGGGTGCCGCGAACAATATGGTAGCGCACGCCCGGCAAGTCCTTCACACGGCCGCCGCGAACGAGTACGATGGAATGCTCTTGAAGGTTGTGACCTTCATCCGGGATATACGAGATGACTTCGTTGCCGTTGGTCAGACGAACCTTGGCGACCTTACGAATAGCCGAATTCGGTTTCTTCGGAGTGCGGGTCATGACTTGCACACAGACACCTCGGCGGAACGGGTTGCCCGAGAGCGCCGGAGACTTGGACTTCGCCTTGATCTGGCGACGGCCCTTGCGCACGAGTTGGTTGATGGTCGGCATACGAAATTAAAGGATGAGAATTTGGGAAAAGAGGAGAAACGTGAGGAACCGCCAAATGCTCGGCAAGAACTTTCTGGCGAAAAGATCGCACGTCGCGAATTCCACGCGAGAACGTGGGCCTTCACGCACCAAAATCTGACCAGGTTGCCGAGATCGGAACGACCCCGCAGAGAAGAGAGTCGCGGAGTGTTTCGGGCCAAGGATGAATTACAAGCCCCATTCCCCTTTTTTCGCGAAGCACCGCGAAAAGAAGGTATAGCGGGGAGCAGCGTAACCCGTAAACAAAATCGCCCGGCCACGAGGGCCGGGCGATAATGACGAGGAGCTAAGCTCTACACGTCATTTGGCGGGAGGAACTGGAAACTCGCTGATTGGCTGTCAGGTGACAAGCGAGAGTTATTCACAATTAATTCACATCGCGACAACTTTGACATCTCCAAGCCGGTCGACTGAAACGTCATTGAGGCCCAAGCGACGCTCGAAGAGCTTCAAATCCTTTTCTGGCATCTGCACCTGTCGCGTTCGCGAGGCCGAATTCCACCAGTGCCCGTGCTTCGTCGGCATGACCGTGGCGCATGCAGAGTACAGCCGTTTTGTGGGCCAGGCTGGAGCGGCGCGGGAAGGTATTTACTCCCTCAAAGAGCATGAGCAACTGCTCGCGGTCGGGAGCGGATTCAGCGTTCAACCACGTGTCAGCCGCAAGTTCGTAAAGCGCCGGCATCGGAGGAAGTTGCGCCCGCGCAGTGCGCAATGGCGATAGCACCGCTTCGACCTGCGGCGCAGAAAGCTTTCCGCCCTCCCCTGCGGGCGCCGATGCAATCTCGGCAAACCGGAGGCGGGCCAGCTCAAGGTAGGCACGGGGCCGTTCGATGGATGCAGCCGTTGCGGCCTCCAGGAATCGACGACCGCGCTCGTCATTACCCAGCCCTCGTTCCAACAAGCCAAGCGACGCCAGAAGTTCGGGGTCTCGCTCTCCACGGGAATAGGGCGCAATCATCGCCAGACGCGCCTCGTCGGTCTTATCGGCGAGTACAAATACCTCGCCCTTAATCCGACCGACCTCCGACTGCGTGGCTTCACGGAACTGAACGGTCGACGGAGGCGTAAAGCCTTCACCCTTCTTCGCCCTGAATTCCCGGTGCTTGTAGTCCGTAAAGTCGATGTAACTGCGCAATTCCAACTGCATGCGCTTATAGTTCATCTTGAAACACTCCGTGAAGAGAGCCTCTGTCGCTTGCTCGCCCCGCCCCAACCGCTGAAGGAACGTTGCGAAGGGTTTTTGATAACGCCCGCCGCGGCCGTACAGACACATGTGCACGAAGGCGTAGGACTGCTTCGCCCAGCGATTGTTGCCGAGGGGATTTCTAGTCTCGGGTGCACCATGCGAGATGGCAAAAAAGCGGTCGAGCGGCACGAGCGCCTTTCGAAACAACGCGACGTTGAAATCCCGATCCTCAGCCGGCGCTCCCCCGAGGGCGGGCAAATCGGGATCCTCCGTCTCGCCCGACGCATTGATGCCCCCCACCGCCGCCGCTGAGGCTGAAACGGTGTTGGGATCCTCAATGCGACCGAAGCTGATGGTGTTGCGATCAAACTTCATCGCCATAACCAGTTGCGCCATGCCTTCCTCAAACCACGCAGGCGCGCGCGGCGAAGTGCCGCTCAACAGATGATAGACATATTCCCGGTAGAGCTGCTTGTTATGCTCAACCACCACTTGGCTAAAATCAGTGCTGCCCGTCGGATCGGCTCCGACATCGTCAGGGAGCACGTCCAGGATTTTGAGCTGGAGGTCGAGCACGATGGCCGCCTGTTCAGGATTGCGCAGAAACCGGCTTGCCGAACCTACGTCCGCCGGCCTTCCGTCCCGCAGAGCGAATGCGTCAAACGCTGCGCGTCGCCCACACAAGATAAGCAAAGTAGGCCGATGCGTGCGTTCAGGGACCGGCCATACCACCGACAGCGCTTGCTTGAACAATTCGAAGTCGCGGATCAGGCGCTGGGCCTCCCGGTCGCCCGCATTCGAAAGGATCTCGAAACCCGGGATCCGCGTGTACCGCCAGGATTCGGGCGGGGGTAACTCCCGGGTATCCGTGACGAGAAATTGTGGTAACTCCACCACGGGATCGTTTTCCGGAGTTTCAGCTGCAAAGACAGGAGCGAAGAACAACGACACACCGGTGAACGCTTGAGCGACAAGCAGAATGGCCGCAAAGGCCGATGACGACGAGGACATGGTACGATGCAAGGGGTTGGATGCGGTCGCACGCCCGAACGAGGCTGGATACAACGCCTGACGTCAGCCTCAGCACAGAGAATACACGACGTGCTCAAGGCTGACAGCGGCCGCGCAAAGTCAAGAACAGCTGGTGGGCAGTGTGGTCTCGCTGAGCATTCCCCGACGTTCTTAACGCGCTCCCTTTTGGGAATCAGGCTTTAGCCAGCGCGTGTCCGCATAGAAGGGACCAAACGGAATCAAGCTCGCCGCCGCGATCACAAGGGTATGCTTCCACGTCCACCGATGATCCAAAGCCGCCTGAGCCGTCGCCCCGAGATAAAGGAGGAAAAGAATGCCATGGGCCATGCCGACCACACGCACCGCCTCGGGATGGCCGGCGATGTATTTCAGCGGCATCGCCACACCGAGAAGGAGGAGAAAAGAAACACCTTCGAAGATGCCAATGAGACGCAGACGGCCGATCGTGGTGGCAAAGAAGTGCATGACAAATAAGAGAACGACCGTGCAACGCTACTTGAGCACGTCAAACAGACTGGCATAATCATCCGTCCACAAGCGCCGACGTTTCTCGTCGGTTTCAGGTGCACTCACGACCGCTCCGATCTCCTCCAACTCGAGAAACTCCTCGTTACGCGTCACCAACATCCACGATGTGCGATAATTCCACCACTCCTCCTCCGCATCGTCGGTAATGAGGACCGCGCGCATTCCGTGGTGCTCGGCCAGGTCTCTTACCACCGGCTCCAAATTCAAGTACCGATTGGAGACGTGAACGGCGATGACACCGTCCGGCTTCAGGTGTTCGAGGTAGACGCCGAACGCCTCGGCCGTGAGCAGATGGACTGGAATTGCATCGCTGCTGAAGGCATCCAGCGCGAGCAAGTCGAAACGCTGCGGCTCCCCCGCCTGCAATTCGTGCTCCATCGACATCCGGGCATCGCCCATCACCACCTCCACGGTCGCGGACGTCACGTCAAGGTAGGTGAACCGGCTTCGCGCGAGTCTTTCGACCTCCGGATTGATCTCATAGATCCGCATGTAGTCATCGTCCTCTCCGTACGCCGCAAGCGAGCCGGTGCCGAGTCCGACGAGACCGATTCGGCGCCCTTCCGGCCGCCAGAGCTGCTTCAGCGCGCGACCCACGCCGCTGGTTTCGCCGTAGTAGGTGGTGGGAAACGTGGACATGATCGGATCTGTAAATTGAAGGCCGTGGGTGATGCCGCCGTGCACCAGCGAGAAATAATGAATGTGAGGGTCAGTCGGGTTGTACTGAACGACCTTTAACATCCCGTAGAAATTGCGATGAGCGCTCACCACCTGGCGACTGGTCTGGTGGAGTTGGAGAACAAACAGCATTCCAAGTCCCAAGGTGAGAAACATAATAAACCCTCCCATCCGCGGCTGCCATCCCCGTTGGAATCCTCGGCGAACGTCACCAAAGCAAAGCAGCAGCAGGGTCGCCACCAACGTCACTTCCTTCCAATGGTCACCAAAGAACCCCGAAAACTTTGTCCACACTTGATCGAACCCCAACTTCCAAACCTGCGCATCCAGAATCGGTACGATCAATCCCGCCGCAACCAGTCCGGCCGCAACACCCCAAGCCGCCGCCTTGCTTTCATCGCGGAGGGCGACGATGCCGAACACATAAGCGAGCACACAGAGACCGATCTGCAGCTCCACATAACGGCTGAACACCAGGGGCGCCACCACCGCCACCAGAAAGCCGCCCAGCGCCCCGCCCGCGGCGATCATCAGGTAATAACCGGTCAGACGACGCGGTGCAGGTTTGAGACGATACACCTCTCCATGACAGATCATGCACGCGAAGAAGAGGGTGCCCGCGTAGCCCGACACCTGAAGCGGCAGGGGTGCAGAATGCTCTGCGTATAACAAGTAGGCCACCATCGCTGCGCCGAGCGTGAAGAGACCGCCAAACACGTCCCGTCGATACCACCGCGCGTGGTCGAAACAGAGGATGAAGCTCAACAGGTACAGCGCCAGCGGCAGGACCCAGAGGAATGGAATGACGGCCACATCCTGACAGAGCTTGTTGGTCGTCGCGAGCAGCAGCACCGATGCGATTGCAGGGAGCCCAAGCCAAAGCATTCGGTCGAACCATCCGGTTCGTGCCTCTACCCCACCGGACGACTCCGAAGCCGCCTCCGCTCGCGCCGCCAGATCTCCGACCCGCCGCACTCGAAATGCACACACGGCGCACACCACCACAAAGCCCACCAGGCCCACTGCCCAGAAGGTCGACTGCTGGTGCCGCGACAAGGCCGGCTCGAATACGAAAGGATAGCTGACCAACGCGAGCAGCGAACCGATGTTCGACAACGCGTAGAGCCGGTAGGGTGACCGGTCAGGACAGGCCAGACTGAACCAACGTTGCATCAACGGCCCGGTCGAAGAGAGCACGAAATAGGGAAGCCCCAACGTGGCGGTCAGCAGCAGGAGGATGCGAATCGTAGGATCGCTCGCGTCGACTGGCTTCCAGGTTTCAGAGGGCGAAATAGGCAGCATCACCAGCGCCAAGAGCAACAGCGCCAGATGAACGGCAGCCTGCTGTCGTGGACGCAGCCATCGCGACGAGACGTGGGCATACGCATAACCGGCAAGGAGGACAGTTTGAAAAAACAACATGCAGGTCGTCCACACCCCCGGGCTGCCCCCAAACCACGGAAGGATGAACTTGCCGACCAATGGTTGAACCTGAAACAGCAAAAATGCTCCGGTAAATATGGTCAGGGCAAAGGGCAGCATGCGAAGGGAAATGAGAGTGCGCAGGAGGAGGGCGGGCGCGCGGCCCACGCCAAAGTGTCCGGCCCGGATCCGCGACCGCCCCAACTGAACCGCACCCGCGAGAAGCGCAATCCTCAACGCGTCATTCCCCGACGAAGACGCGCGGGTTTGCTCAACGGACCAAGTCGCTGCGAAAGACCACCAAGTCGCCTGTCGGCTGCGCACCAAGCCGGTAGTCGGCAACCGGCACCTGAACCGTGAAGCGTTGGGTCCGTGCGTCCAGACGCCTATTTTTCGCATCGAAAAACTCGAGCATCGCCTCGTACGTTCCCGGGGAAAGGCGGATCGAGGCGAAACTGAGATACTGCGGAAGATCGTCCCACGTGCGGGTGTCGGCGGCCGACTGGGTGGCGGCGCTCGCCAGCTTGCTGAACACACCCACGACCGCTAGTGCCACGGCTGCCTGCTCCCGGTCCCGTTCCTTCTCGCGCTGCTTTTCGCGTTCCTCGTCGTGCTCTTTCCTCGAACGGGCGGGCGGACCACTTCGTCCTTCCGATGCCACCACCACGGCCGCACCGAGCGCGGCGTCGCCGACGGCGTCTGTGCCCCGTTTGAACACGGCTTTGTTACCGAGGATGTAATCCATCACCCGCCCGCCGCGCGTCGTCGCCTGATAATGCAGGTCATCGTAGGGCGGGAGCGCGATCGTTTGACCGGCGACTGTCAGCTGCGCACGCATCACCCTCGACGGTTCGGTGCGAAAAGCGAGGCGCTCGCCATCGGACCCTTCCGCGACTTTCCGCGGTCCCCGTCCGTACTCGACAAAAACCATGACGTTGGCGTCGGCGTCGTAGGGCGGTAGCGAGAACGCAGAACGTTCCTGAGCGCGAGCCCGCGCCTCCTCGCCGTCGCCGCCGAGCCGACGCGTGATGAGCCCGTCAAGATAGTCCAGCAACACATAGTCGCCGGCATAGGTCTTCTCCTCCGTATCGCTATCAATGAAGGCTCCGTTGCGAAACATCGCCCGTGCATTGTCCGGTTCGCCGTCTTTCCAATAAAGAATGCCCCGATAGAAGTTCGCCATCACCCGCTCATAGGGTTCGCCCACGAAAGGTTTGTCGGACTCAGCCCGAAACATGCGCCGAGATCGTGCCGCCGCCGCCGCCCCCGCATCCGCCAGAATACCTTCGCCCAAACGCAGGCTAGAATCCAACTGAGCCCGGGCCTCGCCGTCCTCGCCTCGCCTCAGCGCCGTGGCGCCGACGCGATAATTCCAAAGTACACGATCCTTCGCCGGAGCCACCGCCTGCCAGGCCTTGCCATCGACCAAGGCGTCGCCCGTCGGCACCAGTGGCGGGGGCAGATCCCAGGTCGAACACCCGCCCAAGGCCAGCCCGACGAAAATCAACCCTCCTCGGATCACGCTTTTCATCTGGCCTATCATGGCTGCCCGAACGACGCGCACCCCAGCGGGAAACGCCGGCCGTGTCACATCGAGATGGATACAATGACTGTTGACCGAGAAGCCCCGGCGCGGACCGGCGCGGCTCACGGCGCCGTCAGCAGGAAATCCTCCATCAAGGCCAGCGCCGTCGCTTCGGCGATGTCATTGACGTCGAACGCGCGCACCACCGGTCCGGCGTAGCGATCCTTGCCCAGGACATCAACCGATGACGCCTGGGCGAGGATTGCGCCGTCCTTGAGCCGGATGATCGTCGCCTGGATGTCCGGCACCGGGAAAGTTTGATCGCCCGAGAACCCGGTCGCGACGAGGGTGCGGGTGGAGATGAGTATCTCGACCACCGCGTCAGCCGCAGAAGCCAGCGCCTCTCGATCCTTGCGGGCGGATTCGTTGGCCCCTGATAGAAAATGATCCATCGGTTTGTCCGCAATGAGTTGCGCAACGATGCGCTGATCGGCCAGCTGCGCCCCGCCCGCGCGCAGCGGCCGGCCAAACAACCGCTCCACGTCGCGAACCGTCTGCCGGTCGGCCAGCTGAACCCGCGCCGGCGTGACTTCTGTGTAGGTGTTGTCCGCCACAACCTTCTCGGTGCGCGTGGCGGCCTCTCCCTTTGCCAGGGGCCTCGCCGAACCGCCCGCCTGCCCGCCAATGGCGACATTGACCTGCGTCTGCGCAGGACCCGACGGAGCTTCGCCGGTCGGAACGAGATCGCCCGAGTAATGCTCACGCGTTTCCTCGACGCGCTCCTTTCGTCCCGCCAACCGCAAGCCGGCATTCGCGTCAACGAGTTCCCGGTTAACGGCCAGCACCAGCCGGGGACGGCCGACCCGGTCATACGCCTCGGCGAAGCGCGCCACAATCTCAGCGGCCTTCTCCGGAGCAACGAGGGTCGCCCCAAGGGAATATAAACGTTGATTGGCAGTCGCCGCACCCGCAGCAGCCGTTGCGGGCATCTCGACCACGGACACAGGTGGCCGCTCGCCTGCATGCCGGTCCGAAGGCGTAGCCGCCAAGGCGGCGAAGCCGGAGGCAAGCCCCAAGAGGAGTGGAAGTTTCATAACCATTGGGACGAATCCTCAACCGATCCTATTCACTGGGCTGCTATCGGGCCTGGCGCACCCGAATCGTGTAGTTGCGGGCGCGGTCGTTCATCGAGGCAAAGCGCACCGCTTCGGTGGCATTCTCGCCCAGTATCAGTGTTTGCCACGGCGTCTCGTCGCCCGTGGAGAAACCCTGGTCATCCTTGAATACACAACTGATCTGCACCTGAATGCGGCGGTCCTCGCGGTTCTTTACATTGGCCACCACTTCCAGGTGTCCATCCGCTGGACGGACAAACTCCTGCAGGCCCGTGCACGTCACCGACGTTTGGGCGGCGGCGTCCATCAGCACAAAGCGCTCCGTGTTTTCGAGGGTGTATTTGGTGGTCTCCTGCGGAGCAAACGGGCCGGGCGGGGCCTGGCAACCCAGCAGGAAGAGCGGAAGGGCAAGCGAGAGGACGAACAGCGGGTTCTTCATAGTCAGGTGAGCCGGGAGGGCGCGCAATGGTTTCAACGGTAGGCGGCGTCTTCCAGACCCTGCTTCTTTATCTCGGCCATATCCTCCCAGACAATCAGGCTCGTGCGGGCGTCGATGAGTTGGAAACTGTAGAGGATGTAATCGCTCACACCCTGGCTCGTGCGGGTGGAAATGCCCTGAAGCTTTCCGGTAAGAAAATAATCCGCACCCAGAAATTCGACCCGATTGGGATCAGCCGAGGCCGTGACAAGTCCGTCCTGCTTGAGCTGCCGTTCGCGCTCGAGCGTACGCATGCTTTCGCGCGCGAGAAAACTCACCTTGCCCGACGCACGCGAATTGAGCTGCGTGCGGATGCGCGTGAGAAAGATGTCCTTGTTGACCGGAAAGCGGGTCTCGTTTGCCACCGGGTCAATCGCTACGACCGGAGGCTGGGCCGCCTGCGCGATCGCCGGAATGCTCAGGATGCTGCGCGCCATGCGGTCCGTCACGGCGACCAGATCCTGCGACTCCACCCCGGTTCCAGCAACGAAGCCGCGCTCGTCGGCGCCCATTTCAGTGACCGGAACCCCGGACGGGTTCCGCACCCCTTGACTGGTGCAGCCGGACAAAAGGGCTGTTGCCCCAAGGGCAGCCGCGAGGAGTGCAGGGCGGAGTTGAGCGAGAGTCATCATGGAAAGTAGTGCCAAACGTCGGCGTACACGTTGAGCGTCAGCGGCCGAAAAGGCCGTTGGCAGGAGCCATCGCACCGGGCTGGGCGTTGCCGTAATAATGATGGTGGATCACCGTGGTCGGAGCCACCTCGGGGGACCGATACACTTGGGGTATGGATTCGGTCTCGTTGGTGCGCATCGAGTCCGCACGCTGCCGGGACTGCTCAACGATCGACCCCAGCAGCCAACCCGCTCCGGCCCCATAGGCCGCACCTTCCCAGCCACGCCGGTCCTGATTGTGACCGATGATGGCCCCGGCGAGGCCGCCCAGCAGCACGCCCGTGCGGACAGCGCCAGGCCGGCGCCAACCCGCTCCGTAGGGACGTTCCCGATACACCGAGCCTGGATGCCAGACTGACCTCCCTGCAATCCCCGGTTGACGATGGGAGTAATGGTAGAACGGCGCACGGTAAGCGGCAGGCCCGTACACGCGACGCGGGGTCGGAGGAGCATGACGCTCGTGCGATTCGCCCACCCAGCTTCCAATCAACGCACCGGCGGCAGCGCCATAAGCTGCGCCTTCCCAGCCGTGACGACCATCGTTGTGGCCAATAACCGCGCCCGCCACGCCGCCAAGCACCGCCCCCCGCACTGTCTCCGGCCGAAAGAGCTGCCCATAGGCGGAAGAAGCAAGAGCAGCGGCGAGTCCGAAGCAAAGAGCGATAATCTTCATGGTATAGGCTTTCTCCTGATCAAGACATCCCTAGTCTTCCCGAGTTTCAAGAATCTTGGCACGTCAGGCGCCATCACGAACGTTGCAAACCGACAACGCATCCCAAAATCTCCCACCGAATATTGCCATGAACGCCTCCCGTTTTCGCTTTGCTTTCCTGACCGTCCTCCTCGCCACCGGCTTTATCTCGGGCCCTGGCTCGACTCAGGTGGCTGCCGCCTCGGCGGACGAGGTCGCCTCTCTCCGTCAGAAAGCCGAGGACGGCAACTTCGTGGCGCAGTACAATCTCGGACTGATCTACGCCGACCCCCGGGAGGCCGTGCACGACCGCATTGAAGCCTATGTCTGGCTCATGATCGCCGCCGAGAACGGCACCACCGGTCGCGCGCTCACTTCGCTTGTCGAACAGCTATCGCCCGCCGAGCTCGCAGAGGGTAAACGTCGCCTCGGTGAACGCCGGCCCAACGTCTTCATGCGTCCGCGTCCCGCCTCGATCGTACGCCCTGCCCCGATGGTTGCACCGGCCTCCGCGCCGGATTCCAACGCGGAGCCGGCCTCTGTCCCCACGATCAATATTGACACCGGAACGAGCGCCGCCAGCGACGCGCTGAAGGCGGCGGAAGCCGAACTCAGCCGTCTTCGCGCCGATCTCGCCGGCCAGCAAACCCTCGCCAATGAAACCGCCGCCCAGTCAGCGCCGCTTCGCGACGAACTCATGCGTTCGCAAACCGAGCGAGAATCGCTGGCTCGTCAATTACAGGAGACCCGCGAAGCGTTGGCCAAGGCCTTGGCCTCCGTCTCGGAGATCGATCCTTTGCGCGCGCAGCTCGGCCAGTGGCGCGAAGCCGCCGTCACGGCTCAATCCGAACTGGAACGGCTGCGCACCGCCCAAGCCCTCGCCGCTCAACCCCAGTCGCGGGCCACGGCCAGCAACGTCGATAGCCTCCTCGCATCCGTGGAGCAGGAACGCGCGCGCGCCGAGACCCTCGCGCGGGAGGCCTCCGCCGCACGTGACGAGGCCGGGCGGCTGACCACCGAATTGGCGGCCGCCCGCGCAACCGCTGCAGAAACAGCCAACGTGCGCTCCGAGCTCGAGCGGCGGCTTGAAGATCAGACCCGAGCGTTGACCGATGCACGGGCCAACGTGGAGCGCCTCGAAACTGAGCGCACCCCGTTGCGGGAGCAGGCCGGTGCCGCGGAGACCGCCGTCGCCGCCCTCGCCGACCTGCGCGCCCAACTTGCCCGCGTTGAGTCCGACCGGCGTGAGGCAACCGCCGCGCTTCAATCCGCGCGCCAGGCGGCCGATCAGGCCGCCACCGTGCGCACGGAACTTGCCGACGCCCAAGCCCAGGCCCTGGCTGCCCAGGCTCGAGCCAGCCAGCTTGAGACCGACCTCGCCTCCGCACGCGACCACGCCACAAACGCGGCTCCGCTGAACCAGCGCATCGAAAACCAGACCAGCGAACTCGCGGACCTGCGCGAACGCCTCGCCCAAGCCACCCAGACCACAACGCGCCAAACCGCCGAACGCGCCGACCTCGAACGGGACCTCCTGCAAACGCGGGAAGCCCTCGCCACCGCCCGACAGTCCGCGCCCGCCGAGGCCGCCGCCGTCTCTTCGCTGCGCCAGCAGATCGATACCCTTACGCGCCAGTTGAACGACAGCCAGCGCGCGTCAACCGAGTCGGCGAACCGCCTCGCCGAAGTGCAATCGACCGCAAGCCGGCTAGAGGCCGAACGCGATCAATTCGCTCGCGCCGCCGACCAAGCCCGCCAGTCCGCTGCAACCTCTTCGGGTGCCGAGCTTGCCTCCCTGCGCGCCGAACGCGACCAACTGGCGACGGCCCTGGCGGCCGGCAAGGCCGACCTCGAGGCCGCCCGCACCAACGCCGAGCGACTTTCCGCCGAGCGCGCCACGCTTCAGCAGCAGAATGCCTCCGTCCAGCAGGCGATGCAGGACCTCACCCGGACGCAGCAGCAGGCCGAGTCTGCCCTCTCCGCCGCCCGAACCCAAGAGGCGGAGTACGCCCGCCTGCGCAGCCAAACCGGCACGGTCGCAGACGAACGCGATCGCCTCACCCGCCAGGTCGCGGGGCTCTCCAGCCGAATTCAAGCTGCAGAAGACCAGGCTGCCCAGCGCCAACGCGAGTTGGCCGCGGCCCAACGTGAGATCGAGCAGCTGCGAACGGCGGCCAACCGCCCGCAACCGGCCGTCGACACCTCGGCCCTTCAGTCGCAAATCGACCGGCTCGCCACCGAGCGGGATGAACTCTCGCGCCAGCTCGCCGAAGCCCGGTCCCAACCGGCGACCGCGGCGACCGCCGTGGCGGGCGACAACGAGTCGCTTCGTCGCCAACTGGCGGATACAGAAACCCGCCTCGCGACCAGCCTTCGCGCCTACACGGTCCGCGAGGCGGAACTGGGCCGCCTTCAGGCCGCCCTCGCGGCCGTCAACGTCCAGCATGATTCCGCCCGCGCCGCGCTGACCGAGGCACGCGGCGAAGCGGAGATCCTCCGTCCTCAGGCCGCCAACGCGTCCGCCGTCCGCACCGAGGTCGAGTCGCTTCGCAGCTCGCTCGCCGCCGTGTCGGAAACGGCCGCGGCGCGTGCCGCCGAGCTGGCTGCCGCCCGCCAGGAACTCGAACAGGCCCGGGGCACCGCTTCCGGAGCAAGCGGCGAGGTTGCGACCCTTCGCGAGCAGCTCCGCCAGACCCAGGATCAATCGGCCAGCCTCGCCGCCCAGGTCGAACACATGCGCACCCGCATGGCCGTTTCCGGCCCCGGCCCGGCCGGCACCTTGTCCGCCCCGCTTCGCCCGGGCGCAACGCCCGCGCCCGCCGTGTCCACATCCGCACCCACGTTCGCTGCAACCCCTGCGTCCGCGCCTGCCCCGGAACCCGCAGGCCCCCGTGTTCACACCGTCGCGTCCGGCGACTCGCTCAGTGCCATCGCCCGCCGCTATTACGGCAGCTCCAGCCGCTGGATGGAAATCCTCGAGGCAAACCGCGAGGTCATCGCCAATCCAAACGTTCTCGTGGTGGGCACTCCCCTTCGCATTCCCTGACGGGCCAGGGGCCGGACTCGCATTTGAAAGGGGGAGCTTGCTTGACTCCGCGCGTACCGGCATCCCCTTGACCTCATGGCAACTCTTCCGACCCAATTCGCCGAAGTCACCGTGGTGACGAAGGCCAATGTGTATTTCGACGGACGCGTCGTTTCCCACACCGTGCTGATGCCGGACGGAGCGAAGAAGACCCTCGGTCTCATTTACCCCGGATCGTACCATTTTGGAACCGGCGCCCCGGAACGAATGGAAATCGTGGCCGGCCAGTGCAAAGTCACCCTCGACGGGCACTCTGACTCGGGCGATTTCGCAACCGGCACGCATTTCGACGTCCCTGGAAACAGTGGATTCACCATCGAGGTAACGTCGGGGATCTGCGAATACATCTGCTCCTTCCTCTAAGCCTACCGGCCGCCGCCACCACGTTGCCATGCGCAGCTTCTTCGTTCTCGCCCTCTTCGGCATTGCCCTGATCACGCTGGCGATCGTCGTCCGGTCCGGCGCCTACGCCCGCAAGGATCCAGGTCTTCCCATCAACAGCGCCATGCGCGAGGCGCTGGGCATTCACCTGCTGCCGGATCGCGACGCGATGGTGATTGCCCAAAAATATCCGGGGGCGCGGGAAACGCCGCGCGGGATGCGCTATTTGATCCGTGCCGCCGGGGCCGGCGAGGCCACACCCCAGCGCGGCCAATGGATCAGCGCTCATTACGAGGCGTGGTTTCTCGACGGCACCCAGTTCGACAGCAGCAGGGATGAAGCCGAAGGCCCTTTCAATTTTCAAGTCGGCGCAGGGAAGGTGATTGCCGGTTGGGATGAGGCCTTCCTGACCATGAAGAAGGGCGAAAAACGCACCTTGATCATCCCCTATTGGCTGGCCTATGGAGAAAAGGGCATTCGCGGCAAGATTCCGCCGAAAGCCACTCTGGTCTTCGACGTTGAGCTGGTCGATTTCCGCTAAAGACCGGAGCGGCCCGATGGATCGGCCCCACTGCATACGCGTAGTTGCATGTCGACTACAACGCGCCCATCCGGACCTCCAAAAATCCTGCGAAATCGGCGCAGTTCGTTTGCCGAGCGAAGGGCCGACCCTAGCATGACCCCGCAGTAAGCCGATGCATATGTCCATTTGGTTCAGTCCTGTCAGCGGTACCCTTTTCCTTCCGCAGGGGCTATGCTACCAGTGGGATCCGGGGCTGATTGCCCTCCATGCGGCCGCCGATGCGCTCATCGGTCTGGCCTATTATTCGATTCCGATCATTTTGCTCTACGTTGTCCGGAAGCGTCGGGACATTCCGTTTCGCGGGGTCTTTTTGATGTTCGGGGCCTTCATCATCGCGTGCGGCACCACTCATCTGCTCGAAGTCTGGTCGATCTGGCAGCCCTACTACTGGTTGACCGGAGGAGCCAAGGCCATCACGGCCCTGATCTCACTTGCGGCAGCGATCGTCCTCGTTCGCATCGCACCGGCCGCATTGACCCTGCCGAGCCAGGCCGACCTCAAAAAGCTCAACATCACCCTCGAGGATCGCGTGCGTGAACGCACTGCCGATCTCACCTCGAGCAACGAACGCCTGTTGAGCGAAGTTCGCTCTCGCGAGCAGGCCGAGGCGGAGGTGCGACGTCTCAATGCGTCCCTCCAGCAACGGGTCGACGAGGTTCAGGCACTCTTCGATCTGCTTCCCGTCGGCGTCGGCATTGCGGAGGATGTGGAATGTCGCACCATCCGCACCAACCGGGCCTTCGCCGAGATGCTCGATGTTTCCCGCGGCGCCAACGTCTCGCTTTCCGCGCCTCCCAACCTCGCGCCCCAGCACTTTCACGTCGAACAGGACGGCCGCGTCCTTACGCCCGACGAGCTTCCCATGCAGCGCGCAGCCAGGGAGAACGTGCCGCTGCTCAACTTCGTCGAAACGGTTGTCCATGGAGACGGACGTCGGATCGAACTCCTGGTCAATGCCGTGCCCCTGCGCGATGAGGCGGGTCGGGCCCGCGGCTGCCTTGCGACCTTTCAGGACCTCTCCGCTCAACGCCGCGCCGAGCGCGATCGCCTCGCCCTCGAGCGGCGCATGCAGGAGACTCAGAAATTCGAGAGCCTCGGGGTGCTCGCGGGAGGCATCGCCCACGACTTCAACAATCTTCTCACGGGCATCCTCGGCAATGCCAGTCTCGCCCGTCTCGAGCTCCAGCCCTCGCAGGAACAGGCGAACCAATCCCTGGGTTATGTCGAGCAGGCTTCGCTTCGCGCCGCCGAACTCTGCAAACAATTGCTCGCGTACGCCGGCAAAGGGCGGTTCCTCGTCGAACCGCTGGACGTCAGCCGCCTCATCGAGGAAACAGTGCCCCTTCTTCGCGCCTCGATCAATAAGAAGACCGAACTCCACTGCCATCTCGCACCGGGCCTGCCGTCGTTCCAAGGCGACGCCAACCAGATCCGCCAGATCATCATGAACCTCGTCATCAACGCCTCCGAGGCGTTGGGCGAACACCAGGGAACGATCAACGTGCAAACGGGCGTCCTGCACGCCACCCACGAGTACCTGCAGAGCATGGCGTTCTCCGATCGCCTCGAGCCAGGCGCCTACGTCATGCTCGAGGTCAGCGATACAGGCGAAGGCATGACGGCCGAGACCAAGTCGCGCATCTTCGAACCCTTTTTCACCACCAAGTTCACTGGCCGCGGTCTGGGCCTCGCCGCCGTGCTGGGGATCGTCCACGGCCACAAGGGAGCGATCAAAGTCTACAGCGATCGCGGCAAGGGCTCCACGTTCAAGATCGTCCTTCCCGCCACCGGCGACCCGCTGCGACCCGCTTCGCCCCCGCCGGCGAGCGCCAAGACGCCGTGGCGCGGACACGGCGTCGCCCTCGTGGTCGACGACGAACGCGCGGTGCGCGAACTCGCCTCCTCCGCCCTTGGGCGCGCCGGCTTTGAGGTCGAGCAGGCGGTCGATGGACAGGAGGGTGTCGACTGCGTGCGTCTCAATCCCCGGCGCTATTCCGTCGTTTTGCTGGACCTCACCATGCCCCGACTCGATGGCGAAGAGGCGTTGCGGCGGATGCGGGCGCTCAATCCGCAGCTTCGCGTCATCCTGACGAGCGGATTCAACGAACAAGCCATCATCGACCGTTTCGCGGGCCGCGGCCTCGCGGGCTTTCTTCCGAAACCCTTCTCCGTGGACATGCTGCTCAACATGGTCCGCGATGCGATTGAGCCGCACGCCGACGACGAGTAATCGCGCAGGACGTGGCGCCGATGCTCAAAGGCCCAGCAGGGAGCCGTTGCGCTTCAACCAGCGCTCGGCCTCCTCCCAGTCAGGACACACCTCGGCCACCCGGGCCCAGAAACGTTCGGAGTGGTTCATCTCCCGCAAGTGCATCAGTTCGTGGTATATTATGTAGTCCCGAACCGAATACGGCGTCTGGACCAGCCGCCAGTTGAGTGAGATCGCCCCGCCCGTCGTGCACGATCCCCAGCGCGTGCGCTGGTTGCGCACGCTGACGGATGACACCCCCACGCCGGTGACCGCCGCCAGCTCCCAAGTGCGGGCCGGCAGCTCGACCTTGGCGATGCGTTGAAAATGGGCCTCCACCGTGGGTCTCAGGTCGCGCTCCAGGCTGGCAACCCGAAACCCATCCGCGGCCAGGCACACGGTCGCCTGCGGGCCTTCGGTGGCGACCCGGATTTCGGCAAGCTCTCCGCGCCAGAGCACTCGCGTACCCGGCATCCAGATCTCCGCCGCCCTCGGACGGCGCGCCTGCCGAGCCCGGGCTCGATCGAGCCATTCCTGATGCTGCGCGACAAACGCCCGCGCTTCGCGCTCGCTGCCGCGCAGGGGAATGATGGCCACGGCCGTGCCGTCGCGGCGCAAGGTCAGCCGGTAGTGACGCGCCCTCGCACTGCGCTCGAAGACCAGAGCGGGCGACGCAGGCGACTCCCGCTCTAAAGAGGGCGCGGGTTCGCCAAACAGATCTGGTTGAAACGAAGAATTCACCAACAGCGCAGAGTGAACCACTTCGTTTTGGCAGCGCCAGCGCGATGTTGCGACCGTGCGGAAATCACAACCGCACCACCTGCCAACGAATCTTCCCGTCGGCGATCTCCAGCCACGCGAAACTTGGCGGCGCCCCGCGATTGGCATAGGACACGCACCCGGGGTTGAGCCACCGCACGCCGTGCACATCGACGTCGTCCTGCGGTACGTGAGTGTGGCCGTGCAGCACCAGCCGGCATCCCCGTGGTGCGCGCGCCGGCGGGATGTGCACCAGATGGCAGGCGACGCTCTCCCGTTTCAACGACAGCACCAGGGGCCAGGGTGCATGCCAGTCATTGTTCCCCCGCACCACACGCAGGGGGGGCCCCAGTTGCTCAAACTCCACGAGCGTCTTCGGATCACACACATCCCCCAAGTGCCAGATCTCCTCCGCTCCCCGCAGCTTTCCCGGAAACCCGGACGGGAATCGATCGTGGGTATCGGCTATGACCGCAATGCGCATGACCTCATCACCGGTAGGGCCAGCGGCGCTGGAGGCAAGTACGACAAGAGCTCAACCTGCACTTCGATTTCCACCAAGCCCTCCCTCCGCAGGCAATTTCCCCTCTCGCCCCCCGATCCCTCTTCGCCTCAGCTGTGCGCCTCGGTGCTGGTCGCCTCATCCATCTCTTCGTTCGAGAAAACCGCCTGCACGTCGTCGTGTTCGTCGAGCGCGTTGTGCAACGACACGACGGACTTGGCCACGGAGATGTCCGTCAGAGGCACGGTCGTCGTCGGGATGTACGCGAGCTCTCCGCTTTCCGTCTTGATGCCCGCCGCCTCCAAGCCGTGCAGCACCTTGTCGAACGCATGGACGTCGCAACGCACCTCGTAGCCATCGTCGGTCGTGATGACGTCGTCCCCGCCCGCTTCCAGGACCACTTCCATCAGCCGATCCTCGTCCACTCCGGCCTTTGCGATGAGAAACTGTCCCGCATGCAGGAACTGAAACGCCACCGCACCCGAGACAGCCAGGTTGCCGCCATGGCGCGTGAAGAGGCTGCGCACATCCGAGGCGGCGCGGTTCTTGTTATCGGTCGTCACCTTGACGATGAAGGCCACCCCACACGGGCCATAGCCTTCGTAGACGATGTCCTCGTAGCTCACGCCCGGCAACTCGCCCGTGCCCTTCTTGATCGCGCGGTCGACGTTGTCGACGGGCATGTTTGCTTCACGCGCCTTGAGCAGGAGCGTGCGCAGCCGGGCGTTGGCCTCCGGATCCCCGCCGCCCGCCTTCGCCGCCAAGGTGATGTCCCGCGACAGCCGGCTGAACACCTTCCCCTTGCGGGAATCCGTGATCGCCTTCTGGCGTTTGACCTTCGACCACTTGTTATGACCGGCCATGAGGGAGGAAAGGCTGAAGGTGAACAGTGAACGGCTGTTGACTTGGGGGAGAACTCGTCAGGGCGCAGGAGGGATCCGCTTCTTCGGTGGGATCGGAACGTTTCAGCCTTTCCTATTCCTCAGCCTTTCTTTTTCGGCGTGACGTTCTTCGTCGGTTTCTTCCACGGATTGCCCACGGGCACGCCGTCGTTGGTCTTTTTGACCGGAGTGACAAGGGGAACATCCTTCGTGAACTTGTTGACGAGCACCTGCTGAATGATCGTGAAGATGCCGTTGACCGTCGAATACAGGGCAAGGGCGGTGGCGAAATTGTAGCAGATCAGCGTAAACACGACCGGCATGAACTTGAAGATCATCGCTTGCGCATTATCCGTCGTCGGCGTCGGCGTGAGACGCATCTGGAACACCATCGTCGCACCCATCAGCAGGGGCATGATGTTCAAGGGAAGCCCCATGATCCTCAGAACCGTATCGGGAGCCGAAAGGTCGGCCGACCAGAGAAAGCTTTGGTACCGCAGCTCCGCAGTGCCTTGGAGCATGGTGAAGAAGCCGACGAACAGCGGGATGGTGATGAGGATCGGCAGACAGCCACCCATCGGGTTCACTTTATGCTCCTTGAAGATCTCGATCGTCGCCTGGTTGAGCTTCTGCGGGTTATCTTTGTACTTCTCGCGCACCTCCTTCATGAGCGGCTGAAGTTTCTGCATGCGCTTCGCCGAACGGGACGCCGCCAGCGTGAAAGGCAGCGTGACGATCTTCAGAATCAGCGTCATGAGCACGATCGCCACGCCCCAGTTGCCCGTCCAATCGAAGGTCCAGTTCATGAGCGTATTCATGAACGGCGCGATGTAGCCGGAGAAGAAGATGCGGTTGAAGAAGAACCGGTCGTACTGCATGACACGGTCTTCGTCGTTCCCCAACTTCGCGAGGCGGCGGTACTCCTTCGGGCCGACGTAGAGCTCCCCCTCAAGGCTCGTGCTCGCGCCAGGCGCGAGGTTGGGCAGCTCGAATCGCACCGCGCTGGTCAGGCCGATGTTGGGACGACCGCTGCCTTGGAGCGCGGGCAGTTCGACGCGGCGGGTGACGACCCCGGAGCCATTCTGATTTGGGGTGTAGATGCTGGCGAAGAACTGGTTCTTGATCGCCGCCCACTGCACGACCCCAGGACGGTCGATATAAGATTTAGGCGAGCCGTCCTTGAGGCCAAACCAGCTCAAAAATCCACCGCCCTCGAGTTCGCCGCGGTCGGTGAAGTGCGCGTCCTCGCCATCGTACACGGCAACGTTGAGGAACTGTCCGTAATCGTTCGTGCTCACGAGCGCCGTGGTACCGAGGCTGAAGCTCGCGCGCGCCAGCCCGGTGCTAGCGTCGGTGATGTTGCGCAGAACCGTCTCGTGAAACACGCGATAGGGATCGCCGGACGGATCGCCCGATGCGCGAAGGACGTAGCGGCGTGTCACCTCGATCCGGTTCTCGAAAATGGTACGGTACACCACCTCCGTCGCCGTGCGGCTTACCAGCGTGTAGCGCGCCCCCTTGTCAAGACCCTCCAATTCGGTGAAGGCAAGGATAGGGTCGGCACGGACCTCATTGAACACGTAGGGTTCAGAGCTGCCCTGCTGGGCGGCGTAGTCACGAAACGCGACTTCACGGATGGCGCCGCCGAAATCGGTGAAGCGCACCTCCATCACGTCGTTGACCAGTGTGGTGACGGTCGCCTCGGCGTTGTCGCTCACGACAGCGGCGAACGTGGCGTCCGACGGCGACGTCATCGGCGCGCCCAACTGTCCAGGCGACGGCGCCTGATTTGGGCTGCCCGGCAGAGGCGCGGCCTGCGGAGCGAACTCCGGCGCGGGCGGGGGCGGCGGGGCGAAACGCGCGCCGAAGTACAGGCTCGCGAACGCCGCGATGAGCAGAAGGACGCCGATGGTCGTGTTCTTTTTGTCCATTAGAGAGGTGTGGAAAATTGAGACGCGGCCGGCACGCGCACGCAATCGGGGCCCGGTCGCACCGATCGAACCGTCCGGACCGGCACGGGATCGAATCCGCCCCGATGCAGCGGCGTGCATTTCAGCAAACGGAACGCCGCCAGCCAGGCTCCCCGTGCCGCACCGTGGGTACGCACCGCCTCGGCCGCGTAGTGAGAGCAGGTGGGATGAAAACGGCATCCGCAGGCCGGTCCGAACACTGCGGGCAGTGTGGGCGAGAGGGTCCGCTGATACACCCAGATCGATGCCAGCAGCACACGCGACGGAAGCCGCGCGAGATGCGAGAGGAGCGAAAGGGGAGGTTCAGACATTGACGGGAGCGGGAGGAAAAACCTTGCGACAGGCGTCGACGAATCTCCGCTCGATTTCGGCATATTCAAGCCGATTGAGCGCGGACCGGGCAACGATGAGCAGATCGTAACCCGGCGGGATCAACCCCTGATGACGCCGGAACAGCTCGCGCATCCGGCGTTTTGCACGATTGCGATGGACCGCGTTGCCGACCGCGACCCTGGAAGCCACCACGCCCACCCGGGCTCCGGCGTGGGTTTCGGGCTTCTCTGATGCCTCACGTCGCACGACCCAAAGTGTGAAGGCGCCGCAGTCATGGCGGCGCCCTCGTTCGCGGACGAACCGGAAATCCGGCTGGCGCCGCAGACGTTGCTCGGCGCTAAACTGCATGGCAGAGCGGCGGTTACGACCCCGTGAGCCGAAACGTCGCTCAGACGACCGTCAGCCGCTTGCGGCCCTTGAGCCGGCGGCTCTTGAGGACCTTGCGGCCACCCTTGGTGGCCATACGAGCGCGGAATCCGATCTTGCGGGCGCGTTTTTTGCGGTGTGGGCGGAAGGTGGGACGCATGACTTTAAGTGGTTAAGAGGTAACCGAAGTGCCGGACGCCCCGACGAGTGTCAAGGAACGTTTCCGCCTGCGCTCTTGCTTTCTCGTGCGCCCTCCGTGTGCTGCCTCACAGGCCCCTGCATGAACGACGCGGACGATGATCTGACCCTCTCGAACCGGCCCGAACCCGGCGAAGTCGGGTTGGTGGAACCGCGCGACTTCATCACCACCGAGCCTTTTTCCTTCGACAACGGCCTGCAGATTCCGGGTTTCACGCAACGTTTCGAAACGTACGGACGGCTCAATGCGTCGCGCGACAACGCCGTCCTGATCTGTCACGCGCTCAGCGGTGATCACCACTGCGCCGGGATCCATTCCCTCAACGACCGCAAACCGGGTTGGTGGAACAACCTGATCGGCCCCGGCAAGGCCGTGGACACGAACCGCTTCTTCGTTCTCTGCGCCAACGTGCTCGGCGGCTGCCAGGGATCGAGCGGCCCCTCGTCGACCCACCTTGGCACCGGCCGGCCCTACGGACTTGCGTTTCCCTTCGTCACCGTCCGCGACATGGTGCGAGCCCAGAAACGCTGGCTCGACGATCTGGGCGTCAAGAGTCTGTACGCCGTGATCGGCGGCTCGATGGGCGGCATGCAGGTGCTGCAGTTTGGCATTGAGTACCCGGGATTCGTGAAACGCATGCTCGCCATGGCCACGACCGCCCGCGAGAGCGCCCAGGCCATCGCTTTCAACGAAGTCGGCCGCCAGGCCATCATGCAGGATCCCGAATGGAATCGCGGCGACTACCCCAAAGGAGGCGGTCCGCGGGTGGGATTGGCGATCGCCCGGATGATGGCACATATCACGTACCTCTCGGATGCGTCGATGGACCGGAAGTTCGGCCGCAAGCAAGTGAAGGACCGCATCGCTGCGCCCGTCGCCGCCGGCTCGCCCACGCCCGACGAAGCCGTTCCGTCCACCGCCTTCGACGTGCAGTTCGAAGTGGAAAGCTACCTGCGCTACCAAGGGCAGAGCTTCATCAACCGCTTCGACGCGAACACCTATCTCTACATCACCCGGGCCATCGATCACTTCGACCTCGCAGCGGGTGCCGGGTCGCTGGAGAAAGCGTTCGCGCCCGTCGAGGCCGAGACGCTTGTGGTGGGGTTCACCAGCGACTGGCTTTTCCCTCCGGAGCAAAACCGTGCCATTGCCGAGGCGTTGCTGCGAGCGGGCAAACGCGCCAGTTATGCCGAACTGGCCACCGATCTCGGGCACGATTCCTTTCTGCTCGAGTCGCCGCAGCTCTACGATCTGGTGCGCGGTTTCTTGAGGCTCTAAGCCGGCAGAGCCGGAGTCGCGTCGCCCAGCGCCGATTCGTGAGCAAGGCCAAATGCTTGATGACGAAGGGGCCCGGAGGAATCGATCACCCATACCCCGAATTACTACATGAGTTCGCAGAGAGCGCAGAGTCGGCCGATTTTCCGAGAGCCGACCGACGAGCACGTTAACCTTCATGTAGCCACGGATGTCCCCATACGCGCCGGGCATCAGCGTCTGCGCGCGCCAAACCGCGCCCATCGGGACATGGGCGGCTACACCGGCGGCAAGACCTCCCAAGGCGGTTAAAAGCGCCGCCGCTGCCCGCGCACTCCGGCCTTGTCTCGGCGAGTCGCCGCCTCACCCTGACCCGCTCCCCCATGCGCGATTTTTTCCGCACGTTGTTTCGCTTTCAGGAAAGTGGCCTTCTGCTGGTCGTCCTCGCCCTCGGAGCTTTGCTGACGTTCTTCAGCGGCTCGGTGCGGCTCCCGGTCTTCGAGACCCATCCCGATGGCACGCGGCAAAGGGTCTTTATCGTCAATGAAGAGGGGGAACGGGTCCCGCAGTTCGTGGAGAAAAACAAGTTTTTCAACGCGCAGAACCTCGCCCAACTCGCAAAGGACACCAGTTTCATTGCCATCATGGCCGTGGGGATGGCGCTGGTCATCATCTCCGGCGGCATCGATCTGTCCGTCGGCTCCACCTACGCCCTCGCCTCCGTCCTCGGGGCCCTGACCTTGAATCACTTCGGCCCGGGAGGTGCCGCCGCCGACACCCCGGCCTGGATGGGTGTCGGCTTGGGCATGCTGGTCTGTCTCGGCTCCGCCAGCCTGTGCGGGCTCTTCAACGGGTCACTCATCGTCGCGCTACGGGTTCATCCGTTCATCATCACGCTGGGCGCGATGGCGATTTTTCGGGGCATCGCCTTCGTCGTCACCAAGGGCCAGTCGGTGGGCGGCTTTCCGGCGGCGTTGCGGGAATTCGTGCGCTTCGAACCCGCGGCAGGTTTAAGCGTCGTGCCCTTGCTCGTAATGATCCTCGTCACATTTGCGGGCTGGATCTACCTGTCCCGCCTCGCCGCCGGGCGTCGCGTCTACGCCGTTGGCGGCAACGAGCTCGCCGCCCGGTTCAGCGGGATCCGCGTCGGTCGCGTGAAGATGGCGGTTTATCTCATCGCCGGGCTCTGCGCCGGCATCGCCGCCCTGCTCTCACTCGGCTACTATGGCGCCGCCACCTCGGGCGATGGTCAAGGTTACGAATTGAACGTCATCGCCGCCGCCGTCGTGGGCGGCGCGAGCCTCACCGGCGGGCGGGGCTCCGCCTTGGGAGTCGTGCTGGGCGCCCTGATCATTCAAATGATCAACAGCGGCATCGTCATTCTGGGCATCGACCAAAATTACAGCCAGATCATCATCGGCAGTGTCGTGATCGCCGCCGTCGTCCTGGATAACGTCAACACTTGGCTCGCCCGTCGCAGACTGGCCGGCGCTTCCGGGGCAAGCCGGGGCCGAGGCGCCTGACCCATTTCCCTTCACCCTTCCCTGGCTTCCCTCTTTCATTTCCCTCCACCACAGATCTTCCTCCCATGAAATCCAAACTCCTGCCCCTGCTCGCGGGTGCCTTGCTCGCCCTCGCTTCCGCGGCGCCAGCTCTGGCGCAACGCACCCTCACAATCGGTCTCATCGCCAAGTCCCAAGGTAATCCGGTCTTCCAAGCCGCCCGCGTCGGCGCCGAGGACGCGGCCAAAGAACTCGGAGCGAAACACAACGTCCGAATCCGCATCGACTGGCGCACGCCGAATGACGAAGACGCCCAAAAGCAGGCCGAAGCCATCGAGCAGCTTGTCCTCGCCGGCGCCGAAGGCATCGCCGTCAGCTGCTCCGACGCCAACAAGCTCACCGACGCCATCAACGCCGCCGTCAACAACGGCGTCCCCGTCGCCACCTTCGATTCCGATGCTCCCGCGAGCAAACGCTTCGTCACCTACGGCGTCGACGACCTCGAATGCGGACGGCAGACCATGGAAGAACTGGTCAAGGTCATGGGCAGACAAGGCATCGTCGCCATCCTCGCCGGCAACCAGAATGCCCCAAATCTCCAAGCTCGCGTCCGTGGCGCCCGCGAAGCCGCCGCCAAACATCCCGGCATCAAGATCCGCGACGTCTATTACCATCGCGAGACCCCGCAGGACGCCGCCGCACGTGTCGAACAGGTCATGCAGGCCAACCCGGACATCACCGGCTGGGCCATGATCGGTGGCTGGGCGCTTTTCACCGAAAACGCACTGAAGTGGGCTCCCGGAACCGTGCAGTGCGTCGCCGTCGACGCCCTCCCCGCCCAGCTCAACTACATCCGCAGCGGTCACGTTCCCGTCCTCCTCGCTCAACAGTGCTACGAATGGGGCTACCGCAGCGTCGAGCACCTCGTGAACAAGATTGTCCTCAAGAAGGACCCGCCCGCCGTGAAAGACGTCAGCGCGCTCATCCCCGTCACCAAAGCCAACGTCGACGAGTTCGCGAAGAACTGGGAAAAATGGTTGCCTCGCTGAGGCCGCTTCGGGTCGCCCCAAGAGAAACTGGAAATCTTAATTTGAAGAACTCCACGGTGCGAGAGACCGACGCTTTCACTTCAACTTAGTCTGTTCGCCCGTGCCGTATCTGGAGTTCCATTGCATCACCAAGTCCTTCCCGGGCGTGCGCGCACTCGACGCGGTGAGCTTTGCGGTGGAGCGCGGGACCTGCCACGCATTGATCGGCGAGAACGGAGCGGGCAAGAGCACGCTGGGCAAGATCCTCGCCGGCATCCACCACGCCGACGCCGGCGAGCTCCGACTCGAAGGACACCCGATACGTCCCACCTCTCCCCTCGCCGCCCGCGCCCTGGGCATCGCGATGGTCCATCAGGAGCTCGCATTCTGCCCGAACCTCTCAGTCGCGGAAAATCTCTGCCTGGGCGACCTGCCGCGCGGTCGCGGCGGCTGGGTCGATCGCAACGAACTGCGCCATCGGGCCCACGCCATGCTCGCGACCATCGGCGCGGACATCGATCCCGACGCCATCATTGGCACGCTGTCGACCGGACGGGAGCAACTCGTGCAAATCGCCGCCGCCGTCGGCACCGGTGCGCGAATCATTGTGATGGACGAGCCGTCCAGCTCGCTCTCGGCGGGCGAGGCGCGCGAGCTTTTCCGCTTGGTGCGCGAATTGAAGGCACGCGGACTCACGATGATCTACGTGTCTCACCGCCTCGAGGAACTCTTTGCCCTGTGTGACACCGTCACGGTGCTGCGGGACGGCAAACACGTCACCACGGAGTCCATCGCCTCGACCACACCGCAGCGCGTCGTCACCCAAATGATCGGTCGCGAACTTATCGCCCGCACCCCCGCCTTCCTTGCCCGTGAACCCGGCCCGGAAAAGCTCGCGGTTCGCGCTCTCACCTCGCCGGGAAAGTTCTCCAACATTTCACTCTCGGTACGCGCCGGCGAGATCGTCGGCCTCGCCGGCCTGGTCGGCGCGGGTCGCAGCGAAGTGGTGCAGGCGATCTTTGGACTCGACGGAGAGTCGCAGGGTGAAGTCTCTGTCGGTGGTCGCCCGCTGGCGCTCCATTCCGTGGAGCGAGCCTTGGCCGCCGGACTCGGCCTCGTGCCGGAGGATCGCAAACGCCAAGGTCTGGTTCTCGGCCTGAACTGTCGGGAGAACATCGCCCTCGCCACGCTGCCGGCATTGACCCGCCTCGGCTGGGTGCGCCGCGCAGCCGAACGCGCGCTGACCGGCCGATACTTGTCGCGCCTGCGCGTGAAGACGCCCTCGCCCGAGGCGGTCACGGCCGGACTCAGCGGAGGCAACCAACAAAAGATCGCGCTCGCGAAGTGGCTGGCGCGCGATTGCGACGTGCTGCTCATCGACGAGCCCACGCGCGGCGTCGATGTCGGCGCGAAGGCCGAGATTTACCAGTTGCTCGACGAACTCGCCTGCGAAGGAAAGGCCCTGCTCGTCGTCTCGTCGGAACTCCCGGAATTGATCGGTCTTTGCAACCGCATCCTCGTGATGCGCGAGGGTCGCCTGGCGGGCGAACTTCCTCGGGCCAGCTTCAGCGAGGCCGCGCTGATGCAACTCATGGCCGGCGTGGAAACCGCCGCGTAAGCGACCTCCCAATACGTCTCGCTCCGCGAAGGCTTCCCTGAGCCCGAGGCCGGCGAGCGTTGATCGATCAGGCGCTGAAAGGCTGATCAAGACCCGGGCTTCCGCGGGGGCGCTGACGGCGCCGGGCCCGATTCAAGGCCCACGCGACGCAGGTGTTGGACGATACGCGCCTCCATGCGCGCCCGTTCGGCTGGCGGCAGCTGGGCCGCGATCCGGCTGGCCGTGGCCCGCACCTCCGCCTGGAGTTCGCGGTGATTCTCAACGCGCAGACGGCGGATGTTCGCCGCCGCCTTCCGGAGTTCGGCGCGAACCTTGGCCTCGGTTTCCTCGTCGAG
Source organism: Opitutales bacterium (assembly GCA_038212175.1). Taxonomy (GTDB): domain Bacteria; phylum Verrucomicrobiota; class Verrucomicrobiia; order Opitutales; family Opitutaceae; genus CAMAXB01. Next base: position 11,248 of record JBBQUU010000005.1, on the reverse strand, counting down.
CTCAAGCTCGCGCGATAACTGCTGCGCCACGCGCGCGGTGGCGCGTTCGACCGCTTGCGGAGGCGAAAGCGCAGGCGACGGCGACGCGAGGGTGCGCTTGACCGAGCGCAGACCCAGCAGGGCCGTTCCGGCCGTTCCCACCGCCACCCCGAACACAAAGATCGCCAATGCCGCCAGCCACGCCTGCCAACGAAAGGCGCTCACGACGCACCTCCACCGAGCGCGGTCTCGACGGCAATCAATTGCGCCCACGGCAACACGTCCTGCCAAAAGGTCCACGCCTGCCAGCCGGCCACGCCAAGCAACATCACGCTGGCCGCCGCGCAGGCCGACATTGCCATTCGGCTCGCGAACAAGCGCTCGAACTCGAGGCGCCAGTTGACGGTCACCGGTGCGACGTCCCGCAGGGCGCGAAGGAGTGCGGTCAGATTGACCGGCGGAATGGGTTCGGCGCGGGCCAGGCGCACCTTGTCATTCCAAGAGGGAGGAAGGGAGTTCATGAAACGGGGGAGCGAGGTTCGTAAAGGGCCCGCAATCGCGCACGGGCGCGCCAGGCGCGGAGTTTCGTCGCTGTATGGGTCCAGCCATACGCGGCAGCAATGTCCTGCAAGCCCCACCCTTCCAGATAGTGAAGCGTGAGCACGGAGGCGTCGTCCGGAGAAAGCTGGCTTAAGAGTGTCTTCACTTCATCGGTGGCGGCCCTCGCCGCGGGATCGGGTTGCGGATCGATCGCTTCGGGCAACGGCGGTGGCTCGCCGTCTTCCCCGGCCGGCAGGTCGACCTGCCAGCGACGGCGCACGGCGTGACGCCGGTAGTAGTCGCGGCCCGTATTCGCCGCGATGCGACGCAGCCAGTGGATGAACGGCCGATCCGTTCGCCATTGCTTGAGGCCGCGCAGCGCGCGAAGGAACGTTTCCTGCACAAGGTCGTCCAGATCCGTGCGCTGTCGCGCAAACCGCCAGAGTACGCGGGCAACATCCTCGTGATAACGTCGCACCACCGCATCGAGGGCGGCCCGGTCCCCCTTCTGCGCGCGCAACACTTCCGCATGCGCCTCGGCGGAGGTCAATGGCTCCGCTGGCGGCGGGCTGCTCGCGCCGCTGACACCGTGAGTCTCGGACGCGCGGTTCACCAAGGGGGACAACGACGGAGAGATCGCATATCATGACCGGGGGCGCGAGGGAAAAGCCCCGCGGGCTCGGCCCGGCCCGCCTGCGCTTCTGAACGCGCACGGGCGGACCCGGCCTGAAATTCGGCAGGAGCGAAACGACAGGAACGATGACAGCGTGGAAGCCACGCTTCCTTAAACGCCTCGGCGAGCGTCCGGTTTCCCCCTAATTGAGAATTCTGCGCGCTCTGCGGCGTCAGGCGCTGCGCCGCAGAGCGATGCCTGCGCCAACGAGAATCAGAACGCCTCCGCCAACGATGCTGACCATGTGCTTGGGCACGCGGGCACCGCCATCCACCTTGTTGGCAACGTCGGTTCCCACCTCTGCGGCCTGGCCGAACAGCGAGTCTTTGCGAGTGAGGCCTTGGTAAACAAGAATGCCACCGACGACAATAAGTACGAGACCGATAATTTTAATCATGGGGATGAACGGGGTTGAGGGACAGGTGCCGAACGACGCGGAGAACGATAAAGGGCAAAACCCGTACGGACAAGCTTGGCGGCAACGGGCAGCCATCGCACCACCCGGCCCAAGGTGCGGCGCCGGGAGACCATCGTCCCTCCCACCAGCAACCCCAAGGGCAAGGATGTCATTTTCAACCACGGCGAAATCTGCCGCCAGCGTTGCAGACCCTGATCGACCAACTCCATCGGCCGCGACAGCTCGGTCAACGCCTCCACGCTCTCGCGCCGGCGGCGCGCAATGCGGGCGCGCAAGGCGATCTTGCACACCGTGGCTTCGTTCAGGGTTCCGTCCGGAAACATTCGCTATCCTCCTTCAATTCTTGAAGCGTTCCTGCGAACGGTTTGGGTTGTGTGGCAAGGTTGCGACGCAAAGCGATCAAGATCCACGCCAACGCTCCCGTATAGGCCACCGTCAGCCCGACGAGCACCGCAATGCGCGCGCTCTCCCAAAAGAGGTACACCACGGTGATGCTCGCGAACGTCATGGCCATGATGCCGGCGAAAATAGCGGCGCTGATCGCCACGAAGAGGCGGATGAGCCGGTATTTCTCCTCTTGGACTTCTACCGAGAAGAGTTCGATCCGGTCATGAACGGTGCCAATCAGCGAGCCGCCGAATTTTCGGAGCGCGTTGAGCAGACCGGAGGAAACTGGAGTCCGGTTTTCCATGGAGAGGGCGGGGCGGGCCCGCCTTAGTGGCGGCGGATCAACGCCCCCAACAGGACACCCACCCCCAAAGCGATGGCAAGCGACTCGTAGGGATGCGACCGGATGGTCTCGTCCGCATGCTTGGCGCCGGAGACGACCTTGTCGCGGGCATCGTGGTACAGGGTCTCGGCACGCACACGCGCGTCTTCAAGCCGGGAACGCAGGTCGGCGAGCGCGGCTCCGCCTGTCTCGGCGGCTCCTTCGCTGAGGATCTTTTCGGCTTCAGAGATGAGGGTACGGAGATTCTCAATGACCGCGTCGGTCGATTCGTGGGTGGCAGTACGGTTTTTCATATGCGAGTAGGTTGAGCAAACGGGTTGTTGTGAACAGGACCTCCCAATCCGGAGCGGGGGAAGTGCCGCATCCATGACCGGGATATGCATTTAGACCCCTGTGCCCGGTAAAAGTTCACCCAAAGCGCCGATATTCAGCTTCATAGTGCCCGAACCCATCTTTCAACCGTCGTGGCGCCCGGCTGGAGCAACCCCGCATCAACCAAGCATACCCCTCGGCGCACCATCGCTACAGTGAGTTCAAATCCGGGGTCTGCTTGACCCCACGCCGACGCCACCGAGCAAGGTAGACGCTGACCATGTTGCCCGTTCCCATGCCGAGGGCCCGCGCGAGCCAGCCGTGCGTCACGGTGGTTTCCCGTCGCATCGCGGCGGCCAGCGCCACCTTCCACGGGGCGCCCTTGGGCGCGCGGAGAGCCTCGGCCGTCGTCCGCCCCTGCTCCGACAGCAATCGGTCCAAGGTCTCGATCCATCGCGGCTCACGCAGCTCAATCAATTCGCGGCCACTCACCGTCACAGAGGCCGCCCGCGCCGCCGCGCTGCCTTCACGAAGGCGCGGACGCGCCGGCCCCCGCCGCCCTCCTACCGGCCCCGCAAGGCGCAGGCGGACGCCATCGTCCGTCGCGAGCAGACGCACGAGACGATCCCGATACTGGCGCCAGCCGTCCGGCGAATCCCTGAGCTCCGGCCACGCCGGCAACCACGCCTTCGCATCGAGAAAGACCGGGCGGTCCCTGCGCAGGAGGAGGCGGTAACTGCTCCAACGAAACGCATGGAGTTGCCCCAGTTCGATGATCCCTGCCCGTACGGGAGCGAGATGGACTTCCGCCACCCAACGGGCCAGCTCCGCCCCCCGTTCGAGCAATCGCGACCGGTAGCGGCCGGCAAACATCGGCCCCGCACGACCGCCGTGGTCCGCCAGCCGCATTGCACACACCGCCTGCAAACGATGCATGCCCTCGACGAGATTCCCGCGCGGGGTCGTGAGGGCGACGTGAAACTCATTCGGCAGCAAGGCAAACGCATGCAAACGCCATCCCGCTTCCAGGCAGGTCTCGTGCAGACTTTGCACAAACACCCCCGCGGCCGCCGCATTGCCGAACACCGTGTGTCCTTCTATCCCGCGGTTCGCCACGTGGTAGCAGGCGCCCTCAAATTGGATTCGAAGCGGTCGACCCATGGATCAAGCGCACACGCCAACACGCGCCGGCACAAACCGAATGTGCCGTCGTAGCTGGAAACGGGTGCGCCACGCCGACCGTTCGTACGCCACCCGTCTGCCTTTACACTGTTGTTCGCCCTGCGAGCGAACTTAGCGGAAACGAAGAACGGCGTACGAGCGTGCGGGCGTTGAACACCGAGATGGTCTTCGGATCGTCATTCTTTCTCCACGACCCGGAACATGATGGGAACCAGCATCCGGGTGTGGACCCGCCTGCCACCCTTCATTCCCGGGCGAAACTGCCAGCGGCTGACCGCACTGACCGCAGCGTCTTCAAAGCCCGAGACCGACGCGTGGACCACGCGTGCCTCGACAACCTTGCCACTGGCATTGACCACGAACTCCACCTCCACCCGCGCCTGCGAGATCTCGCTCCTCAAGTGGGCAGGAAATACCGGCGACGGCTGAAAAACCGGTTCGGGTATGCGGTCGAGCTCCGCCAGACTGAAGACATTCTTCAACCCGTCGCCCACGCCCGGCCCGCCTCGCCGAACACCCGTCGGAATGGTCGCGATCTTCGCATTGGCGAGATCCGGCTTCACCTCCAGCGAGGAAAGATCCAAGGCCTGCACGAACGAGTCGACCTTTACCGTGGAAGGCAGATCGGCCAGCATCGGGACATAGGAAACCGCTTCCTCCTCGACCACCTCGCCGGAGTCGTTGAACTCCTCTGGTTCGAGTTCCTTGAGGTCATCCAACTTCGGCATGGCGATGAGTTCGATGAAGTTGTTCTCGGCCACCACCACCGGGAGCACTTCCTCCGTGGGGCTAATGCCCAGGAGCAAAAACGTGTGCATCCCGCCCGACAGGAGAAGCGCAAGCCACGGAATCCGTCGTCGCTTTTCTCCCATGTCGTAGCGCCACGATCCTAGGGGAAGCGTCGGCGAAAGTGACACCCCCATCCGGGGTCTCGTCGTGACTCCGGCCCTGGTCGCCTCGAGGGGAAGGACGGTTTCCGGGGCTTTCATGGGGCCAAGCATAGCCCCGCCAAAGAATTTGGGCTGCGCACAGGTTGCCATTCCCATCGCATGTTTTGCTCTTGGCGCCGGAATCGTCCAACCTGGCCGCCCATGTCCCTCGCCGCCTACGGTTGGAACGACGCCTGGAGCACCCTTTTCGCCCCGCATGCCGCGGCCGGCCTGGTGCCCGCGCGCGTGGTCTGCGAACTGCGGCGCAAGTTTTACGCCGTGCAGCTGGAAGACGGCGAGACGCTGGGCGAATGCGTGGGGAAATTTTTCCACGACACAACGTACACCGCCGACTTTCCCGCCGTCGGTGACTGGGTCGCGGTGCATCTGCGGGCGGACGGCACCCGGGCCGACATCCATGCCGTCTTGCCGCGCAAAACAAAATTCTCCCGGCGCGCCGCTGGCGAGCAGGACATCGAACAGGTCGTCGCCGCCAACGTCGACACGGTCCTGCTCGTGAGCGGTCTTGACCTGAACTACAACCCGGCCCGCATTCAACGCTTCCTCGTCGCCGCCCGCGAGAGCGGCGCCGAGCCGGTCGTCGTGCTCAACAAGGCCGACCTGCACCCCGATCCCGCCTCCGTGCGCGCGGAAATAGAGCGGCTCGTGCCGGGCGTTCCGGTATTTGTCACGAGCACCTCCACCCGCCTCGGCCTCAAGGCTCTTTCCGCCTTCGCCAAGCCCGGACGTACCCTCGCTCTCATCGGTTCCTCCGGCGTCGGCAAGTCCACCTTGATCAACCGCCTCGCCCGCGACGACGCCTTGCCCACCGGCGAAGTCCGCGAGAAAGACAGCAAGGGCCGCCACACCACGACGCGCCGCGAACTCGTGCTCACACCCTCGGGCGCGCTCGTGATCGACACGCCGGGCATGCGCGAACTGCAACTCTGGGACGCCACCGAAGGCGTCGACGAAGCCTTCGCCGACATCGTTGCACTGGCCCTAAGCTGTCGTTTTTCCAACTGCCACCACGAGACCGAACCGGGCTGCGCCGTCCGCACCGCGATCGAGAGTGGCACCCTGCCCGCCGAGCGCTGGGCGTCCTACCGCAAGCTCAGGGCCATCGAAGCGGCCGAGACCCGCCGGCGCGACAAGGCCGCCGAATCTCTCTCGCGGGCCCAGTGGAAAAAGATCCACGAGGGCCAGCGCGCGCGACGGAATTTCGAGCAGGAGCCGTAGGGGCTATCGCTGTCGTTCTGCGCCAATCTCTCGCACCCCCATAGGCCCTATACGCCCTATAGGCCCTATACGCCTTATACTACCATCCCGCGCTCAAACCACCCGATCCACCATCGCCGCGCCGCTTGCGAACGCCGCGAGGTTGGCGAGGAAATGCCGGGCGATCGCTTCGTCCTGGTCGCGGCGCCCACCGGCCGTATGGGGCGTGATGAAACAATTCGGCGTCGTCCACAACGGATGCTCCGGCGGCAGAGGCTCCGGCTCGAAAACATCCAGATAGGCCGCCCCCAGCCGGCCCGACTCCAACGCCTCCTGCAACGCGCGCTGGTCGACCGTCGTACCGCGGCCCACGTTGTAGAACCGGGCGCCCGGTTTGCAGAGGGCGAGGCGGCGGGCGTTGACGTAGTTGCGCGTGACGTCGTTGTCCGGGAGAATGTTCACCACGTGGTCGGCCTCCGCCATCACCGACGAGAGGCGTTCCTCCGCGATGATGTGAACGCCCGACTCACTTCGCGTCTGGCGGCGCACCGCGTGGATCTTCATGCCGAAGGGAGCGAGCAATTCGGCGAGGCGACGCCCGATCGCGCCGAAACCCAGGAGGAGCACCGTCTGCCCGGTGAGCAGCCGCGAGTCGTATCGCCGTTTCAAATACTCCCAACGGTGGTCGCCGAGCTGATCCCCATACGAGGGCAGCAACTGGCGCCCGAGCGCGAGCATCATGGCGAGCACGTGCTGCGCGCAGGGATCGGCGAAGACCTGCGACATGTTCGTGAAGGCCGCGCCGCGCGCACGAAATCCCTCCTTGAACTCGACGGTGTCGTACCGGGTGTAACCGGCCGTGGTCACCTCGACCCATTTCAGACGCGGAGTGCGCAGACAATCGGCCGGATCGGGCTGACCGAGCGCGATGTCGGCCTCGGCCAGGAGCGGGTCGGGTTCGCCGGCCGTGAGCACCGACACCGAGGTGTTCGCCGAGGTGATCAGGCGGTGGGCCCGGGTGCCTTCGGCCAGCAGGCGGGCGCCCGCCTCATCAAGTTTTGCGTTGGTCCAAATCGTCAAGGCCATGGGACAGAACAGTGCGGGTTATTCGGTTTCAGTGAACGTGCAGAGTGCGTGGACCTGCAGGCCGGCGGCGCGTAATTTATCCGAACCGCCCAATTCGGGCAGATCGATGATCGCCGCCACGCCCACAACGTCGCCGTGCAAGGCACGGAAAAGCCTTGTCGCCGCCAGCACGGTGCCGCCGGTCGCAATCAGATCGTCGACGATCAGCACACGGTCGCCGGGCCGGCAGGCGTCGGCATGAATTTCCATCGAGGCTGAGCCGTATTCGAGGGCGTAGTCCTCCGAGATCGTTTTGTAAGGCAGCTTTCCTTTTTTTCGCACCAGCGCGAAGGGCTTGTGCAGCTGATACGCGAGCGCACCGCCGATGATGAAGCCGCGCGCATCGATCGCCGCCACCACGTCGATCTTGTACCGCAGGCAATCGAGCGAGAACGCCTCCACCATCACACGAAACGCCTCGGGATCATGGAAGAGCGTGGTGACATCGCGAAAATTCACCCCGACCTTCGGCCAGTCGCGGACCGTGCGAATGCGTTGCTTGAGGTAATCGGACAGGTCAGTGGAGGGCATGGAGTCGGGTCGTCATCACGCCGCGCCGCGTCCGCGCGAGCAAGCCCGGAGTGAGTGGCCGAACCGTTGATGTCCCATCCGCGATCAACGATCCACGATCTACGCTGGTGGCGCTGGCAGCGCGCCGCAAGCGTGCACCCGACTTAAGCGGGCATTGATCGCCGCCAACGGCTCCACGTGCTCATGCGCGGTGAGGTCGTTGGCGTAGACCAATCCGGACGCGAAGGGCGGAATCTCCGCCGGATCCCCCTGGACCCAGCGGTTCCATGCGTACCCGACGAGCGCCGGATGCGCGCCCGCTTCTTCCAGGCTCGCCCGACCCCGGCGGTGCATGCGCTCGAGACTGCTCAGGCCGGGCGGCTCGCCTTCGAGCTCTCCACGCACAAACTCCTCTCCGCTCCACGAAAATTCACCGAGCAGCACCGGGCGCCCCGTCGCCCGGTGGAGGGCATCAATGCTCCCGCTCACCTCGCGCCGCTCGCCATTGAATGACACCACGTCGACCTGCGGCGCAACGCAGGCCTGAAGAATCTCCGGCGCCGGAATCGGTTCACTGAATCGGCAGCCGAGGATCAGGTGATGGGGATCGTGCCGCCGGATCGCCTCGGCGGTCACACTGAAGTACCTCCGCGCAAACTCGCGCGAAAACCGCCGCTGATCTTCGCGATACCCGGGCGTGGTCAGAGCGATCTCATCCTGCGTGAGCTGGCGCAGCGCGGCCTTGTTGGGCCAGTCCACTCCCCAGGCCCGATTGAGGGCCTCGAAATCACCGCCATGCGGTGCAAGCACGAACTCCCACGCCGCATGATAGGCCGCATACGAAGGCTCCAGACTCAGGCAGAGTTGCAACAACGTCGGTCGTTCTCCCGCCCCCTCGCCTTCCTGCGCCCAGCCCAAGGCATGGTCCGTGAAATAGCCGATCAATGCCCGGCTCTCCCGTTGCGGTCCGCATAGCTCCGCCGCGCAGCGTTCGCAATCCGCCGCCCAGCGGGGATCGAAGACATCGGGCAGATTTGCCGGACCGAGACGGAAGGCGTGCTCCGAGGCGCGCCGGAAATCGAGAATCTCCGTGTAGGGCAACCCGGCTTCGAAAAACTCCGGGGTTGTCCAGGCCCCCAACGTATTGAAATTCCAACGACGCAGACGGCGTACGACATCCTCGACAAAGGGCCGCGCATCCTCCGCCCCGAAACGACGGTCGATCACGTCGGCATACGGACCGCGCCGCGCCCGGCGCCCTCCGGCCGTGCCGGCCCGGTTCACCGCCGTGACACCGCGGCTAAAGAAGCCCCCATCGTCCGGATCGAGCAACCACCATGCACCCGCGTGAGTCTGGCCGACGCGAAAATAACCGGAGGTTCCGCAAAGGGTCTCGGGCTTGAAGTCTTGCAGCGTAGGCAGCGCGGCGGCGAAGTCGGACGCCATCGGGCGCACCGTGGACGCGCCGCCTCCGAAAGAAAAGCCCCAATCCGGCGAAGCCGGAAATCCCAAACACCAAACTTCCAAATCACAAACAAGCGCGCGCCTCCGGGGCTCCCGCCCTTTGGTGTTTGGACCTTTGGCCTTTGTGATTTGCCGCGCGGCCGCGCGGTTCCTACCACCAACCGTCCGCGGCCCGCAACGCCTCCTCCAACGGAGGCAGCGTCGGATGCCACAGCCGTTCCCATTCAAGACTGAGCGGATGGGCGTAGTGATCGGCGGCCAGCGCCGCGCGCAGCGGCCCCATGGGAAACTCCCCCTTCCCCGGAAATACATAGCTGAAGGGATGCCGCGCCGACGGCACGCTGATGCTGTCTTTCACATGGATGTGCACCACGAGCGGGCGGATCTCGCGCCAGGTCGCGACCGGGTCCTCCCCGCCTCGCTTCCAGGTGTGATGGCTGTCCCACAGGATCGGGGGCGCCGGTACGCGCGTTGCCAACCCTAGGATCTTCTCCGCCGAAAACAAACTGTCGTGCGTCTCAATCATCAGGTCGGACACCCAGGCCCGCCCCTCCCGCCAACGTCGCCACCAAGCCACCCGCTCCGCCATCGCCTCCAGCTCGGCCGCCTCCCCCGACGTTCCTCCATCGAACACACGCAACCTGACTCCCCCCAACGCCTCCGCCCAGGGAAGAAAGGCCTCCAGACCCGCCCACGCCGCGTCGTCCGACCCGCAAAGTTTGAGGGAGGTGTCGAGCGCCACGATTCGCATCGGTTGAGCAGATACCGCCGCAGCCAACGCAGCCGGTGTTCCGTATCTGCGGGCAAACACCGCTGGCAAATCGACCACACCCTCCAGCGCACGCAATTCCACGCCCCCCAGTCCATGGTCCGCCGCAATCCTCAGGGCGGTGTCCAACGTCGCGTCCGGACACCCCAGGCTGGAGAAGGTGCGCAAAAAAATCATGGCGCGGAGCATGCCTTCCCAACCGCCAAAGGAAAGGTTCGGTTCCACCTTTGCCCGCGATCGCCCTCCTTTCTGCTTGCGGCACCCTCCTCAACCGACGAAATCGAGGACCCGCCGGATGTCGTCATTCCGGCTCTCTCAACCCCTTACGCCATGCCTCGTCCCGTCACCTTGTTCACCGGCCAGTGGGCCGACCTCCCGATCGAAAAGTTGCTCCCGCTCGTGAAAAAAATGGGCTACGACGGCGTCGAACTCGCCTGTTGGGGCGACCATTTCGACGTCGATGCCGCCGCCTCAAGCAAGAAGTATGTGCACAACGTGTGGCAGATGCTCGCGGACCACGGTCTGACCTGCTACGCGGTCTCCAACCACCTCGTGGGCCAGGCGATCTGCGACAACATCGACGAGCGCCACAAGGCCATCCTCTCCCCCGACGTCTGGGGCGATGGCGAGCCTGAGGGCGTGCGCAAGCGCGCTGCACGCAGATTAATCCAGACCGCGAAAGCCGCCCGCGCTTTCTTTGACGCCAAGCCCCGCCGCAAGTCCGCCGACGAATTCCCCGTGGTCGTCAACGGCTTCACCGGTTCCTCCATCTGGCACTCGATCTACGCCTTCCCGCCGACCTCGCAGGCCTACTGGGATGCCGGCTTTGCCGACTTTGGCAAACGCTTCGGCCCGATCCTTGAGGCCTTTGACAAGCTCGACGTGAACTTCGCCCTCGAGGTGCACCCGACCGAGATCGCCTTCGATATCGCCAGCGCCCAGCAGGCGGTCGCCGCGGTCAAGGGACACAAACGCTTCGGTTTCAACTACGACCCCTCCCACCTCGGGTATCAGGGCGTCGACTACGTGAAGTTCATCCGCACCTTCCCGGACCGCATCTTCCACGTCCACATGAAGGACGTCTGGTGGGGCCACGGCGACGGCACCGTCGGTGTCTTCGGTGGCCACACCGGCTTCGGCGACGCCCGTCGTTTCTGGGACTTTCGCTCGCTCGGCCATGGCGACATCAAGTTCGAGGACATCATTGTCGCCTTGAACGACATCGCCTATCGCGGCCCCCTTTCCGTCGAGTGGGAGGACATCCGCATGGACCGCGTGCACGGCGCCACCGAGGCCGCCGCCTTCGTCCGCAAAGTCGACTTCCCTTCCAGCTCCTTCGCCTTCGACGCCGCCTTCGACAAGAAAAACCAGTAACAACACAAGGTGCGAGGAGCGGGTA
>JBBQUU010000004.1:0-119929 GCA_038212175.1 Opitutales bacterium | reverse complement strand
AAAACGTCCTCGCCCTTCGCTGCATCCACACCAGCCGCCGTCTCGACGAGTTCTGGAAACACCGTCTCGACTCCCACGCCGCTCTCAACGATTCCCTCTCCCTGGCGGCTTAACAGAAGAATTTTGTCTCACACCCCCCCGTCCCAGCCAGACACAAAAAAGCCGGGCATCAGCCCGGCTTTTGACAAATCATCGATCTACAAATACTCGCTCAACCCAGCTTATCGATGTCGAGCTTCTTGAGCATCTGCTTCAGAATCTTGCCCGACTTGAACTTGACCACCGCCCGCTCGGGGATGACCACTTCCGCCTCAGGCTTGTTGGGATTGCGCCCAATGCGGGACTTCCGGCGCTGAACTTCCAGCACACCGAAATTACGAAGCTCCACATTGCGGCCCTCGGCGAGTGCGCGCATGATGATGTCCAACGTCATTTGCACGGTCGCCACGACTTCCTTTTGGGGGAAGCCCGTCTTCTCGTAAATTTCCAAAACAATTTCTCGCTTGGTCAGATTAGGCAGGTTTTCAGACATAAATTTCCTTTCGATTTGGGAGGTCCTTGCTTCCCTAAGTTATTTTCAATGCTGTTATTACGTCAACCCATAAGGGTATAAATTTTGATAAAAATGAGTGAAAAAGACTCTCCCGATCCGCTCGAACAATTACCTAAGCAGTTCAGAGACATACTGAAAGACAGTCCGTTCCGAACAATGTTCAATCCCTCCGGAGCCTCCGGCGCCGTGCCCGCCGGATCGCCTGCAGCCACTCAAACGGATGAAGCGCAGGAGGAAGCCCTCAAACGGATCCGGAGTTTCAATCTCAAGCCGCGTGAAATCCGAGACTACTTGGATCGATTCGTAATTCAGCAAGGAGAGGCAAAGAAAGTCCTTTCGGTTGCAATATGCGATCACTACAACCATGTCCGCCAGTGCTTGGAAAATGCGGAACTTCGCGAGAGGGACTATGCGAAGCAGAACATTCTCCTTTTGGGCCCCACCGGTGTCGGGAAAACGTACCTTATGCGAACCGTCGCCCGTCTCATCGGGGTACCCTTCGTGAAGGCCGACGCGACCAAGTTCTCTGAAACCGGCTATGTCGGCGGCGATGTCGATGATCTCGTGCGTGACTTGGTGAAGGCGGCTGGCGGAGACGTCGACCTGGCGCAGTACGGCATCGTGTACATCGACGAGATCGATAAGATTGCCACCTCGTCGGGTTCGACGGGCGGGCGCGATGTTTCTGGACGTGGGGTTCAGATCAATTTGCTCAAGCTGATGGAGGAAACCGATGTCGCCCTCACGAGCCAGACCGACATTGCCGCCCAGATGCAGGCGATGTTTGACATGCAGCGCTCCGGCCGTCCTCGCAAACGCACCATCAACACGCGGCACATCCTCTTCATCGTCAGCGGCGCGTTCCCCAAGTTGGCGGAGACGATCAAACGCCGGGTTCAGTCGAACCGCATCGGTTTCACCGCCGGAGCCGAGTCGGCGCGATTTGAAGATGACAGCGCGTACCTACGCCTCGCCCAGTCTCGGGACATCATCGATTACGGCATGGAACCGGAGTTCGTCGGTCGCCTGCCGGTCCGCGTCGCGTGCCAGCCGCTTGCGCCCAAGGATCTTGAGCAAATTCTGAACACGAGCGAAGGCAGCATCCTTCAACAGTACCGGGCGGATTTTGCCGGCTATGGCATCGCCTTCGACATCGCATCGGAAGCGATCAAAGAAGTTGCCGTCCGCGCGCATCAGGAGAACACCGGAGCCCGCGGACTGATGACCGTGCTTGAGCATGTGTTCCGCGACTTCAAATTCGAACTGCCTTCGACGGCGATCAAGAGTTTCAAGATCGACCCGGAGACGGTGGGCGATCCGGGCACTGCATTGCGACGCCTGCTTCACGATAACGCCGCCCAGCAAAAGGACGTGTTGCGCGCTGAGGTACAGGCGTTCGCCGGTCGTTTTCAGGCCGAGCACGGCTTCGAACTGGTATTCGACGACGACGCGTTGGGCGTGCTGATCGAGCAAAGCCTCGCCTCAGATAAAACGATTCGCGCCTTATGCGAAGAGATCTTTCGCGACTTCCAACACGGATTGAAGTTGCTCGTTCGCGACGGGAGGGCACCGGTTTTCCAAATCACGCGGGAAGTCGCGCTCAATCCTGCGAAAGCGATCTCGGACTGGGTGGTGGCCGCATTCCGGAACTAACCGGCGCGCACCGTTGAAACTCGCCATGGGCGCGATCAACCGGGAAGTTCTTCCGCTTATCGCGAACGCTTCCGTCATGCCCGATCCCGTCGCCGTCAACTCCATGTTCTCACGCATCGCCCGTCGTTACGACGTGGCGAATCGCCTGCTCAGCGGTGGAACGGACCTATGGTGGAGGCGGGTCTTGGTGCGCGCCGTGGCCACGTGTCGGCCACGCTCCGTGCTCGATCTGGCCACGGGCAGCGGCGATGTGGCCTTCTCACTCGGCAAACGCCTTCGCCCTGATACTGCCATCACCGGGATGGACTTCTGCCAACCCATGCTCGATGAAGCCGAAATCAAGAAGCGCCAATCGGGCCGCTTTGCCAACGTCACCTTCAGTCGAGGTGATGGTCTGGCGTTACCGGTCGCCGAAGGCTCCTGTGACGCCGTCACCCTCTCGTTCGGACTGCGCAACATGGCAGATCGGCATCGGGCTCTTACAGAAATTCACCGCGTGCTGCGACCCGACGGGCGCCTCTTCCTCCTTGAGTTCTCGCAACCCTACGCGTGGTTCCGGCCGTTCTATTACTTCTATCTCCGGCGCGTGCTTCCTTGGCTGGCCACCTTGGTGACGGGCGACCGGGGTGCCTACGAGTACTTAGGGGGGTCGATCGAGAGCTATCCCGATCACCAAGCCATGACCAAGGAAATCGTGCGTGCCGGCTTTGGCCACATCACAGTCCGACGCATGACCGCAGGCATCGTAGCGTTGCACGAAGCCCGCAAAGAACGCGCCTGAGGCACGTGTTTACCCCTTTGGAAACGCCAATGGCGCTTTGGCTAGTTGAACGACTTGCCGCAGCCGCAGGTGCTGGCTGCGTTGGGGTTCTTGATCTCGAATCCCTTGCCTTGAAGCCCGTCATCGAAATCGATGTGAGACCCCTGTAAATACGCATGGCTCGCCGGATCGAGCAGGATCTGCAACCCTTCGCTTTCGGCCACCACGTCGTCGGACTTTGTTTCGTCGAACGACATGCCGTATTGAAAACCCGAGCACCCACCGGACTCGACTAAGACGCGCAGACGCTTGTCCGGAGCGTTAAGCTCGGCGTGCATTGAACGAATCTGGCGGGCGGCTTGCGGCGACAACGTGACCATTGGGCCAATCTACGCCAGATGGAGCCCCTGTCAACGGGCTCAACCCGCTGAAGCATTTTCCATGCTAGGCACCACTTCCCCTCTTGCAAGAACCGCTCCATCCCCCTTGTCTCGCCTCAGTGGCAGCCATCAAGCACATCTTCAACGAACTGCATTACGAGCTCACCCGGAAGATCGCCGAGGGAGGTATGGGCTTGGTCTACGAAGCCCTCCAGCGCGGGGCGGGGAACTTCAAGAAAGTCGTGGCGGTGAAGCTGATCCGCGAGGAGTACTCTGCCTTGGAAGAGTTTCAAAAGAACTTCATCGGAGAAGCGCGCCTCGTGGCCGACTTGATCCATACCAACATCATCCAGACCTACCACCTCGGCCAGATCGGCGGACAATATTTCATGGTGATGGAGTATGTGAACGGTGTGAACCTCGAGCAGCTCATCGAGAAACAGCGCGCCAAGCAGCTCGCCCTACCCATCGACATCGCGGTCTTCATCGTGTCTCGCATCGCCCGCGGACTCGCGTACGCCCACGAAAAGTGCGACAAGGATGGCCGCCACCTCAACATCGTTCACCGCGACATTGGCCCGAAGAACATCATGCTCGCCTACGAGGGCGACGTGAAGCTTACCGACTTCGGCATCGCGAAGGCCCTCGACCTGATGTACAACGAGGAAGGCAAGGTGATTGCCGGAAAAGACGAATACCTCTCGCCCGAACAGGCCAGCTACGCCGTCACGGATGCACGTGCCGACATCTTTGGCCTTGGAATCGTACTGACTGAACTTCTCTTGGGCCGGAATATTTTTCGGGCGACCGACCGGTTGGAGTCCCGGCGCAACATTCTCAGCATGCCGATCCCCAACTTCGGCACCCTTCGTCCGGAAATTGATGCCAAACTGGAGCCTATCATCCAGAAGGCACTGCAGCGCGACCGCGACAAACGGTATCAGAGCGCTTATCAGATGCTCAACGACCTCGAGCTTTATCTCTATTCTGATCGTTACGGCCCCACGAACGAGAAGCTCGCCATTTACCTCAAACAACTGATGGGCTACGTGCCGCCTGGCTCTGCCCCCACCGCCACCCACCTGCCCCGCCCCGGCCCGACTTCCTTGGCACGCCCCTTGCGCTAAGCCCAGTCACCATGAGCGGACCCGGATTCAGCCAAGACCTACGCCAGCGCCAGACCCAGTCATTGGTCCTCGCGCCGCAGCTGCGGCAGTCGCTCAAGATTCTTCAAGTCGCAGCCCTCGATCTGCGTTCGGTCATTCAGGAGGAGTTGCAGAGCAACCCCACCTTGGAGGAGCTGCCGATGGAGGGCGTCAGCCTCGACAAAGAGAACGACGCCGAGCACAAGGAAAACTCCGACGACACGCGCGACCAGCGCGAGGAAATGGATTTCTCCAAGGAATTCGAAATCCTCAACAAACTCGACGACGACTGGCGCGATTACATGGCCAATGCCGGAGGCAACCAGCCCTTCACGTCTGAAGACGCCGAGAAACGCCAGCACTTCTTCGACTCGCTTGTCACCGAGACCTCCCTTCAGGAGCACCTCATGCAGCAGGCCGAGCTCACGGACACATCCGCCGAACTCGTGCAGGCGATGCGTTACCTCGTCGGTTGCCTGGACGACCGCGGCTTCCTCACGCAAACCCCGGCCGACGTCGCCCTGCAAACCCAGCTGCCACTCTCGACCGTGCAGGAGGCCGTACGTCTGCTCAAGACCTTCGACCCGCCGGGCATAGGAGCGCAGAGGCTCGAGGAGTGCCTTCGGCTGCAGTTGTCCGCCAAAGGCCGGAGCGACAGCCTGGCCGCGCGCATTGTGCGCGACTACTTTGAACTGCTGACCCGTCGCCGCATTCCTGAAATTGCCCGCAAGACCGGCGCCTCGATGGACGATGTGCAGCACGCCATCGAAGAGATTGGCGCCCTCGATCCCGCCCCCGGGCGACGCTTCGCCGACGACAGCAATCGCGTGGTCGTGCCCGACGTGACGGTCGAAAAGGACGACGACGAGTGGCGCATCCTGCTCAACAACGACTACATCCCGCGGCTGCGCATTTCCGGCACCTACCGCGAAATGATCGCCAAAGGCACGTTGACGAAGCAGGAGCGCGATTATCTGCGGGAACGGATGCGTTCAGGAAAATTCCTCATCAACTCGATTGAGCAGCGGCAGCAGACCATCGAGCGGATCACCCGTGAAATCCTTAACGTCCAGCTGGAGTTTTTCGAGCACGGCGTCTCGCGGCTGCGCCCGCTCACCATGACGCAAATCGCGGACGTCGTCGGGGTGCACGAGACCACCGTCAGCCGGGCCATCGCGAACAAGTTCATCAAGACTCCCCACGGCGTTTTCGAGTTCAAGTTCTTCTTCACCCCAGGCTACCAGGCCCAGAGCGGTAATGCCGTTTCCAATACCAGCGTAAAGGAGATGATCCACAACCTGGTCGAAGGCGAGGACCGCAGCCAGCCGTTGAGCGATCAGGAGATCGTGGCCAAGCTTCAGGACAAAGGCATCAAAATTGCTCGGCGCACCGTCGCCAAATACCGCGAGGAACTCGGGCTCCTGCCGAGCAACCTCCGCCGCGAATATCTCTGATCGCGCCTGCGCTCGCAGCCGGGCCCCGGGCCGAGCCCCCCGTCGAGCAGGCTACACCAATTCCGCACCGGGCTCGATCCGCAAGTCGGCCAGGCCGACCGCCGATACAGCCGGATCGGCCCACGCTGCAAACGCGATCATCGCAGCATTGTCTCCCGTGTGCTGCGGGGCAGCCGCGAGAAAAGCCCCCCCCTCGCCCTGAACGAGCCTTTCCATCGCAGTTCGCAACGCACGGTTATTCGCCACCCCGCCGGACAATCCGATGCTCTTGAAGCGAGCGCCCTCGGCCGACCCTCGGCCGAAGGCCGCCCGGGTCTTGCGTATCAGCGCGTCAATTACCGCTTGCTGATAACTTGCACAGAGATGAGGGAGCCGCGAAGTCACTTCGGCGGTGGTCATTTTTTCCAAGCGATAGCGGAGACTGGTTTTCAACCCCGAGAAGCTGAAATCCAATTCACCGCGCGGACCAAGTCCTCGCGGGAATTCATAGGCGTCGGCCTGTCCTTCAGCCGCATGGCGCTCAATGAAGGGTCCACCCGGATACCCGAGGCCCAAAAGCTTTGCCCCCTTGTCGAGCGCCTCCCCGGCCGCATCGTCGCGAGTGGACGAAATCGCGAAAAGTCTGCGGTCCCGATCGATCTCAAACAGCAGCGTATTGCCACCGGAGACAATCAGCCCCAAGTGCGGCAGCAAGGCATCCATCCTTTCATCGAACCCGGTCGGCGACTCCGCATGAACACCAATAAAAGGCGAAAAGGCATGTCCGCGGAGGTGGTTGATACCCGCAAGCGGCCGCTTCAACGCCAAAGCGAGCGCCTTGGCCGCAGCAACTCCCATCGCGAGGCAGCCGGCAAGTCCAGGGCCCGATGTGACCGCAATCAAGTCAACGCGCTCAAACCCAACCTGCGCCCGGGCCTCGGCAAACAGGGGTCCCACCGTACGCAGATGTTCCCGTGTCGCGAGGTCGGGCACAACCCCACCATAAGAACCGTGCAGGGCCACCTGGCTATGAATCCACTCGCCAACCAGACCACGTGCCGGATCGAACACGGCGGCCGCAGTCTCGTCGCAAGAGCTTTCGAGCGCAAGGATCATCCGGCAGGTCAGCCCTTCGCCGCCACGGCACGCGACTCAAGCAGACGCGCCATACGCAACACGGCCATCGCGGCCTCCAGCTGCCGGTCCACCACAGGCTCAAAACCAAAGCGCTCCTTAAACTCCTCCGGATCCTTGATGTCGTCACGCGCCCGCTGAAGGCGGACCTTGTTGTCGTCGGCCGGCGTCATGACGACCTCCACATGCGGCTCAACGCCCTTTTCGTGAATCGTCGTCCCACTCGGGGTGTAATACCGGGCCGTGGTGAGGCGAAGGCCCTCGCCGTTACGGAGCCGAAAAATCGACTGAACGGAGCCTTTGCCAAACGAGCGTTCGCCCACAATCACCGCCCGTCCGGTGTCCTTGAGCGCCCCGGCCACGATTTCAGCCGCGCTCGCGCTGCCGGCGTTGATCAGCACGGCGATGGGAAGGGACATGGGCGCGTCCGTTCGGTCGGAGCGATACTCTTCACGATCACCCTCCCGCCTGCCCTGAGTATAAACGATCAATTCTTGATGGTTGAAAAATGGCTCGGCGACCGCCACGGCCGCATCAAGCAGACCACCGGGGTTGTTGCGCAGGTCAAGTACCAGGCTCGTCATGCCTTCATCGCGCAGCCGTTCGAGCGCAGCCACGAATTCGGCGCCGGAGCGCTCCGAAAATTGCCCCAGCCGCAGGTAACCGATGCCGTCCTCCAGCACACGCACCTCGCTCACGCTCTCCAGCTTGATCACTTCGCGGACGAGGGTCAGCGTGAAACTTGCACCGGTATCCGGGCGATGAATACCCAATGCCACCTGCGTGCGCGGCCGGCCCCTCAGCCGGCGGATGACATCGTCCATGGAGGGCGATTCGAGTCTCCCGCCGTCGACGCTGACGATCTGGTCGCCGCGAAGAATACCCGCCCGTTCGCCGGGCGTGCCACTGATCGGGGCGATGACGACAATTTTCTCCTCGCGCATTTCGACTTGGACGCCAATGCCGCCGAATTCGTTGCTCATGTCCTCCTGAAGGGCACGGTAGGTCGTCGCCTCCATGAAGTCGGAGTGAGGATCCAGCGAGGTCATCACGCCCTTCAAGGCCGATCGCGTCAGCGCGCGATAGTCGACCGCTGCATCCTCGACGTAGTGTTCGTTGACGATCTTCAGCACGTCTCGCACATAGGCCGCCGAGCGATCGAGGTCCCGGCCAGGCAGCAAACCCCAGTGCGCCGCCAGACGTGCGGCACCCAACGCAAGCGCCGTGCCGAGCAGCACGCCGGTGGCCACGGAGAGAATGCGTTTGAGCATGCGGTCAACTGTGGCCAATTCGGAGGCTTTGTAAATAGATGGGTGAACACTCCTCCGACCCCGCACCTGCTTGGTTCCGAGACGCTTTCGACGCGGCCGCCGGGGCAGAAATGGCCGTGCGCTTCGACCAATACATGGAGATCGCCTTGTACCATCCTGCCGGCGGGTACTACCGCCGGCCCCGCATGCGCGTCGGCACGGGCCCTGAGACCGACTTCTACACGGCGAGCACGTCGGCTCCCGTTTTCGGTGATCTCGTGGTGGCGGCCGCGACAACGCTGCTCGGCACTCGTGATCCCCACGATTTTCGGTTCGTCGAGATAGGAGCCGAGCCCGGTTGCGGCATCCTTCAGGGCATAGAGCACCCGTTCTCCAGCTACGAGGTGCGGGCTTGGGGGGATACGACGGAAATCGACCGCTGCTGCGTGCTGTTCTCCAACGAATTGTTCGATGCCCAACCTTTTCGGCGATTCGTGAAGCGTGAGGCAGGATGGCGCGAGGTGTACGTCACCCTCTCGAGTACCGGATTTCTTGCGGAAATCGAATATGTGCCGCCGGACGCATCATTCCTCCCGCCCACCTCACCGCCTGGCTATCGAATCGACGCTTCGTTCGCCGCCACGGACTTTGCCAAAGTATTGGTCGAACAACCCTGGCAAGGTCTCTTCCTCGCGTTCGATTACGGAAAGTCGTGGGAAACGTTGGTGAGCGACACACCCAACGGCACCGCCAGAGCCTACTACCGACATACCCAGAGCAACGATTTGCTCGCGCGACCCGGCGAACAAGACCTGACGTGCCACGTTTGTTGGGATTGGTTGGACGCAGCCCTTGGCGGGAGCGGCTTCGCGCCCGCCCGCCTCGAATCCCAAGAAGCGTTTTTCGTGAAGCACGCTGCTTCACGGATCGAGGCACTAATGCGTGCGGACGCTGCCATCGCCAGCCCCCGCAAACGCAGCTTGATGCAACTGCTCCACCCGGCCCATCTCGGGCAGAAATTCGAGGTCTTGCACGCCCAACGCTTCCACCGGCAAAATTGCCCTTGATTCGCCGGGTAGCCGGCCCTTACTCTCGACCCTTTAACCAACTCGAAACCATGGCCAGAATTTGTGCAATCACCGGTAAGCGCCCCACCAAGGGAAGCTCCATCAACCGCAAGGGTCAGTCCAAGAAGAGCGGGGGCATTGGAACGCACGTGACCAGCATCACGAAGCGCAAGTTCCGCCCCAACTTGCAGCGCATTCGCATCAGGACCGCCAATGGCGGTACGAAACGCGTCTGGGTCGCGGTCAAGGCCATCAAAGCCGGGTTGGTCGAAAAGGTCTAAACGTCGTTTCCCTCTTTCAAAAACCCGCTGCCCTTCGGCTGCGGGCTTTTTTGTGTCCGCACGGGTGCATCGGACAATGGTCCATTCTGCATTCGCAACGCGACTACCGTCACACCGGTCGGACATGTAACCGACTGGGGCCGGCAAGGCCACCGTCCTACACCGTTCGAAACACCACGGAGGCGTTTTGACCCCCAAAGCCAAGGTTGTTGCTCAAAACACCCCTTACCTTGGCCGGACGCGCAACGTTGGGCACATAGTCGAGATCACACTCGGGGTCCGGCTCGTGCAAATTGATCGTCGGCGCCAACACTTGGTTCTCGATCGTCTTCGCGCAGATTACGCTCTCAATGCCACCCGCGGCGCCAAGCAAGTGACCCGTCATCGACTTGGTTGAGCTGATCGCGAGCGCGCGAGCATGGTCGCCAAACACACGCTTGATGGCCAGGGTTTCAAATTTGTCGTTGTAAGGCGTGCTTGTGCCATGGGCGTTGACGTAATCGATCTCGTCCGGACGCATCCCGGCCGCCCGCAAAGCCCGGGTCATCGCCATCGACAGCCCCTTGCCCTCAGGGTCCGGCATGGTGATGTGGTGCGCGTCGCAGGTCGCGGCATAGCCGGCAACCTCACAATAGATTCTCGCCCCGCGGGCTTGGGCGTGGGCCAGCGACTCGAGAACAAGCACGCCGGCGCCCTCGCCCATCACGAAGCCATCGCGTCCCAGAGAAAAAGGACGGCAGGCCGTCGCCGGATCGTCATTCCGGGTACTCATCGCTTTCATCGAGCAAAAGCTCGCGTAGGCGAAGGGAGTGATCGACGCCTCGGCTCCTCCGGCGATCATGACATCCGCGTCACCGCGACGGATCATGTGCATCGCCTCGCCCAAGGCATGCGTGCCGGTCGCGCAGGCCGATACCACGCCAAAGTTGGGACCACGGGCGCCGATATCGATGGCGACCATCCCTGAGCACATGTTGCCGATCAGCGAAGGAATGGTGAAGGGCGACACCTTGCGCGGGCCACGTTCAGCCATGACCTTCAGTTGCGACTCGAAGGTGAACATCCCTCCGATTCCGGATCCGATCACAACGCCCACCCTGTCCGCGTCCTCCCGAACCATCTCGAGACCGGCATCCTTCACCGCCTGACGAGCCGCCGCAAAACCGAAGTGAGTGTAGCGGTCATTCCGACGCGCTTCCTTGGGGTCCATGTGCGCTGCGGCATCCCAATCACGCACTTCGGCGCCAATCTGGCAGGCCATCTCGGACGGATCGAAGGTCTGGATGCGCCGAACGCCACCGCGCCCTTCGACCAAGCTCGTCCAAAAGGCACCAGCATCGTGCCCCACCGCCGTAATGGCACCTAGCCCGGTGATCACCACACGCTGGGAGGGCGACAGTGTTTCCATGGACACAAAATCAACGTTCAGAAAACAAAAAGGCGTTCTACCATGGGTCCCGAAGGACGCTCGGTAGAACGCCGGAAAGACAAACGAGGCTTACTTCGCGCCAGCCTTGGCCTTGATGTAATCCACAACCTGACCGACGGTCTGGAGCTTCTCGGCATCGGACTCAGGGATCTCTCCCTTGATCTCATCCTTGAACTCCTCCTCAAAAGCCATGATCAGCTCGACGGTGTCGAGTGAGTCGGCGCCGAGATCGTCCAAGAACGAGGCTTGGGGCGTGATTTGCTCTTCGTTAACATTGAGTTGGTTAACGATGATCTCTTTTACGCGTTGTTCGATGGTTTTTTGGTCGGCCATGATAAGAAGTCGCTGATCAATCGGAGGCTTCACATCGCCATGCCGCCGTCAACGGCAAAAACTTGCCCGGTGATATACCCGGCCTGCTCAGAAGCGAGAAAGGCGGTCACTGCGGCGATATCCGCAGCCTCACCGAAGCGTTTCAGCGGCACGGCGGACAGGATCTGGGCGGAGACCTCGGGATTGTTGACGAATTCGGTCGTCATGTCGGTCTTGATGAATCCCGGTGCAACCGCGTTGACGGTCACGCTGCGGGAGGCGAACTCGCGCGCGAGCGTCTTGGTGAGGCCAATCATGCCCGCCTTGGCGGCAGAATAGTTGGCTTGGCCGGCATTACCCATGATGCCCGAAACCGACGCCATATTGATGATCCGGCCCCAGCGGGCACGAGTCATCGGGCGGGCCAGGTGTTTGGTGAAGTGGAAGCAGCTGGTCAGATTGGTCTGAATAACGCTGTTCCAATCGTCCTCGGTCATGCGAAAGAGCAAGCCATCACGCGTGATGCCGGCGTT
Organism: Opitutales bacterium; assembly: GCA_038212175.1. Taxonomy (GTDB): domain Bacteria; phylum Verrucomicrobiota; class Verrucomicrobiia; order Opitutales; family Opitutaceae; genus CAMAXB01. The sequence goes on along the minus strand of JBBQUU010000004.1, from coordinate 107,999 downwards.
GTTGACCAGGATATCGATGACCGGGTGTTCCGCCAGCAACTGCTCGCAGGCCTTGGCCACGGCCGCTCCATCAGCGACGTCGACCGCCAGCGCCTTGGCTTTGCCTCCAGCCGCCACAATCGCGCTGGCAACGGAGCCGCACGAATCGGCTGACTTCGAGACACAGATGACTGTGACGCCTTGGGCGGCGAGCAATTCCGCGACCGACTTGCCGATGCCACGACCAGCGCCCGTCACGAGGGCAGTGCGATTTTTGAAGGTAAGCATAGGCGGAAAGAAATCCTAAATCCCAAGCGGCTAAATCCTGAACTTTGGTTCAGAATCCTAAAGCCAACCCAGGTGGACTCAGTGTTTGATTTGGGATTTGGAAGGTTGGGATTTGGGATTTTGAGAACGAGGCCGCCTCGTTATCAATAGACATCCCGCTGGTAGCGTTTGTCTTTCTTGAGCTGCTTAACAAAGGCAACGGCTTCCTCAGTGCCCATGTTGCCTTCTTGGGCAACGATGGCGTGCAAAGCGACGTCAACGTCCTTCGCCATGCGCTTGGCATCGCCGCAGACGTAGAACGACGCCCCGCCCTGCAACCAAGCCCACAGCTCGGCGGCGTTCGACCGCATCTTATCCTGCACGTAGACCTTGGTCGCCTGGTCGCGCGACCACGCCAGGTCGAGGCGGGCCACCTGACCCTTGGCAACATAATCGTCCCACTCCTCTTCATAGAGGTAGTCCGTCGCATGCTTTTGGTCGCCGAAGAACACCCAATTGCGACCGGTCGCGCCGATGGCAACGCGCTCCTGCACGAAGGCGCGGAAGGGCGCGATGCCTGTGCCCGGACCGACCATGATGACGTCTTTGTCCGCATGACCCTCGGCAAGCCCGAAGTGAGAGTGCGACACGAACGTCGGCACAGACGTCACATTGACCTGCACGCGGTCCGCCATGAAGGTCGAACACACGCCGATACGCTCGCGTCCATTCGACTGATAACGCACGACCGCCACAGTGAGGTGAACATGCGACGGATACAGCCTGGGCGACGAGGCGATCGAGTACAGGCGCGGCATCAGCTTGCGCAGGTGGTCGACGAACTCCTGCGGAGTCAGTTTGGTGTTCGGATACTCGGCCAGGACATCGACGAACTCGCGCTCGTCGAGGTAACCGGTCACTTGCTCCTTCGCCTCGGGCTTGAGCAGCGCCTCGAGTTTCGCCTTCTCGCCCGCGTCGGTCGCGCGAGCGAGCAGCGTATTCAGAATCTTCGGCGTCGGACTCGCCAGCGCGAGACGCGAGGACAGTGCTTCGCGGAGCGTGATGGGAGTCGCGAGTTTGAGCATCGCGGGAGAAACGGGCTCTTCGCCGGTGGCACCGAGATGTTCGATGACTTCAGCCACTTCCGTCGGACTATTGCTGGCGAAAATACCGAGTGAATCGCCCACCTTGTAGGAAAGTTCGCTGCCCGCGATGTCGACCACGAGATGGCGGGTCTCCTTCGCCGAGCCCGGCTTGTTGAGGAGGCGGTTCTCGACGATCTTGGCCGGGAACGGATTATCCTTGGAAAAGGCGGAAGGTGCGGCGGGAGCGGACATAAAACGCCGATTGAGGGCATCGCCCCACCCTCGCGCAAGCCTTAAGACCGCCGCAAAACCGGCTGCACCGGAAATCCCAAATCCCAACCTGCCAAATCCCAAATATCAGCGCGCCTCCGGCTCTGTATCTTTGGTGTTTTGGCGTTTTGCGTTTGAGATTTCCTGGCCCCTTTTCTTCTCGGTCCTTCTCGTTGCTCACGAGAGAGGGATGCCCACCCCGGAGGCAGGGGCTTGCGTCACCCGTCCAAATGCCGCCAACTCGGACCCGACATGTCTCCCGCCGAACCTGTACGCGTCCAGAAATTCCTCGCCGATGCCGGCGTGTGCTCGCGGCGCGCGGCCGAGGCCCTGATCACGCAGGGAGAGGTATGGATCAACGGCAAGCTTGCGATCTTGGGCCAGAAAATCGTGCCAGGGGAAGATCGGGTAACCGTCGAAGGCCGGAGCATTCGGGCCGTTGCGCAGGCCCGCCTGACCGTCGCCGTGCACAAGCCCCGGGGGCTCGTCTGCTCGAATGACGACCCGCACAATACGGCTACCGTCTTTGACCTGCTTCCACCGGACTTCGCGCGCCTTCGATTCTTTTGTGCCGGCCGCCTCGACAAGGATAGCGAAGGGCTCGTCATTCTCACGACCGACGGCGATCTGGCGAATCGCCTCATGCACCCAAGCAATCTCGTGGTGAAACGTTATCACGTGCGACTTGTGGAACCTTTCCCCCACACACGCCTTCCTCGCCTTCGCAAAGGCGTCACGATCGAAGGCGAACGTCTCCAAGTCGAACGTGCCGCATTGGTGAACCCGAGCCATGGTGCCTCCGCGGACCTCGATGTCTGGATGCATCACGGAAAGAAGCGGGAGATTCGCCAACTGTTCATGGCCCTCGGCTACGAGGTGAAACGCCTTAAGCGCTATCAAATTGGCTCCTTCCCATTGCGGGGAATCCCCTTGCGAGCCGTGAAACAACTTTCCACGAAGGAGATCTCAGCTTTATTCAAGATTCCGGCTCCCCATCCCAAAACCGACGCCGCCAAGAAACTCGCCCATGCTCATGAAGATTAAGCTCACTTTCCTTTCCGCCCTGCTCGTTGCCGCCACCAGCGTCGCCGCGCCCCTCCCGCAGGACACCTCCATCCACGTGCGCCCAAGCAGCTCCTCCCCGACGATTGGCAAGCTTGGGGCAGGCACCGAACCGGTTGCCGTAACGACGGGCTACGGCGTGCTGCCCTCGGGTTGGATCGCGGTAACCGTAAAAGGACCGCACGAAGTCTTCGTTCAGCAAAAGGATCTCACCAAGAGCCTCGACGCCAAGCCGGGCGCGCCGCTTCATCGCGAGCCCCGCCCCGAAAGTGATGTCCTCACCGTCGCCGCCGAGGGCGACCAAGCCGAAATCATCGGTTTACGTGGTCGCTGGACTCAGCTGTCCCTTAAACGAGACATCCTCGGCTACATTCAGGTGGCTTCGGCTTCAACGCCTTCGCAAGCCGTACCCCTCCCCCCACCGGCCACGCGCGCTCCGACCTCAGCCGCCGTTACTCCGGCTCCTGCCACCGGACAAGCCGTACCCATCGTCCAGAATCCCGGCGAACAGTCACTCCCCCGCCTTTTCCAAGGCCGGCTCACGAGCACTCGAAATCCCCTCCGCCCACGGCGTCCCTACGATTTTCAACTGACCGGCGAGGGCGGCGAACGCTACGCCTACGCCGATCTGTCGAAACTTCTCCTCACCGAACAACTCGACAAGTATCTTGACCGCACCGTGGTCGTGTATGGCGCAGCGCAGCCTGTTCCCGGCACGCAAGACATTGTGATTGTCGTCGAGTCTCTCCAACTGCGCTGACGCCCGCGCGCTGCGCGGCAGGAAAGGCCGCGGGAAGCACGTGGAGGAAAGGATATCCGCCCTTATTCCTGTTCCCGACTTCATTCTTCACGCTGAGCCTGCAGAACCGATTCCTCCACTCTCCCATCATGACTCTGATCGACGGCAACGAAATCGCCTCCACGCTCATCGCCGAACTCAAGGCCGAGGTCGCCGCGCTAGGGGGTCGTAAACCGTGCCTCGCCTTGGTGCGAGTTGGTGACGATCCCGCGTCGGTTTCGTACGTTCGAAAGAAAGAAAAAACGGCCGCAGAGATCGGCGTTGAGAGTCGGGTCATCCTCCCACCCCTCAGTATCACTCAAAGCGAGCTCTTCGCCTTGATCGATCAGCTCAATGCCGACCCCGGTGTCGACGGCATCCTCGTCCAGTCACCGCTGCCCGAACACATCGACGAGGTCGCTGTCTTCCGGCGCGTGGCCGCCCACAAGGATGTCGATGGTTTCAACACCATCAACCTCGGCAAAGTCGCGCAGGACGACGATACGGGCTTCGTGGCCTGCACCCCCGCAGGTATCATGGAGCTGCTAGCCCGAAGCGGCGTCGATCTGAAGGGCAAGCACGTGGTCGTGCTCGGAAGATCGCTCATTGTCGGGAAGCCCGTCGCCCTGCTTGCCCTGCAAAAACGAGCCGGCGCGAACGGTACGGTCACGATTTGCCACTCTGGGACGGCGGACCTCCCCTCCTTTGCGCGCCAAGCCGACGTGCTCATTGCGGCGATCGGGCGTGCGGAGTTCGTCACCGCCGACATGGTAAAACCCGGCGCCGTCGTCATCGACGTGGGCATTAACCGCGTTCCCGACGCCGCCAAAAAATCCGGCTACCGCCTCACGGGCGATGTCCACTTCGCTTCGGTCTCCGCCGTCGCCTCTCAGATCACACCCGTACCGGGCGGCGTCGGCCCCATGACCGTGGCGATGTTGATGAAAAATACCGTAAAAGCGCGCCGCCAAGCCTCCGAGTAGGGGTTCTGGAGGATTCGTACGCATGTCGGCCATTGCGTTCGCAACCCACGTACCCTACTCGTTTTCCGATGCCCGTCCCCAAGATACTGGTGGTCGATGACCAACCTATCAACGTCCAGCTCCTCAAGCGTAAGCTGGAACGGGAAAATCTGCGCATCCTGCCCGCCTACTCCGGCAAAGAGGCCCTCGACGTCGTCGCGACGGAGAAACCGGATCTGATTCTTCTCGATGTCATGATGCCCGACATGGACGGCATCGAGGTCTGCCAGCGCCTCCAAGCGAGCGAGGCCACCCGGTCGATCCCGGTGATCTTCATCACCGCCCGGAGCTCCAAGGAAGGAAAGCTTGAAGGTCTAGGTGTGGGAGCGGTCGATTACATCACCAAACCCATCGATCTCGACGAGACCTTGGCCCGCGTGCAGACGCAGCTGCGCTTCGTGGCGATCAACCGGGAGATGATCGAACTGCAACGTCGTCTGGTCGAGGCCCGGCGAGCCGCCACCATCGGCGCCGTCACCCAAGGCATTGCCCACAACCTCAACAATCTGCTCGGTGTCGTCATCGGTTACCTCGATCTGATCAAAGTCTACCACGATCAGCCCGATCAGGTCACCCGCAACGCGCAGCACGTCGAGGAGGCGGTGCAACGGATCGTCGCGATCATCAAGCAGCTGAGTTCCTTGGTCATCAAGACCCGGCTTCCATCGCTGAAATTCAAACTTTCCAACCTTCTTCAGGGCGCCATTGATCGTTTTTACCACGACTGCAAGATCAGCCAGGCCGTCGTGGTCGACAATCCGTTGGGCGATCTGGAAATCGACACGCACATCGAAGTGTTCGAGGACGTGCTGGGCAAGGTGCTCATCAACGCATGGGAGGCCTCGGAGCAAAAGGCTCCCGGCGAGCGCATCATCACAATCAAGACCGCGCTCGTCGAGCGGGCTTCGGAAGAAAAAATGGTGGAAATTCGGGTCGAGGATCAGGGCAAGGGCATCGACCCCGAGATTCGCGACCACATGTTCGAGCCCTTCATCAGCACCAAGCACACGGTCGGCGTCGGCATGGGCTTGACCGTCGCCAGGCACTCGCTGCGCAACATGTGGGGTGACCTTACTCTCGAGGATCGACCCGGAGGCGGCACGGTCGCCGTCATAACCCATCCCTTGGAGCGTAAGCGCAGGAAAAATGCCGACTAAGATTGCCTTCCTCGGAGCAGGCCGAATGGCCTCGGCCATCGTCGATGGTCTGCTCGCTGGGAATACAGTCTCCAAAGCAGACTTGGCCTGCCTTGGAGGCACCGGTAACAGCGCCGCCACCCTGGCCGCTCGCACCGGCATCAGGGTTGCCCCGACCGTGGAAGAACTCTTGCTGCCGGCGGACATCGTGGTTGTGGCGTTCAAGCCCCAACATCTCGCCAACGCTGATCCCCGAATCGCCGAGTTCACCGCCGGTAAACTCGTCCTTTCCGTCCTCGCGGCCAAAACGCTCGACCGACTCGCGCGGGCCTTCCCGCACGCTCGCGCGGTGGTTCGAACGATGCCCAACACACCAAGCGCCATCGGCGCAGGGATAACCGGTTGGTGCACTCGTGCGCCATTGGATCCAGAAGACCGGCAAATTGTACTCACTCTCCTAGGGGCGATTGGTCAGGAGGTCGAGATCCCGGAAGACAAGATCGACGCGCTGATGGCGATCAGCGGCTGTGGCCCCGCTTTCGTCTTCGAGTTCTGCGCAGCCCTGCGCGAGGCCGGGATCGTCGCGGGCCTAGACCGCGCCCTCGCGCAACGTCTGGCAATTGAGACCCTCCTCGGTTCAGCCCGGCTCATGGCCCGTACCGGCACCGAGCCAGAGGAACTGCGCAACCAAGTCACCTCTCCCAACGGCACCACATTCGCGGGCCTGAAGCGGATGGAAGCACATGATTTTCGGGGAATGATGCGTGAAACCGTGCTCGCCGCCAAAGCGCGCTCGGAAGAACTCAGCAAGGACAGCTGACACCAAAAGTTCCCTTGAATTCAAGGGACCTATACGTCGTATAAGTCCTATCGGCGCCACCCACGTTCCCAAATCATTCGCCCCCCACCCATGAGCAAGCTCGACGGACGCATCCTCGTCACCGGCGGAGCCGGCTTCATCGGCAGCGCCTTGGTGTGGGCTCTCAATCAACGCGGCCTGACCGATATCGTCGTCACCGACTTCCTCGGCGCCGACGAAAAATGGCGCAATCTCGTTCCCCTCAAATTCTCCGACTACATCGAGGCGAACGTCTTTCGTGAGCGGCTTGAGGAAGGCGCCGACGCCTTCGGCCAATTCGCCACCGTGTTCCATCTGGGTGCCTGCTCGGCCACCACCGAGCGGAACGCAGCCTACCTGATCGATAACAATTTTGGCTTCACCAAGGAACTGGCCGCATGGGCGCTGGCCCGCGATGCGCGCTTCGTCTACGCCTCCTCGGCCGCCACCTACGGAGACGGGTCAGCCGGCATGGACGACGTCGATCTCGATCTCGACCGGCTGCGTCCGCTGAACATGTACGGGTACTCCAAGCACCTGTTCGACCAGTACGCCAAACGCCACGGCTTTCTTCACCGGATTGCCGGGGTGAAGTACTTCAATGTCTTCGGTCCCAACGAAGACCACAAGGGTGACATGCGTTCTCTGGTGCATAAGGCGTTCCAACAGATCCAGTCCACGGGTCGCGTCGGCCTCTTTAAGAGTCATCATCCCGACTATCGCGACGGTGAGCAGAAACGAGATTTTCTCTACGTGAAGGATGCCGTCGAAATGACGATTCACCTCGCCGATACCGCACGGAATGCAGGTGGTTTGTTCAATTTAGGTTCCGGTACGGCGAATACGTGGCTTGATCTCGCAACCGCCATCTTCGCCGCGCTCGGGCGCCCCCCGGCCATCGACTTCATCGAGATGCCGGAGGCGCTGCGAGGAAAGTACCAGTACTACACTCAGGCGAATATCAGCAGCCTGCGAAAATCGGGCTATGCTAGCGGCATAACTCTCCTCGCCGACGCCGTTCGAGACTACGTGCAGCGCTATCTCCTCACCAACAAGCGCCTCGGCGAATAGCCGCGCTTGGCGCCGATGCTGGCGCAAAAAAGAAGGAGAAAGGAGCATGGCGTTGCGGGCGGAGAGGATGCACTTAACGCCGTCGGTGCCTGCTTCCTCTCGCCCTGTCTACTCCATAAAGAAGCGACGTGCTCTTACGGAAGAGTGAGCAATTCCTCCGCTGTCCATGCCTTGGCCCGTCCCGCCGCCGCGCCGGTGCGAATGGCCGTCACTTGCTCGGCCGTGATCGGTGCGGCGGTGTTGCCCCACTCCGCACGAATGTAAGTCAGAACCTCAGAAATACGCTGGTCGTTCCAATTATAAGCACTTCCAACCCCGAAAGCAGGCATGATTCCGTTGTAGGTGGTGCCATTGACCTCGACCGGGCCCTCCAAGCCATGAAGGAGGATTCGAATTACACGCTCTTCGCTTCCGAGGACCCAATCCGATTCAACCAACGGCGGAAACGCGGGCGGCAGGCCGAGGCCGTTGGCTTGATGGCAGGCCAGACAGGCGGTCGCGTAATGCCGTTTCCCTGCCACAACGGGGTCAACCGCCGCCTTTACTGCCCCCTTGCCCATCTTCACGGGATCAAAGCGCTCGTCGTACACCATCGAGTCGAATCCGCCCCGGTAGTGCACCAGGTAGATCGCAACGAGGAAGATCATCGTCGAGATGAAGCCGAGCAGGAAGAGCGGCATGGGGGCGAAGCCTTCCGCCGGCTCGACCTTTTCACGCAAGAGTACGCTATGAACGCGCTGGATGCTTTCGTCGGTGGCCCCGGCCTGCTCGATCTGGGGGTTGGTTCTTGTTGGATCGGCACTCATTTCGCTTCACCCTCCTCGGCGGCGGGCTCGACATACACGTTTTCAGTCTCGGGATAGGCGTAGGTATCGTTCAAACTGATCAGGTAAGCGACCAAGGCCTCCGCCCGGGGTGTCGGAATCACCTCGTAACCAGGAGCCGGAGCGTGCGATGGGGGCAGGCTGATCGCCTTGGACGAAGACTCGCCCACGATCGCTCGCGTCTCGAAGAGGAACTTCGAAGGCGGCATCAACGAACCGGGAGTGGTGATCCGCGGGTCGTAAAGGTGCAGATAGTGCCACGTCGCGTCGTCCAGACGGGCACCTACATTGCGGAGATCGGGGCCCGTCCGCATCGAACCGAGGAGAACGCGCTCTTCCCGGATGTAGTCCCGGGCCACGCTCTGGCGAATCCCCCATTCACGCTCCGTATCGGCCCCGTAGCCTGGCCGCCGCACTTGCTGGGTGTGGCAGTACATGCAGCCGAGATCCTGATAAACCAACTTGCCGCGCTCGGCCAGGCCAAGGGGGGCTGCAGGGAAAATTCGGGCCTCGTCGCCAGAAAAATAGGGAGTGAGGCTCCCGTAGCCAATCTGGTTGCTCAGGATAATCCCGGTCCATGAAAAAGCCAGGGCCGCAAAGGCCCCGAGGAAAATCAGAGGAGGACGATTCATCGCACGACCTCCATCTCACGACCGTTTTTGAAGAGCGCGGCCGCGTTGGTTCCAGCCCTCTGGGGTGACACAAGCATCAAGATGAAGTTCACGGCAAAAGCGATATGTCCCACGGTGATAAGTATGCCGGCAAGGCTGCGGCTGAACAGATAGGGAATGGTGGTCTTCATCACTTCGATGAAGGGAATATCCGGATTGTTCATCGCCAGCCCTTGGACGATGCCTCCCGCCGACAACGCTGCCACGTAGATCAGGATGCCGATCGATGCCGTCCAGAAGTGCACGCCAATCAGGCGAGCCGACGGCCATTCCTTGAGGAGGAGGCGCGGCAGGATGTAGTAGATGCTGCCAAACATCACCATGGTGAAGAAACCATACATGCCCCAGTGGGAATGGCCCACCGTATAGTGGGTGAACTGGGTCACCTCGGCCCAACTGCGAAGGCCCATGGAGGATCCCTGCAACGATACGAGGGTGAAAGTCACCGCTCCAAAAAAGATAAAACGGAGAGTGGGGCTGTACTTCAAGGCCCCGAAACTTCCCTTCATCGTCATGTGATGATTAATCGCCACGACCACCACCGGAATGATCATCATCAAGCTGGCCGCAATGCCCGCAGTCTGCACCCAGGCGGGCACCGGTCCGCCGACCAAATGTTGCGCGCCCACCCAACTCGAAAAAAACGCCAGCGACCAAAAGCCCAAAACGGCAAGGTAGTAACTGTGAATGGGCTTCCCGAGTAGTTTTGGCAAAAAATAGTAGATTGCCGCCAGTCCGATCGGGGTAAACCAAAGGCCGAAGAGGTTATGGGCGAACCACGAGCTCACCAGCGCCTGCACCGTGCCTCGGGCGGGATCGAAGACAACCATCACTTGCGCCACCGAGTAAAGCCAGGGAAACCAAAACAAGGCCGCCAGGATATACCACTGTGAAACGTAGATATGTTCCGACCGACCGGACCGGAAGGTAATGACGGCCCAAGCACCAATCAAGGCATAGGCCGCAAAGAGCAGCGGGGTGGCGTAAGGCGGGATCTCCAACCATTCGACCGAGGTAGAATCGCCGGCGAGAATGCCGTAAACGCCCAACGTCACACCGATGTTCCAGAAGGCACCCGCGACAAACAGGATCGCCGGATGCCGCAAAACGGAACGCGCCAGGCGGGCCATCAGCCAAAATGCCACCGCAAACGAGGCGTTTATCGCCCAGCCGTAGATAACCGTATTGAGATGCGCGCTACGAGCACGGCCGAAGGTCAGCCACTCGTAATCGCCCAGAAACCCGGGCGTATGCATCTTGAACGAAGAAATCAGCGCGAACATGGTGCCGATGAGCAACCACGCCACGGCCGAAATAAGGAAGAAGAGGGCGGGCGCTTTCGTTGAGGCGTCGATCGCGCTCAGCTCGGCTCGCTTGGCCAGATCGGGCGAAGCGGACGGGCTTTGGGAAGCGGCTAGGCTGGAGGGAGAAGACATCGGTTGAAAGAAAGGCAGCTAAATGGTCGAAGGACGGGCACTCAGCCCCGAGGAAGACGCTTGGACTTGAGCGAAAAAAAATCGGTGGGACGTCCGACGGGTTCTTCCTGGTCGAAAATCGACACCGCACTTTTCTCGAACCAGTCCATCGAGGTTACTTCTTGCGCGCGTTGATTTCGTCGATGGTCAATTTCATGGCTTGCTCAATCGGAAGCAGGACGACGCCCTGCTCCTGACTCAGCCATGAATACGTCGAGGTGGCCGACTGTTCGCGACCGCGGACCTCCGCCAGACGCGCCTTGCGCCCCTCCGGCGTGAGCTTCCATTGCTCCTCTTCGGGTACGTTCTCCGCCTGACTGAGTGGTGTCACGGGATTGCGTACCGCCTGAAGAATCAGAAGAAAGATGGCGAAGACGCCGATGATCGCGATGACCAAGGCGGTCTGCCCGTTGCGGGTGGGTGCGGAATCACTCATGGTGGGTCAGGGATTCGCCGATCCGCGGATCGCGGATCGGAATGAGTTTCGCGGTCGGGAAGCTCTTCAGGTACGCCCAAATGCAGACGCCGCCAATGCCGACCACGGCCGTGAGCGTCCAAAGCTGGTGCAGAGCGAGGAAGGGAAGCGGATCCCCCAGCGCTGTCTTCTTCGAGGGCCAGATATTGTAAATCAGGTCCAGGAGGAAAATCATCGCGATGAAGAATGCGATCCGGGGCATCCAGACTTTGCTCAGCTTCACCGGATAATGAATGAGCGTGAGGAAAGGGGCAAAGAAATGGCCAAATAGAAGCGTCATGCCCACCCACTTCCATTGGTTGGGCTGACCGTCGCTGTTGTTAATTTCGCGCAGATTGTACCAAAACGTTTCCTCGGGAATATTCGCGTTCCAAATGAGGAAGTACTGCGAAAACGTCACGTAGGCCCAGAACACCGTGAAAGCGAACATCAGCTGACCGATGCTGTGCATGTGATTGTTGTTCAGGATGCCCTTGTAATCACCACGCATCCAGAGCCACACCATGATGATGACGCCCGCAGACAGGGCGGCACGCACGCACCCCGCGAAGTACCACACCCCGTACATCGTCGAGAACCAATGGTAGTCGAGCGATTTGACCCAGAGAATGATGCAAATCGTCAGAGTAATCGCCGCCAGCGGGAGGCCAAAGGCTGACGTCATCCGGTTCTTAAACGTCCACTTAACGTCGCCATCGAGATCCTGATTGAAAGAAGCGGAGCGCAAGCGGGAGGAAAGCCAGATCCAAACCAAGAACGAACCGACGGTCGCGAAGACGAACATGTTTGGATTCAGCATCGCCGACTTCTTTACCCAAAGGATGTCCTCCCCGACGGTCCCATGGCCGCCGACGTTGGAGAGGTCATAAGCCGGATCGAACCACTTCCAGATGATCTGGCCATCGACAAACGTGGCGACAATCAGCGGAACGAAAAGAAGGGCGAGCCACTTGAACGAGGAGAGCGCATGCTCGAACTGGCGACGTATGACCGTCGACCAGGACGCATCGAAGATGTGGTGGATCATCACCAGAAAGAGCATCCCGAGAGCGATGCCCGTCCAGAAAGTCATGCCCACCAGCCACGAAACGGTGACCTTTGCCGGTCCCGAGACGAAGAGTCCGACGGCGGTCAGGCCGATGCCGGCGAGACCAATGCCCAAGGCCATTCCCGTGGCTGGAGCACCGGGAACGGCGGCCGGCGATGCAGCCGGGAGGGACGTGGCGCGAACAGTTGCAGCGTGAATGCTCATTGGATGCCAAGCTCCGCTTTGTGAGACGGCGGTACGTCCGTCACCTTGCCTATGTGTGCGCGTTGCAGGGCGCGCACATAGGCAACCACCGCCCAGCGGTCATTCAGCTCAAGTTTATCTCCGTACCCATACATGGTATTCTTGCCGTTGGTGATCGTGTTGTAGAGTTCGCCCTCGGATTGGTTGCGAACAAGGTCGGTGTGAAAACTTGCAACGCCACCCCATCCGTAGCTCGCGACGATCCCGCGACCGTCACCCAATTGTCCATGACAAGGTGCGCAATAAATCATGTAACGGTCCCGACCACGCTCCATGAGCACATTGTCAACCGACACGTCAGCAGGAAAGCCGGTCGCCCACTCTCCCGCGGTCGTCTTGCCGGTCGCAAAATGGGCGTCAGCCCGGAGATCGCCGCGCGCCACGACACCCTTCGGGATCGGCCGATCCGATCGACCATCGGCGAAGAAAGCAGATGTGCCCTGCGGCTGATACTTCGGTTGGCGATCCATGTCCGGAAAGACCTCCAACGGGGGCCGGGTCGAAATGGAACCACGGAAGCCAAGGGCCCCCACGGTGAGCACCACGACAAAAAAGGTGATGAGATAGACGTAGCGCATGGCTCAGGCTTCCAGTTCGGACACGTCCTTGCCACCCGCCCGCTCCAGCAGGGCCTTGGTCGCGGCGAGGTTGAATTTGGGATCGCGCGCCTCAATCACGATCAGGAATTTGTCGTCCAGTCCGCAGAGGATCTTATCGCTCTTGAGCACGGGATGGTAGTGCATCGGAAGACGATTTACGAACAGCATGCCGCCGATGGTGGCAAAAGCGGTGAAGAGAATCGTCAACTCGTAGGAGACCGGGAAGGCAAACATCGGGCTGAAGAAGGGCTTGCCGCCGACAATGAGCGGATAATCCACCGCACCCGTCCACCAAATGAGGGACATGCCGGTCGTGAAGCCGACGAGTCCGCCAATGAAGGAGAAGCGGGGTACGATGGAACGTCGCAGCCCCATGGCCTTGTCGAGACCGTGAATGGGAAACGGTGTGATGCAGTCCCAGAACTTGTAGCCGGCGTCGCGTACCTGTTCCGCCGCGCGGTAGACGTCGGGAACAGTGTCGAAGGTGGCGATCAGGCCATGTGAGGAAGAAGACATGGTCGGTAGAACTTAGTGGTGGTCCTGGCCTGGGGCGTGACCGTGGCCGTGACCCGGCCCGTGACCCGCATGCGGATCGGCTTGAGGCGTGACCGCCTTGAGCTCCGCCATCGGCATGATGGGGAGGAAGCGGATGAAGAGAAGGAAGAGCACGCTGAAGACGCCGAAGGTGCCGAAGAAGGTGAAGATTTCCACGATCGAGGGGCTGTAATATCCCCAACTCGATGGCAGGAAGTCGCGGGCAAGCGAGGTGACAATGATCACGAAACGCTCGAACCACATGCCGACGTTGACGAAGATCGAGAGCACCCAGACAAACCACGTATTCTCGCGGACCTTCTTGAACCAGAAGAACTGCGGCGTGATGACGTTGCAGGAAATCATGATCCAGTATGCCCAGGCATAGTGGCCAAAGGCACGGTTGATGAACGCGAATCCCTCGTACGGGTTGGCCCCGTACCACGCGATGAAGAACTCAACGCCGTAGGCATAGCCCACAATCGTCCCCGTCGCCAGTGTCACCTTGCACATGCAATCGATGTGGTACTGCGTGATCAGGTCCTCGAGCTTGTAGATCGCTCGCAACGGCAGCATGAGGGTCAGCACCATGCCGAAGCCGGAGAAAATGGCGCCAGCCACAAAGTACGGAGGGAAGATCGTGGTGTGCCAGCCAGGGAGAAGCGAAACGGCGAAGTCGAACGAAACGATGGTGTGCACCGAAAGCACCAGCGGCGTGGAGACGCCCGCCAGGATCAGGTAGGCCATCTCGTAATTGCTCCAGTGACGGTTAGAACCGCGCCAGCCGAGAGCGAAGAATCCATAGAGCGCCGAGCGGAGCTTGTTTCCCGCCGCAAAGAAGCGGTCGCGAAGGATGGCCAAGTCCGGCAGCAAACCGACGTACCAGAACAATACCGAAACCGTGCCGTAGGTCGAAACCGCGAAAACATCCCACTCCAGCGGGGAACGGAAATTTTGCCAGACATTATTGGAGTTCGGAATGGGAAAGAGGTACCACGCAAACCAGACGCGACCGACGTGGAAAACCGGGAAGATACCTGCGCAAACCACGGCGAAGATCGTCATGGCCTCGGCCGCGCGATTGATCGAGGTGCGCCATTTCTGGCGCAGCAGGCAGAGAATCGCCGAGATCAACGTACCGGCGTGGCCGATACCGATCCAGAACACGAAGTTGACGATGTCCCAAGCCCAGTTGACCGGATTCGCATGACCCCACACGCCGACGCCCGTGGCGACAAGGTAGGTGATGCCCGCGACCGTGAACGAGGCCACAAAGCACGCCAGGATAAAGCAGACCCACCACCACGTGGGAGTCTTGCCCTCGATGATTCCGCAGATCTTGTCGGTGATCCAACCGTGGCTCCGATTGTGTTCGACGAGCGTGGCCCGCGGGAGCACCGCCGGCTGGACTTCCTTAAGGATCGCCGGAGCGGCGGCCGCGTGTTCAGCAGCGTGTGCCATTAGCTGAGTCCTCCGAAGTTTTTGGTGCTACCGATCGAGCTATGTCCGTGTCCGTGGTCGTGACCCTGATCCCCGTGGACCGGATGGTTCTTGGCCTCATACTCTTTGCGGCTGAGCGGCTGATCCGCGTAGTCAGGCATGGCTGGGTTGGGATTGCGCAGTTTGCCCAAATAGGTCGTGCGGGGCCGGACGTTAAGATAGCCCAATAAAGCATAGTCGTGATCGCGAGCCTTGGCCTTGGAGACCTCGCTCTCGGGATCGAGCACATTGCCAAAGACGATGCTGTCGACCGGGCAAACCTGCTGGCATGCGACCTTGATCGTGCCATCCGGCACCTCCACGTTGGCAGAATCACGCGCCGCGACCTTTTGGTTGATCTTCGCCCGCTGGATCCGCTGCACGCAGTACGTGCACTTTTCCATCACGCCGCGCATGCGGACGCTGACATCGGGGTTCTTCACCATTTTGACCAGTTCCGGCATGCCGGCCTTGCCCAGTGGCCCGAGGTAAAGCTCGTCAAGCTGACGCTTGTTCCAGTCAAAGAAGTTGAAGCGACGCACCTTGTACGGGCAGTTGTTCGCGCAATAACGGGTACCGATGCAGCGATTGTAGGCCATCGTGTTGAGGCCTTCATCGTCGTGCACGGTCGCGTTGACGGGACATACCAATTCGCAAGGCGCGAGTTCGCAGTGCTGACAGGCAACAGGCTGGAGGGAGACTTGGGGATCCTCGGGGATCTCGCCGTTGCCTTCGCCGCCGAACGCTCCGCCATCAATGCGTCCGTCCGAATAATAGCGATCCAGGCGAATCCAGTGCATTTCGCGACCGCGCAGGACCTGATCTTTGCCGACGATCGGGATGTTGTTCTCGGCCTGACAGGCCACCACGCAGGCGTTGCAGCCAATGCAGGTGTTCAGGTCGATCGACATGCCCCACTGGTGAACGCCTTCGAAATTCGGGATTTCATAGAGGGAGTTGCCGCGAGGAGTCGTACTGGCAATAAACGCCGGCGATGCTCCCGCATCCTTGCCGAGGTTGGCCGGCGCGTGCGACTGCACTCCGATGGCGTCGACGTATTCCGGGTTGGCACGAAAGCCGTTTTCTCCCTCGAGGTTGGCTTCGCGGACAATGGCTCGGCCTTCCATCGACCAATGTTCCTGGGTGTTGGCCAACGCGAAACGCTCACGCGTGATCGTGATCGTCGCGCCGGTCGCCACATGAAGGCCGGTCGAGGTACGCGCCGGATAGAAATCATGTCCAACGTCTTTGCCGACGCGGCCAGACACCCTGCGTCCATAACCGAGCGGCAGGACAATCGTCCAATTCGAAAGACCTGGCTGGATGCTTACCGGCCCACGGACCGTGCGCCCATTGACCGTCACTTCGCCAATGAAGGCCATCTCCTGTCCGCGAACAAAATGGGCCGTTTCTTTGCGCGCGACTTGGATCAACGAACCCTTGGGATCAATGCCCAGCTCTTTGCCCAAGCGGGGGCTGACCAGGATCGCGTTGTCCCACGAGACCTTGGTGATCGGATCCGGACACTCCTGCAGCCAGCCGTTGTTCGCGAAACGACCGTCATCGACCTTGTGATCGGTGACGAATCGGACTTCGAGATTATCCTTCGACAGCGCCGGGTAGCTCGGCGTGTTGCTAAACAGCTCGGCCACGCCCGCGGAACGATAGATGACATCAGCCCGCCGATACGCTGACCCCGCAAGAACACCGTCATGCAGGAACGTGCGAAAGACTGCCGTACCCTCACCTCCGGCAATCCCCGTCACGGTCGTGTAGACGAGCGTGTACGGGTCGGTGACCGACTCACCCGCGATTCGCGCCAGTACTTCGATCTCGGTGAGACCGTTGAACAGGGGAAGCACCATCGGTTGAATCGGTACAATCGTACCATCAACCGTCCGGGCGTCGCCCCACGACTCCAAGTAGTGAGCCGCCGCGATATAAGTTCCGGCGAGGAGCGCGGTCTCGTCCGCATAATAAGCAACGCGCACCACATCCCGCACACTCTGAGCGACGGTCGCGAATTCGAGATCCGCCGGGGAATTGTAGGCAGGATTCCCTCCTAGAATGACAAGCGTTGAAATCGAACCTGCTCTCGCAGCAGCAACCAAATCGCCGATTCCGGCCGCCGTGGCTGCAGGAACCTCAACGAAATCCACCGTGGCACCGATGTTGGCCAAGGCCGCGTTGATTGCGTAGGCAATCACATGCACCTGTGCCGGCTGGTGGGCGCCGGCAATGACGACTGACTGCCCTTTGTGCGCGAGCAAGTCGGCCGCGCAGGCCTCGAGCCACTTGTCCTGGTCTTTGAACTCAAGCCCTTGGGTGAGGGTCGCAAACGTCGCCTGCCCGGTCACCTTTCCATGCAATGCGGCGATGAACGCCAGCATGTGACTGCTCGCGAGGCGCAAGCGATGATCGGCCATCGAACCGGTGAGCGTAAAGGTGCTCTCAATCGCATAGAGACGATTCATCGGATCGTTCTTCGTCCGAACCCTGCGTCCCTTTCCAAAATCCCGCGCGTAATAGAGCGCTCCCGCCTCGGAATGGAAAAAATCAGAATCGACGGACACTACGCGCGCCGCTCTGGCGAAACGGTAGACCGGTTTTACCGCACGTCCAAACGCCGCCTGCGCGGCCGCCTGAGGTGCCTCGTCGGTGATGGGCTCGTATTCGGCCCAAATTGCCTGCGGAAACTTCTGCTTCAGCGCCGCAACCAAACGCGCCCGCGTCGGAGATGCGGTCTCTTCGGCGAGGAACGCCAAGCCGGCGCCGTCACCGGCCGAGGCGCCGATGGACGCCAGCTTGTCGTGGACCTGAGCGACGGAGGCAGGACGGCCGCCAATCAAATGAGTCGTACCCCGATCCGGATCATAAAGATCGAGGACCGACGCCTGGGAAAGAAGCGAAGACGCCCCGCCATGGTCCGCGTATGTCGGGTTGCCTTCCAGTTTGATCGGACGACCCTGATGGGTCTCGGCCAGCAAAGGGATGGCGGCTTTGCGCAATGGAAACGCCGTGGCATAATAATCCGGCACGCCGGGAATCACACCTTCCATCGACTTTCCGTACGGAAGGATATTTGCTTCGGGCCGGCGGCAACCGGAGGCCAAGCCCACCCCACCCAAGGCAAACGAGGCGGCCATGAGCTTGAAGAAGTGACGACGGTCAACGCCCTCCAACTGCGAGGCCCCTTCGGGAAATTCGCGGGCAAGCTGCTCCTTGAAACCGGGAGTGGCGGAGAGTTCGTCAAGACTGCGCCAGTAGCGCGGTCCGGAGAGCTCGCTCTGGGACGGTTCGGGATGGAGAACTTTGCGTTTCATCGGTGGCAGCCAGAACAGCTTTGCGGAGGTTTCACATTCCAGTCGTGGACGAACTTCTTGCCCTGCTCGAGCTGGGCTTCGACACCGCCGGGATGGGTCCAATCAAGGTTGGTCACGAGAGCGGGAGAACGGAGGAATTTTTCCGGTTCGCGATGGCACTCCAAACACCAACCCATCGAGAGGGGCTTGGCGTGAGTCACGACTTCCATCTCGTTGATCTTGCCGTGGCAATGCACACAGGAAACGCCACGATTCACGTGCACGGAGTGGTCGAAATAAACGTAATCGGGGGCCTCGTGAACCTTCACCCACGGGAGTGGGGCGCCCGACTCAAAACTCGCGCGAACGGGCGCGAGCAAAGGGCTGTCCGCCTTTACCTGGCTGTGGCAATTCATGCAGGTCTGCGCTGTAGGGACCGCAGCGAAAGCAGCTTTTTCCACCGTCGAATGGCAATAACGACAATCCAAGCCCAACTCCCCGGCATGGAAAGCATGGCTGAACGGCACGGGCTGAACCGGTGCGTACCCGACGCGGGTGTACTTGGGCGTCGCGTAGTACGTCGTCGCGGCCGTGACGATGCCAGCCAGCACGAACAGATACACAATGATCTGCAACGGCAGCCGGTTGGCCGATTTGGGAAAAAGTTTCGACATAGGCCAGAATGTTCCGGAGGGCGCCGGATGGGTTAGACGGTTTCGGACCTACGGGCCACGGCCCGACTCTCGGGACGCAGCGCAAAGGCAACCGGAGCCGGAGCCACGTCACTACGTTGCCGGCCAAAAAGACGCGGAACCAAGCCGGTAATGGCGATGAAGCCCACTACTTTGCCAAAAAAGGACTTTCGCGAATGAGGTTGGGTCACAGGACGACGTGGTTGGATCAAGATCAGTGGGAGAGCGAAGGCGGCGGCATTTCCAAAGTAAACCAAAAATGCCCACGGAACTTTTTTCTCCTTCAATAAATTAGCGCCAACGGCTCGCGCCGTTGTCGCGGCTTATCGTGACGCGTGAACTCACCACTTCGAAATGCCCGCGAACGCAGATGAAAAGCAAAAGCCCGCAATCGCCTCTGGTGCCCCCGTCATTCGACTTCAGGAAAACGGCCTCGCCGTTTTCTTAAACGAACACTCCGTCGCGCATCGGTCGCACGTGGTCGCAACGATTCGCGATCTCAGGATTGTGCGTCACCAACACGATGGCCTGCCCATTGTCCTTGGCCAGACGCGTCAGAAGATCGAACACGATGCCGGAATTCCGCTGATCCAGGTTGCCCGTGGGTTCGTCCGCAAGAATGATTGAGGGCTGATTGGCCAGCGCCCGCGCCACGGCGACGCGCTGCTGCTCGCCCCCGGAAAGCTGGGTGCCCAAACGATGGGTTTTCTCACCGAGACCGACTGATTCGAGCAACATCCGGCCTCGGGTTTCCATCTCGGCCGGCGAAAGGCGTCCCAGCTTGCGCATCGGCATCACCACGTTCTCAAGCGCAGAGAACTCCAACATCAGGAAGTGAAACTGGAAGACGAACCCGATGTGCTCACCCCGCGCAGCCGTGCGGGCAGCGTCATCGTCGTTCGACATCAAATGGCCTCCAATGGTGATCGTGCCGCCGTCCGGTCGGTCGAGCAGGCCCAACTGATAAAGCAACGTGGATTTTCCACAGCCCGACGGTCCGACGATGGCGTACACCTGTCCGGCTTCCGCCTCGAAGGAAACCCCTTTTAACACATGCACCCTGCCCTCGCCCTGCCCCAGGTAACGATGAAGATCCGAGCACCGCAGAGCCACCCGCGAGACATCGCTGCCGGGGGCGAACGTCGGGAAACCGGACGAGGGTGGGATCGGATGTGAGGGCGTCATGGCTTCGCGTCGAATACCCCGTTAGAGCGCCGTACCGCGGATAACATCGCCGGGTTCGAGCCGCGCAGCTCGGCGCGAAGGGACGAGACTGGCAGCCATCACCATGACCACGGCGGTGGACACCGCAGCCACGTAATGCCAGATCGACCACGCGACGATGAAATGATCCGTGGCAAAGATGCCTCGAATGCGGATCGGCATCTGCGAGACGCCGTAAGTCACCGCCGCGCCAAGAACGGCACCCAGGACGGTCCCGATCGCCAGCACGACCACGGCCTGCCACAGGAATATCCGCAGGACATCCTTCCGCGTATAACCCATGGATCGAAGGATGGCGATGTCCTTGGTTTTCTCCATGACGATCATGGCCAGCGTGTTGAACATCGCGAGACCCGCGATCAGGGTGAAGACTGACACCGTGATGGCCGACGAGATTCGAAGCGCGCGGAACACTTCCAACCAGGTTTTTTCCCGCTCCTGCCATGAACGCACGCTGTGTCCCAGCACCGCGGTCATGTGCGCCGCATCCGCCGTGGCGCGGTCGCGATCGTAAAGGTTTACCTGCAGGAACGAAGCACCGGTGGGCTTCTTGATGAGCGATCGGCCCTCGCCCATGTGCATGTACACGCGCATGCGATCGATGTCGCTCACGCCTGTCTCGTACAACGCCGTCACGCGGTAGCGTCGTGTCTCTCCGTCGAATTGAAGCTGGATTGACTCACCCACGTCGACTTGGAGGCGTTGCGACATTTCAAGGCCGAGAACGACGGCAAGCGGGCTCTTGCGAAACTCCTCCAGCGAGCCACGAACGATCTGACTGCCCAAGTCGGACACCTTCAAGTGATCTTCGAGATTGATTCCATAGATGCGCACCGAATCGCTGCGCAAGCTGGTACGGATGAGCACGGCCCCATGAACCACTTCCGACACCGCCGCCACGTTGGGAAAACGACGCATGGCATCGATCACCAGCTTGGGCTCCGAGACCCCCTCGATGTATTTCCGTCCCTCCTTGTGAGCGACTTGAAAGATCGAGCCACTGCCGCCGCCACCGGCTTCCATCGTGCTCATCGTCGCCTGAATCTTGTCTTCAACCCGGATCGCACCGTTGGTCCCGAGAATCGTCTTGATGAAGAACTGCTCGAACCCACTGGTGGTCGCCTGAGTCACCACGAACAACCCCACCCCGAGCACGATGCAGGAAAGGCTCATGAGCATGGACCGCTTCTTCGCCGTGAGGAAGCGGAGTGCGATGAGCAGATTGGGTGACATCGGCGGGCGCGCGCGGGACGGAGCGATACGGATCGGCGACCCGCCTTACGAACGAGTGGCTTCGACTTGGGTACGGACGCGATCACCCACCTTGTAACGCTCCAATTGATCGACGATCACGTAATCGCCCTCTTTGAGCCCTGAAAGAATTTCGACCGCATTGAGACTCGTATAGCCCAATTCGACCTGACGGCGCGCGATCCGACCCTCTTCGACGATGTACACGCTGTCTCCGAAAAGTGCCCGCCGAGGGATGATGAGGGCATTGTCGCGCTCGCCGACAATGATGGTCACTTCACCGGTGAGGCCAGGAGCGAGGCGGAGCGGATCGATGTCGACCGTGAGGTGGACGGTGTAACGTTGGGTCACAGGATCCGCCGTGGGCAGGATTTTGCTGACCGAAGCGCCATAAAGCTGCCCTCCAAGCCCGAGGAAACGCACCGACGCATGCTGTCCGACCTTGAGATCGGAGTAATGCTCCTCGCTCACCTTGGCCTCCACGATGCGGCTATCCGTGATCATGGTCGCCACGACCGTGCGATCACCGATGAACTGCTCGGCGTTTACGAAGACGTCCGAAATTTGCCCGTTGATTCGGGCCCGGATGGTTGTGGCATCCAACTGAACCTGCTGCATCTTCAGCTTGTTCTCGTGAGAGCCGATCAACTGGTCTTCAGCCGCTTTCTCGAGGTTGATCCGCTGCTCCAGCTGTGCGACGGCGCGACGCTGTTTGTTAAGATCCGCTTCGGACAAGTTGCCGGAACGGAATTTGTTTTCGTAGTCCGCGAGCAGATCCTTCGCGTTCTCCAAATCGCGCTCGAGAGGAATCCCGATTTCCTTACGCCGACGAGCGGAGTCGAGTTCGGTCCGGGTCCGTTCGATCTCAAGCAACAACGTGGTCGTGTCCAGGTAAGCAAGAACGTCGCCCGATTTTACGCGCGCGCCCGGGTCGAGGTTGTAGCCCTCCGTTTTGATGCGCCCCCCCACCTCGCTGACGATCGGGGAGGTGTTCTCAGCCTGCACGGTCACGCTGGCGGGCACGCCCATGATCGCCTTGTCACGCCCCACCTGGGCCACGATGGCTACCGGACGGGTGACCAGCGCGATGCCATAGATAACGGCGGCGATCACCGCCAATGGGAGAATGAGCTTCTTAAGCAATGCCATGATACGTATCAGCGTCCCACCGCGCCGAGGTTGGCGAGGCTCGGATCTTCCGTTACCAGACCCACAAATTCCGAAGATTTCAACAAATAGTCCGCCCGGGCCTCGAGAGCCGCAAGCAAGCCGCTGTTGTAACGAACCTCTGCCGCAGAAACATCCGCGTCAGAGGAAAGGCCGCGACTCCGCTGTTCTTTGAGAAAATTTACGTAGTTGCGATTGCTATCGAAGAGCCGTTCTTGGATGGCCATCTGCCGGGCCACAAACGAAAGCTGCCGCGCGTTCCGTTGAGCTTCTTGAGCCATCGTTTCAGAATAAAGCTTCAAGCTCGCTTCGGACTGGCGGACGCGTGCGAGCGACGAACGTTTGGCCGCGCGCGTGGCAAATCCATCGAAAATCGTCCAACTCACGCTGACGCCCGCGTACATCGAGCGAAGCCCATATTTGAGCGAAGGATCGATGGTGTAGCTCTGTTCGTCCTGGCTGATCCCCGCCACAAACGAAAACTTGGGTAACAAGCGAATGCGCTGATTGGCGTAGGTGAGCTCGGCGGACTCCAACTGATCCTTCAACGTCAGCCCTTCGTTCGTAAGCGGTTCAGGCTGCCTCAGAAATCCGGCCAACAGTGACTCGATCTGGGTATTGGCGGGCGCAACCGGGGGAATCTCATCGGGAATTGCGGAGTCTTCTGGAGCAGGCAGACCCGTCAAGGCGGTGAATCTCCGCTTCGCGTCGGCAAAGCCGTCGGCAGCCCGATCGCTGTTCAGTGCCGTTTGATCGGCATTGATCCGCGGTTGAAAGGCCTCGCTTTCCGAAATCACCCGCTGGGCAAGGCGGTCCTCGGTGACTTTCCTCACCTCCTCGGCCTGCTCTTGATTAAATCGAGCCTCCGCGACACGACCCTTGAGCACAATAAGTTGCAAATAATTGATCCGAATTTCCTGCGCGAGCAGTCGGTAGGCCTCCCCGTAATTTCGATCGGCGATGCGCTTGTTGATTTCGCCAATTCGCGCCGTATTGCGACGCTCACCCCAATGAAAGACCGGTTGAGTGACCGTGAAGTTGTAATATATTTTCTCGGTGGAAAGGGTATCTTCAAACCCCTCGCGTTCATCACGGGTGACATAGGCACTGAACGAGCCGCCTGCAGAAGGGAAAAGCCCCGACCGCGCCTGCATCAGATCCGCAGAAGCGATCTCTTGATTAAGGCTGAGGGTCAGCATCCGCGGCGACTGCTGCACCGCATTCGTCAAGATACGCTTGAGCTCGGGAAAGAGATCTTCCGGCAATACAGGAAGCGGGCCGGATTGGGCGAATGACGAAAAAGGTGCGAGGGCGAGCACCGCTACAAGGAAACGAACGCGAGAGATCATGGAAGAAACGAACATGCGGAAAGGTTGCTAAACGGCCCATCCCCCCGGAAATGGCAATCGCAAAGTCCGGACACGAATCCACCCAATTCAGAGTTGACTGCGAAAGAATGCAGCAAATGACCGCCTTAACCTCCTGACGTCCCCTTAAGAGAGCTTCTTGGCTGAGTTCGCAATTCACATCTGAGCGGCCCCCAAGAAGGCACTTTACTCAATCTGAAACGAGATCCTACAAACCGCCGTGGCCCAAACAAACTCACCTGAGGACAGCGAAAACAAAAAGTACGGCCTAAACTCGGGCAAGCTACTCTCGTATTTTGATGTTCCGTTCCCTTCGGGCTCATTCGATGGATGCCTGCTGGTTCGTGGTTGGTGCTTCAATCCCCGCGATCCGATAGAAAGCGTGTTTCTTGCAATTCCAGGCACGATGACGTGGTCGGCCACCTACAGTTTGGAAAGGCCAGATGTGGCCGCCGCCATTGCGGATTGCCCCACTCCCCACTGCGGCTTTGAGCTCTGCATAAAACTTCCCGCGGGCACCTACCCCGCGAGGCTGGAGGCGCGCCACGCAAGCGGCACAGTTGAGACCGTGGCAAGCACGACCTTGTTGGTGTCGCGATGGAAACGACTGAATTACCTCCTCGCGGCCCCACCTGAGCGACTACTGCGTTTCCAGATGCTGGCCGGCCCCTCGTACCCCCCACGAGCCTTGACCGGTCACAACATGAGGCTGTCGCGATCCAGCGCGTACCGAGACACATCGCCGACTTTCTCAATCGTAACCCCGTCGTTCAACCAGGCCGCGTATCTGGAAGAAACCATGCGAAGTGTTATCCAGCAAAGGGACGTCCGCGTGGCGTATGTCGTGCAGGACGGGGGCTCCAGCGACGGAACCCAAGACATAATTAAACGTGTCGCAGGTAACGCTACCCCGGCATACGGAGAAACGAGCAGAAATGAGGTGCTGCAGCCTGCAAAGGCGGAAGAACGCAGAGAAATAAATAGGGACCGACCGGACATGCCCGTCGGCGGCGCGGAAGGGAATCTCGTAGATCCCCGACCCGGCACGATCCACGTCGCCTGGGAGACCGCACCGGACCGCGGCCAAGCGGATGCGATCATACGAGGCTTCGCGAAGACATCCGGGAAATCAGATGACTTGATGGGCTGGCTCAACTCGGACGATTTCTACTTACGAGGAGCGCTCGCATACGTTGCCGATTACTTTGCGCGACACCCCGAAATCGATGCTGTCTACAGCCATCGGGTCTTGATTGACGCACAATCCCGGGAAGTAGGCAGGTGGTACCTGCCCGCACACGACGATGATGTACTGAAGTTATACGACTTCATCCCGCAAGAAACACTTTTCTGGAGGCGTAAACTTTGGGAGACCACAGGGGGCCTCAACCCGGCGTTCCAATTCGCGATGGACTGGGATCTACTCCTCCGTTTCGTCGACGCCGGAGCCAAAATAGTACGTTTGCCCCGGCCGCTGGCCTGTTTCCGCCTCCACCCCGAACAAAAGACCTCCAACCGCATACGTTCTATCGGCCAAATGGAAATAGATGAGCTGCGCACTCGCGCCAATCGCCGCGTCATCTCACCGGCTGAACTTGAAAGGCATCCCCGCTTGAAGAGCTACCTCCGCCGTAGTTCCTTGATCGAGTGGCGCCGGGAATTGTGCGCCTGTTTTCCCGGAAGATGATCAGGGTATCTGCCCCTGGACAAAGTTGGAGCCGATCTGCTCTTTCAGATCGTCAGCCAACGCTACGAGCGCGGCTCCATCATCGTCACCACCAATAAGGCCTACAAACACTGGCCGGCGATCTTCAACAACGACGCCGGCATCGCCTCCGCCATCCTCGACCGCCTCCTGCATCGTGCGCACACGGTCGTCGTCGAGGGCAAGTCCTACCGCATGAAGGACCGCCTCCCCGAAGAAACCGCCACCTGATCAACCCACGCGGCCGGTGGCCAACCTCGCCACCGGCCGCCCTTCGCCCCGTGTCGATTTTTTATCCGCCAGATTATGTCGAGGTTCGCACCGCCGCTCACAGCTTGCGGGCTTGGGCAACGAGGAATTTTCGCGATGCGCGAAGCGGTATCCAATGTCTCGCGACACACCGTGTCAGCTGTCGGCCTACGATCACTTTGCCGTGATGGTGTTCGCTCAGCTGACGTATCGCAAGAGCTTGCGCGACATCGAAGCCTGAGGTGAATCTCAATTCACAGCACATTGAGACTACCTCAAACCAACCAAGCGTATTTTTAATTAGTTGCACCCAGAGTTCCCGCTTTACTCACCTCTTGCCAGCGTCCTTAAGAAAAGGTCCGGACCATGTCTGACACGGCAAATACGCACTCAACCACTACTGCTCAAAGCGGCCTGTGGCGGCACCGCGATCTGATATGGCAGTTCACTGTGCGAAACGTCGAACTTCGCCACAAGGGAAGTCATCTCGGACTTATCTGGTCATTTCTTAACCCCCTGCTCCTACTGGGTTTATATGTTTTCATTTTCGGTTTCGTCTTCGAAGGTGACTTTGGCAGGGGGGAAAGCCGCATAGAATATGCACTGGCCATTTTTCTCGGGCTGAGCATCGTCCATCTTATCGGCGAGACAATCGGTGTCGCTCCAAACATCATCGTCGGGAATCCCAACTTCGTCAAAAAGGTGGTGTTTCCCTTGCAGATCCTGCCCGCGTCAGCCGTGGGCGCCTCTCTCGCCCACATGCTGATCAGCCTTGGGCTGATTCTACTAGGCGTGGCGATCTTCGGCCCTGGACTCGGCCCCAATATTTTCCTGCTTCCGTTCGTTCTGCTGCCATTGGTTTTGCTGGCCCTCGGGCTCGCCTGGATCATTTCCGCATTGGGCGTCTTCCTGCGAGACATCGGCCAAATCTCGCAATTTGCAAGTCTTGCGCTGCTCTTTGCTAGCGCAGTATTTTATCCTGTCAGCGCGATACCAGAGCAGGGCTGGAAGATTCTGCGGTTTAACCCCTTGCTGCTGGGAATCGAGCTTTCCCGAGACACAGTACTCTGGCGGGAGCCGATCAACCTGCAGCACTTGGGTTATTTATATCTGACCGGTCTGGTCGTCGCCTACATGGGCTACGCGGTATTCCGCAAACTCAAACCGGCCTTTGCGGACGTCCTATGATGAAGGATTCGAAAAGGTTGGAGTCTGCGATGAACAATCACAACTCCATGCCGGCCACTGGGGACCTCGTCATCGCCGTTGACGCGATAAGCAAAGCTTACCGAATCTGGGAAACCCCTACGGCAAGATTGACCGCCCCGTTGCAGGAAAGTTTGGCGAAAGTGCTGCCCGCTGGCGCTGGAGCCGCTCTTCGTCGCCGGGCCGGACGGCAATATCGCGACTTTCACGCACTCAAAGACATTTCTTTTGAGCTAAGGAAAGGCGAATGCATCGGAATCATTGGACGCAACGGATCTGGAAAATCTACGCTTCTGCAGATCATAGCTGGGACATTGCAGCCTACGTCAGGCCGGGTGAATTCAAGCGGAAGAGTCGCTGCCTTGCTGGAACTGGGCACCGGATTCAATCCCGAATTTACCGGTCGAGAGAACGTGTTTTTAAATGGAATTATTCTCGGCCTGACCCAGGCCGAGATTGAGGCAAAATACAACGCCATCGCCGCGTTCGCCGACATTGGTGACTTCATGGATCAGCCAGTAAAAAGCTACTCAAGTGGAATGACCATGCGACTGGCTTTTGCCGTCCAGACAGCAGTCGAACCAGACATCCTCATTGTCGATGAGGCTTTGAGCGTCGGGGACGCGCCCTTTCAGGCGAAATGCTTTGCCCGTATCAGAACGCTACAGGAAAGCGGCTGCACTATTTTATTCGTGTCTCACGACGTTACCTCAGTGCTGACCCTCTGCTCCAGCGCGATCCTTCTATCGAGTGGCCGGACAATTTCTCAGGGCACGGCCAAGAAGGTATGCGATGACTACCAGCTATTATGCCTGGAGGAGCGGGGCATCGCGACTCCACTGCCCATTACGGCTGGAAGCGATCAAGCTCGTTTCCTCGAACGCGCGGAAGCCTACGTTTCAAAAGGAAATCCCGAATTTGAAAAAAACGCCCGCTCGCAGCGAGCGGGAAATGGAGCTCTAAAGCTCATAGACTGTTATATTGAGGACCTGTCCGGCAAGCGTCTTTCGCTGGTAGAATATAATCAGGAAGTTGTGATTTGCTGGCTGCTCCAATCCCATGAAAAAATAACCGCGGCAATCGCTCTTTCGTTCACGGCGAAATCACTTCGCGGCCAAAGCTTGATTTCAGGAACCGACAAAAGGAGCAACCTGATCCTCAACCTTGACGCTGGCCAGATCGTCTCAGCCCGGATGAGCTACCGTTTCCCCCTCAAAAGCGACCACTACTACTTGACGACCTCTCTTTTCGCATTCCCGCCCGGCCGAAAATTCGTCAACGAAATGATCAATTTCGACGAGGCTGTCCTCTTGGATCTTGTCGAGTACTCTTGCTATTTTGAGATTAATTGGGATCGCCGGTGGTGCCATTATGGCCCGGTGCAGCTCGACGGCACCATGGAGCTTATTTCCCTAAACCCCTGATTCACGACTGTACGATCATAGATTCAATGGTTCGCCCGTCATATAAATTAGTGATCTGCTGCGGTATGCTACGCTCGGGTTCGACCCTCCAATACCAGCTCGCAGCCGCCCTCTTGGAGCAAGCTGGCCCTGTTCGTCGATTGGGTTTCGTCGAGCCCGGTAGCCGCCTTGAATGGAAGACCAATGACAGCCACGAGATCGCGATTTGCAAATTACATCACTGGGATGAAGAGCTCGCTCTTTTGCTGCAAAGTGGCCAGGCTCGCGCGATCTATTCCTTTAGGGATCTGCCCAATGTCGCCGCTTCGGCCATGCGGCAGTTTCAAAAGACGTTCCGGCATATTTGGGATGAACGCTGGCTGCAACATGCTGCCGAAGCTGGCGACCGATGGCTGGCTGAACCGAATGTTTGTTCTGCGAAATATGAAATCTTTCACAAGGCGGTCCTGACCGAAACTCGCCGAATTGCGCGGCACCTAGGCATCGAAATAAGCGACGAGGTTGCAGAGCGCATCGCAAATGAGTACTCGCCCTCTTCGCAGTTGCAGAAGACCAAAAAAATCGAGGGCTGCTCAATTCACAACTATTGTGAAACGACTCTGCTGCACCCTGGGCACATTTCTGAGGAGTTGCCCGCCGAGGCACTCAAGCGACTACTTCCCCAAGAGAAGGAGCTAATCGAGCGAGAATTCTATGAGTGGCGCAAGGCTCGAGGATATGTTTCCGACGTTCAAACAGAGGAAGTGCCAAGCACCGTAAAGAATGAACTATACGTTCCGCATGCTGGATGGCTCAAACACCCGGACGCCGACGAAGTGGCACATTTTCTTCGCCGTGGAGTTTACGAGCCGGACCTACAAGCATTTGTCTGGCTTTATATAAGAGCGGGAATGCGAGTGATTGATGTCGGAGCACATTTCGGGCTGTACTCCCTTCTGGCCTCCATCCGCTGTGGGAAGACCGGCGAAGTTGTCGCGATCGAGCCCAATCCGGAATCTCACGAACTGCTTCAGCGCAACGTCGCCAGACTCGGCAACGTCCGTACACTTCAAACTGCCCTTAGCGATTCTCCTCGCCCTTCCCACCTCCATGTAGAGGGGACGGGCCTTGCCTCCCATGGTTACCTAACGGATGCCGCTGCGGGCGTCGAGACCAACACCACCACACTTGACACGCTGTTAAACACGTTGCGTTGGGACTCGGCGGACTTTATCAAGATCGACACGGAAGGGCACGAGTTTCAAGTCCTTGAAGGAGCCCATCTTGCTATTGCCAATGGCAAAACGAAGGTTCTCGGATTAGAGTTTTCCGAGGCCAATCTACTTCGGTCTGGCCGCACTACCCGACAATTGGCAGACATGCTGGTCGCATCGGGTTTTCGACTATGCAGCTTCAATCTAGATAAACTCGAACTGGAGCCCTATGAAGGGCCCTGGCCAATTTGGTATAAAAACCTATTCGCGGTCAGGAACCTGAATGACGTTAACACCGTTCTGACCACAGCGGCGCCCCGGTGCAAGCGGGTGGCT
Organism: Opitutales bacterium; assembly: GCA_038212175.1. Lineage (GTDB taxonomy): Bacteria > Verrucomicrobiota > Verrucomicrobiia > Opitutales > Opitutaceae > CAMAXB01. The sequence continues at coordinate 78,027 of JBBQUU010000004.1, read as the reverse complement.
CGCGACATCGTCGCACGATCAAATGCAGGTGTAATCACTCAGAAATCGATGGATGAGCTGGATCCTCTGAAGCAAGACTCTTCCCTGCACTTCACCCTGGCCCGGTGGGCCAGAGAGGCAGAAGACCGTTTCAACCAGGAAAAACGACGCGCAGACGAAGCCACTGCCTGGGCGCGAAAATCCGAGGAACAGGTCGCCGACGCCCGGAAGCTCGCAACTATTAATGAAAAATGGGCCTGCACTTCCGATGCGCATCTGGCTCAGGCAAACAAAAACCTAGAGGCACTTCAAAAATGGGCCAAGGATGCAGAACACCTTCTCGCGATTGAACGCACGCGCGCAGAGGAGGCCACGGCATGGGCGGAGAGCGCGGAAAAGCGCGCAGGCGATGCAAAAAGTCTTGCTACTGCCAATGAAGAGTGGGCCCGCAAATCAGATCTCAGACTCGCCGAGGCCAACGAGAGAATAGCCAGTCTGACCAAAGATCTTCAAGACCACCTTCAGTGGGCCCTTCGATGCGAGCGGGAACTCAAGATCTTCAGAAAATAACGACGCCAGTCCCCACATATGATCGATATATGTCTCTGCACGCATAATCCACGTCGCGAAGTGCTAAACTTGGTGATACAAAGTATTTCGGCGCAGACCGCTCCCACGGAAAGTCTTTTGTTTCTATTAGTGGATAACGCTTCCTCACCCGCATTGCACGAAAGTGTACTTTCCCCTCTCCGTGAACGAGGAATTTGCAGCCGTCTCGTTCACGAAGCTCGTCCGGGGATATTTCACGCTCGTAACCGTGCAATGCGAGAAACTGTACAGCCATTGATCCTTTGGGTCGACGATGATACGGAATTCCCACCAAGTTACGTGATCGATTGCCTGGCACTCGCCCATGATAACCCTGAGATTGGGTGCTTTGGTGGGAGGCTAACCCTCGGTCCTTACTGCCGGTTCCCGCAATGGACCCTTCCGCTTCATTCATGGCTGGCAGTCATTGATCGGGGCGACGCCCCCATCACTAATAAAGCGGACCACTGGGGACTTTGGGAACCACCAACCGCCGGGGCAGTGGTTCGTCGAAAAGTAATCGATCGCTACCTCGATTTTGTCTCGGCCCTGCCCGCTAATTATAGTATCGGTCAAATCGGCACGAACGACTTGATGCGCGGGGAGGATTCCCTGCTTATGCGAATGGCCCATCGCGTCGATCTGGCCTGCTCCTATCAACCAACTCTGCGCGGAATCCATCACATCGATAATCGCCGTTTCCGCTTACGTTATCTGCTTCGCTTGTTCTATGGTTATGGCCGTTCCTATGTCCGCCTGGAGAGGATTCTTGGACACGACCTTCCCCCGATAAAAGCTGGAGATGCATGGGCATTCTTTTGGGGGACCCGCACTCGAAAAGAACATCCCGAATGGAGAATCTACCTGGTCATGAAGGCCTGGAATCTCGGGTTTCTGGTTGAACGAACCATACTCCGTTGATGAAACAACCTCTTTTTAGCATTATCGTTCCAACTTATAACGCCGCGAAGACAGTGGCTAGAACGTTGGCCAGCCTAAAACACCAAACCTATCGACCTATAGAAGTGATTCTCATCGACGGAGGAAGTACCGATAACACTGTAGCAATTGCAGGTGAGTACCGCGATATCGTGTCTACTTTGGTCAGCGAAAAGGACCGCGGCCAGGCCCATGCCCTGAACAAAGGATTCTCCCTGGCACAAGGCGATCTTGTTGGATGGCTGTGCGCGGACGATGAATTGTTGCCTGAGGCACTTAAGCACGCTGTGAACCACTTCGAGGCTTCTCCGGAAATTGACGTCATTACCGGGGCGTGTTCAAGGGTTTACCCTGACGGCACAAGTCAAACAGTGATACCGCCCCCGGATGTCGTAGCCCTCATGGGCCTTCAATATCGCCTCGAACAGCCCAGCACCTTCTGGCGCCGCAGCGCATCGAGTAATCAACTAAATCTCGACGAAAGTTTACATTACGCCTTCGACTGGGACTTTTTTGCCCGATTGACGCGCCCGCCCCGAAAAACCCTCGTACTTTCCGACACAATGAGTGTCTATCATTTCTCAGCCACCAACAAGACATCAACAGGAGGCCGTAAACTAGTATTGGAACTGCGCGAGGTTGTCCGGCGTCATGGTCCCATGAACGGGCGCTTCGCCGACGTGTTTTATTTTCTCTATAGGCGCTTCGACCTGGGAGGCTGTTATGACCGCCCTCCTACCTGCACTTCCTCCTTGGGACGACAGTTCAACCGGGTACTTACGTGTCTCGAAAAACGATACCCGCGCGAATTACTTTATTTGTATAACTGGAACTTTGCGTCAAAACAAGAACGAAATCTAACCTGGCACTTATGACTACGATGGAACCAACTATGGACACCTGCTTAAGCGGTCTGAGGGATCGAGGATTCCTGGCAGATCATATTTTCGACGTTGGGGCTGCCGATGGAACATGGTCACGCAGAGCTCGCGAGTTTTGGCCAGAAGCCTCCTCAATTCTATTTGAGCCCCTCACAGAGCGCGAAGCCGAATTAAACAGCCTTGCCCAAATACTTCCTAATACAGTTTGGCATAAGTGCGGACTTGGCCGAGAACGCACCATGCTCGACATTTCGTTGTCCTCGAATCTCTTCATTTCTTCATTCGCGTACACGGGCGACTCAAGTCGTCGCGTCCAAGTTGAAACCCTCGACCACCTGTTAACCGAAGGACGAATACCTCGGGGCAATTTTATGAAGATCGACGTTCAGGGGTTTGAATTGGAGGTAATCGCCGGGGCGTCTCAATTTCTTTCAAGTGTCGATGTAGTGGTTATGGAAACTTACTTTCATCGCTTCGCACCTCGGATGAGCTTGATCCATGAAACCATACACACGATGTGTGAGCAGGGCTTTAGGGTTTATGAACTCATGGACCAATGTCGACGCCCCTACGATAATGCGGTCGGCCAATGCGACATTTGCTTTGTACGCAAAAAACATAAGCTATTTTCAGTGACACGCTGGAACTAACTGAATCACGAGGTGAAGATCCAGCCCCCCCAAATCGCAGACGCTATGGATCGCGGGCATCTGCGCATGCTCAGCGGGCTAATTATAGCTGTGATCATACTACCCGCGCATTTTATTAACCTGCGCTCGCTAGGGGTATACGAAGATGACTATTGGGCTATCGTTCCGTTTATAAACACCGGTTTTAGCGAGATGGTTGACTATTCCGCCTACCATTTCTCAACCTGGATGACAGGTCGGCCCCTAAACTATATCCTACCTGCAGCAATGTCTGCATTAGGATCCCGGATAGCAGGCCTTGATGGCATATATCTGCTTTCTGCCTCGGTCCTCATACTGAATTGCAACATCCTTCGATCAATACTATCGCACTATTCGCCGGCGCCGGTTTCAGTCGCTGCGGCGGTTTTTTACGGCCTATTTCCAGCCGACACGACCAGAATTCTTCTTGTCCATGGCGCTCATGTTCAAGGATCGATGACATTTATGCTGGCGGGCTTTTGGTGCCTTTTACGACCTTCACCCATAAAGTGGCTGGCGTATCCGGTTTCCTCTCTAAGCCTGTTGAGTTATGAGTCCGCTTTTTTACCGTTTTTAATAGCTCCTCTTCTTTGGCTTTCACTAAACAAACGATGGATGAGGCAGTTTTTATTACATACCCTCTTGTGCGGTTTGGTGATAGCTATCGTCGGCACAATACGGCTTAGCAAGGGTGACTCGCGCGCGGGATCAGTCGTGGCCGAGCCGATGGTTGTACTTTACCGCTCTTTTTCTTCACTATTTATAGGTCCCGCAACCAGCATCCGGCAATTGATTGAAGCACCTCTTGGTGTTCCTGGTGCACTTGACACCATTGCTGCAGTTGCAAGCCTCATGACGCTTGCGATTTTTGTTTTGTATTTCAGGTCCTCGAGATATTGCAGCATCGTGTATCGTGAAAGAAGGGTTCCCACCGAGGGACCGCTTAACTCCGTCCAGTCACCCCCTGCTCCGATAATCTTGTTTGCCGCCGGCATGGCTTTCTGGTCGGTATCATATGCGCTCGCAATCGTAGATCCACACTATCCACCGACCCGGACCATCGGGCGTCTCACTTCTGTGCACGTTGCTGCTGGGTTCGGGGCGGCCATCTCATTCGCCAGTCTTTTTCAGATCGCCCTTGGAATTGGTTCACACAGACTGCAAAGAGTAACCCAGGTTTCCTTCGCCATCTATCTTTCCACCCTTGTCTCGTATAATTTGGAGATTCAGCAAAGTTACACGCTTGCGTGGAACGAGGCTCGTCGATTTTGGGGCCAGGTTCTTGATCTAACCCCGGACCTTGCTTCGGGAACAGTCGTTTTGGTGACCGGAGAGCAGGCCCCTCAAGCTGCGGCAATCTCCAGCAACTCATGGTCGGACCCTCTTGTGCTTCAGCATTTCCATGATCGCCCTCAAGGTGAACAGAAGCCGCTGCTGGTTATGCTGAACAATAGCGGCTCATTGATTGGCCTTCGCGTGGAGGGCGATGAGGTTTTCTGGAAGCCTATGTATTGGTCTGGAGTTGAGGCAAAACTCGATCTGCAAAATTTGATTATACTTCAGAGTGATAAAGGCACACTATCCCGGATCGATCAATTGAACGTTGCTTCGATCGGAAGGACATTTCATTCAAAACCCTTTAATGATCAAAGTGCTGCAGCTTGGCCGATATCAAACTTTTATCGGTATATGTTTGAACGATATCCCCATTACCCGTGACCTGAATATATGAAAAAATTTACGACAAAGCCCTCTTTGGAGGGCTTCGACTACGATGCCATTCCAACCGGCTATTATGACCGCATCTTCAGCCAACGTCGCGGCGCTCAAAGCAAATGGCACCACCTGAAGTTTCACGCTGTTAGAAAGGTGCTTTCCAGAGATGCTGTACATTTGGACGTAGCTTGCGGCCCAGGCACCTTCCTGGGCACTTTCCCGGATAGCATGCGCTGCCTCGGTGTGGATATTGCGGAGGCACAGATTGACTATGCCCGCACCCATCACGGCGGACCAAATCGCACTTTTAGCACAATGAAGCCCGGGCTCCTGCCCTGTGGCGACGACTCTTTTGATAGCGTTTCCTGTATTGAGTTGATCGAACATATTGATCGCGATGAAACTCTAAAATTGATGCGGGAATGCCTCCGGGTGCTGAAACGTGGGGGGAAGGCTATTTTCACTACTCCAAATTATGGCGGAGTCTGGCCTTTAATAGAACGCGCGCTCAATCGTTTTGGGGAAGTTTCCTACGAGGATCAGCATATTACGCGTTACACAAAGCAACGCTTGCGCGCTATTTTCGCTTCTGCTGGGTTCACCGATATTAAAATTAGTACGTGTCTTTTTTCGGCTCCGTTTTCAGCCGCGTTGTCATGGAAATTTGCAGACCATCTTAACCGAATCGAGGATCCGATCATTCGCTCGTGGGCCGGCCATCTCCTAATCGGAGTTGCAATCAAATCATGATGGCTACGGAACTTACAGTGGTGATCCCGACCTACAATGAACGAGCCAACATCGAGCTGTTGGTGGAGCGGATCGATCAATGCCTCGGTACGATCGCATGGGAGGCGATTTTTGTGGACGACGACTCCCCCGACGGTACGGCGGATTTGGTCCGCTCCCTTTGCCGCAGAGATCCCCGGATTCGCTGTATTCAACGGCTTGGCCGACGCGGACTTGCGAGCGCATGTATCGAAGGCATGGCAAGTTCGTCCTCGCCTTATCTCGCAGTGCTCGATGCAGATCTTCAACATGATGAAACGCTGCTTCCGGCAATGCTTCAATCGCTGCAAGCAAACGAAGCTGATTTGGCAATTGGATCCCGTTATATTGCCGGGGGCGGCACTGGGAATTGGGACGGCACACGCCGAAAAATCAGCCGGCTCGCCACGACGCTCGGAAACATTGTTTTGAAGCAGCCGGTCGCGGACCCGATGAGTGGCTTTTTCATGATCCGTAGCGATAAGTTCTGGCGCTCCGCTCCAGACATGTCGGGGCGTGGATTTAAGATTCTTCTAGACCTGATCGTCTCATGCCCGATTTCGCTTCGGATTAAGGAACTCCCGTACGTGTTCAAGCCACGACTGCACGGCGAAAGCAAGCTGGATTCAACTGTAGTATTGGAGTATTTGTTGTTACTTCTGGATAAATTTGTTGGGCGAATACTACCAGTCCGATTTCTGCTATTTGTAATGGTCGGGGCTCTCGGAGCGATCATTCACCTGACAATACTTGGGGTGTTTCATATAGTACACGGAAAAACATTTTGGGTATCTCAGGTCACTGCTTCCCTATTCGCGATGGTTTTGAATTTCGCATTGAACAACTTGATGACCTATCGCGATAAGCGCCTGAGAGGCAGCAAACTCGTGACCGGGTTCTTCATCTTCGTCTTGGCCTGCTCGATAGGTGCCTTCACGAGTGCGCAGGTTGGCGACTATTTCTTTGTGCGGAACGTTCCTTGGTGGCTGTCAGGGCTCCTCGGAGCGTCTATTGCCTCCGTCTGGAATTTTGCAGTATCTTCTCAGTTTGTCTGGCGTCGGCGAAGTAAACGTAAGCGGTAAGACATAGGGACTGGGAACAGACGGTTCGTCGAACGTCAGCGCGAAACCGCCGAATTCATTCAATTTACCACGTTCCAGTCCAAGTGGTGAATCCCCAGATTCACTCCGCCCGCTCTTTCAACCCCGTGCATTAACCATAGGTACACCTGACCTGTGGTAACATTTTGCCAAAGGATGTCCGTATACCCCTCTCCACTCAGGTCGCTCACGCCGGCAACCTTCCAGTCGATGCTGTGGAATCCATAGTCAACTCCGGACACCCGCACCCCGCGCTCAAGCAACCACAGGTAGACGTGGCCCGTGATCGCGTTCTGCCATAGTATATCGGCATGCCCATCGCCATTTAGGTCTCCCACTCCGGCAACTTTCCAGCTGATGGGGTGATAACCGTAGTCCACTCCATCCACCCGTGCCGTTCCTTCCATCAGCCAGAGGTACACCTGGCCTGTAGTTTGGTTTTGCCACAAAATATCCGTGTGGCCGTCTCCATTCACATCGCCCACGCCCGCCACTTTCCAATCGGTCGGGTGGACTCCGTAGTCCACTCCGCCCGCCCGCGCTACGCCTTCCATCAACCACAGGTACACCTGACCTGTCCAGTCGTTCTGCCACAGGATGTCTGCATGCCCGTCACCATTGATATCCCCCACCCCGGCGACCTGCCAGGCCGCGTCATGGTAGCCAAAGTCTACTCCATCCACACGCTCCACTCCCTCCATCAGCCACAGGTACACCTGCCCCGTTGTTCGGTTCTGCCAGAGTATGTCCGCATGTCCATCTCCGCTCAAGTCGCTGTTCCGCGACACGGACGGCTCTACTGTCAGCATCACCTCAGCGGACGCCACAGTCCCCCACGGATTGGTCACGATCACTTTGTAACTACCCGAATGCACGGGTAGCGCTCCCGAGATTTTCAGGGTCGATTCATCTACCCCTAAAATGCGATCCCGGTCGGTAAGCGGCGTCCCGTTGTGATACCATTGATAGCTCAAGGGCCCCAACGCAGAGGTGTCGGGCGAAGCGCGAACGGTGAAAATGGCGGTCTCACTGAACGCCACGGTTTGTAATACGGGCTGAAGCGTGATCACGGGAGGTAGATTGGTTACAGCAACGGGAGTGGAAGAGCCGTTGGTCGTGCCATTACCCAGCGCGCCGTAACTGCCGTATCCCATGGCCCTCAACGCTCCGTCGGTACCGATGAAAAGACTATGGTCGCCGCCTCCAGAAGCGGAGAGTGCGCCCGTGACGACTTGCACGGGACTGGACCAGATGCTGCCGAAGCCATTGCCGAGCGCTCCGTGAAAGTTGTAGCCCATGCCCCATAGCGCCCCGTTGGGTTTGAGGAAAAAACTGTGGGAGCCGCCGGCCCAGACGTCCACGATTCCCGTCGCAATCTGCACCGGGCTGGTCCGCCGGGCCAAAGTGCCGTCCCCTAGTTGCCCAGAACTGTTGGCCCCCATACCCCACAGTGTACCGTCTGTTTTGATGAAGAAACTGTGGAAACCGCCAGCCGCAATCCTTGCAACTCCCATGGCAACCTGCACGGGCGTGAGTCGATTGATCTGGTCGCCGGTGCCCAATTGACCCTCGCCGTTGGCGCCCACGACCCACAGTGTGCCATCGGTTTTGACAAACATGCTGTGAGAGCTGCCGGCCGAGATTCTGGCCACTCCCGTTGCGATCTGCACCGGGCTCGTGCGCTGGATCTGGGTGCCATCACCCAGTTCGCCGGATCCGTTGCCGCCCATGGCCCAGAGGGTGCCGTCGGTCTTGAGAAACAGAGTGTGGCTGCTGCCGCCTTCAGCCATCAGCACCCCCGTGGCGATTTGCACCGGAATACTGCGGGCGGACTGCGAACCATCCCCAAGCTGACCGCTGCTATTGGCGCCCATAGCCCACAGCGTGCCATCCGTCTTGATGAACAGGCTGTGATAGCCCTTGGTCGCGGCGACCCGGGCGACATGGGTAGTGATGAACACCGGGCTGGTCGGGCCCCTGGTGTTGCCCAGCAGGGTAGAGATACCCAGCTGACCGGAGGAATTGCTGCCCATGCCCCAAAGTGTGCCATCCGCCCTCACGAAAAGACTGTGGGAGAAGCCCGCCGATGCCGAAGTAAACGCGGCGGTGCCGTTCGCGGTCAGCACCGCGGCATTCGTGGTGCTGGACCCGCCGGAATTTGAGATGATGCAGCGGAACTGATCACCGCTCATGGCCGACGAGGCAACCGTGAGGACCAGCTCGGAGGCCGTGGCGCCGGAAAAAATACCGCCATCGGCAACGTTAGTCCATGAGCTACTGGCTGCGGACAAGCGCTGCCACTGATAGACGAGCGGAGTACCGCCGCTGGCCTGGACGGTGAAGCTGGCCACCGCACCCGAGACCACGCTCAGCCTTTGGGGATGGACCTCAATGAGGGGTGGCAGGTTGTTGCTGACGAGGACGAGATTGTACTCCGATCCTGCGGCGATGTCGAAAACACCGCTCAAGCCCACCGGGACATTCGTCTGTCCGCGAGAGTTGTTGCCCCAAGCCACCACCGTGCCATCTGATTTCAACGCAAGGGTGTGATCCCATTTCGAAGAAAGTGCCCGCACTTGGTTCAAGCCGGCGGGAATGCCCGACTGGTCATATGTGGACGCGAATGACCAGCCTTGTACTGTGCCCTCCTCTTTGATGGCCAGGCCACGGCTCGGACCCCAGATCGCGTCAACGACCCCGTTCATCCCGGCTGGCGGGCCGTATTGGCTATCACCCCACACCACGACGGTCCCGTCCGCCTTCACCGCCAGACAGCGCGAACCGCTCGTGGAAATGGCTACGACATCGGTAAGGCCCGCCGGCACGATTATTTCCGTCGAGCCGTTTCGGCCCCAGCCCACCACCGTGCCATCCGCCCTCAGCGCCATGTTGTGACCGTTAAGGTTGGCATCGATTGCCACGACGTTATCCAGCCCGACGGGAACATTAGTCTGGCCGTAGTCGTTGTTGCCCCAAGCCGCCACCGTACCGTCGGATTTCAGCGCGACGCTGTGCTGGCCGCCAGCCTTTACCGAGACGACTTTGTTTAGACCGGCCGGAATGTTGGCTTGCCCGGCACTGTTGGGTCCCCATCCCACCACCGTGCCGTCGGTCCGGATGGCGAGGCTGTGACCAGAGGCTGCAATCCCGATCACCGGGCCCAATCCAGTCGGAACCGTTGACTGGCCGTAACCGTTGTGGCCCCAGCCCATCACCCAAGAATTGAGCGACGTCGGATGGAACATGAAAACAGTCCGGGCGCTCAAGCCCAGGCTATTAGTCACGGACATCTCATACCGGCCGCGATCGGCCAGGGTGACGCTCGGGATGTTCAGGGAGGGACCGGTGGCACCGGCGAGCACTTGGCCGTTGCGTTTCCACTGGTAGGTCAACCCGCTGCCGCTGACGGTGGCGGCAAAAGTCACCGACTCGCCGACCAGCGCGGACCGGCTCAAGGGCCGCATGGTGATAACTGGAGCAGAGCTGATCCCCAGCGTGGCCGACGAGACCACGGCGCCAACCGTATTTCTCACGACGACGGAGTAGCTCCCGGCGTCGGAGAGCTGGGCATTGCTCACGCCCAGCGACGGGGTGGTGGCGCCCGAAATACTACCGCCATCGACGAGCGCCGCTCCATTCTTTCGCCATTGATAACTCAGGCCTGAGCCGGTGCCAGCCACGGTGAAGACCGCGTTCTGACCCACGCTGACGGTGTGGCTTTGAGGATGAGTGGTGATGACCGGCAGGCCGGCGGTGCCCGGAACTAGGGCGACGCTGAAATTCAGGCCGCAGGTAATCATCACGGCATTGGCGAGGTTGGACGGCACATTGGTTTCCCCAAAGCCATTGGAACCCCACGCCGTGACAGTGCCATCACCTTTCAGGGCCATCATGTGACCGGGCCCAGTGGCGATAGCAGTGACATTGGACAAATTGAGCGGCACGAAGCCATTGGTGTTTCTCCACAGGACCACTTCTCCCGTAGCCCGCAAAGCCATGCTGTAGGTATCACCGGCGGCGATTGCGACCACGTCGTTTAAATTTGCCGGCTTGGCCTTGCCGCCAAACTGCGACAGGCCCCATTCGACGACCGTGCCATCGGATTTAAGGGCCATGTAGTAGTCGCTGGCCGCGGCGACGGCGACGACGTTGGCCAGGTCAGCCGGCACCGGAGCCGGGCCATGACTGAAGCCCCAGGTTGCGACGGTGCCGTCCGATTTCAGGGCAATACTGTGGCCCGCCTTGGTCGCGATGGCGACGACGTTGTTCAGACCTGCTGGAACATTAAGCGGGCTGCCACCTTCTCCCCAACTGACCACCGTGCCGTCGGCTTTCAGTGCGAAGGCCGCGCCGCCTCCGAAAGAGACATCAACCACATTCGTCAATTCCGATGGAAGGGCAGGAGCATGGTTGCCCCATTTCAGGACCGTGCCGTCGGCTTTGACCGCCAGACCATAGTTGCGGTCCGCCCTGACCGAGGCGAGTGCCCCGGGATTCGATGGCACATTGGTTTGTCCCCCGTCATTGCGTCCCCAAGCAACCAGCGCGGCATTTTTCACTGCGACATTGAGGTAGAAAACCGTGCGATTTGTGCCGGTGGCGTCGGTGACGATCCCTTCATAGCGTCCGCGATCAATGGCGATCACATCTGCCAACTCGAGCGTTGCGGTGGTTGCGCCCGGGATCACGACGCCGTTGTGTTTCCATTGATAGGAAAGGGCTCCCGTGCCGGTGGCGCTGATCGTGAAACTGACCGACTCGCCTTCGGTCGCCAACCTGCTTTGTGGGCGGGAGTTGATGGCCGGGCCATTGATCGTGATGGCAGCCGCGGCGGAGACCACGCTGCCCACGTCGTTGAAGACTCGGACGGTGTAGTCACCGCCATCGGCCGGCTGGGCACCGCTTATGAGAAGCGTGGCCGTGTTTGCCCCGGAAATATTGCCGCCGTCGAGCAATTCGACGTTGTTTCTCCGCCATTGATAGCGAAGAGGCCGGCCAGTGGCGGTTACCGTCAACGTCACCAAGCTGCCCGCGTCGACGATCTTCCCCTGGGGCGGGACGGTGACTACCGGTGCCACCTGCGGAACCAGGGCAAAGCTCTGCGCGGAACCAGCTCCGATTCTGGCGACATCGGCCAGGCCAGCGGGCACCGTGGTTTCGCCTGAGCTGCCGTTGCCCCAGGCCTGCACGGTGCCATTGGTTTTCAGTGCCAGCCTATGATTGGTGCCGCTCGCAATTGCCGTCACATTGATCAGGCCCGCGGGAAGAGCGTTGGGAGTCGTGCTGTTGACGTCCCATTCAACCACCGTCCCATCAGCCTTGAGCGCCAAATTGGTAGACCAATAGGATGAGAGTGCAATCACACCACTCAATCCTGCGGGAACGGTGGCGAAGCCGTTATTGCCCCACGCCACGACGGTTCCGTCTTTTCTGAGCGCGAGGGTATGGAGCCGACCGCAGGCAATATCCACCACGTCGGTGAGTCCGGCCGGCACAGATTTTTGGGCGAAGTTATCGCTGCCCCAGACGACAACCGTGCCATCGGTTTTCAGAGCGACACTATGCGCTGAACCATTGGCCACGGCGATGACGTTGGTCAGGCCGGCGGGCACATTGGTCGAACCTGAATCATTGGCCCCCCATGCGGCAACCGTTCCGTCCGCTTTCAAGGCGAGGATGTGTCGATGGTGGGTTGAAAGTGCGACTACATTGCTCAAGCCCGCTGGAACCGTATTTACCCCGCCTCCCGCAAAGTCAGATCCCCACGCCACCACTGAGCCGTCAACCAGGGCGGCGACGCCATGGTTTAAACCGCCCGTCACCGACGCCACGTTGCCTAATACAGCCGGCGCATCCAGCTGGCCGTCGGAGTTTAGTCCCCACGCGACGAGGGTTGCATGGGGTAACGCCACATTCAGCCGGAAGAACGAGCTGACCGAAACGGTGGCGTTACTGACAACCACCTCATACCAGCCCTTGTCGGTCAGTGCGATGCTGGAAATGTCCAGGGTCGGACCCGTCTCCTCCGAAATGATTACGCCATTCCGCTTCCATTGGTAGGTGGGATAGGTCGGGCCGGCAGGGTCCGTGGCGGAGACGGTAAAAGATACTGCCTGACCGACGGTCGCAGTGCGGCTCAGCGGGCGAGAGGTGATGCTCGGTGGTGTATGAACCAAGAGGACTGCGGCACTGGAGGTCGTGGTGCCGGCGGCGCTGCTTGCCATCAGGGTATAACTGCCCGAACTGTCGGTCTGGACATTAGAAATGGTCAGGGTCGTTCCCGTCGCCCCGGATATACCGGTGCCATTAACCAGGTTCACTCCGTCCCTTTGCCATTGGTAGTTCAGTTGACCGACAGCTGAGGCCGCTCCCGTCAGGACCACTGAGCTGCCCGCGGCCACGGTCTGGCTGACAGGATTGAGATCGATGGTCGGAAGCGGATCGACTGTGGCATCGCGGATCGCCAGCGAATGCGCTGTGCCGCCCGAGATAGCGAAAACATTCGGCAGCCCCGAGAGTGGAGTCGCCTGGCCCGAATCATTGCGTCCCCATGCAACGATCGTCCCATCGTTCTTCAGGGCAAACGAATGGTAATGACCCGCGGCGATCGCTACGACTCCCGTCAGGCCTGCCGGGACCGCGGTCTGGCCCTGGGTGCCTTGCCCCCAGGCGACAACCGTGCCATCACTGCGCAAAGCGAGGGAGTGATATGCACCCGCGGCGATCGCAATGACGCCGGTGAGGTCCGCGGGTGCGGGCGTGGCGACATGATGAATCTGTCCCCACTGGACCACGGTGCCGTCCGCCTTCAGCGCAAGGGCGTGACTGTGGCCTGCGGCCAAGGCGCGGACGTTAGCCAGGCCCGGGGGAATATTGATCTGTCCGGAGGAATTATTTCCCCAGCCTACAACCATGCCGTTGTGCTTGAGCGCCAGCGCAAACGGTCCGCCTCCGTCCTTTGACGCGGCGATCGCCACCACGTTGGTCAGGTCCGCGGGCACCTGTGTGACGCCGGAATTGTTGTAGCCCCAAGCTACGACCGTGCCGTCGCTCTTCAGCGCCAGCCGGAAACCGCCGCCGGAGGACACCGCCACCACATCGGTCAGCTCGTTGGGAGTGTTCGAGAATGGAGCGTGCGGCCCACCCAGTTCCAAGATCGTGCCGTTGCGTTTGATCGCCAAAGGCGAGCCCCCGGCCGATATGGCTACCGCGTCGTACAGCCTGGCGGGAATTGTGGTAAAGGCGGTGCTGTCCAAACCCCAGCCGCGAATCTGGGTCCTGGCCGGTGCCACAATGACGAACATGGGGGCGCTATACCGGGTGCCAAAACTGTCGGTAACGAGTGCCACATAATAGCCACTGTGCTCAAGGGTAGCAGCGGGCAGCGAATAGGTGTCTGAGATCGCACCGGAAATCGGGGCACCATTGCGGGTCCATTGGTAGGTCAATGAACCCGTGCCGGTCGCAGAAACCGCCAGATTGAGATTTTCCCCTGGACTGAGCACTTGGCGCTCAGGACTGAGCCGGGTGACCACCGGGGCCGGTTTCACCGCGAGGGTCGCGGTAGAACTCGGTGTTGAAGCGACGTGATTGCTGACCACAACGTTGTAATCTCCCGCATCGGCGAGGGCGAGATTGTCGATGGTGAACGAGGAAGAAGTGGCACCTTGAATCGGGGTGGCGTTTTTCCGCCACTGATAGGTGAGGCTTCCGGATCCCGTGGCAGAAACCGTGAATGTAACCGTTTCCGCTTCGACCCGGGTCTGGCTGACCGGTTGGACGGTGACTGACGGAGGCAGATCGCTCGATGCATCGCGCATCGCCACGAGGTGGCGGCCGCCGGCGGAGAGGGCGAAGACATCGTCCAGGCCTGCCGGAACATCGGTCTGGCCATAGAAACTCAGCCCCCACGCAGCCACGCGGCCATCCGCCTTGATGGCAGCGGAATAGTACGGGCCGGCAGACACGGCCAGCACAGTGCCCAAGCCGGCCGGAATGTTGAGGGCTCCGTTGATGTTGCTGCCCCACGCGACGACGTCGCCGCTCGCCTTGAGCGCGAGCGAATGGTTGGTGCCGGCGTCAACCGCCACCGCAGTGTTCAAATCCGAGGGAACGAAGAGCTGGTTGTTATCCGGGCTTCCCCACGCCGCCACAGTCCCGTCTGCTTTCAGGGCCAGGGAGAAGTGCCCGTCGCCTGATACGGCGACAACACTATTGAGCCCGGCCGGAGGGGTGGACACATTGTCGCCGTTATATCCCCAGCCAACGACGGTGCCGTCGGTTTTCACCGCGAGCGAATGCGCGGCCGATGCTGCGATGGCTACGACATTTGAAAGCCCCGTCGGTACGTTGGTCTGGCCGGAAAAGTTACCACCCCACGCCACAACCGTGCCGTCCGACCGCAAGGCAAGGGAGTGCGAGCCGCCTGCCGCTATCGCCACGACATCCGTCAAGCCGGTCGGGACATTCACCTGGCCATAGGAGAGCTGAGTGCCTCCGCCCCAAGCGGCCACCGTGCCATCCGATTTCAGCGCCAGGGAATGCGAGCCTCCAGCCGCGATGGCCAACACCCGTCCAAGATCGGCGGGGATCACGAGCTGTCCGCCCCCGTAGTAGCTTCCCCACATTAAAAGCTGGGTGACCGCAGGCGTCACACTGACAAACAACGGTGCACTGCGGGTGGTGCCGGCGGCATTCGTCGCAGTCACCCAATAGGCGCCGCTTTGCCTCACGGTCGCGGACGTCAGCGCAAACGTCATGGAAGTTGCACTTGGGATAACTTTCCCGTTGTGCATCCACTGGTAGGCGACGGAGCCATTGAAGCTAAACGTACTGACCTCCAACGTAACCGCCCCGCCGGGTTCAAGAACCCGGCGCCCCGAGGTCTGGCCAAGGATTGCCGGGGGAGCATCGTTCACCGTGATTGTCAGAAGCGCATTGGCCGTTCCATGTGAGTTCGAAGCGGAAAGGCCGACCTCAAAGACTCCCGTAACGTTCACGCGGCCTGAGATTACTCCCGTACCAGAGTCGAAAGACAATCCGGCGGGCAAGCCGGCGGCAGCGATCGTCGTGGGCGAATTGGTGGCCTGAAGGACATAGGAAAAGAAGTGCCCAACGCCCACGCTCGCCCTGTCAGAACTCGTGATTGTCGGCGTTGCCGACTCGAACCAACCGTTCAGGTTGTAGCGTCCTAGGCTACCGTAGCGCGAGTAACCGTCGACGGCTGGATTGCCTCGTCCCGAACCGCGAACGACGAGATGGTATGATCCTGCCGGCACAAACTGGACGAGGGAGGCATTGAGCGCCTGATCGGAATTGGCCGTCGCGAGCACATTGCCCGCCGCATCCTGCAACTCCAGATGGAGGTCGAGATTTGCCGAGTACGCGGTCGGATTCGCATTGATCGTCAGCGTCGCCGCGGACGTGCTGAACGCATAGTAGTCCACATCGTGCTCGCTCGCGATGACCCCGCTCTGGCTAATCGCTCCGCCATTCATGCCAATGGGACCCGACGAGCCGCGATCGTTACCCGCTTCGTCTGCCACGTAACCTACATTGTTCACCACTCCGTATTGCGAGGTGGGCAAATTTCCTGCGATGATTGCCACATCGTCCTCCTGATTATTCGCGCTGGCATACTCACCCTTGCTCCACTGTGTAACCGTCCGGCTATACGAACTCCCCATGATCGGAGCCCAACCCGTGCTACCGCTGCCGTGACCGGTAAAATACTCTTCCGTTGGGCTTGAGCGGCCGTCGTGTCTCAGACCGAAGGTGTGTCCGAGCTCATGTGCGACCGCCTCGGCCACGCCGACAACCGAGGAGTTGAATACCCAAGCTGGCACTTCGCTTGAGAACGTGGTGGTGCCGGCCAGAGCGAATGAATCCAAATAGGCGACGCCGCCGACCGGACCGCCATATTTGTTTTCACGTCGGAGGTGATCCTCATACCAAGCTTTGGTGGGAGTGACGATCACGCGCATTCGTTGGCCGACCGGTGCATTCTGATAGCGTGACCAGTCCGTCGTGACATCGACATTGAAGGGCCGAAAGTCCTCACTCACCCGCTCCCAGACCTCGTTGATCTGAGCGTTGCTCAAGGAGGAAGGGGCCGCCGCGATCGAATTACCCTCGTTTAAGACGACCCACTCGGGACTCGTCACCGTCTCCCCATCAAAGTCAAGATAAAGCACCGCAATCGCGCTTGGACGGCTACTCAGCAACGGCGGCGCCGCGACCGGAATCGACAGAGCAGGCAACGCCAAAGGCTCTCCCGGAGCTCCGGGAAGGTTAAAGCACATTACCTCCGCCAGCCAGCGCTCTTGAATGCGCACGGCACCATCCGCGGCCGTCGCGACGGTGTAAGCCAGTTCGAGGGCTGGTTTCAGGATCATCCCGCCCACTTCGTTTCCGTTTTGCGCCAGCGAGAAACGGCCGCCGCGGGAAAGAAATCCTCCTATGCGGGTCGTCGCACCCTCAGGCAAGATCGTCGTTATTACCCCCTCGTCCGTTTCGTTCTCGGGCAGCACCAAGGCAATGCGATCTCCCCGTGCGAGCGTGACCCAGTTATCCCGGTTCAGGGAAAATGACGCGGAGCGGCCGGGGGGCTGCCGCCGCTGAATCAAGGCCACTTTGGTTGCGAGTGAGGTCGGGTCTAATGGGACACCCGTGGTGGGCCCATTGAACGCCCAAAGTGCCTGTTGCCCGGCAGCCGCCGGCGCGGCTTCTCCGACTTTGCCGATGGCGGGAGTCCGCCCGCTTGTCGATGATGCCTCTGTAGCCTCATTGACAGAAGGACTTGAGCCGGCGGTGCGCTCCCGGATTGGGCGTTGAGAAGCGAACCACCATGAAACCAAGAATACCGCAGTAAAGACGACGGTACCGATCCAAACTCGGCGGCGATATGCTGGAAAACGCATGGGCGAGAGTGGTACCAAGACAATGAATATCGTTTCTATGGCAACCGTCTTTCACTCGAAAAAACATACCCCGCGTCAGCAGTAAACGGTGGCACGACCCCGCGTCGGCCTTCGTCGCGAACGCGAGAATTCTAAAGTTCAAACAGTCCGGGGTTTACTCCGCGCCCCTGGTCGGCCGGCCCCTCGCGAGGCGTCCGCAAGCGCTGAATCCCACCGGATAGAAATCGAAGCTCCGCCCCTCGTAGACCACGAAGAAGAAGGAGTGCAGGAACACCGTTGACTGGTATAGTACACGTCCTCCGGCCAAGTCCGGCCGTCATGGCTGAGACCCAGGGTATGGCCATTTTCGTGGGAAATTGCCTCCGCCACGTCCGTAACCGTCGAATTGAACACCCGGGATCGTATTGGTGCATCTCGGTGTTCCCGCCAGGGAAAATGAATCCATATACGCAACGCCTCCCACTGATGCGCCGTACCAATCATCCGTCGGTGTAATGATGACACGGGCGCGTCTGCCAGAGGGGGCGCCTTGGTAGGGACTCAGGTCCGTAGTGACGTCAATGTTGTCGTTGCCAAGGACGCCCCCGTGGGGACCGCGGAAACTACCCAAGGGCATCTGATCTTAACCTGAAAGATAGGGGGACCAAAAAAAAGTGCCCCCCGCTGATCCGCCTGTTCGGTCGTGAGTTCACCGATTTGGCGTTTTGGCCGCACACGCTGCGCCTCGACACGACGCACCGCTTCAGCGTGAGGCCTCTTCAAACTCCCCGCCGAGGGCGGGGAGTTCGCGCGGCACCTACCGAATTGATGCGATTAGTTAGCCACCTGCCAAGCGGTATCATGGAAGCCGAAATCCACACCGCCTGCGCGGCTAGTACCTGCCATGAGCCAGAGGTAAACCTGCCCCGTATTGGTGTTTTGCCAGAGAATATCTGTAAATCCATCACCACTCAAATCGCCCACACCCGCTACCTGCCAATCCGTATTGTGAATTCCGTAGTCCACTCCTCCGATTCGTTCTCCGTCTTCCATCAACCAGAGGTACACTTGGCCAGTCACCCAATTTTGCCACAGAATGTCCACATGGCCGTCACCATTGAGATCGCCCACACCAGCCACTTCCCAACTGAGGTCGTGGAACCCGTAGTCTCTTCCACCAAAACGTACCCCTGCTTCAAGCAGCCATAAAACCACGTGCCCGGTGGACTGGTTCTGCCACAGAATATCCGGGTGGCCGTCTCCATTAACATCGCCCACGCCAGCCACAATCCAGTCGGTATGATGGAATCCATAATCCACGCCCCCGATACGCACTCCGGCTTCAAGCAGCCATAAAACCACGTGCCCGGTCGCCCGGTTCTGCCATAGGATGTCTGCATGGCCATCGTCATTAATATCACCCACCCCGGCCACGTGCCAGTCTGTAGCATGAATACCGTAAAACAAACCGCCCGCACGTTCAGTCCCTTTCATCAACCAAAGATAAACTTGGCCGGTCGTGCGATTTTGCCAAAGGACATCTGCATATCCGTCTCCATTCAAATCGCCGGCCGGCTGACCACTAACTGGAGTCACGAAAGTCGTGTTCGAGCCAGCGGCCACAGAATCGATCCATCCGCGAATCCTCATCGGCAACATTTGATCAGTGGTCGAGCCATCCCCAAGTTGGCTTGCTGCATTATCACCCATCGCCCAAAGTGAATTATCGCTTTTGACGAACAGGGTGTGCCGCTCACCAGAAGCAACCGAACGAACACCGGTAGCGACCTGCACCGCCAGGGATTGGTTCGTCATGGTTCCGTTACCAAGCTGGCCGTCTAGGTTCCAACCCATTGACCAGAGGGTGCCGTCAGACTTTATGTAATGGCTGTGGAACGCGCCTGCTTCAACCGTGCTAACACCGGTCCCCACCTGCACCGGCAGAGCGCGGTTGGTGTTCGTGGCATCGCCTAGTTGCCCATAAGTATTGTAGCCCATCGACCACAAGGTGCCGTCGTTTTTCACGAACAAGCTGTGGCTATTGCCTCCTGCCATGCGACTCACACTGGTCGCGACTTGCACGGGGCTGGTCGAACCCACCGGAACGTCGTTGACCGTTCCCTGGCCCAGCTCGCCATAAAAATTCGCACCCATCGTCCACAGCGTACCGTCAGTTTTAAGGAAGAGGCTGTGATAATACCCGGCTGCAACCGCGGCTACTTGAGTGGCGACCTGCACGGGAGTCGTCCGATTGGTTGTGCTGGCGTCGCCCAATTGGCCGTAGGTGTTGAGCCCCATCGCCCACAGGGTGCCGTCAGTCTTCAGGAATAAGCTATGCGAGTGGCCCGCTGCTGCAGCAGTCACACTCGTGGCCACCTGCACCGGAACTAATTTCGCAACGGTCGTTCCATCGCCGAGCTGACCACTACCATTCGCCCCAGTCGTCCAGAGTGTTCCGTCCTGCTTAACAATCAAGGTGTGCCCCACTCCCACCGACACCGAAGCCACTCCTGTCGCCGAACGCACCGCTGCCGAACGGTTGGTTGTGGAGCCGTCCCCTAATTGACCCGAACTGTTTTCACCGAAACCCCAAAGATTTCCGGACGACGCTGCCCCAACGGTCGCTGATGAGAGAGCCCATACTACAGAAATGATTGCGGCTCGAACAATTAGAGGGAACGATTTCATAGGAGTTTGGTGTGTATTAGTAAGAAAAGCGAGAAACGTGTTAGTACAGATTTCGGTAAGTGAGTTCCACAACGCGGCATGATTTGTCTCCAAGACCGAGAATTCGCCAATGGCGCTCCATTGCCAGCGAATTGGATTTCGGAGACTACGTACGGACGGCAGGGCCATCAGCGATCCGCAACAGATTCATGGTGGCAATGAAGCGCAATCGGCCCCAAGTATTCAACCTGCAATGTCACCTAGCTGTTATAGCACGAAGAATGCTTGGCTCTGATCCGAGCCATCACCGCCTATCCAACCATCGTGCAACTACTTCCGGGCATCCAAAATCCAGCGGTCGATCGCACCCTCGCTTCGCGCGATGGCATGGTCGATCCTACCCTGCCCGAGCAATATTTCGACCTCGGCCGGAGAGCACTCGAGCTCATCCACCTTTCCAGCGTTCTCTGCGACAAACCCCACTACCCCGAGATCCTCGACCTGCCTTGCGGTCACGGTCGCGTGTTGCGCTGGCTCCGCGCCCACTACGGCTACGCGAATATCACCGCGTGCGACCTTGATCGCGAAGGGGTCGAATTCTGCGCCAAGCAATTCGGGGCGACCCCCGTCTACTCCCAGCCCGATCTGCGCTCGCTTCCGTTCAAGGCCCAGTTCGATCTCATTTGGGTCGGATCTTTGGTCACCCATCTGAGCCGCAAGCGCTGGCTCGCCACCCTCGACTGCCTCGTCAAATGGACCCGCGAGTGCGGCGTCATCGTCTTCACGACCCAGGGCCGCACCGTCGCCAGCCTGCTCGCCCGGGGGCGCCGCAATGTTGCGGAGAACGTCGACAAGGCCGCCCTGCTGGCGGAATACGCAAAGGAGGGATTCGCCTACCAGCGCTACTGCGACAGCAACCCCGAAGCGGACTACGGGCTCGCCCTCACCACGCCCGATTGGGTCATGCGGGCGGTGCAACGTCACCCCGACGTCATCATCCGCGCTTACCTGGAAGAAGCGTGGGGTATGCAGGACGTTGTCATTCTCTACAAGAAGGCCGGCCACTTCGAACCCATTCTTCAAGTGCCGGAATCGCCGCTGGCCAAGCGCGGCGCGACCGCAACCACCAAGAAACGTGGGTGGTGAGCCCGGCGGCGGCACTCTTTTTTACGTTAGAGGTTTGGTCTGTGGATTAGGACGCATCACGGCCTCTTGAGCTTCGCCTCTCAGATAAACCCGGTGGGCGGGCGCGTCCCTGCGCCCGCTGTCGCCATGGAAGACGGCCAAACCACGCGCGGAGGGACCCGTGCGTCCACCCCGAAATCCGGCCCATGCAGGCGCAGGGACGCGCCCGCCCACCCGCCAGACCATCAGTCCCTTCCTCGTGAACAAAGAACACGGCATTGGCGGCAGGACCTTCAGAGGCGATTAAAAATGTCGCCGCCTCGCCCGCCCCGGACAATAGGCTTCACATCGCCCTGCCTCGCGCCTTGATGGCGGCTACCCATGATGTCCGATCTCCCGGAATCGGCCGATCTCCTCCTTCGCGTGCGCCAGCAGCTCATTCTCGCGCAGGTACGCATTATGGAATTGGAGGACGTGCGCGACGAACTCTCCCCGCGGCTCGCACAAACAGAAGCTCTGCTCGCTGCCGCCCAAACCCTCGCCGACCAGAAGCTCGACGAAGCCGCCCACCTCACCAAAGTCCGCCACGATCTCGCCGCACAACTCCAGCATCTGCGGCATGTGCAGCATGTGACCAACGAGGCCCTTGGCCTCGCCCGTGACCGCACCGCCGCAGCTGAGGGTGCATTCGCCCGAGAACGGCAGACTACAAGCGCACTCAAGGCACAGTGCGAAATCCTCACCGCCACCGTCGCTGCGTTGGAAGCTCGGATCAGGAACTCCGAGCAACTCCTCGCCGATTCGCGCACCGTCTCAGCCCAGCGCCTCGAACGCATGGAGCAACTCGATCGTGAAATGCGGGCGCTCAAGACCTCTCGCAGCTGGCGATGGACCGCTTGGTTGCGCTCCGCGGAACGCACCTTCGGCCGTCGCAAGTGACCACGTCCATCACACCGATCTTCCACGCTGAGATCGAATCGCCGCGCCCCCTGCGCGCCATCGGCGGCGACCTGCGCGTGGCAGGCTGGTGCTTCGCTGAAGGAAGCGACGCCCCTCCTGCCGTGCGCTTGCGCAGCGGGGCGGCCCTTGTGCCGCAGACGTCTCACTTTGATCGCTCCGACGTACCCGGCCGCTTTCCGGACCAGCCGGCTGCACGCCATTGCGGCTTCGTGATCGAAGGTCACTTGCCCCCGGGAGTTCACCTGGTGACCTTTGAAGCACAGGCATCCGGGGGCGCCTGGCATGGCTTCAAGACGTTGAGCCTCGCGGTCGAGGCCCGCCCTCTTGCCGTCGCCATCGAAAGCCCGGCCGGCCCGGGGCCCTTGACTGCCCGAACCCATCTCGAGGGCTGGGCCCTGCATCCCGATCAACCCGTCACCGAACTCACGTTGCGCTACGGCGATCAAAATCTGTCCTGCGACACGGGACTAGTCCGTGCGGACCTGCCGGCGCTGTATCCACAATCCGCGCACGCCGGTCGCGCCGGCTTTCGCACCTGCACCATTCTCGCCGCCGGCGTGGGTCCGCTGCGTGCCCGCGCCAGGCTGGGCAACGGCATGATCGCCCTGGCCCGGACATCCGTGCAGGTGGCCGTGACGACCGACGAGAACCACGGCCCGGAGCTAGACCTCCATGCTCCGCGGATCGGACTGCCCGGATACGAGCAGCGAATCCCTCCCGTCGCCAAACGCACGGAGCAACCGCTCAATCTGCTGTTCGTGCTTCACGGCGACTTCACTGCCAACAGCACCCTTCAGGCCTGCGCCCTCGCCAACGAACTCGCGGATGCCGGCCACGCCTGTGTCATTGCCGTGCCGCGCGACCTCGAAACACTCCGCCACCAGATCGCGCCTCGCTTCCGGGGATGCCTGCACTCCGAGGCCATGGAGCACGGGGGCGCTTTCGCGAACGGACGCGGACCCGATGTGGTCCATGCGTGGACGACTCGCGAATGTATCCGTCACGCTGCGACCGTCATTCAGCAACGCCACGGCGGCCGTCTTTGCGTTCACCTCGAGGACAACGAACGCGAGATCCTCGCCCAAGCCGCCGGCCGTTCGTACGCCGAACTCTGCGAGCTCTCTGATGCCGAACTCGCTCCGCTGGTTTCGCCGGACCACTCCCACCCCCGCCACAGCGAAGAGTTCATCGGCGCGGCCGACGGCTTCACGGTGATTGTCGACCGGTTGCGCGAATTCGTGCCGAGTGGAAAACCTTGCGCCACCCTCTGGCCGGCCGCCGACGCCCGCTATTTTTTCCCTCGCCCGCGTCCCGAGGAGTTTCGCCGGCTGCTCGACGCCTCGCCGGACACGACAGTGATCTTTTATCACGGCAACACCCACGCCGCCAACGCCGCGGAGATGCGCGAGCTGTATGCCGCCGTGGCCACGCTCAACGAAAGCGGCACACCGGTGATCCTGCTTCGCGCAGGGGTGGACCACGTCGCTTTCCTGTCTCCTGATCTCGCCGCGCGGGTGCGTCCGCATGTGCTGGGGCTGGGCCAGATTCTTAATCACCGGCATCTCCCCCCGCTGATGGCGTTGGCCGATATGTTTGTGCAACCGGGCGTGCCCGACGCCTTCAACGATTATCGATTCCCCTCCAAGCTACCGGAGTTTTTTGCGATCGGCCGTCCCGTCATTCTGCCCCGCGCCAATCTGGGTGCGAGTCTTCGCCATGGGGAGGACGCCTACGTGCTGGATCGAGCCGACGCAGCCGGTATCGCGGCCGCCGTGCGCACCTTGCGGACCGATGCGGAGCTTCGCCTTCGGCTGGCAAAAGGAGCCCCTGCTTTTGCCGCGAGGCACCTGAGCTGGCGGACGAGCGCCGAGACGCTTGCCAACTTCTACGCAAGGCTGGCACGTTCCTGACTCCATGTCCGGTCCCACGCAGCGCATAGCCGTCACCGGCGGTCGCGGGCGCCTTGCCTCGCTGATTGCCGACTATTTTTCCGCGCCCGCTCACGCGATCCGTCTCTTTTCCCGCACGTCCGGACCAGGGTTTCATGCCGTCACCGATCTTCTCAAGCCGACTGACTTGGCCGACACCGATGCGATCCTCCATCTCGCATGGAGTTCGCTCCCGGCGACCTCCGAACAACACCCCGGCATTGAGCAGACCCAAGATCTGCCGTTGTTGGATAAACTTTTGACGGCCCTCGCTGCCGCTCCCTCGCCACAGAGCCGGCACTTGGTGTTTTTTTCATCCGGCGGTACGGTTTACGGCAATGCCCCAGGCCGACCCAGCGTCGAGACAGATCCATGCGAGCCCATCGGCCGCTACGGCCGGTCCAAGCTCGAGGCCGAGACCATGATAGAGCGCTTTGCCCGTGACCAAGGCGTCCCGTGCACGATTCTCCGCATCGCCAATCCCTACGGCTATCCAGTCCCCAAAAGCCGGGCGCAGGGCCTCATCCCGCACGCCCTGCGCTGTGCCACCGAAGGCCAACCCCTTACGCTCTGGGGCGATGGTTCGGCTCGAAAAGACTTTCTCTACTACACCGACTTCCTCGCGGGCTTGTCCGCGGTGCTCCAGCATCGCATCACCGGCACGTTTAATCTCTGCGCAGGCGAGTCGCATGATTTGCGCGAGGTTCTCGCCCTCGTCGAGCAGCAGACGGGAGCCAAAATCAATCTTCGCCTGACCCCCGCTCCCCCGTGGGATGTCCACGACAGCCGGCTTGACCCCAGCCGATTCGCGCAGGCCACGGGCTGGCGCCCGCTCGTGCCGCTGGCCGAGGGAGTTCGTCGTGCGGCCGTCGGGTACGTCAGCGCGTAGCGAAAGCCATGGACGCCCCCACGACGCCGTCTCCTCTTCCGCGCCGCTACGCACTGCCCGGCCTCGCCGTGCTGACGTTGCTTGCACTCTGGACCGTCACGCGCGGTTGGAACGCATCGATCCTCGATCGGCACGAGTTCCGGCAAATCCAGACCGCCCTCAGCATCCATTGGCTCCGGGAGACCGGCTTCAAGATCGATTACGAGACGCCCCTCTTCGGACCGCCTTGGTCGGCCCCCATGGAGTTTCCCGTGTACCAAGGCGCGGTAGCCGGACTCGCCGAGGTCTTGGGGACGGGCACCGAAACCACGGGGCGGGCCGTGAGCGCGCTGTTCTTCTTCGCCACCCTGCCCGCGGTCTTCCTGCTGGCGGGTCTGATCGGTCTGCGAGGCAGGCAACGCCTCTGGCCCGTGGCCACGGTCATGCTGGGTCCCGTTTACTTGTTCTACGCCCGCACGGTGATGATTGAAACCACCGCCCTGTGTTTCTCGGTATGGTTTCTCTACGCCTTGGGCCGTGCGGTCAGGGACGACTCTCTCCCCTACACCTTGGGCGCGACGGTGCTCGCTGTCTTCGCCGCGCTCGCCAAGGTCACCACCTTCATCGTGTTCGCTCCGGCGGCCTGCCTGCTGGCCCTGTCGTTCTGGTGGCCCCGTTGGCAACAACGCCGGGTTCGCGCCACCGGCTTGATCCGCACGGCCGCACTCGCGGCGGTCCCCGTCGCCAGCGCCTTGGCGGTCAGCGTGTGGTGGGTGGATCGTTCGGACGCGCTGAAGGACGCCAACCCGTTCGCCGACTTCCTGACCTCGCGCGCACTGAGTCCGTGGAACTGGGGCACACTCGACCAGCGGCTGTCGCCTGCGTTTTGGTCTGAGTTCTGGTTCAATCTCACCCAGAGCGTCGTCACCGAGGGCGCGCTTGCAGTCCTCGTGGTCGGCGCCGTTTGCCTCGCCTGGCCTAAGGTGCGTCGTCTCGCGCTTTTCACTGCGCTGTTCCTGCTCGGGCCCCTGTTATTCTCCAATCTGTATTTCCACCACGACTACTACTATTGCGCGAGTGGCTTCTTCCTGCTCTTCGGCGCCGGGTTCGTTTTCGCGGAGGTGCGCGAACAGCGACATCTGCCGCGACTCCTGCGCTGGGCGCTTCCCTTGGTTTTCCTTTTCGCCCAATACGCGGGTTATCAAAGCGCCTACGGTGCGTATATGCGTCGCGAGCTGCCTGCGCCGCCCGGCATCGCCGCCTTTATCCGCGACGCGGTTCCTCCCGAGGACGTCATCCTGATCTATGGTCTCGATTGGGCCGGCACCATTCCCTACTACGCCGGGCGCCGGGCGGTGATGATCCGAAACGGCTACGAGGACGATGTCACCTCCTTGGATCAGGTCTTGAGCGCGCTGCCTCCGCTGCGCATCGGCGCGATGCTGGTGTGCAATCCCGCGTTGCAACGTTCCGCCGAGTTCATCCGGACGCGCACCGAGCGTTTTGGTCTCGCCCCCACCAGCCTGGCGTCGAGCTCAACGGGAGATCTCTACCTTCCCGAAGAACGCCTCGCCTCGACCCTTCGCGACCTTGCCGGACGCAGCTACCCGGACGTTTCGCTCAACGTCGATGCCGGCGACCCCAACGAACCCGACCTCGTGGAACAGCCTGTGTCGGCGGTGACCATGCCCATCTTCAGCCCGGTGCCGGCGAGGGCGCGGGCGATGCACGGCTTTGTGATCGGCGAGACCGGCGGACGTCCTTCGCTGATGGCGCATCCGGTCTCGGAACTACACTTCAATGCGCCTGCCAACGCCCGACTGATCACCGCGGAATTTGGACTCTTTCCCGACGCCTACGCCCCCCATGCACCTTCGGTCACCGACGGCGTTACCGTTGAGATCATCGAAGTTCGACCGGAAGGCGTACGCCGGGTGCTCTTCCGCCGCCACCTCGATCCGGTGGGCAACGCGGCCGACCGCGGCCCGCAAATGCTGGAGCTCGACGCCGGCCCGTTCCTGGGACCGCTGGTGTTTCGCACGACCCCCGGTCCCGCAGGCCGCTATAACAACGACTGGGCCTACTGGGGAGGGATCGAAATCAAATGATCCGTCCGTCGATCACCGCACCGGCTCGATCTTCAGTTCGCCGAGCATGATCCAATCGCAGGTGTCGCGGCCATGCGGGCCCGGACCAAAGAAGAGCTCCACCTCGCCCGCCTGCGCCAGATCGAATTCCATTTCCACCGGACGGATGCCGCGGTGATCGGCACGGTTGCGCGGATCGAAGAGCACCGTGTAAAGCACGCGCGGATCAGCGGACGTCCGCAGCTCTCGCAACGTCACCTCGACGCCGTCGGTCGTCTTATCGTCCGGCAAACTGCGATCATAGGCGACGGGCGGAGTGATCTCGAGCGTCGAGCGCAGGACGTGGCGGCCGGCAGGCAGCGCAAAGACAAGACGCGTCATCGGATGGGCGTTGTACCGCGGACGACCCCCGCTGCCGTCAAGCGCCGGCCCGAAGCTGGCGAAAAAGCGCACCGGTTGCGGCGACATCGCTTGGAACGGCAACAGCTGGTGCCTGAGCAGATCCGCCGTCTGGAACCACTCGCCCGCCAGCCGCTCCGGCGGTGGCTCCGCACCCGGCGCCCAAGTGACCTCGTGAAACCCCTTCTCCTGAAGCAGGCGGGTGCTTTCGGCACGGCGTTCCGCCCGCAGATACACCGTCATGTTGTGCCACCGATACAGTGGCCGCACGTCGATGCCAAAGTCCACGAACCAATCGCTGATGCGCACGGTATGATCGGTGGAGTCGGCCACGATCAGCGCCCCGATGGTCTCGTCGCGCAGGTTGGCCAGCGCCTGCTGCAGACGATCCGTGTAGCGCACCTCACCCAGACGCAGCATGAGCGCCCGGCGCTCCGAGTAAAAGGGCCAGAAGGAGTCCCAATCCTGGCCGGTGATCACGATCACGTCCTCCGGACGGGTCAGCTCGCGCAACGACATGGTGAGGCCATTTCCACCATGACTGATGCCGCGCTGCTGGGGAAAATAGTAACTGAAATATTGATACACCTGCCCGCCGGTGACCGTCAGGGCCGCCGCCGCCACGAGCCAGCGCGGGGCGCACGACTCCGCCAAGCCGACGAGCGCGAGGCCCATGGCGGCAAGGATCAGGACGGTGTTGGCCACGAAGTAGTATTCGTGCAAGGCATACAACTCCGGGAAGATCGCCAGCGCCGCGGCAAAGACCCCGGTGCAGGCGGCGATCTCGCGCCACCGGTGCCTCGCCGCGAGCAGGGCGATCAGTCCGCAGAAGAGAACCGCCGGCAGCCAGCTCATGGCCTCCGTCACGATCCGCCCCTTCATCGCCCACATCTCCGGCGACAGGCGCGTCTCCCAAGTCCCAAGATTAAAGTTCTGCAGACGATCCGAGCTCAGAAAATGGGCCATCGGATTCTGCGCCTTCACCGCGTCGGCAAAGCGAAGCCAGGCATAGGTCAGGGCAAAGGGCACGACCGTGGCCGCGGTCATCCAGCCCAATTCGGCGCGAAGACGCGGCTCACGGCGCGCCTGCCAGAGCCGGTGCAGCGCCCACGCTCCCGCCGGCAACAGGTAGAGCATGAACGTGGTCACCTTCACCGCGCCCGCCACCGCGCCCGCCAGATTCGCCACAATCAACCATCCGGCGCTCCGCCGCTCGACCGCCGTCATGAAGGCGAACCAAAACCACAGGCTGAACATCAACGCCATGGTTTCGATCAGGAATCCGCGCACGTAGAAAACGTACAGCGGACAGGTCAGCAGAAGCGCCAGCACCAACCAGCGCCGCGCACGAGCCACCCCCACCCGCCCCAGCAGCAGAAAAACCGCCGGAAGGCAGAGGTAAAAGCAGACGATGCTCACCACCCGGCCAGACTTCGTGAGCCCCAGGCCCGTCACGTTGCTCACCACCACCGTCGTCCACTGATAGAGCGGAAACTCCATCGGGATCGACCACGGCTTGCCCAGCACCGGTGTAGGGTAGGCGAGTGAGAAATCGTTGTCCTGCTGGATATGGTAGGCGGACAAGGCCGTCTGCGCCTGACGAAACTCGATGCCCGGAAGGTTCCGGCTCGTCCAGCCTACCCGCACGCCCCAGACGTGAAAGGCCACGCACACCGCAAAGAGCGCGAAGATAAACCAGGCTTCCGCGCGACCGGGCGGGGAAGAAGGCGAAGGGACAGGCATGCCCGAAGCAAAATCCCGGCAACCGGGTTGCCAACTTGAATCTCACGGTCGTCGTGACGACCCAGCGCGGACGATCGACCGCGCAGCGTCGACTCGGATCGCCGCATCCGCAAGTGAACGGCGCCCGCGATTTGCCAATGGTAGGAGTGTGACTGTCACGATGAAATGGCGTTGTTACCCAGAGCGCCAATACGCAATCTTAACGCGGTCCTCCCACTTGACTACCCCTCGTCCAGACCAAGGTGTGCCGACGCGTTTACTCCGGCCGTGGCTGCGCCTGCCGCGCGCAGCAGGGGGAACCGCCCTCATCTTCTTCGCGGCGACGATTGCCATCTGGTGGCGCAACCACGACATCATCCGCGATCTCTACGACGCCTCCTCGATCATCGTGGCGGTCGGCAAACTTGAGGCGGGACTGCGGCCGTATGTCGATTTCCGGTCGACCATGCAGTCGGCCACGTACGTGCTGAACTGGGCCGCCGAGTCTGTATTCGGAAATCACTACCTCGGCCTCGTCAAGGGCGGACTTGTGCTCATGCTCCTTGGCGGCGCCCTCGTGATCGGGCTATGGCGGCGCGCCTTGGGCGCCTTGGGGGCGGTGATGCTGGCGGGCGCCGTCATGGTGGGAGGGCTTTCGCAGCACGTCTTTGTCTTCTACAACCCCCTCGGTCTGCTTTGCCTGGCCGTGGTCCTGGGAGGGGTTGCGGTCAACGCGAAGCTCTGGCCGCTGCGGACGCCTGAAGCCTGGTTGGTCTGCGGGGCCCTCGTGATCGGGGGTGCAAACAAAATCAATTTTCACGCCCTGACGCTCGGACTTGCCGCCCTCCTTTTGCTGCGACCGTGGTTCGCCGGGGAACGGCGCGGGCAAAACGTCGCGGCATCCTTGGGCGTACTGGCTGTCTTCGGCTTAGGCCTGCCGCTGGCGCTCGAACTTGCCTGGACCGGCGCCAGCTTGAGAACGTGGGCATTCAACATCATCGAATTGCCCAGCGAGCGTTTGGGCTTCGCACTTGCGGGTTTCACGACCGATCTCCTGTGGCGGCCTCCCTACGATGTTCACCATAGCGTGATTTTCAAACCGCTCTCCGGAGTAGGCTTGATGCTGGTGGCGGGAGCAACCGGACTGGCTTGGTTCCAAGCGGTCCGCCCCCTGCCGCAACGGGTGCGCCGTCTGAGTTGCTCTCTCTTGCTCGCCGCCACCGGAAGCGCGGTCGCGGTCGGAGGACTCCTGCTGGCCACCACCAACGTCGAAACGATCGCGTTGACCTCCCTCGCCTTCCCGGTCGGCGCCGCCGCCATCGCAGCCTCGTACCGTCCGGTCGGTGCTCGCAGCGCGTCGCGCCTCGCCCTCGTCATCGTTGCGACGACGTCACTCCTTTGGACAATCGTGGGTGGATACGCGGCGTGGCAGGGCTCGCGCGTGATTTTTGGCGACGAGCCTCCGCGCCGTGACCACTACCGCCCCTTGGAGAACCCCAGCCCTTCGCTCGCGTATCTGCGCGGTGTCCGACTCGAACCAGGCTGGCGCGACTCGCTGCTCGCCACGGTCAAGGAACTTGAACGCGTTGAAATCCAAGACCCCACGCTGTCGACCGTGCTCTTCGGTCCTGCGTTCGAATGGATGGAGCGGGCGCATCCCGCCACGATCCTGCGCGGCATGCCGGTGTGGTTTCACCAAGGCACTTCGCTGTCCAGCGAAGACGGGCCGTGGTTGCAGACAAAGCTGTCGGAGAAGGGGGTGGACCGCATCGTACTTAACCCCCACTGGGAGAGTTGGCCGGGATCATTCTGGCTGTACCTCGCGCAGGAGTTTCGCGCGGTCGATCTGGGCCGCTTTGCCCGGGTCTACGAACGCAAAGCCGAAGGGCTGACAAAGGGCTTCGCCGCCTCAACCCACGCACTTCATCCCTGGTCATTTCGCGCCCACACGGGAAGCAATGTCCATTGGAACTCCACGGTCGCTCCCAAGGATGCCAGGTTGTTCGAGAGCCCTTGGGGCTCCATCATCGGTCGCGTGGGCGGCTGGGAGTGGTCGTGGCAAAAAGGCCCCTACTTGGCGCAGGGCAACGTCGTCGCCCTGTTGGCAGATACAGGGGCGACACCCGTTGATGTGACCTGCCTGATCGTCGGTCTTGATGGCGAAGCCGCCACCGTAGTGTTCGAAGAGACCATCACGTTGTCCGCCGATCGGCCCGAGACGCGTCTCCCGTTTCAGATCAGCGCCGGCGGGAAACCGGTGCGTCTCTCGCTTTCCGTGGCGCCCGGAGATGCGTTGCGCGTCTTGGCGGGCTGGCGCGATCTTCGAATCGGACATGCCGGACCGGCGGAGGGCGCACCACCTCCTATGCTCCCCCAATTTGCGACCGGTTCAGCCCCGCCGCTCCTTTCGTCGTCCGCCGAGCCTTTTGTTCGTGTGCCGGAATCCGACCCGGCAAACGTCGACGGCTGGTACGCCGCCCCTTTCGAAGTCTGGCAACCCGTCGCGACGGGATGGCAACGCGCCTCGGTCTCAGTCGAAATCCAGCGTCGTCCGGATGGCAGCGGGCATCCCACCCTGCTTACCCTCGCATGGTACAAGGCCGGACGCATCGAGTTTCTCCAGCAAACCATCGTCAATCCCACCGCCACGGAGCGCGTGGAACTATCCGCCAGCCTGCCGGAAAGCGGCGGCTGGCTCGGCCTGCTCGCCCTCGCCGCCGACCCCACCGCCAGCCCCAACATCCGCATCCGCCCGCCGCAGTGGAATCCGTAGACCATGCAGGCCCCGCCTCGCCTCCCGCTCCCCGCCGCCAGTCCCCGCACGGCATGCGATTCCTGGCCCCGTTGTCATTTAATAGATGACAAACCCGCGCCGACAGCGCCTCGAATCGGACAAGCGGCGTTGTCATCTATTAAATGACAACGAGTTCGGGATGGCATTGGACGAAATCGCGGCGCGCGGGATGGCGGGGATTGCGGCAGGCAGCCCGGTCGGTCAGGAACAGGCTTTACTCCCGGACCTGGCGGGCCGCTTAATTTCCGGCCCATTTCATGACGAACGCCGCCGACGCCTTCCGATATCACATCGACACCCCCGCCACCTGGCGGCCCGAAAGCGCGTTTCTTCACATTATGGGCTGGCTCTATGTCGGGCCGGAAGGCGGATGCCTCGATATCCGCGCGCGGGTCGACGACCGGATCAGCTTGGGCAACTACGGGCTGGAGCGACCCGACCTGCTCGGCTCGCTCGGCGATTCGCTGGGCGCCCGACGCAGTGGTTTCATCCTGCGGGTGCAGACTTGGCGCGGCGCCCAGACGCTCGCACTCGATTTTCATGACGGCACGCAGTGGCGCGAATTTTTCACGACGCCGCTCGACACGTCCGCCCTGCCCGCCGACGCCTCCAAGCCCCCCCGCTATCTGCGCGCCATCACCGTTTATCAAACGCTGCATTACCTGTATCGCTACTTCCATCGCGAGTCCTGGAGCACGCTCTGCCACGAAACCGACGCCGTCCTCTCCGATGTTCTTTCCTACCCATGCGACACCGGCGGAATGGAACCCTTCATCGGCCAGATCGAGAATCCCGGCTTCTGGATCAACGCCGGGTACGACAAATTCCGCGTCACCGGCTGGGCCTATCGCACGGACGGCGAGATTCTCCAACTGAGCGCCACCACGGGCGTTCTCACGGAAAATCGTCTCGTTTACCCGAAGGACCGTCCCGACGTCGCCACCCACCGACCTGACCATCGCGGCTGCGGCCGCTCCGGCTACTACGGTTTGGTCGACATCCGTCACGACGTGCCGAATCCGGTCAACCTGAAGATCTTCGCCGATCTGCCGGACGGCATGCGCCTGCTGGCGTTCAGCCGCCGGATGTATTTGGATCGTCGAGACGCGCACAACGGCCCGATCCAGATCTATCGACCGGCCCTCTTCTACAAAGTGCTCGCCGCACTTCTCCGGGGAGCGGTGCTCGGCCGCTACAAGTTCGACAGTTGGAAGGAAGCGCGCGGCGAGATCGAACGCCTGCGTCAGCACCTTTCCTCCACCCTCGGCCGCGGTGAACCCGTCAAACTGCCCGAGGTCATCGCCCGTCGTCGCGATCAGGATCCCTACACGCGGTGGTGCTGGCACAATCGCCTTACCACCCGCCTGCGTGCGGTGCTCGCACAAGACGCGGCCGACACGGTGAAGGCCAGGGGGCCTCTCATCAGCGTCGTGGTTCCAGCGTACAACACCCCGGAAAAGTACCTTCACGAGCTCATCGCCTGCCTCAAGCAACAGATTTATCCGAGGTGGGAACTCTGCATCGCGGACGACGCCTCGCCCCTGCCGCACGTTCGCAAGATCCTGGAGCAAGCCGCCCGCAGCGACCCCCGCATCAAGCCGGTCTTTCGCACCGCGAACGGCCACATTGCGCACGCCACCAACTCGGCCCTCGACGTCGCCTCCGGCGATTATGTGGCACTCGTCGACCACGACGACCTGTTGCCGGACGACGCCCTGCTGCATGTCGCCCAGGCGGTGGTGCGGCATCCCACTGCGGGCTACCTTTATACGGACGAGGACAAAATTGACGACGCCGGCCGCCGCTTCGATCCGCATCTCAAGGGCGCCTGGAGCCCAGAAATGGCGCTCACGCATAACTACACCCACCATCTCACGGTCATTCGACGGGACATCGTCGACCAGGCCGGCCGCCTTCGGCCTGACTACAACGGCGCGCAGGACATCGACCTCTTTCTTCGCTGCTTCGAACGGGTTCCACCGGCGGACGTCATTCACGTACCCTACGTCTGCTACCACTGGCGCGCTCACGCCGAGAGCACGGCGCAACGCGGTGACCAGAAGGGCTATCTCTTCGACGCCGCCCGCCGCGCCATTGCCGACGCCGCCCGCCGTCGCGCGTTGCGCGCCGAGCCCGTGCTGCCCGGTTTTGCCCGCGAGTATGCCCTCTGCCTGCATCAACTCAAATGGGACCCGGCGCTCTTGCGCGAGAATCCAGTCACGATCGTCATCCCGACGAAAAATCGCGCGGATTTGCTGGCAAAATGCCTCGATTCAATCGCGCGCACCACACCGAAGGAGTCGGTTAAGGTCATCGTGGTCGATGACGGCTCCACGGAGAGTGCGGCCCTGGCTTTGCTTGCGACCCTTGCCTCCCGCACCGATCTGCGCGTCGAGGTCGTACACACTCCGGCTGATGGAAACGGTTTCAATTACTCCCGTCTCGTCAACCTCGGTACCGCCCGCGCGGATACACCTCTGGTCCTCCATCTCAACAACGACGTCGAGGCGACCGCTCCGGGCTGGCTGGAGGACCTCGTCGGCTGGATCACCGTGCCGGGCGTCGGAGTCGTGGGCGCCAAGCTGTTGTATCCGGACGGCACCGTGAATCACGCCGGAATCGGATTCGGCCGCGAGGACGGCCTTGCCCATGTTCTCTTCGAGAAGCTGCCTGCGGCGGATTTTGGTTACTTCTTTCTTCCCCACGCCGCGCGCAACGTGGCCGCCGTCACCGGCGCGTGTTTGCTGACACGCACGGAGCTGTATCGCCAGCTGGGAGGCTTCGATGAGAAGGACCTCGGCGTGGCCTACAACGACGTCGATTTCTGTCTGCGGGCGCAATCCGCCGGGCAGCGGGTGGTCGTCTCGCCCCAGGCCGTGCTCACGCATGCGGGCAGTGCCTCGCGCGGCAACACCTACACGGAACGCGAACACGTTGCCTTCCTCGCCCGTCACGGAAATTACCGCGATCCGTTTCATAGCGAGACGCTCTCCTTCCCTCCGTCGCACCTGCCGCTCGATCCCTATCACCGGCGTCATGCCAAGCAGGCGCGCCCCTTCCGCGCGGTGGTGCTCACCCACAACCTCAATTTTGAGGGCGCGCCAATCTTCATCTTCGAACTGGCGCGCTACCTCGCCGAGCAGCCCGGATTGTCGATTACCATCGCCTCCCCCCAGGACGGCCCGCTCCGCCAGCGTTTCGAATCGGCAGGGCTCAAGGTCGAGATCTGGGACGCCTCAGCGATGCGTGCCGCGAAGAACCCGGAGGAGTTCAACACCGCGCTCAGGACCTTCGCCAGCTCGCGCTCGTGGGACGGCATCGAACTCTTCGTGTGCAACACCATGCTCGCCTACTGGGGCGTTCATCTGGCCCACTACCTGGGAAAGCCCTCGGCGCTCTATATCCACGAAAGCAATACCGTGAAGCGGTTCTTCCAGAACCTGCTGCTTCCCGTGGCCTGCGAGAGCGTCGAAGAGGCCTTCCGTATCGCGACCCGTGTCGTGTTCACGGCAAAGTCGACCCGCGAGATTCACGAGGAGCACAACGCCAACGACAATTTCCGCACGCTGCCGAGCTGGGTCGATTTCCAACGCATCGAATCGTTCTCCGCCGCGCACGACCGGATGGCGCTGCGGAAGAAACACAACCTCGATCCGGATGCCATTCTCGTCGTCAACATCGGCTCCGTCTGTGAACGCAAGGGCCAGCACATCTACATCCGCGGCATCGACCTGCTGCGCAAGGAACTGCCTGCGCTTTTTCCCGGGCAGAAAATCCAGTGGGTGATGGTCGGGGCGCGCGAGGGGCTGTACATGGAGTCGCTGCTGGAGGACATCCAGCTGATGAACCTCCATGAAGTCGTGATCGTGCCGGAAACGCCCGACATCTACGATTTTTACCGCCTCGCCGACATCCTTGTCTGCACCAGCTTCGAGGAGTCCTTTCCCCGTGTGTTGCTGGAGGCGATGGTCTTTGGCACCCGCATCGTAAGCACGGACGTCAACGGCATTGCAGAAATGCTGACGAGCAACGACGAGGCCTACCTTGTGCCGGCCGGCGATCCCTTCAAGCTCGCGGCCGCGCTCAAGAAGGCGCTCACGGACCACGCGGCCGGCAACAACAAGATGATCTCGATGGCCTACGCCCGGGCTGCGCGCAACTACCACCAAAGCCGCGCCCTGCCGCAACACCTCCAGGTGGTCCGCGAAGCCTGGCTCGGTTAGCATGATCTCACGCGCAGGGACATGATCGAAACACCCATCAGCTTCCTCCAGATTGATTCGCCGGGAACCGATGCGGTGCTTCCACCAGGGCGCCACGCCGTGCAAGGCTGGCTGATGCCGAAACTGGGCGGCGGTTTCTGCGATCTGCGGATCCGCGTGGGCTCGCGAGTTTTCCCAGGACTGCTGGGGTTCCTGCGCGAGGATCTGGCCGCTCATTTCGGAACCGGTCATGCGCACGAGGCGGCCGGATTTCAGGTCAACGTGAACCTCGACGCGGGCCCGCAGCGGCTCGGGTTCGAAGCGTTGCAGATCGAGGGAATCTGGCAGGAAGTCGGCGAACTCGATGTCGTTGTCGATCCTGCGCTCGCGACCGTCGATTTCCTCGTGCCCAGCGCACCCGTCCGTGGACGCGAGTTCGGCCACCTGCTTCACGTCCTCCTGACTACACCCTCTCCTGACGCCGATCTTGATGCACTCGCCTACGGCCTGGTGGCCGCGTCAGCGTTCCCCCGGGATCTTCTGCGACCGAAACCGCCCTTTCATGGTACACTCGTCGAGCCGGAAGCGATCACATCGGGACCTGACGGCTTCGTCGCGGTGACCGGCCACCTGCTGCATGCGGGCGTTCGCCTGCGGCGCGTGTCTGCCAGCGTGGATCTGCAGGTGATGCAGCCCCTCAGTTACGGAGAACCCTCGCCCGCCGCCGCAGCCCAGCATCCGCGGCTATCGACAGCCGAGGTCTGCGGATACTCCGGCCGGGTATTTGTGCCCTCGCAACTTCCCAATCCCGTCACTTTGCGTCTCTACGCCGAGTTGGCTGACGGCTCGTCACACCTGGTCCATGCCGCCCGGGTGCATCGCCGAAGCGGGGCGGACATGTCGCAACCTTTTCTGCCCCACCTGGCCAGCAGGTTCGACGACGGTGTGACGGCGCTTCGCCGCGCCATCGCCCAACACCAGCTCGCGTTGGTGACGGATGCGCAGTACAACGACGCCGTACAGCACCTGCACGAGTCGCTCGCCGAGCCCAGCCCGCGTCCGGTTCGCTCATCCGGGGTGGAAATCGAAAGCACGTTCACCCATTCCGACGGGGCCGCGCGGGCGGCGTGGGGATTGCCCCGGGAAGGCCTGATCGTAGCCGGCCTGATGTCAGCCGAACAACCCGTCTATATCCAAGCATTCATCCAGGCGGTGTACTTGCTTCGTCAGCGACACCCGGTCCTTGCTGCGGAGTGCACGGTGGTCATCACCGGCGGTGGGCCAGGCGAGCCTGCGCACCCTGGCGTAACGCCAACCGCACGCCCGCTTACCGAAGCGGACGCGCTGAACCTTGCTGATCTCACGGTGCGGCCCGCGAACCCGGGAGAGGAGGCGTTATCGGCCGGCGACACGGTGGCGCTCGCCGAAGCGCTTGCCCACGGCCTCTATCGTCGGCGGCGCCGGCTCGTCAGCGGAACGACAGCGGGCCCATAATCGTCCAGTCGCGCGCCGCGTTGTTGTGCGGGCCGGCGCTGACGGAGAAGACGATGTCGGCTTCGGCCTCGAGCGTGAACTCGTGTTTGAGTTTCAACATTCCCCGCTGATCGTACCGATCGCGCGGATTGACCTCCTGTGTGTAGAGGACGCGGGGATCACCGCCAGAACGCTCCTCCGTCAACACCACCTGGATGCCATCGGTGCGATCCCCATGGGCAAGGCTGTCGGCGTAGGCGCCGGGCAAAATGCCGATCTCCACGGAGAAAACGTGATCGCCCGCCGGCAGACGGAACCAAAGCCGCTTGGGCGGCTGCGCATCGAAGTACGAACGCTTTTCCTGCTCGTAGCGCGCCAGCGGCGACTCCGTGAAATATTTCGAAGGAAGCGGGTCGATCCCGGCGAACATCCATCGGTAGCGCAAGGGAACGGACGACAGAAATACTTCTTTGCCGACCTGCCCGGCCTGCCACGCCTTCACTTCGATTTCCGGTGCGTCGAGCGTGCCCAGCAGTTCCGCCACCACCCGGTCGCGGGTGCTCTGGGCCAGATAAACATCGACGTCGTTCCAGCTAAACGCGACCCGCCCGTCGGTCTTGAGAACATCGCGTACTTGTCCGATCAACGCGGCATTGAAGCGCTGGTTTCCTTGTACAACCAAAGCTCCGACGGTGTAGTCCTGCAGCGTGGCAAAGGCCTGGGTGAGATACTCGCGATTATCTTCCACTCCCGTTCGCAACATCAAGGCGCGACGTTGGGTGTAATAGGGGAGGACCGAGCTCCAGTCGTCACCGGCAATGATCAAGACATCCTCCGCATCCGTGGCTCGCTGGATGGCCTCGATCAGCTGAAGATTGCCGGGCTTCTCTTCGCTCAATTGCGGCCCGTAATGAAAGGCGGCATAGCCCACCTGACCCACATTGAGCGCGACAATCAGCCCCCAGGCGATCATGCGCGGCAAACGGGATTCCAGCATCGCAACGGCCACCAACCCAAAGGCCACCATCAGAATCCAGGCGTTGGCGACGTAGTAGTAGGCGTGAAACGCATACAGCAGCGGAAAGATCGCCTGCACGATCATGAAGCATGCCAGCGCCACCAGCAGGTGACGCCACCAATTCCGGGCAAACAGCACCGCCAGTAGCATCCACGTTCCCAAAACCGGCCACGTCATCAGATCGCCAAACCAAATGTCGTAATGCTGACGCCAGACGTCGGCGTCAAAGCGACGTCCAAAACCGTAGTTGAAGTCGCGCAGATTCTCCGACTGCAGAAACGCGCCCGCGAACGACTGCGCCTTGACGCCATCCCCAAACGCCACCCAGGCAAGCGCCACCGCGACCGGAAGCAATGCCATTGGCACGCACATTGCCACTCGGCGCGAAACGATAGAGCGACGAATATTCCCTGTGGCCCGCCAATCGCACCAGAGCCAGTGGAGGCTCCACGCCGCCGCCGGGAGCAGGAAGAAGAGAAGCGTCGTGACCTTCACGAGTGCCGCAAGCACGCCAACCACCAAGGCAAAGGCGAACCAAGCGGGACGCCCCGTCTCGCCGGTCCGCACGTATCCAAACAGGAACCACACGCTCAACATCAACGCCATCGTTTCGATCAGGAAGGCCCGCGCGTAGAAAAGGTACAGCGGACAACTCACCACGCAGACGAGCACCAGCAGCCGCTGCCAACGGACCAGCGGAATGCGAGCGAGCACGAAATAAAGGCCCGGCAACGCCAGATAGAAACACATCAATCCGACCACCTTGCCGGCCTGAGGAAGCGCCATGCCCGTAAGGTCACTCACCAGCACGACGGTCCATTGATAGAGAGGAAATTCCATCGGAATCGACCAAGGCGGCCCCAATACGGGAGTGGGATAGGCCAGCGAAAAATTCTGCTCCCGCTGAATGAAGTGGGCGGAAATGGCCGTCTGGGCTTCGCGAAAACCATTGTGGACCAGTCCCGTGCTGGACCAATTCTTCCCCGCCAGGAAGAGATGGCACACCAACATCGCAGCGAACAGCAGGGCTGCGCCGCGTTCGCTTCGGTCGGATACGGGTACCGGAGCCGCCTTCGGCTCGTCATTGGAAACAGAATGAGACGTCACGGTCGGCGAAACGGCTATTTGATCTCAACCTTGCCCAGCATGGCCCAGTCGCGCGCGACGCTATTGCGAGGTCCCGGCGATGTGCTCAGCAACACCCTGGATCCAGGCTCGAGGGTGAACGTCGCAGTCATTGCTTGCACACCGCGGTCGGAAGGCCGATCGCGAGGATTGAGCAAACGGGTGAAGAGCGTGCGCCGCTCGCCGCCTGATTTCTCCTCGTAAACGGTGAACTCCACCCCGTCGGTCCGGTCGCCCCATGGCACTTTTTCCTCGTAAGCCCATTCGATGATGGCGCCCTCAAAGTTGATCGTACGCCCTCCGGCCGGCGGTTCGAACCAGAGGTGGAGATCGGGATGTGCATTGAAGAAGTCGCGATCCATGTGCCGCACCGAGCCCAACCCAAAGGTCGAAAAAAACTGGACCGGCGTCGGAGTCATGTCCTTGAAAAACCGACGGCTCTGACCGGGTAATTTTGCCACTTGGATTTCTCGCGCATTCATCGCGTCCTGGTCGGCCAACGCATCGGCGGTGAGCGCCATGTCACGCTGATCGACCAGTCCCTTGATGATCGGAATACCCGCGATCCGCATATTCTGCTCCAGATAGATGTCGATGTTCTCCCACGTGAAGACGGGTTTGGGATGCAGGCCAAACGTGCCGATGGCCTGCTTGATGAACGGATCATTGGTGCGCAGCTTGTCTTTTAACAACAGTGCGACCACCCGCTCCCCCTCGAGGTTGGCATAGGCTTTTTCCATATACTCGGGCTTGAACTCGCGGCCATTGGGAATCATGAGCGCCCGGCGCTGGGTGTAATAAGGAATAATCGAACTCCAGTCCTCGCCGGCAATCACCATGACATCATCGGGATCGGTGATCGCACGCAGGGCCTTCGTGAGGGGACTGCCCCCTTCGCTGCTCCCGTGCATCGATTCGTACTGAATGCGGAAGAAGCCCGAAACCTGACCACCCAGCATGATCAGGATCAGCGCCCAAGCGCCCAGGCGCGGAAGACGCGAATCCAACACGCCCCAGGCCACGGCGGCAAAGGCGAGCATGAGGGTGAACGCATTCGCCACGTAGTAGTAGGCGTGCCACGCGTACAACTCGGGGAAAACCAGCTGGACGGAGAAAAAGAGCGCAATCAGCGCGGCGATCCATCGCCACCAGTGGCGGGCAAACACCACGGCGAGAAGACCCGCGAGAATCGTCACCCAGACGGACGTGACCTCCCGGAAAATCTGATACCAGTGAAAATCCCACAGCTCGGCGGAAAAGCGGCGGCCCACGCCAAAGTTGTAGTTGCGCAGGTTGGCCGAAGTGAGGAATTCCCCCGCGGGGTTCTGTACCTTGATGGCATCGGCGTAGTGCACCCACCAGCCGCTGATCACGATCGGGATGAGCGCCGCTCCCAGCCCCAAGGCGGTGCGTTGCAGCCACACTGATCGCGTTTCTCCGGCCTGCCCGGGGCGCGTGCGCCAGAGCAGCCAAAGCGTCCAGGCGAACGCAGCGAACAGGAGCAGCGCAAACGTCGTCACTTTCACCAAGCCCGCCAGCACACCCAACGCCACCGCCAGTCCGAACCACACCAAGCTGCGACGTTCCAGCGCCCACACATAGGCAAGCAGGAACCAGACAGAAAACATCAAGGCCATCGTCTCGATCAGGAAGGCCCGCGTGTAGAGCGTGTAGAGCGGACAGGTGATGACGAAGGCGAGTGCGAGGTAGATCCTTCCCTTCGGTAGTCGGCTCAAGCCGAGCAACAAATAGAGCGCGGGGAACGTAAGGTAGAAGCAAACAATACTCACCAAGCGCCCCGACTGCACCAGCCCCAGCGAGGTCACATTGCTCACCACCACGGCCGACCACTGGTAAAGAGGAAACTCCATCGGGATCGACCACGGCTTGCCCAGCACGGGTGTCGGATAGGCGAGCGAGAAGTCGTTGTCCTTCTGGATATGGTAGGCCGAAATCGCGGTCTGCGCCTGGCGAAACTCGTTGCCCGGGAGATTGGCGCTGGTCCAGCCCAGCGTCATCGTCCAAAGGTGGAACAGCCCCGCGACGCAAAGAAGCCAGAGCGCAATGCGCTGCTCGGTGCGCCCGGCCGGCGAGGCGGTGGGAAGGTCGGTCATACGGGAAACAAGACGTCGCCTGAAAGCCTTGCCAACAGTGTTTTTTGAGCGGCCAAAGGTGCCGCGAACCACCCCCGTCCCTTCGCTTTACAAGGTCGGGCGCGCCCGCAATCGTCGCCCTTTCAACGCCTCCATGCTGGAAACGCCGCTCGCCACCTTCTTCCTCGACCACCCGGTCAACGAATCCACCGTGCCCGCCGGTCCCCGCTTCCTTCAAGGGTGGGTGGTGGCCAAGCCAGGAATCGTCATCAGCGATCTGCGTCTGCGCATTGGACCGCGGATGTTTCCGGTTTTCCACGGACACCCCCGGGCCGACCTCGCCCAACACTTTGGCGCGCGCGAACCCTTCCTGCTCGCCGGCTTCGAAGCCGAAATCGAGCTCACCGCCGGGGAGAACTGCCTGGAGTTCGAGGCCTGCCTCATCACTGGCGAATGGCGCCCGCTCATCACGCAAATGCTCTATGCGATCGACAACACCTTCGATCCACTACCGCGCGCCGGAACCGTGAATCCGCATGAGTTTTCCCGCGCCCTGCGGCTCACGCTGCAACGCGCGCGCGATTTCCCGCTTGAGCAGGCGGCAGGCGAAGTCGCGGCGCTGCTGCCCTACCCGTTCGTCACGCGGTTCTCCGCGATTCCGTTTCACGGGCACCTGCACCATCCGCCGCTGTTGCTGCGTGCGGACTTTGGGAGGATGATCGTGGAAGGTTGGATTTTCCACGAAACGAAGCGCATCCGCCAGGTCGCCGCGACCGTGGACCTGCAAGCCTGGCAGACGCTCGAAATGGGCGGCGAGCGCCCCTACGTCGCCTCGCTTCACCCCGACCAGCCCAACGCGCGCTTCAGCGGCATTCACGGCTTCATCGACATCCCGGCCCAGCTGGCTCAACCGGTCAGCGTTCGTCTCTACGCCGAGCTGGAGGAGGGCATCTGGACGCTGTGCCACGTGCAGCGGAACCACGTGTACGACCACGAGCAAAATAAAGCCCCCTACGTTGCGGGCGGCCTGCCCACCTTCTGGCGCGCCGCGAAGGCCCTGGAAAAAGCCTGCCTCGCCCGTGGCTTCA
Source organism: Opitutales bacterium (assembly GCA_038212175.1). GTDB lineage: Bacteria > Verrucomicrobiota > Verrucomicrobiia > Opitutales > Opitutaceae > CAMAXB01. Next base: position 34,938 of record JBBQUU010000004.1, on the reverse strand, counting down.
CCGTGCCTCGCGCACGAAAGTTCTACGAAACGCTGCGTGAAGATTGGCGCGACTACCGCATCCGCCGCGTGCCGCGCCGCGCGCCGGCCCCTGATGAACCGCAAGCCGCAATCGCAGCGACCGAACACGCTCCGGCGCGTATCACCCTCGTCACGCATAACCTCAACTATGAAGGCGCACCGCTCTTCCTTGTCGAGTATGCCGAGTTTCTCGCCCAGCGGGGGAGTGCCCTCACCGTCATCAGCGCCGCCGACGGCCCGTTGCGCGCCCGCTATGAAGCGCTGGGAGCGACGGTGCGCCTCGTGGACGTGCAGCCCTTGCGCGAGGCCACGAGCGCCGGAGATCTGCGCCGTGAGCTCGCCGCCCTTGCCCGCACCACCGACCTGCGCGACGCCGACCTTGTCGTGGCCAACACGCTTTCGGCCTACTGGGGCATCCATCTCGCGAAACGTGCCCGCCGCCGCTCTCTCTTCTACATTCACGAAAGCACCACGCCCGACTGCTTTTACCTGGGCCAGTGCCCTCCTTCGCTGCTCCCGGTTGTGAAGCAGACCTTCGCCCTCGCCTCGCACGTATCCTTCCTGACCGAATCGACACGGCATTACTACCGGCCGCTCCTGACGCGGGCCAATCACAGCCTCAACCCGGGGTGGATCGACCTCGCCCGCCTCGACCGTTTTCGCACCACCCGCACCCGCGAGTCCCTGCGTGCACGCCTGCACCTCGCGCCCGCCACGAGGCTCGTCATCAACCCGGGCACGGTGTGCGAACGCAAGGGCCAGCACATCTTCGCGCGCGCCGTCGACCTGCTCTGGCGTTCGCACCCGCAGTTGGCCTCGCACGCCGAATTTCTGATGATCGGGGCGCGTCAGACCCGTTTCGACCGCGAGATGGACGATTTGCTCGGCACGCTTAACCGACCCAACCTGCGCCTCGTGCCCGAGACGTCGGCGCCCTACGACTATTACGGCGCCGCCGATCTGTATGTGTGCAGCAGCTACGAAGAATCCTTCCCCCGCGTGGTGCTCGAGGCCATGGGTTTTTCACTGCCGATCCTGGCCTCTGCGGTGCACGGCGTCCCGGAAATGGTCCGCGCGGATCGTGAAGCCCTGCTCGTGCCCCCGGGCGATAGCTCCGCCCTCGCCGCCGGCATGGCCCGTCTTCTGGGCGATCCTTCCGCCGGCGCAACCCTGGCGGCCCATGCCCGCAGTCGGGTCGCCGCCGACTATGATTCCGCAACCTTGCTTCCGCGCCACCTGGCCCTCGCGTGCGCGGTCGCGCTCGGCAAGCTTTGAACCGGGACGCGTTTGCACCATCGAGTCCCTCAGCGTCGATGACCTCTCTTCCTCCCGGCTGGCTCTTCGCCCTCGACGTCCAACCCCCGGACTGGCGGTTTCCGGCGGGCGCGTCATGGATTGCCGGCTGGGTGTGGGCGGGCTCCGGGCACGCCGTGGCGGATCTGCGTGCGTGGATCGACCACCGGCCTTTCCTTGGCTTGCATGGCCTGCCGCGACCGGGACTCGAAGAAACGCTGCCCGGCCCTTCGCGACCTCCCTACGCGGGGTTCTCGTTCCTGCTCACGCCGCATGCGGGAGCGACCACGCTTCGCATCGAGGCCCGCGACCTCGATGGATACTGGCACAACCTGTTCCAAACGCGCATCGAAGCCGACCCGAAGGCGATGACCGCACCCCCGCCTCCGCCGTTGGCTGAGCTCCGGGCGGTCGCGCTGCCGAACCTCCTTCGACGACACCTCCGGCAGCCTGACGCTCCTTGGTCGCGCCTCGCGCACGAGGAGCTGGCAACGCACCTGGCATCCCCCCTCAACACGCTGCCCAATCCTCCCTTTGTCGGGGCGCTCGAGGAACCGGGAGATCACGGACGCGTCCGCCATGGCCGCCTCTCGGTCACCGGCTGGCTGACCCACCGTACCGCCGCGATCACGAAACTCACCGCCGTGCTCGATCCGTTACGTGAAGTTATCGTGCCCTCTGGCCTGCCGCGGACGGACCTCGGGGCCGAGTTTCCCGATCTCGCCGGCCGGACCGCGGTCGCTTTCTGCGCCCAGATCGATCTTCCGTCCGGTCTCCCGCCGCCGGTCCTGCTCAAGCTCTTCGCCGAGTTGGACAATGGCGAAAAGCATCTCGCCTTCGCCCAGCGCTTCACGCCCGCCGTCCAAGCCGGTTTCACCCAGCCCGCGCCCACCGCCACGCTCAGCCAACGCGTCGCTGCCGCCTGGGCCCTCACCCGCGCCGCCCAGCGCCTTCATCTCGCCACGGAGGGAATGGCGGCGATCCTGCGTCAGGCGTGGTCGAGCCTCCCTGCTCAATCTCGCTCCGCCGCAGCCAGCGCCAGAAAATCGCCTGCGCCGGGTACCGGACAACTGCGTGTCCTTGTGGCCACCCACAATCTCAACTTTGAAGGAGCCCCGCGCCTCGTCTTCGAGCTCGCGCGCTTCTTTGCCAAGGCGACCGGAGCGACGATTCGGGTCATCTCGCCCAGCGAAGGCCCCATGCGCCGCCTGTTTGAGCAGGCCGGTATGGCGGTCACAATCGCACCCTTGGACCCCGCCTTCGCCGTAACGGACACTCCGGCGTTTCACGAAGCCCTGCGCTCCGTGGATACCCTGATCGACTGGGCGGGCACCGATCTCGTGCTCGCCAACACGATGGTTTGCTTTTGGGCGGTGCATCTGGCGGCCCGCGCCAACAAACCCTGCGTCCTGTATGTCCACGAGAGCGCGCCGATCGAGCGCCTGTTCGCGCCGTTGCTCGCCCCGGCCTTGTTTCCGGTGGTGGAAGAGGCGTTTCGTCTCGCCCGTCGCGTCGTCTTCACAGCCGATGCCTCGCGCCAGATCTTCGCTGGCCTCGACCACGGTCATTTCCGGGTGCGTGCCAGCTGGCTCGACGTGGCAAGTATCCAACAGTTCGTTACAACCCACGAGAAATTGGATCTGAGGCGCAAGCATGGCATCAACCCGGACGCCACCGTGGTGCTCAACCTGGGCACCGTCTGCGAACGGAAAGGGCAGCACGTCTTTGTGCAGGCACTGCGCTTGATCGAGCCGGAACTGCCGGCGCTCTCTCCATCCCGTCCTGTCGAGTTCCTGATGGTCGGCGCGCGTGACGACGACTTCTTGCAGGAGATACGCGCCCAGATCGCCGAAGCAGGGTTGCAGCAGGTGCGCATTGTCGGCGAAACGCGCGAGAATTTCGACTTTCACCGTCTCGCCGACGTGCTCGTCTGCACCAGCTTTGAGGAATCGTCCCCCCGCGTGTTGCTCGAGGCCGCCTCGTTCGGCACGCCGATCGTCACCACCGACGTGAACGGGATTCCGGAGATCGTCACCGGACGCGAGGCGTGGCTGGTCCAAGCCGGCGATCACTACCACCTCGCCGCCGCGTTGCGCACCGCGCTTGAGGCTCAGCGGCGCGGCGATCGCACCCGCGCCAAGCGCGCGCACCAAACCGTCACCGCGCGCTTCGACGAGCGCGTCTCGTTGCCTCAGCATGTGGCGGTGATATTGGAGGCGTTGACCCCATGAACAGGTCAAGACATGCCTCAAGGAGCGGCGGCACTCCTTCCGCCGGATTCGATGCCGGACGGGCGTGCGCGAGCCCACGGCGGCAAGAGTGCCGCCGCTCCGTCCGAACCACGTGAGCCATGGCCATGTCTGCTTCGATCCTCACACGCTCCGGCCTTGCCGACCTTCCCTCAGGCCGGCCGCGGCGGCTGCTCGTCTTTACCGAGGGACTTCAGCCGGACGACCTCACGTTGCGCGCCTTCGACCTCGTGCGGCATCTGCACGCCTACGGCCACTGGTACGCCCGGGTTATCAGCGCCTCCGAGGGCCCGATGCGGGCGGAGTTCGAGGTGGCCTCGGTGGTCGTGCAAGTGGTCGACAATCCGCATGACGCCGCCCTCGTGGCGCGGCAGGTTTGGTGGGCGCAACAGGACGCGGTGCTCGCCTTCGGCGCGGCACGTATTTGGACGGAGTCGCTGGCGAAACAACATGGTCTTCCTTTCATCACTGAGGTCGCGAGCGACCGACATGGTTTCGACCTCTACGCCGCCGCGGACCGTCGCGCCGAGTTGCGGCAGCGACTTGCCTTGGGCGACGGTGAACGTCTGGCCCTGGCGTTCGCCACCGAAGGGAAAGACGAAGCGTCGCTCAACGGCTTGCTGCGAGCCGTTCATAATGCCCTCACCGAAGCCCGGCTCGCCGACTGGCACCTCGGGTTGGTGGGAGCGGAGGGCACCGTGACCCTGCACGCTCCGTCCGGCGCCACGACAACGTTTTCGCCCACGACCGACCGCGTTGCCCGCAGCGCCTGGGTGAGCGCGGCCGACGCCGTGCTGGACCTGCACCGGCATGGCACGGGATTTCGTCCGCTCCTCGATGCCGCAGCCCTGGCTGTGCCCATCGTTGCGGACCCCACGCCCGAACTTGCCTCCCTCCTGCCGGCCCCCCTTGTCGCTCCGGCGGAACTCGCCTCGCCCACCGACGCCGCGGACGCCTTGATCGACCTCGTGCTGAACCCCGCCGCCTCCGCCCGCCGCGTCGCCTCGGCTCACGTCTATGCAATGACGCACCGCAATCCCGCGCGGCAGCTACCCGCGTGGGTCCACGCCATCGAATCCGCAGTGAAGGGCGCTTCGGCCGCACCGGCCGTGCGTTGATTCGCCCCTTGCGGCCCTCGATTCCGCGTCCTACAAGCCCGACCGCCCAGCATGAACGAAAACGACGCCTACATCTTCGATGTCGAAGAGCCCCGCCAGTGGGTCTTCAACGGAGAACCCGTTTGGGTCAGCGGCTGGTTCGTTTCAAAGACCGGTGCGGTCTTTTCCGACATCCGGGCGGTGATCGACGGCATTCCCTACCTCGGGATTCTCGGGATGCCGCACGAACACGCGGAGCGCACTCACCGCGGTTATTTTGGCTTACCCCACGCCGGCTTCGTTCTTCAGGTGAAGCCACCACCTGGCGCGAAACGTCTGCGCCTTGAACTGCTCGACGCCGGCAACCACTGGGTGGAGATCTTCCGCACCAAGATCGAGGTGAAGGCCGGACCCCGTCGCGGCTCCAAGCTGCGCACCAACCTGGTGGCGATCCAATTGGAACGCCTGCTGCAGGAGATGCGCGCGCGGCCGCAGGACAATCTTGCCCCCACGGCCGGGAGCCTCGCGATGGAGATCGGTGCCCGTACGCTGGATACACTGCCCAACCCGCCCTTCTACGGCGCACTCGAAAACCCGCTCGGCTACAGCGGCTCGCAGTTCGGCAAGAAATGGATCGTCGGCTGGCTCCTGCACCGCGAAAAAAAAATCAAGCGGATCTTTGCCAGCACCCATCCGCTCGTGGAGAACGAACTCGACTACGGCGATCGTCCTCGTCCCGAGGCTACGTCGATGTTTCCCGACGCACCGAACGCGGCATTTCCGCAGTTCTTCGGCATGGCCGACCTCGACGAGCACGCACCGGATCCGGTCATCGTTAAAATCTTCGCCGAGTTGGAGGACGGCACCCGCCATCTCGTGTTCGCGCGACGCTTTCTCCAGCGCAGTTGCAACCGCCTCGAACGGCCGCTGCCGCCGTACAGCCACTCCACGTTCTACGCAGCCGTCCGTCTTTTCGTCGCCGCCTGCCGCCGCCAGCGCATCCGTCTCGGCTCGCTGCGGGAATTCTGGAGCCAGTGCCGTCTTGCCCGCGAACGGTTTCGCCGCGATGCGCCCTCGCCCCTCGCGCTTGCGCAGGCCGCCCGCGTTACGGAAGACCCGTACGCTGCATGGGTACGCACCAACGCCCTCACCCCGCCGCTCCGGCGCGCGTTGACCGAGGCGGTAGGCCGGCTCGCCCACGGCCCGCAGTTCACCGTGCTGGTCGACACGCGTGAAGCCACGGGACCCCATCTCGCCGAGCTCGCCGCCTCCCTTGAGGCCCAGCTGTATCCACACTGGGTACTCTGGTTTGTCGGACCTGATGCTCCCCGGCGCAACGATCCTCGAATCAAGACGGAGAAAACCAACGGATCCAACGACGTCATCCGGGCCCTCAACGCCGCGGCCCACCAGGCCTCGGGTTCGCATCTCACGCTCCTTCCCGGACACTCCCGGCTCTCGCCCGACGCGCTGCTCGAAGTGGCCGAACGCGTCGAACGCGAGCCCACGCTTGAACTGGTCTATACCGACGAAGATCGGATGGACGACACCGGTGCCCGCAGCGAACCCAGCTTCAAACCCGCCTGGAGCCCGGCGCTGGCGTTGTCCGGACTTTTCCCCGGGCACCTCAGCGTCGTGCGACGCGAACGCTTTCTTGCCGACGGTTCCTTCAGAGAAGGTACGGATCACATCGCGTGGTTCGATGTACTGCTCCGCTTGGGCGACCACCTCGACGAGTCGCAGGTCGCGCACGTGCCGCTGATCTGCCACCACGCGCGCGACTCCGTGCCTCGGGCCATCGATCTGGCCCATCCTTCAGTCGAGCAGGCTCGCAGCGCGCTCGCGGAGACGATGAAGCGCCGCGCCTGCCCGGCGGCCCCGTTTCTCCCGGAGACGGCGCACCACCGACGGTTCCCTTTTCACCAGCTCAAGTGGGACCGGGACATCCTTTCGCGCCTTCAGGTGACCATCGTCATTCCCACGCGCGACCGTCTGCACCTCTTGCAGGAGTGCGTCGAACTGCTCGATGAAACCGTCGACTGGCGCTACGTGAAACTCATCATCGTCGACGATCACTCCCGGGACGCCGACGCGGTGCGTTATCTCGATGCGATTCAGAAGCGCAACGATTTGATGTGCACGGTGGTTCGTCCGGCCGACCGCAGTGCGCCCTTCAATTACTCGCACCTCGTCAACCTCGCCCTGCCGCACCTCGACACTCCGCTCGTGCTCCATCTCAACAACGACGTCAACGCGCTCGAGCGCGGCTGGCTCGAGGAGATGGTCGGATGGTTCACCCTCTCCGACGTCGGCGTGGTCGGGGCGAAGCTGGTTTATCCGGACAAGACGCTCAACCACACGGGCATTGTCATCGGCCCGTATGGAGGTCTCGCCGATACACCCTACGCCAAGGTCTCCGAGCGCGACATCGCTGACGTCGTCTGGCACTCCGCCGCTCGCGAGGTGTCCGCCGTCACCGGCGCCTGCCTGCTCACCCGCTCGGACGTGTATCGAAAACTGGGAGGATTCGATGAGAAGTCCCTCAGCGTCGCCTTCAATGATGTCGACTACTGCCTTCGCGTGCGGGGCGCCGGACAACGCGTCATCTACACGCCGCAGGCGAAGCTCATGCACTGGGGCAGCGCGACGCGCGGCGTTACGTTCGACGAGGCCGAGCACATCGCCTTCCTGCGGCGGTATCCTTCCTACCGCGACCCGTACTTCAGCGAACATCTCCAGCTCCATGGCAACCACCTGCGCTGCCGTGGCGCACGGCACGCTCGCACGGCGCGGGCGGGCAAGCTCCGTTTGCTTCTGCTGACCCACAATCTCAATCTCGAGGGTGCGCCGCTCTTCCTGCTCGAATATGCCACGTATATGGTGCGCGAGGCCGGGTTCCACGTCGAGGTGCTGGCTTCCCGCGACGGTCCATTGCGACCGGCTTATGAGGCCCTGGGCGCACCCATCACGGTGATCGACTCAGAGCCGATTTTCTCGGCGGAAACCGAGGAGCGCTTTCACGAGGCCGTGGCGGACGTGATGCACAAGCTCGATTGGGACGGCATCGATCTCGTGGTCTGCAACACCCTCGTGAGCTTCTGGGGCGTGCACATGGCGCGCCGCGCCGACAAGCCCTCGGTGTTCTACATTCACGAGAGCACGTCGATCTTCCGCTTTTTCGAGAACATGATGCGCCTGCACCTGCATCCTTTGGTGCACGAGGCGTTCCAGCGCGTCACGCGCGCATTCTTCCTTTGTCAGGCCACCCGCGCCTATTACGAGGACGACAACCTGCACGACAACTTCCGCCTTGTGCCGAGTTGGATCCAGCTCGGCGCGATCGAGGACTTTCGCCGGGCGCATACGCGCGCGGAGCTGCGTCGCAAACACGGGTTTGCCGACGATGAGGTCGTGATCGCCAACATCGGCACGGTCTGCGAACGCAAGGGTCAGCACACCTTCATCCGGGCGATCGACCACTTCAATCATCACCACGGCGACCGCGGGAAGTTCCGCTTCGTGCTGGTCGGTGCGCGGCCGGGAATCTTTCTCGACCTGCTCCACCGCGACATTGCGCATCTGGGCCTCAAGAACCTCACGCTCGTGCCCGAGACGCGCGAGGTCTTCGATTTTTTCGTTTTGGCGGACATGTTTGTCTGCACGAGCTACGAGGAATCGTTTCCACGCGTCGTGATGGAAGCGATGGCGTTTCGCACGCCGATCGTTTCGACGGATACGCATGGCATCGTCGACCTGATCGGACAGCGACAGGACGGCTATCTCGTAAAGCCGGGCGAGGTCGAAGGACTCTCACGCATGATGTGGACCTGCCTCGCCAAGGAACGCAGTGGCAAATCGCTCACACCGACAGCCTACTCGAAGGTTCTCCGCTACCACGACTATGCCAAGGTTCTCCCGCACCACGTGGCACTGGCGCGGGAAGCGTGGTTGGCGCACGAGTGACCCGGGACCGCCGGGTCAAGGCACCATGTCGACCTGCGTGACCTTCAGCAAGACCGAGGCCGCGTTAACGTTTTCGTCCACGCTGAGGACCAGCCAGCCGTCGGGCTCGGCCGACCAGACGCGAAAGTCGAGCCGTCCGGCTTCGCCCGCGCTTTCCTGAGACGTCATCTCCAGGCGCCCCCCCTTGTAATAAAAGGCACGGACCAGCGGCGACTCGACCTTGCCGTCCACGACCACCAGACGACCGGTGCCGACGAAGCTTGAGACCACGCTGCCGGCCCGCACCCACAGCTCGCCACCCGGCGCGAGGGTGTAGCCTTCCGAGGCGAGGCGACCGCCACGGGCGATCATGCGTTTGGGTCGCCATGCGCCGGGCAGCACGGCGGCCATCGCGTCCTCGTTCAACTCGGTGAAGCTGAGGGAATTCAGGTGAATGCGCGGTGGCTCCTCCGACGTCTCCATGGCGTGCTGGATGGTCGGATTGCGCCAGCCGGCGGTAAGCATGTCGCCGTACCCGGGCGGAATGGTAACGGCAAAGCGCAGCGGCATGGCACCCCCGCCGAGTTCGTAGGGAAAGAAAAGCTCCGTTTGACCGGCCGGCAGCGTCACCCGCTGAACCCAGAGATCAAGGGGAGGCTCATCAGCGCGCAGGGCGGTGATGACAAAATCGGCATGCAAGTCGCCGTCGGGCGCGCCTGCGGCTCGCAGGAGCACGGCGTCACCACGCAAGCGATACGTTGGCACGGTCAGGGTCATCTCCCCGCGCCCGGTTCTTACCCCAAGGAACTGCCTGCCTTCGGATGCGAGACGCGAGCCCATCGTCGACGCGAGGAGATTGGAATCGAGGTTGCCGCCGTGCTCAGCAATGAACTCCAGCGGATGGATCGACACGCCTTCGGAGTTCACCCGTTGGTAGGCAAACAACACGGGTCCGATGAGCTGCCGGGAATATCCCCGCTTCAACACCCCTTCGGTGCCGCCAAACCAAACGTCACGGGCGATGGAAACGATCGCCCTGCGATAAGCGCCATCCGGTCCGAGGGCCGAGTCGAGCACGGCTTGTTCGCCCGGTCCAAAATTGGTGCCTTGCGCGAACCACAACGGCAGCCCTGGAACCTTGTGGTTGGGCCAGACCCGTTCCAGCCACTCGGTCCCGCCGCTGTAGTAAATGGCCGGACGATCGTCGGCTGGCAGGACGGAACGCCACGAGGCAAGGTCGCGCAGTGACGTCGCGAGCTCGGGCGGGATCCTCGTGCCTTTGAGGTAGGCAAACGCCTCCCCTGCGGTTTCACCTTTGACGTACGCCGCGCGAGGCGCCGGCGAATAACCCCAGAGGGCACGCTGTCCGACCCAGGCAGCCTGCCACGCAAAGAGGCCAATCAAAACAATGGGCGCGGCCAGGGCGGCGTTGAGCCACGGGCCCCGCGTCTCAAGGCCAAACCCCAACCAGAGGGCAACGAGCAAAACGAGCCATCCGGCGAAGGAAATATAGGCGATGTCTTGATTGGTCGCGAGCAGGCCGATGCCTCCTCCCATCGCCAGCAGGCCGGCTGCGGCCAGCAAGGCACACTCCACCCTCGACTCCCGCGTCGGCATGCGCAGCCAGCCAATCCCCACCACGAGCAAGGTGAGAATCACACCCAACAGTCCGACGAACGGCACGGCGAGGCGCCCGTAGTAATTGTGACCGTGGTTCAGGAAGAACTCCAACTTCAGGATGGAGGGCAGGTCGGCCGAGCGTCCGCTCGCGGGCAGGCTGACGACATTGTGCCACCACGTCGCGAAGGACGCGCCTGTCCAAGCCATCTCAATCAGCACGGGGAAGGCCACGCCACACGCCAGGATATAGGCGCAGGTTACCACCACCCGTCTCACCGACGCTTTGCGATTCAACGCCGCGCGGAGTGCCCAACCGAAGGCAAACGCCACCGCGATCATCTGAAAACTGATCTTGTTGATGCCCCCGAGCACCAAGGCGGCGCCCAACACGGCATTCCACGAGGCATCCTCGCGGCGCAGCACCGGAGCGAGCGCTCCCGCCCAAGCAACCAGCGCAAGCAGCAACACTCCCATGCCGTTGTACCAAATGATGGTGTGCTGGGAATTCGTTGACCACGTCACCGCGGCCGCCACCAGCAACGCGACGACCGGCGAAAAGCGCCGGGAAAGCACGGCGGCGAGAGCGAGCAGCCCGCCGACGATCAGTACGGCGTTCCCCCGCGTCATCCCCCGATAGCTGGTTCCGGTGAGTGCCTCCGACCAACCGTTGAACAGAAAGACGCCCGTCTGAATCGGCGTGACGAAATCGCGGTAAGGGCGTTCACCCGCGTCGATCCGCCCCACTCCGGCCATGACCAAGCCGTAGTCATAGAGATCGTTAAGGTAGGTGTGGTTTCGCCACCACGGCAGCAGCGCCAGCAGGACCAGCAAGACGGTCAACCCGGCCAGGCGACGGTTGACAGGGCGACCACAGAAAAAGAGGCGACGAATGAACAAGTCCTGCCGAGGGTGGGCGGCACCTTGGGTCGGGCAAGCGATTTCCCGGCGCGCTGCTCCGACCCAGCGCCACTTCACGAAGGCATTTAACAGGAGCACGCTGAGACCGCAGAGAGAGGCGGAGAGAGTATCGGGTAGTGAATTGATGGGGCGGCGGTGGTTGAAGGAGCGGCGGCACTTTTGCCGCCTTTGGAGGTCTTGCCGCCGGTTTGGAGGCCGGACGGCCTGTGGATGCCGCAAAGGGCTGCTGGGGACAGCCGCCGCTACACCAGATTCAAACCGATTCCTCCGACACTCCCTCGTCATCAAGCAGCTGGCCTTGCTCACGAATCGGCGCTGGCTCCGCACTTGCCTTCGAAATTGCACCGTCGGTAACCTGCCCGACCGTTTCCATGTTCAATCCGCGCAGCTTTCCGCACGCCCGTACCGTCTTCTTCGGCGCTTTCTTCGTGGCGATCATATTCGCCGTTCTCACGAACCACGTGTGGGAGGATTATTACATCACCTACCGCAGCAGCAAGAATCTGGCGACGGGCCACGGATTGGTGTTCACGCCCGGCGAACGGCTGCACACCTTCACCTCCCCCTTGGGGGTGCTCCTGCCCGCAGTCGCCTCGCTGCTGACGTTCAACAGCTCCGATGCCGCGGCCCTGTGGATCTTCCGCGTCATGAGCGCGTCTGCCTTGGGCGGCACGGCGGTGCTGCTGCTCGCGCTCGCGCGCCGGTTTGGTTACGCGCCGCTCGCGGCGGCGGTGCCGATTCTCTTGCTTCTGACTGACGCCAAGTCCGTCGATTTCACGATCAATGGCATGGAAACGGCCTTCATGCTGCTGTTCCTCGCGTGGACGTTTCATGTGCTGTTCACACCCGGGCGCCAGCAATGGTGGCACCTCGGCGCCGCGTGGGCGGGTCTGATGTGGACGCGACCGGACAGCTTTATCTACGTCGGACTCATAGCGGCCGGACTCTGGCTTTTCAACAACCCCGAGCTCACCCGCGCCCGCCGGCGCCCGCTGCTGCAACTTTACCTCGAAGCCGGGCTCGTCACGACGGTGCTTTACCTGCCATGGATTCTCTTCGCTTTCAGTTATTACGGAACGCCGATCCCGCATACCATCACGGCCAAAGGGGGTATCAGCGAAGTGCATACGCTAGGCGTGTTCCTGAAAGAGGCGGCTCTTCTGCCCTTCCTGATGAAGGAAAGCTACACCTCGCTGGAGGCCACGTTCCTTCCCTCCTACTACATGTTTCCGTACTGGCCGGCGTGGATTGTATGGCCGGCGAAAGTGCTGGCCGGGATCTGCTACTACCTCTGGCTGGTGCCCGGGGTGCGCACGGAAACCCGCGTCGCCTCCTTCGCCTTTTTCGGCGCGCACGCCTACCTCTCCTATTTCCCGTACTTTCCGTTCCCGTGGTACATTCCGAGCACGGCCCTGCTGGCCTTCATCGCCTACGGCGGCGTGTTTGCCCAGCTCTGGGAAGCGAGCGTCCGTCGCCGGGGCGCGGGCCTCGATGCCGGTTGGACGAGGGTGGCGCTTCGGACCGCGATGACCGTGGCGGGCCTGTCTCTCGTGGGCGCAACCTGGTCGATGGTGCAGGTGGGTCGTCAGGCCTCGGCCCAGCAGACGTACATCGAAGACGGCACCCGCAGAAAGATCGGCGAATGGCTGAAGGAGCGGGCGGACCCGAACGACTCCGTGTTTCTCGAGCCGCTGGGTTATATCGGATACTTCTCGGGGCTTCGCACCCACGACTTCCCGGGCATGTCGTCGAAGGAATCCGTGGAGGCGATTCGCAAGGTCGGAACGGACTGGGGTGATCTGATTCGTGAGTTGAACCCTAAATGGCTCGTGTTGCGCCCGGATGAGATCCAACGCATCAAGCGCTCAAGCGCGGAGCTGCTCGACGGCGTCTTCCTGCCGGTTCAAGTGTTCAGCCGCAGCGATGACATCGCCCGGCTCACGGTGAACGGTCGCAAGTACCTGGAACACGACGCCACCTTCACCGTCTTCCGTCGTCAGCGTCCCACCCGCTTCGCCACCGAGAAGGTCGTGATCACCACGGAATTCGACGTGCATGATCGCACGATCGACGACATTCCGATGATGCTCATTCACGCGCCCGGGTCGATGAGCACCGTGATTCCGCAGTATGCCACCCGTTTCCAGATCTTTTACGGTTTTCCCTCCGACGCCTACGTCGACACCCACGAGCCCACGGATGGAGCCGTGTTTCGCTTCGAGCTACTGAATGGATCCGAACGCACCCTCCTCTACGAACGCCACCTTGATCCGGCCAACAATCCGGAAGACCGAGGCGTGCAAAAATTCGAGGCGCAACTCCCCGAGGACCTGCCCGCCAAGGCCACCGTGATCTTTTCGACGCAACCGGGCGAGTCGGCACGTCGCGACTGGACCTGTTGGAGCACGCCGGAATTTCTTTGATCGTGGACACAACCGGGCACCTTTTTCCCAGCCGACACTCTGACTCTTGAAATGACGTCCACACCCGACCCCCGCTCGTTCCGCCTGACCCTTCTGATCGGGGTTTTGCTGGCCGCCGGCGTGCTCTGGTTGCGCTGGCCGTCATTCGACTTTCGCGTCTGGAACGTCGACGAGGCCATCCACTCCGCCATTGCGCGCATTCTCAACGAGGGTGGCGTGCTCTATCGCGATGCCATCGATCAGCGCACGCCGCTTTCCTATTACCTCGTGGCTGCGCTCTATCGCGTCGTTGGCGAAGGCAATATTTGGGCGCTGCATGCGTTCACCGCCCTGCTGATTGCCGCAACCTCCCTGCTCCTCAACACCCTCGGCCGTCTTGCCGGCCGGCCGGGCACCGGCTTCTGGGCGGCGGCATTATATGCCGTGCTCTCGACCGGGATGATGTGGCACGGAGACGCCTTCGCTTTCAACACCGAGTGGCTCGTCGCGCTGTTCACGTCGGCGGCCGCAGTGGTGATGCTTCGCTCCGGCACCCGGCCGAGTCACGCCGCCCTGGCCATCGCCGGCAGCCTTGTCGGACTGGCCTTTCTCTCGAAACAGCCGGCCCTGCTTGATCTCGGCGCGCCTGGCTTGGTGCTCGCGTTTCTTGCCTGGCAAAACCGTGACCCACTCCCATCCCTGCTGAAGCGTTGGTCGATCCTCGTCGCCGGTTTCGCGGCGCCGGTCGTCGTCAGCCTCGCCTACTTCGGGCTCAAAGGCGCACTTCGCGACTACGTCTTCTACGCCTGGACCTACAATCTTGAGTACTACGGCCCCGAGATCACGTTGGGCGACCGACTCAGTATTTTCTGGAAGCCCTTCGGCTTGCTTGCGCACAGCTATCCCTTCGTCGGCATCGCGATCGCCGCCGGCCTCGTTTACTTCATCTACCGGGTCGTGCAACGCGCCTCGTCAGCGGAGGAGCGGGCTCAAAATCCCGTGTTGGTCTACGTTGTTTTCTGGACGCTTACGTCGATGACCGCGGCGGCCTCGGGCGGGCGAACCTTCGAGCACTATTACATTCAATGTCTGCCGCCCCTCTGCCTTGCCGGCGCTTGGGCACTCCATGCGTCGAGCCGCCTTCTTGTGGCCGAGCGCGTGGCCCCCCTGACACGCGTCGCGGTGACCCTTGTGCTTGTGGTGGTCGTCGCCTGGACGGGGCACATCACGTTGGAGGCACGCGAACGTACGCAGTCCATCGATCCCTCGAAGCGCGCGGCGGAGTTTATCCGTGACCACACCGGGCCGGACGAGACGATGTTCGTGTGGGGCTACCACCCCGACGCTTATCTCTTCGCCGACCGGCGTGCCGCCTCCCGTTACATCTACAGCTCGTTTGTAACCGGACTGATCCCCTGGACCAACACGGCACCCGATGTGGATACCGCATATGCGATCGTGCCCGGCGCCATGGATACGCTTCTGGCCGATCTCACGGCGAGTCGGCCCACCTTCCTGCTCGACGCGAGCGCAGGCCCGAACCGATCCTGGAACAAGTATCCCATCGTGAAGTTTCCCGCTCTGCGCGACTTCGTCGCCGAGCACTACCTGCTGGTGGAGCCCGAGCAGTTTCTTCAGCAAGGCTTCGGCGTTTACTTGATCACCGACGCGTTTCGGGCGCAGCCGCTGCCGCTCGAAGGAGGCGACATCTCCGGTGGAATGGACGTGCCGTTGCTGATGGGACCGGCCAGCACCGACGCAAAACCGACCGCGTTTACCCTGCTCGGCCGCAGCGCGACCGGACGGCTCCAACGCTTGGAGCTGCTGCACAACGGAGAAGTATTGACCGCGGTCAGCTTTGCGCCGACCCGCCGACTGACGGTCCGCATCCCCGTCCCCTTTGACCGCCTCGGTGTGGGGCAGCATGTGCTCAAGGCGCGCGCCACGGACGCCCAAGGTAATATCCTGCTCGGCGACGACCAGATCGTCACGGTCGACGCCTCTGCCATGCAGCCGGAGCAGCTCGCGGCCTTCGCACTCCCCCACCTCGCGCGCAGCGTTCCTCCCAGCAGCGTCCGCGCCGCGTTCGGCGCCAACGTGGAGGAGGACGATGGGCGGCTCGTCTTCTACGCCCACGCCCCGTCGACGATCACCTACGACCTCCAACCCGGCGCGCGCAGCATCCGGGGCAAGTTTGGCATCCGCCCGCAGGCCTACGCTCCAGGCAGCGAACATCCGTCTGATGGAGCAGAATTTCAGATCAACCTCCTTCGGCCCGACGGATCGCGCGACATTCTTTTCTCCCGCCTCATTCGTCCCGGTCAGATTCCGGAGGAGAGGGGCCTGCAACCCCTGAACGTCGAACTACCCGAGGCATCCGTGGGCCAGTTGGAATTCATCATCCTGCCCGGACCCGCCGGCAACCCCTCCAGCGATTGGACCTACTGGTCCGATCTGCTGTTGGAAACCGCGCGGTAAAGGCAGAGGCGTCGCAATCCAAGTCACGTGGCGGGCGTCGTTGCAGTCCTTATGTAGCACGGGGACCTTCGCCCCTGGGGTACGTGGTTGGGAGTCGATCAACCCGACGCTTTCGATTGCAAGTATTGCCGGCACTTGAACGCTCTCCAGGTCCTCCCTCCTTTTTTGATCGATGGCATCCTTAACTTCTTCCCTCCCTGACCGGTTCGAGAACCGCACGCGGTTTGGTCGCGCCTTGCTCTTCTCCCTGCTGGTCACGGTCATGATCTCCTTCCCCTACCGGCCGGGGATCGACCTCGACGCCTCGTGGCGGATGGCCTTGGCGCAATTCTTCCAACAAGGACTTCAGTTCGGCACCGAAGTGGTCTTCACCTACGGCCCGCTCGGCTTTCAGATGGGAAAGACCTACGTAGGAATCATGTGGTGGGAGCTGCTTGTCTGGCAGCTTGCCGTCGGGATGGGATTTGCCTGGGTGGTGATGTCGTTTGGCGAACGGCTATCCGGGTATCCGCGGCTTTACTACTACCTGGCATTCCTGCTGTTTGGCGCGCAGTACGAGGATGCGATGCACATGCTCGGCATCGTCCTGCTGGGCATCGAACTGCTGCATCGCAACGCCGCAGGCCCGGACCGGCCCAAGGTCTTGATCGGGGTCTTTCTCGCGCTGTTGGCCGTGGTGAAGTTTACGAATCTCATGCTCTGTGCCTTCGTGGTCCTCGCGGCCATTGCGCACAGCCTCTGGGGGCGGCGACATCGCGAGGCGGCGCTGCACGCGGGAAGTTTCTTCGGCGGATTCCTCATCCTGTGGATGCTGTGCCGGCAGAACCCGCTCAATCTTCCAGCGTATTTCCTGAATTCGCTGCAGATCAGTTCGGGTTATCAACAGTCGATGGGAATCGACGGAGGCTGGCCGGCTCTCTGGAAAGGCATGGTCGTCAGCGCAGGTTTGATCTTTTACCTCCTCTGGCACCTCTGGAAGCAATCCGACCGGCCCCGCGCGTTCGCCGGTTGCGCGATGCTTGCGGCCTTCCTGTACCTCAGTTGGAAACACGGCTTTGTTCGCGCCGACGGACACATGATCGGCTTCTTTTACGCCGCCCTCCTGCCCATCACGGCGTTTCCCGTGCTTCTCCGGGACGACGCCCGCATGGCCTGGATGCGCCGGTGGCTGATGGCGCCTCTGGGTGTGCTCTGCATTTTTGGCCTCTACAACGCCCTCTCCGGTGTCATCACAGAAACGCTCGGTGTTTTCCAAGGGCGAGTCTTCGGCAATGTTTACAACGCGCTCCACCTCGAAAAGTTGCGCAGCGGCTACAATGACCGCCTCGGCGAACAGCAAGGATCCGGCAACATGCCCCGCACGCGCGAGATCATCGGCGACCAGTCCGTCGATGTGCTCGGTTACGAGCAGTCCGCCGCCATTTTCAATCGGTTCAACTACCAGCCGCGCCCGGTCTTCCAAAGTTACACCGTCTACACGCCCGCCCTCGCCAAACTCAACTACGACCACTACGCATCCGACCGTGCGCCCGACTTCGCCTTGGTGAAGATGCACTCGCTCGATGGTCGCCTCACGTCGATGGATGACGCCGCCGTGCTCGCTCTGCTGATGTACCGCTACGAGTACGTGCACACGGAGAAGACCTATCAGCTCTGGCGAAAGCGCCCGGGGCCGTTCGACGCCGCGGCGTACATTCCGAAGCCGCTGGAAACCCGCACGCTGGCCATCGGCGAGCCTTGGGACATCTCCGCGTACGCCGACCGAAACCTCTGGGTCTCGATCGATGCGCGTCCGTCGCTCCTCGGGCGCCTGCGCACCTTCCTCTACAAACCGCCGGTGCTCAGCCTCGTCGTGGACGATACGAACGGGAACCGCAGTTCGTACCGCCTGCCCGCTCCCATGGGACGCGCCGGCTTCATTCTCAATCCACTGATCGAGGATCTGCTGGGACTGGTGAATTTCTCCGGCGGCGACCCGGAGCGCCGCGTGGCGCAAGTCAGCCTCGTCCTCGCTCCCGAAGATCGAAAGTACTACAAGACCAACGCCGAGTTTCGCCTCGCCACGATGGAGCCCACCGTCGCCGGTCAGGAATTTTTCCGCGAGATGAATCGCGAACGTTTCAATCTCTTCGTGACGCCTCCGCGCGCCTACGAAGCGCAGAATCCGCCGTCCGAAACCCAGGTCGACGGCGAGCCCGCGATGATCCTCCACGCCCCCAGCGAAATGAGCTTTGACGTGCCGCGCGGCGCCATCCTGGCCAGCGGAAAGTTTGGACTCATGCCCGGCGCCTACACGGGCGAGGGCAATACCAATGGTGCCGAGTTCGTGATCCGCTGGTCAAACGGGCAGGAGCAAGCGATCCTTTTCAAACGCTTCCTCAATCCGAAGGAACTCGATGCCGATCGCGGCCTGCAGCCGTTCTCCGCCGACCTCTCCGCACTCAGCGGCGGGCGCCTCTATCTCACCGTATTGCCCGGTCCCCATGGCAACAACTCGTGGGATTGGACCGTCTGGAGCGGCATCGAGATCAAGTGATCTTTCGGCCTGCCACCTCTCTCCGAAACGAGGAAGGCGGCGCCAGACGTTGGGCGGTGGATTGGATGGAGAGAACCGCGTGAACGGTGAGCCCGCGGATAAATCTCCGTCATCGCAGAGCGCATTGAGCGCACATGGTTGACATCACCACCAACCGGCGACGATTTCCTCCCCATTCTTATTAGCATGCTGAAGGGCTTTTTCCAGTGGTCCGACACACACCCGGCCAGCTATTGGCTGATCGCAACCGTGCCTACTCTTTTATGGCTGGGTTGGATCGCACACGGGCTATGGCGAAATCACGCCTCGCGTCCTGTACCACGCAAAAAAAACGTGGCGTTTGCCCTGCTGCTATTTGGAGTCCTGCTGGCGTGGCGCTGGCCCTTTCTCTTGAGCGCGACGGAGCTAGGCAATCCCGACGAGAGCCAGCTCGTCGCCGGAGCGATCACGCTCTCGCACGATCCGGTGTTTTATCGGGCGGTGGATGGAACCACTTCGGGCCCGCTTAACTTTTATGCCCTGCTTCCCACTCACTGGCTGGGTATTCCTCAAGACTACTTCAATGCGCGGTTCACCGGACTTCTCCTCCTTTGGGGTGGCATGCTCGCCACGCAGTCACTTCTAACGCTCGCGTACGGAACGGCTCTGGCCCGGCTCGCGATGACCCCAGGCGTTCTTTTCCTAGCGAGCGCGACCGACACCGACTTCATCCACTACACCTCGGAGCACGTATCCCTTTTCCTCATACCAGCCGGCTGGTGGCTGCTCTGGCGGTATCGCGATGCTCCCCTCTCCGGTCGTCCATCGAACGGCTGGCTGCTGGCCGCACTGACGGCGGGTCTCCTCCCCTGGGCCAAATTGCAATCCTCGCTGTTCGCCGCAGCGCTCATCCTGTGGTCGGGATGGCTGCTGGTGATCGATCAGCGGCTCTCTTGGGGAGAACGGGGCCGTCGTTTCGTTTGGATGGTGGCTGGTGCGTCCGCGCCCAGCATCCTGGCCCTCGGCGTAGTGGCGGCAACCGGACAGAGGGAGCACTTCGTGCACAGCTACCTTCTGGAAAATGTCTCCTTTATCGGCGGCGTGGACTTTCCCGTTTGGGGAGTGCTCAAACACCTTTCCTTTATCTGCAGCTTCAGGTGGCAGTTCCCCGTCTACCTGGCCGGTGCCTTGTTTCTTATCGTCGGCGGCGCACTGGCCCTTCCGGTGATCCGAAAGCGTCCTGATACGTTTTGGTACATTGGCTTGTTCCTCACGGTGGTCGCCTGTGCAACGGTCATCGCCCCACGTCGAGCCCATCAGCACT
This sequence comes from Opitutales bacterium, assembly GCA_038212175.1. GTDB lineage: Bacteria > Verrucomicrobiota > Verrucomicrobiia > Opitutales > Opitutaceae > CAMAXB01. Next base: position 15,080 of record JBBQUU010000004.1, on the reverse strand, counting down.
ACCTGCTTTACCTCGTGTTTCCCCTGACGGTCTGGGCGGGAGCCACCGTAGCGCAATTGTGGAAAGATGCACCGGACCTCACCTCCGCCCGGCGCATGCTGGCGTGCGCCATGATCGTCGTCCTTCAGGTAATCGCAGGCTGCCGTATCGTCGATGGCGTTCCCTTCATCTACGGGCGCCTGTTGAGCGACTGGCGACAACCCTACACGGAGACAAGCATCCTGATCCGCGAGCACGCCCGCGCCGGAGACACCCTCGCCCTGTGGGGATGGCAGCCATGGATCTTTGTCGAAACGGGACTTCCCCACGGAACGCGGGACTCCCATACCAAATCCCAAATCGAGTCTTCGCTTCAAGCGGACTATTTCCGGCGGCGTTTCCTGGATGATCTTGAACGCAACCGCCCCGTTTTCTTCGTGGACGCCGTCGGCCATGGAGGGAGGGCGTTTGCCTACCATGACCGCGGCCGCCAAGGCTACGAAGCCTTTCCTGAATTACGCGACTACGTACACAAGCATTACGGCAGCATGCACGAGATAGGTTCGCTCCGGTTGTTCATGCGATTCGATCGCCACCCGCACACCTCCCATTTGCCCGCCGCCGACTGAGTCGTGCGTGGCAGCGGGCTGAAACATCTTGGCCGACGGCGGGTACTTGCGAAGGCAGGCCTCTTCGTTTTTTTACCGGCACCGTTTTAAGTGACGCGGCAAGGTGGAGGTCGTACCCAAGACCTTGCGCATGCCGGCCCCCCCCGCCCAAGGTCAACGCGCGGTAACTTTCGTCACGGTCGAACGCGCCGGAGGTTCCTTCCATTCCTTCCACTCGTCGTCCCACTGAATCGGCGTGCCTCGATAATCGACGTCACCCGCCGGCCCGCCGCGAAAGGCGGCCCGGGCCCTGAACATAACGGTTGATCCCGCGCCACCCGCGGCGACCGTGGTGGTACGGACGACCGAACCCCCAACATCCTTCTCGTAGCAAAATGCCTTCCATGTGCGGCCATTGTCCACCGAATGCTCCGCATGCAGGAATCCCACCTGTTCGCCCGCGGCATCTGTGGAGGCGCGAACCACCACAGTGACAGGCTTGCCTGCCGCAGCGGACGCCGGGGCTTCCACCTCTATCACACGCTTTGCCGCGAAAGCCGGCACCACCGCCAAGGCAAATACCGTACAACAGCACAGGGTCTTAAAAAAAGTGGAGGCCGTGCCACGTCCGGCCATGCCTTGAGTCAGAGCACCCGAGGCGGGGAAGAGGAGAATTTTGGAAATCATTGAGGTGGGTTAAGACCCGCTCCCGACTCAAAATGTTCGGAAAATCTTCAAATGCCGGCGTTCTGGGACGCACTGAACCGGGCGTCGTCCCAAATTCGACTGGCCACACCCCCCGCCGGCCGTTTGCCTGACCGTTTTCCTCCTTCACCATGGCCAAAACCATCCTCGTCACCGGCTCCTCCGGCCTCATCGGCTCCGAGGTTTGCGTCTATTTTGCGTCCCTGGGTTACACCGTGCACGGGGTGGACAATAACCAGCGCGCCGTCTTCTTTGGCCCGCAGGGTGACACCCGCTGGAACCAGCAACGACTGGCGGCGGAGCTGAAGGGCTTTGTCCATCACGAGATCGACATCCGTGACCGCGCCGGAGTGCTCGCGTTGGTGAAGCAGGTCAAACCCACCGTAATCGTCCACACGGCGGCGCAGCCCTCGCACGACCGGGCGGCGGCGATTCCCTTCGACGACTTCGACACGAATGCCGTGGGCACGCTCAACCTGCTGGAGGCCGCACGTCAGGCCTGCCCGGAGTCGCCTTTCGTGCACATGAGTACCAACAAGGTGTACGGCGACGCCCCGAACAGCATCAAGCTGGTCGAACTGGAAACGCGCTGGGACTACGCCGATGCCGCCTACGCCCACGGCATACCGGAGACCTTCACCATCGACCAGTCGAAGCATTCGCTCTTTGGCGCCTCAAAGGTGGCGGCGGACATCATGGTGCAGGAGTACGGCCGCTATTTCAACCTGCCGACCTGCGCGCTGCGCGGCGGCTGCCTCACCGGCCCCAACCACAGCGGAGTCGAGCTGCACGGCTTCCTCAGCTACCTTGTGAAGTGCAACCTCGAGGGACGTGAGTACAAGGTTTTCGGATACAAGGGCAAGCAGGTGCGCGACAACATTCACTCGCTCGACGTGGCTCGCTTCATGGCCGCCTTCGTCGACGCGCCCCGCGCCGGCGAGGTCTACAATCTCGGCGGCGGCAAGGCCAACAGCACGTCGATCCTAGAGGCGTTCAAGATCGCGGAAAAACTCACCGGAACGGCGCAGGTTTACACCTACGTCGACCAGAACCGCATCGGCGACCACATCTGCTATTACTCGGACCTGCGGAAAATGCGCGCGCATTATCCGGCGTGGGACATCACGCAGACCTTGGAGGACACCATCCGGCAGATCGTGGAAGCGTGGCGCAAGCGCACCGCGAGCTGAACCCCGGGGCCGACAGGCCATGCCATTCACGCTGCCGCCCCGGTCACGATGCTAAAGGAGCTCTTCCGCTGGCTTGATGCACATCCTGGCTCGTTTTGGGCGCTCGCCACTTTCGCCACCGCACTTGCCGGGATCTGGATCTTTTGGGGCTTCACCCGTCATGGCACGTCGATGGGCTCGCGTTGGCATGCGGCAATCACCGGCTTGGTGCTCCTCACGACTCTGCTCGCCTGGCGATGGCCGCCATTACTTGGGGTCCGCGAACTAAACCCTGACGAAGGCCAGTTCATCGCCGGTGCCATCACACTCGGTGCTGATCCCGTATTCTGGCGCTCGGTCGACGGGACCACCTCGGGACCTCTGAATTTCTATGTGCTCCTGCCCACTCACTGGCTGGGCATTCCGCAGGATTTCTTCAACGCCCGGCTGACCGGCCTCCTCCTGATTTGGGGAACGCTGTGGGCGGGTTATGCGTTGTTTCGCCGTGCCTACGGCAATGCAATCGGACTCGTGGCGGTGGTACCTGGTCTCGCCTTCTTCAGTGGCACCATTGATCCCGACTTCATTCACTACACGTCCGAGCATCTTTCGCTGTGTCTGATGATGGTATCGGGCTGGCTGCTCTGGAAAGCACGCGGTGACACCCGCACTGGCCACGGTTTTCCGCGCGTGTCGTGGGTTTTGGCGGGCATCTTCATGGGCATGCTTCCCTGGGCCAAGCTGCAGTCCTCGCTGATCGCCGCAGCGCTGGCCCTCTTCGGTACCGTTCTCGCTTTCACACGCACCGACCTCCCCTGGGCGCAACGCCTGCGCGAGGTCGCGGTCCTTGCCGCCGCGAGTCTTTCGATCACGGCGACATTCCTGGGGATGATTCTGTTCACCGGTCAGTGGGAACATTTCTACCGCGGCTATCTGGAAAATAATCTCATCTATGCCAGCAGTACCTTTACCATTCCCGAGGCCATCGAAAAATTCTCCCGAGCCGCTCGCTTGACGGGGGGCTACCCGGTTTTCCTGGCGGGTCCGATCTTTATTCTGGGTCTGGGTACCCTTGCTTGTGCGGCAAAGCCGGGCCGGCCACACCCTCTGGCTTGGAGCGGTGCGTTCCTTACGCTTACATCCATCATCACAGTCCTGGCGCCGCGACAGGGATTTCAGCACTACTTGCTCTATATGGTGCCCCCATTGATGTGGTGGAGCGCCGCGGTCCTGGCCGGGCTTCATGCCAGCCTGCCCGACGCCCGCAGACGAATCACGCTCGTACTCGCTTTCATCCTGGTCGGAGGCGGCCTGTCTATCTCTCTTCGCAGCTCATATTCGCCCTCTTATATGTATGGCCACTTTCTTGAGAGCTGGCGCAATCCTCACCGAGAAGCGAACCGGCTGATCAGACAACATCGGCAGCCGGGAGACCGGATCGCCGTTTGGGGTTGGGACAACCAAGTTTACGTTGAGACCCAACTGCCCCAAGCCACCCGGGAATCCCACAGCACGCGACAACTGTGGGACTCACCGCAGCGGGACTCCTACTACCGTCCGCGATATTTGGCCGATCTCGCTGCCAATTCGCCCGCGTTCTTCGTCGACGCCGTCGGACCCGATGCGTTTCACTTCAACGACCGCGAGGAATCGGGTCACGAAACATTTGAGGAATTGCGGTTATATATCGCTGAACACTACACCTTGATCGACGATTCCGGGCCGTTGCGCGTTTACCTTCGAAAGGATCGGGTTCCAGTGTCGTAACGAGCAGCAGCCGCGGGGGAGGATCAACCTAGCTCCGGGCGAAAATTGCAGAGGAAATTCGAAACGAATATGGGTGAAGGTCGCGACTCGCTTTCCCCCTTCCCCTCGCCCAACGCCCCTGATTAGCTCCGGTGACATGCGCATCCTCATCACCGGCATCTGTGGTTTCGTCGGCAGCACTCTGGCGAAGGCGCTGCTCCAGGCCGGATCACGTTATGATATTTGCGGATTGGACAACTTCATCCGGCCGGGCAGCGAAGGTAATCGCGCCGAGTTGAAGCGGTTGGGGGTGAAGCTGTTTCACGGCGACCTGCGAAACGCCAGCGACCTCGAATCACTGCCGGCCGTCGATTTCGTCATCGATGCCGCCGCCAACCCCAGCGTGCTCGCCGGGGTCGACGGGAAGTCCAGCTCGCGTCAGCTCGTTGAGCACAACCTCGTCGGCACGATCAACATGCTTGAGTTCTGCAAGCAGCACCGCGCCGGGTTCGTATTGCTCAGCACGAGCCGGGTCTATGCCATCGAACCGCTCTCCCTTTTGCCCGTCGTCGTGAAGGATCACGCGTTCGTCCCCGATGCCACAAAGCCATTGCCGCCCGGCCTCAGCCCGGCAGGCGTCACCGAAACCTTTTCGACGACCGCGCCGGTCTCGCTCTACGGCGCAACCAAGCTCACCTCGGAGACGCTGGCGCTCGAATACGGCGAAACCTTCAACTTCCCTGTGTTCGTCAATCGCTGCGGAGTGCTCGCCGGCGCCGGACAGTTCGGTCGCGCCGACCAAGGAATCTTCGCCTTCTGGATCAACAGTTGGTTAAGAAAACGCCCGCTCAAGTATCTCGGCTTCGGCGGACACGGTCACCAGGTGCGCGACTGCCTGCACCCCCGCGATCTCGCGCCCCTTTTGCGAAAACAGATGGCCGCGTCGGCTCTTCCCCCATCGGATCGGGTGATGAACGTTGCCGGGGGGGCTGCGTCTTCCCGGTCCCTTCGACAACTCAGCGAGTGGTGCGGTCAACGCTTCGGAGCGCATTCGGTCGCCCAAGACGGCACCCCTCGCCCCTTTGACATCCCGTGGATGGTTCTGGATGCCACCAAGGCCCACCGTCTCTGGGATTGGGTGCCCGCGACACCGACCGGGCAGGTTTTGGAGGAGATTGCTCTGCACGCCGAGGCTCACCCGGAATGGTTGGACCTCTCCGCGCCTCTTTGAGGCCGATCAAATCGCAACAAAACCGCGCTTGCTCCAACCCGGGCTCTGTGGCGTGTTTTCCCTTTATCCATGCCGGAAGCTGCTCCGACTCACCCCGCCCGACCCACGCTTTACAGCGTGATCATCCCCGCCCGCGATGAGGAGGAATCGCTGCCTTCGACCGTGCGCGACATCCATTCCACGTTCGTCCGGGAAAATGTACCCCACGAAATCGTGGTGGTCGACGACGGCAGCAAGGATGCCACGTGGTCGGTATTGCAGACCCTGAAGCAGGAAGTGCCCACCCTCGTCCCGGTGCAGAACCGGGGTCTGCACGGGTTTGGCCGGGCCATCATCTACGGACTCAATCACAGCGAGGGAGACGCCGTCGTGATCATGATGGCGGACGCCTCTGACGCACCCGACGACGCCGTCAAGTACTGGCGCCTGCTCAATGAGGGCTTCGAGTGCGCGTTCGGCAGTCGTTTCATCAAGGGAGGGAAGGTCATAGACTACCCGCGGCTGAAACTGTTCGTCAATCGTCTCGCGAACTTCTTCGTGCGCATTGGCTTCAACATTCCGCTCAACGATACGACCAACGCCTTCAAGGCCTACCGGCGCCACGTGATCGACGGTTGCCGGCCCTTCCTCGCGCCGCATTTCAATCTCACCGTCGAAATCCCCCTCAAGGCCATCGTGCGTGGCTACTCATGGACGGTCATGCCGATCTCCTGGCAAAACCGCAAATACGGGGAGGCCAAGCTCAAGATCAAGGAGATGGGCAGCCGCTACTTCTTCATCTGCGCCTACGTCTGGCTCGAAAAATACTTCAGCAGGGGCGATTATCGCCGGAAGTGATTGGCCGGCTGGAACGCTGCGGCTTTTGTCGGTTCGCACACCCATGACCTGGCGGTCGGCGCGAAGAGACGAGGATTGACCGGTCCGTTCACCAAACTCCTACTTTTCCCCTTTGCCATGATCTATCTTCTCGGAGGCTCCGGTTACGTGGGTTCGGCCTATCAGGCCCTGCTGCAGCGCAAGAACATCCCTTTCCGCAACCTGCGTCGGGCAGACTTCGACTATACCGACAAGGCGGCCCTGACCGAGCTGCTCCGTCGCGAAAAGCCGGAATTTCTCATCAACGCCGCCGGCTACACGGGCAAACCCAACGTCGACGCCTGCGAGTTGCACAAAGCCGAGTGTCTCTTCGGGAATGCCGTCCTTCCCGGTCGCATCGCCGAGGCGTGTTCCGCCGCAGGTATTCCATGGGGACATGTCTCGTCAGGCTGCATCTATACGGGCGCCCGCCCCGACGGGACCGGTTTCACCGAAGACGACACACCCAATTTCTCGTTTCGGACCAACAACTGCAGCTTCTACTCGGGTACCAAGGCACTCGGTGAAGAGGTGCTCGCGGGTCGCAACGACGTCTACCTCTGGCGCCTGCGAATCCCCTTCGATCACAACGACAGTCCCCGCAACTACCTGACGAAGCTGATCCGCTATCAGCGCCTGCTGGAGGCTGCGAACTCCATCTCGCACCTGCACGAGTTTGTCGCCGCCACGTTCGCCTGCTGGGAGAAGCGCGTACCGTTCGGCACCTACAACGTGACCAACCCCGGCGAAGTCACGACGCGCGAGGTCGTCGATCTGATCCGCAAGAGCGGTGTTTCCACCAAGGACTTCAGCTTCTTCAAGGACGAGAGCGAGTTCATGCAAACCGCGGCCAAGACTCCGCGTTCAAACTGCGTGATGAACTCCACCAAGCTTGCCCGCGCCGGCATCGTCATGACCGAGGTCCACGAAGCCGTGGAGACCGCACTTCGCTCGTGGCGCAGCGCCCGTTGAACGGGAACGATTTCAGCATGAAAATTTTAGTCACCGGCGGCGCCGGATTCATTGGCAGCAATCTGGTACGCTTATTGGTCACGACGACGGAACACACCGTGCTCAACGTCGACGCGCTCACTTACGCGGGCAACCGGCACTCCCTCGACGATCTGGGGGCACACCCTCGCTACCAGTTTGCTCAGGCCGATATCTGCGACGCTGCGGCAATGACGAAGCTGTTCGGCGATTTCCAACCCGACTGGGTGATGCATCTCGCCGCCGAGAGCCATGTCGACCGCTCGATCGACGGTCCGGGAGCGTTCATCCAGACCAACGTGGTCGGCACCTACACGTTGCTGCAGGCCGCCCGCGCCCACTTCGACGCGCTCACGGGAGCAGCGAAGGACCGCTTCCGTGTCCTGCACGTTTCCACCGACGAAGTGTACGGCTCCCTCGGAGCCGAAGGGCTCTTCACCGAGGAGACGCCCTATGATCCGCACTCGCCCTACTCGGCCAGCAAGGCGTCGTCCGACCACCTCGCCCGCGCCTGGGCCGACACCTACAAGCTTCCTGTCCTCGTCACGAACTGCTCCAACAACTACGGCCCTTATCAGTTCCCCGAGAAGCTGATCCCCGTCGTCATTCTCAAGGCCCTGCGCGGCAACCCGATTCCGGTTTATGGCAAGGGCGAGAACATCCGCGACTGGCTCTACGTCGTCGATCACGCCGAGGCCCTCCATACCGTCGTCGCGCAAGGCAGGCTCGGTGAGACGTACAACATCGGGGGCAACAACGAGCGCCGAAACATCGATCTCGTCCGTCTGCTCTGCAGTCTGCTCGACGAGTTGCGTCCGCGCACCGACGGCAAGTCCTACGCAGATCAGATCTCCTTCGTCACCGACCGCCCAGGACACGACCTGCGTTACGCGATCGACGCCTCGAAGATCAAACGCGAGTTGGGCTGGACGCCGAAACAGGATCACACCTCCGGCTTCCGCAAAACCGTCCAATGGTACCTCGACAATGAAACGTGGTGGCAGTCGATCCTCGACGGGAGCTATAAATTGGAGCGCCTCGGAACCGCCTCGTAGTCGAGCCCGTTCGCTTAAGCCCATCCTTCGATTTTCAACCGACGCCCCCAAATGACGTCCCTTCCATTCAACTCCACCGCCGCCTCTCGCAAAGGCATCATCCTCGCCGGCGGCTCCGGCACGCGCCTTTATCCGCTGACCATTGCTGTCTCCAAGCAACTCATGCCGGTGTACGACAAGCCGATGGTCTACTATCCGCTGTCGGCCCTCATGCTCGCTGGAATCCGCGAGGTGCTGATCATCTCCACGCCGCAGGATCTGCCGCTGTTCAAACGGCTGCTGGAGGATGGCTCCCAGTTCGGTCTCCAGCTGAGCTACGCCGAACAACCCAAACCCGAGGGACTCGCCCAGGCGTTCCACATCGCCGGAGAAACAGGCTTCCTGAAGCCGGGCGAACTCTCGGCCCTCGTCCTCGGCGACAACCTTTTTTACGGCGCGGATTTTCTCTCCGCCCTCGAAGGCGCCTCGGCCCGCACCGCCGGAGCCACGGTCTTCGGCTATCACGTCGCGAACCCTTCGGCGTACGGCGTGGTCGAATTTGCCGCCGACGGACGGGTCGTCTCCCTCGAGGAGAAGCCCAGCCAACCGAAATCCAATTACGCCGTTCCAGGCCTGTATTTCTACGACGGAGACGTGGTGCCCCTCGCGCGCGGACTAGAGCCCTCGGCGCGGGGCGAACTTGAAATCACTGATCTCAACCGCCTCTACCTCGAACGAGGCACGCTCAAGGTCGAACTCTTCGGCCGCGGCACGGCCTGGCTCGACACGGGAACACACGACTCCCTCATGCAGGCCGCCCAGTTCGTCGAGGTCCTTGAGAACCGCACCGGCCTCAAGATCGCCTGCCTTGAAGAAATCGCCTTCAAGCACGGCTGGATTGACCGCGCCGGCCTCGAGGCCAACGTGAAAAAGATGGGCAAGTCGTCCTACGGCGACTACCTCCGCCGCTTGATCGGTTAAGGATCCCCGCCCCACCCATGCGCCTTGTTGCCGTTTCGATCGTCAAGAACGAGGCGGACATCATCGAGCCCTTCGTCCGGCACACGCTCGCCTGGGCTGACGTCCATCTGGTTTTCGATCATGCGAGCACCGACGGCACGCGCGAGATCCTCGGCGCCTTGCAACGCGAGGGCCTGCCGCTTCGCGTCTTCACTGATGATGCGCTCGGTCACCTCCAACACCTGCGTGCGACCCATCTGCAGCGGATTGCTGTCCGCGAACACGCAGCAGATTGGGTGTTGCTGCTTGACGCCGACGAGATCCTGACCGGCGCCGGCCGCGCCGTAATGGAGCATTCCCTCGCCAAGCTGGCTCCGCAGACGGTGGCGAGCCTGCCGATGATCAACTACCTGCCGACGACCGAGGATCCTTCGGCAGAAGTGAACCCGGTCCTGCGCCTGCGGCATTGCCAGACCGCCGCGCCCCACGCATGGAAGATCTTTGTTCCCCGCGACCTCGCCGGGAACCCGGACCTGATGGTCGGCAAAGGAAGTCACGCCCTCTTCCGTGCAGACGAACGCCTGCCCGATCAGCGACTGCCTGACGATTTCTTCCTCGCGCACTTCGCCCTTCGGTCCCCGCAACACCAGATTCTGCGCGTCGTCCACGCGGAGTTGCAAAAGCTGAGTCGCGGACGCGCCAATCTGGGCCTCGACGTCCACTACCGGCTCGGTTTCCAGCTGCTCGCCGCAAACCCCGATCTCTTCTTCAGCACGATTCATCAACCGGCGGAGAAGCTGCGCGCGCGGCCCGTCGCCTACCGGGGCGGCCCCTTGCGACACACCGCCGCCACGGAGTGGAACCGCGTTGCCCGGGCGCTCCTGCCTTACTTGGAAAAACTCGCCGTCAGCCACGGTCAACTCGTGGACTCCACGGAAGCCGCAAGCCCCGCAGGAGTGCCCTCGGCACCGGCTATGCGAGAGCTCGCGCACGAGGAACTCGCCGCGCCCCTGCCCTTCGGAAATGTCGCCGCCTTTGCCGGATTCTCCCCGGAAAGCGGCTGGTGCGACGAGGAGGGCCCGTACCCCGAGGCTTACCTTCCCAGGTTCCACTGGAGCCTCGCTCCGGTCACCCACCTGCTGATCGATCCCGACCTGCACAAGGAGGCCATGTTGACGGCCCACGTGCTCACGTACTCGGACAATCAGACGCTTACGCTCGAACTGAACGGAGCAACCGTGCACCACCACCGCTTCGGAGGGATCAATCAGCTCGAACACCTGGTCGTGCCCCTTTCGCTCGCTCCCGGACCCAACCGTCTCGATCTCCGCTACGCGCAACAATGGGTGAGCGCCCACGACCCCCGGCAGCTCGCCGCGATTTTTCTCTCCCTGCGCATTGTCGGCCGCACGTCCGCCTGACAACGTCCCCGGGATGCAGGTCTCGTTTGTCATCCCGCTGTTCAACTGCCTCGCGTTGACGCGGGCCTGCGTCGACAGCTTGCAACGCACCCTTCCGCACGATCTGGAGCACGAAATCATTCTCGTCGACGATGGCAGCACCGACGGCACCCGCGAATGGCTGTCGAACCTCCCCTCCACTGACGCACGTTTCCGCGTCTTGCTCAACGAACGCAATCTCGGCTACGCCGCCTCCAACAACCTCGGAGCCCAAACCGCCCGGGGCCGTTACCTGCTCCTGCTGAACAATGACCTTGTCCTCACGCCGCACTGGTTCGAACCGATGATCGAGGCGCATCGGCGCCTGGGCCAAAAGGCGGGCTTCGTGGGCAACATCCAACGCAATGCCCGCACCCGCGAAATCGATCATACGGGCATCGTCGTCAACCATCAGGGGAAACCCGAACACGACACCTTCGACACACGCTGGCTGGGAAGGAGCATTCGACCTGTGGTGGCCCTCACCGGCGCCTGCCTGCTGGCCCAGCGGGACCTCTACCTCCACCTCGATGGATTCGACGAAGGGTTCGTCAATGGCGGCGAGGACGTCGACCTCTGCTTTCGCGCCGCCCGTCGAGGGCAACACCATGTCGTCGCCCTGCGCAGCGTCATCTACCACCACATCAGCGCCTCGCCCGGACGAAAGCTGCGCGACGAAGCCAACTCACGCCGCCTCACGCTTCGCTGGCGCGACACCCTCGCGCAACATGGAACCCGCCGCTGGTGCGCCCACTATCTCGTCCAAAACTGGATCGGCACCACCGCCAATCCCGACCGGGCTCTCGCGCTAACCGCACTCGCCTACACACTTTATCTTCGCCGCACCCCTCCCCTTGGGGCCGTGGCGGGCATGCAGACGGCGATCGACCGCGAACTGGCGCGCTGGCTCGTGCTGCTCGACCATAAACCGGAAACGGTCGTATCGACTGAAACGATACACAACGCCCTTTAATGGGAGCAATCTTCAGCCGCTGCGCTCCACTTCCCGCACCACCGACTGCGGACGCTGGTTGATCGCCAGGAACATGCGCCCCAGATACTCACCGATCACCCCAAGCAGCACAAGCTGCGCGCCGGAGAAGATCAACAAGGCCACCATGAGCGAACCCCAGCCCAGCCATGGGCCCGACTCGGTCGCCCAGAGGACGCCCACCCAAATCACGCCCAGCAATCCTGCGGCGCTCATGGCGAGGCCCAGGACGGTGGCGAACCGCAATGGCATGACGGAAAAATTGACGAACGTGCTCAACCAGAGCCGGATCAATTTGCGCACCGTGTAGCCGCTCTGCCCCGCGCTGCGGTCCGCGTGACGCACCTCCACCGCTCCGATCCTTTGCGTGATCTGCAGAATAAGTCCGTCGATGTACGGAAAGGGCCCGGTATTGCTCACCGCCTCGCGCGCCACCAACGCGCTCACGCAACGAAAGCTCGAAAGATAGAATCCTCTGGGCTTGTCGAGCAGCCAGTCGGTCAGACGATTGGTGAAGCGGCTGCCCCAATTGCGCCACGCCGAATGTCGCTTGTCCGCGTAATGGCCGTAAACGACGTCGAGCCCCGCGGAACGGGCGTGCTCAAACAGACGCACCGCCTCCGCGGGCGGATTCTGCCCGTCGTCGTCGAGATTGACGATGTAGTCGCCGCGCGCATGGCGCCAGCCCGTGAGGACGGCATTGTGCTCGCCGAAGTTTCGGGCGTGATTGACAAACGTGATCGGCACGCGTGCGTGCGCGAGCAGGTCGCGGCAAACCATGGCGGTGTCGTCACGACTTCCGTCATTGACCAGCACGATCTCGTGACCGCCCGCCACTTGCAGCGCCTCGATGTCGCGCACCACATCGCGGATCGTGTCCGCGCTGTTGTAGAGCGGGATGACAAAGCTCAGGGCGGGCCGGTCAGACATGCGCGGGCACTTTCTCGCTGAGGGCAGCGCGGATCGCCGAGGTCACGCGGTCCACGTCGTCGTCGGATACGGCAGGGTGGCAAGGCAGGCAAAGCACGTCCGCGCAGGCCTGTTCGGTGACCGGCAGGGAAAGCCCGGGCACGGCATACGCCGGCTGGCGGTGCACCGGCACCGGATAAAGCACGCCGCAAAGAATATCGAGGGCTCGCAAAGCCCCCTGAAGCGCGTCGCGCTGCGGCGTACGCACTGTGTACTGGTGGAAAGCCGGTTTAACCTCTACCGAGCCGGCGACGGGCAGGCGCAGTGGGAGCCCGGCCAGTTGCGCCGTGTAGCGCGCCGCGATCGCACGCCGTCGCTCGTTGCCTGCTTCGAGATGCGGGAGTTTCACCCGGAGGATCGCGGCCTGCATCTCGTCGAGGCGGCTGTTGCGACCCGCGATCTCGGCGACATAACGGGTGCGCCAGCCATATTGCCGCAGCAGTTTCACGTGGTCGATCAGCGACGCGTCGCGGGCAAAGACCGCACCACCGTCCCCGATCGCCCCCAGATTCTTGGTGGGGTAAAAGCTGAAGGCGGCCGCGTCGCCCCAGGCTCCCACCCGGCGGCCACCGATCATGGCGCCATGGGCCTGGGCGCAATCCTCGATCACCCGGGCGCCGTGGCGACGGGCCAGTTCCATGATCTCCGGCATCGCCGCCGGCTGACCGTAGAGGTGCACGGGAACCACCGCCCTTAGCGCCTCGCCGTCGCGGGCAAACTGCTCCGCCAACGCGGGGACCGACATCACCATCGTGTCCTCATCGACGTCCACAAAAACCGGGTGGGCTCCGATTTGCTGGATGGCCGCTACCGTCGCGGTGACGGTATTGGCCACCGTGGCGACCCGGTCGCCCGGGCCAATACCCGCGGCGCGCAACGCAAGTTCGATCGCCTCGGTGCCGTTGGCCACGCCCACGGTGTAACCATCGCCCTGATACGCGGAAAACTCTTCTTCGAATGCAGCGACCTCAGGACCCAGAATGTAAATTCCGCTCGCCAGCACCCGCTCAAGGGCGGCGCGTAGGGCGGAAGCGTGAGCCAGATACTCGGCCTTGGGATCTGCGGTGATCAACATGCGGACGGCGCGGCCTTCACGCCTCTCAATTGTCCCCTCGCGGCTGGCATGGGTTGGAAAGCAACAACAACACCAGCAGGCCAAGAAGGATGATCTCAAACATAATGGGGCAATTCCTTTCGATAATATGCCAAGGTCTTGGCCAAGGCGGAGTGAAGCGTAACGCGAGGCCTCCAGCCGAGGGACTGCCGGAGAAGGGTAAAATCGGCGTAAAAGTCTCCGATGTCGATTTTCTTTCGCTCCTCCGGAAAATTTTTCAGTACATAACTGCCTCCGCCATTCGCCTGCACCAAAACATCCGCGAGTACCTTCAGGCTCACGGGCGTCGTGCCTCCGACATTAAAAACCTTCCCGTGCGCCGCAGGGCTCAGCGCCGCGAGCAGGAACGCATCCACAGCGTCGTCGACGTAGGTGAAATCGCGCAATTGTTCACCGCCCCAGACCTCGAAGGGCTGACCCGAGAGGAGACGTTGCACCCACACGCCCACAAATGTCTGTCGCGCATCCTTCACGCGCATGCGCGGGCCGATCGTGTTGGTCAATCGCAGCACCGTGCTGCGAACGCCATGCACTTGATCGTAGAGCAGATGGTACCCCTCACCCGCGAGTTTGTTGATCCCATTTACGTCGACCGGACGCAACGGATGCGCTTCGTCGACCGGCAGGTAGTCCGGTTTCCCGTACAATTGCCGGGTGCTGGCAAATACGACGCGAATTCCGGGATTGTGAAGACGGCACGCCTCAAGAATTGAAAGCTGCGCACGCGCGTTGATTTCCAAGTCCGTGAATGGATCGGTCATCGAGTCCATGTGACTCGTCTGTCCGGCCAGATTGAACAGGTAATGCTGTCCCTTGACGAAGACGGGCAGACTGTGGCGATCGCGCACATCGGAAACGTTGATCCGAACCCGGCGCTCGAGCCCGGCCAGATTTCGCAGGTTGCCGCCGTACTCGGGAATGAGCGAATCGACCACCGTCACATCCGCACCACCCGCGACCAGCGCGCGCACCAGGTTCGAGCCAATGAAGCCGAGGCCGCCGGTCACGAGAACCTTTTTCCCCTTGAAGGAGGCTTGAAGCGTGCGGCGGGCGGCCATGAACGAGAAACAGCTTCGCCACCGCGCGAACCAGGCCAAGCCCAAATCCTTCGAACATGCCGGAACAGCAGCGCCCCTTCACGAAGACATGTAACAGGAGCACGCGGAGGGCGCAGAGAGAGTAGCGGGTTGAAGGAGCGGCGGGGGGGGGGGGGGCGGCGGGGGGGGGGGGGGGGGGGACACCACCCCCCCCACGCCGCGAAAAACCCCCGCCCCAGGCCACGCCCCCGCC